>NZ_LT629689.1:5552500-6152500 GCF_900102035.1 Pseudomonas extremaustralis
TGGTTCTGTATGGAAGGGCCATCGCTCAACGGATAAAAGGTACTCCGGGGATAACAGGCTGATACCGCCCAAGAGTTCATATCGACGGCGGTGTTTGGCACCTCGATGTCGGCTCATCACATCCTGGGGCTGAAGCCGGTCCCAAGGGTATGGCTGTTCGCCATTTAAAGTGGTACGCGAGCTGGGTTTAGAACGTCGTGAGACAGTTCGGTCCCTATCTGCCGTGGACGTTTGAGATTTGAGAGGGGCTGCTCCTAGTACGAGAGGACCGGAGTGGACGAACCTCTGGTGTTCCGGTTGTCACGCCAGTGGCATTGCCGGGTAGCTATGTTCGGAATAGATAACCGCTGAAAGCATCTAAGCGGGAAACTAGCCTCAAGATGAGATCTCACTGGGACCTTGAGTCCCCTGAAGGGCCGTCGAAGACTACGACGTTGATAGGTTGGGTGTGTAAGCGCTGTGAGGCGTTGAGCTAACCAATACTAATTGCCCGTGAGGCTTGACCATATAACACCCAAGCAATTTGCTTGCTTCGAGCTGAAAAGCGAAAGAGCACCAGATTGCGGTGTGTGAAGACGAAACGAACCGAAAGTTCGAATCTCACAAAACACCAAAGCTATCACATACCCAATTTGCTGAAGCGAGGCCATGAGGTCACGAGTCAGTACCCGAATTTCTTGACGACCATAGAGCATTGGAACCACCTGATCCCATCCCGAACTCAGTAGTGAAACGATGCATCGCCGATGGTAGTGTGGGGTTTCCCCATGTGAGAGTAGGTCATCGTCAAGATTAAATTCCAGAACCCCTGTTTGCTCACGCAGACAGGGGTTTTGTTTTGGGCGCTCGGAAAGTACGAAGAGGCTCATCGCGGCGGTCTTCAGTGCAAAGGCCCGGCGTTTCTATGCAATGACCCTAGGCATGGCTATGATGCGTGCCTCATTGTGAGGCGATACTTGCATGCTGACGTTGTTAAAACTTCTGAAAGATGGTCGATTCCACTCTGGGGAAGCGCTGGGTGCTGTCTTGGGCGTCAGTCGCAGTGCTGTATGGAAGCAGCTTCAGCATCTTGAGGCTGAGTTAAACTTGCCCATCCACAAAGTCCGTGGCAAGGGGTATCAGTTGGCATCGCCCCTGGTGTTCTTGGATGCTGAAGAAATTACGCTGAAGGCCCCTTCTTTGGCATGGCCCGTCTACATATCTGACTCTATTGACTCCACCAACGCTGAAGCGCTGCGCCTTGTCGATGCGGGGGGCGTGGCGCCATTTCTAGTGCTCGCAGAACAACAAACTGCCGGAAGAGGCCGAAGAGGGCGCAAATGGGTCAGTCCGTTCGCTCAGAATGTGTATTACAGCCTTGTGCTACGCATTGAAGGCGGTCTGCGGCAACTAGAGGGGCTTAGCCTAGTTGTGGGGCTGGCAGTCATGCAGGCCCTGCGCGAGTCGGGCGTGCCGGGGGCTGCGTTGAAATGGCCAAACGATGTCTTGGTGGGGCAAAAAAAAATTGCCGGCATCCTGCTTGAGTTGGTGGGCGATCCTGCTGATATCTGTCACGTTGTTCTTGGTATTGGCATAAACGTAAATATGCAAAAAGTTGCTGAGGTTGATCAGCAGTGGACGTCAGTGCAGTTGGTAACCGGCTCTCCTATGGATCGTAATCTACTTGTGGCGCGGCTGGGTGTGCAGCTGCAGCGTTACCTGACCCAACATGCAGCTAGCGGCTTTGCGGCGCTTCAAGAAGAGTGGGAGCGGAATCACTTATGGCAGGGTAGGGCGGCATCTCTCATTGCTGGTGTCAATCAGGTTGATGGGGTGGTTCTGGGTGTCGACCGTCAGGGTGCATTACGTTTAAGCGTCGATGGTGTTGAAAAAATATACAGTGGTGGTGAGTTAAGCCTGAGGCTGCGTGATGATTCTTGAGCTCGACTGTGGGAACAGCTTTATCAAATGGCGTGTACTTGAATCTGATCAAGCGAAAGCTTCTGCCGAAGGTGTTGTCGGTTCGGATCTCGTCTTGATTGAACGTCTGGCAGCGTTGCCTGGCCTATCGTTGACACATTGCCGTTTGGTGAGTGTTCGAGCTTCAGAGGAGACCAGTAAATTGGTCGAGGCTTTGCGGGGCGCTTTCGGTGTTACCGTATCCTGTGCTGCACCAGCGCGCGAGATGGCCGGAGTGCGCAATGGCTACCAAGACTTCGAGCGCCTTGGTCTTGACCGCTGGTTAGCGATGCTGGGTGGCTTCAAGCTGGCTTCGGGTGCGTGCCTGGTCCTCGATTTTGGTACCGCGGCCACCGCCGATTTCGTCGCCGCAGATGGCGAGCACCTGGGAGGCTTCATTTGCCCCGGCATGCCGTTAATGCGCAATCAGTTGCGCACGCATACTCGCAAGATACGCTATGACGACGCGGCGGCCGAGCTTGCTCTGGAGCGGCTCTCCCCTGGGCGTACGACTGCGGAGGCTGTCGAGCGTGGTTGTACGCTGATGCTCAGGGGGTTCGTTTTGACTCAGCTCGAGTTGGCGCGAAGCTACTGGGGTGATGATTTCACCGTATTCCTCACGGGGGGGGATGCTGATCTCGTCTTGGGTGTCATACCGCAGGCACGGCTGGTTCCTGACCTGGTTTTCGTTGGTCTGGCCATGGCGTGTCCTTTGTCCTGAGGTGTTTATGCGTTGGCTGTTTTTGCTTTTACTCGTTCTCAATGCTTTTTATTACGTTTGGCATCAACAGGAGGCTCCGTTGCGCGCCAAGGATGTCACGCCGTTGAGTCTGTATCGTGGCTCTCAGCAGGATATCCGACTGTTGAGTGAGTCCTCTGACGCGGTGGCTCGGCGTGACAAGGCAAAAGCGTCCGATGCGCAGAGTACCTGCTTATACATCGGCGGCTTTAACGACCAGCGCAAGGCTCAGGCTGTTGAGCAGCGTCTCACGAGTCTGGATATAAAGGTCAAGATTCAACTTTTGAACATGCCTGAGGCTTCCGGTTACTGGCTTCGTGTGGCTCCTGAAAGCCGCCAACTGGCTGAGGATCTGCCGTTTGAAAACCTTGCCAATGAATTCAATGAGTTAAAACATAAAATAATGCTGTGCGAAGGCATTGCAACTCTCGAATAGTTTGCATAGAATGGCGCCCGCTTCGCAGTGAAGACCTTTAAGGTCTAAAGTGCAAAGCAAAGGTCAACGCAGCTAACCTCATATTTTTAATGAGAAAATGCTTGACAGAAGGTCGGCGTGATGTAGAATGCCGGCTCGCTTAGGAGGGGTTCCCGAGCGGCCAAAGGGATCAGACTGTAAATCTGACGTCTACGACTTCGAAGGTTCGAATCCTTCCCCCTCCACCATTTTTAGCGTGAGCTGCAAGCTCCGCGGGTATAGTTTAGTGGTAGAACCTCAGCCTTCCAAGCTGATGATGCGGGTTCGATTCCCGCTACCCGCTCCAAGTTTGCAGGTTGTGCGGCGTGTTTTGCTCTTGTAGCTCAGTTGGTAGAGCACACCCTTGGTAAGGGTGAGGTCAGCGGTTCAAATCCGCTCAAGAGCTCCATATAACAAGGCAGATATGAAAATATCTGCCTTTGTTTTAACGGCTGTCTCGGCTTGATTCTGTTGTAGCTGGCTTTTTTGCCGGGTGGTATCAGGTCTCTTGGGGTTGGCTGTTGTAAAGTCTTTTTCAGGCCTGCATAATGGCCGGCCTGATTTTGTTTTAGGTCAGTAGCTCAATTGGCAGAGCGACGGTCTCCAAAACCGTAGGTTGGGGGTTCGATTCCCTCCTGACCTGCCAGATTCACGCGGTGTGTCTGGCTTTCTTTTCACAGGATCTTCATAGATGACTCCTAAGGCTGAAGCTCAAAGCTCTCGTTTCGATCTAGTCAAGTGGCTTGCTGTCGTCGCATTGGTGGTCGTAGGCGTTGTTGGCAATCAGTACTATTCTGCTTCGCCGATCCTGTACCGTGTACTCGCTTTGCTCGCCCTTGCTGCTGTAGCTGCCTTTGTAGGCCTGCAGACTGCCAAAGGCAAGTCTTTCGCGGTCCTGGTAAAGGAAGCTCGCGTCGAAATTCGTAAAGTCGTTTGGCCGACTCGCCAAGAAACCACGCAGACCACGTTGATTGTAGTGGCTGTTGTTCTGGTTATGGCGTTGCTGTTGTGGGGGCTTGATTCCCTGCTCGGCTGGCTTGTTTCCTTGATTGTTGGCTAAGGGTGTCCCGTGGCTAAGCGTTGGTACGTTGTGCATGCTTACTCGGGTTACGAGAAGCATGTTATGCGCTCTTTGCTGGAGCGCGTAAAGCTGGCAGGCATGGAAGATGGCTTCGGCGAAATTCTGGTTCCCACTGAAGAAGTGGTTGAAATGCGGAATGGTCAGAAGCGTAAGAGTGAGCGCAAGTTCTTCCCTGGCTACGTGCTGGTTCAGATGGACATGAATGAAGGTACTTGGCACTTGGTCAAGGATACCCCTCGTGTCATGGGCTTCATTGGTGGTACGGCCGATAAGCCTGCTCCGATCACCGACAAAGAAGCAGAAGCGATTCTGCGTCGTGTTGCTGACGGTAGCGACAAGCCCAAGCCGAAGACGTTGTTCGAGCCGGGAGAGGTTGTTCGTGTCACCGATGGTCCGTTTGCTGATTTTAACGGCACCGTCGAAGAAGTTAACTACGAAAAGAGCCGGATCCAAGTGGCGGTGCTCATTTTCGGACGCTCTACTCCGGTAGAGTTGGAGTTCAGCCAGGTCGAGAAGGTCTAGCTGGAAAAGTATCCCAACCCCGCAGCCTTAGGCTGTGGGGTTTTGTCGTCACTGGGATAAACGCGCAAGTAACCGGGGAGCCTTTCGAGGCGTTTGAACCCGTAATTGGAGTGCCTCATGGCCAAGAAGATTACCGCTTACATCAAGCTGCAAGTGAAGGCCGCTCAGGCCAACCCTAGCCCACCCGTCGGTCCAGCTCTGGGTCAGCACGGCGTGAACATCATGGAATTCTGCAAGGCCTTCAACGCCCGTACTCAGGGTCTTGAGCCAGGTCTGCCGACTCCAGTGATCATCACTGTATACAGCGACCGTAGCTTCACCTTCGAAACCAAGTCGACCCCGGCTTCGGTTCTGTTGAAGAAAGCTGCTGGTCTGACAAGCGGTTCCGCTCGTCCTAACACCGTTAAGGTTGGCACCGTGACTCGTGCTCAGCTGGAAGAAATCGCGAAAACCAAAAACGCGGATCTGACTGCAGCTGATATGGATGCAGCCGTGCGTACCATCGCCGGTTCTGCTCGTAGCATGGGCCTTAACGTGGAGGGTGTGTAATGGCTAAGCTGACCAAGCGCCAAAAGGCTATCGCTGGCAAAATCGAAGCAGGAAAGGCCTACAACTTTGTAGACGCTGCTGCCCTGCTGACCGAGCTGTCGACTGTCAAGTTCAGCGAGTCCGTTGACGTTGCTGTAAACCTGGGTGTTGACCCACGTAAATCCGACCAGGTCGTTCGTAGCGCTACTGTGCTGCCACACGGTACTGGCAAGACCGTACGTGTTGCTGTCTTCACCCAAGGCCCAGCAGCTGAAGCTGCTCTGGCTGCCGGCGCGGATCGCGTTGGCATGGACGACCTGGCTGCCGAAATGAAAGGCGGCGACTTGAACTATGACGTCGTTATTGCTTCCCCGGATGCAATGCGCGTTGTGGGTCAGTTGGGTCAGATCCTCGGTCCACGTGGCCTGATGCCTAACCCGAAAGTCGGCACCGTAACTCCAGACGTCGCTACTGCGGTTAAAAACGCCAAAGCTGGTCAGGTTCGTTATCGCACCGACAAAAACGGCATCATTCACACTTCCGTTGGCAAAGTCGGCTTCGATGCCGTCAAGCTGAAGGAAAACGTTGAAGCCCTGATCGCTGATCTGAAGCGTATCAAGCCAGCTTCTTCGAAAGGTATCTACGTCAAGCGCGTTACCCTGAGCACCACTATGGGCCCAGGTCTGGTCATCGACCAAGGCTCGCTGGACGTATAAGACACAAATTGGCGTGAGCGATCACGCCAATTGAAAAATTGGGGTCCCTGCCTGGCGGGGGCTATCCAAGACCGTAGGCGACGTAAGTCTTAAACCTCAAGCCTACGCAGATGGTGCTCCCGGTTCCTTACCGAATCAGACACCAAAACGACATCCGGCTTCGGCCAGATGAAACGGTAACAAGCAGGAGTTAAACCCGTGGCAATTAATCTCGAAGACAAGAAGGCCATCGTCGCTGAAGTCAACGAGGCTGCCAAAGCTGCTCTGTCCGCTGTCGTGGCTGATGCCCGTGGTGTGACAGTTGGCGCTATGACCGGACTCCGTAAAGAGGCTCGTGAAGCTGGCGTATACGTACGTGTTGTACGTAACACCCTGCTCAAGCGCGCTGTTGCTGACACTGAATACAGTGTCCTCAACGACGTGTTCACCGGCCCGACTCTCATCGCGTTCTCCAAAGAACATCCAGGTGCTGCTGCCCGTTTGTTCAAAGAATTCGCCAAGAGTCAGGATAAGTTCGAGATCAAGGCAGCTGCGTTCGAGGGCAAGTTCCTCGCAGCTAACCAAATCGACGTACTGGCAACACTGCCGACCCGTAACGAAGCTATTTCGCAGTTGATGAGCGTGATTCAAGGCGCCACCAGCAAGCTGGCTCGTACTCTGGCTGCAGTTCGCGAGCAAAAAGAAGCTGCCGCAGCCTAAGGCTGAGCATTTTCTCTCGCGTATTTTTGTTTATTTCGATGGCCGCGTAGGCCGTCCCCCAATTCAGGAAATACAGTAATGTCTATCTCCCAAGAAGATATCCTCAACGCCGTAGCTGAAATGTCGGTTCTGCAGGTTGTTGAGCTGATCAAAGCTTTCGAAGAAAAATTCGGCGTTTCTGCTGCCGCTGCTTCTGCTGGTCCAGCTGTTGCTGCTGTTGCTGCTGAAGAGCAAACCGAATTCAACGTCATGCTGTTGGAAGCTGGCGAGAAGAAAGTAAACGTGATCAAGGCAGTTCGTGAACTGACCGGTCTGGGCCTGAAAGAAGCCAAGGCTGTAGTTGACGGTGCTCCAGCCCAGGTTCTGGAAGCTGTGTCGAAAGACGCTGCTGACAAAGCCAAAGCTGTTCTGGAAGAAGCAGGCGCTAAAGTCGAGCTGAAGTAAGCATCGACTTTGCGTCTCCAGCCCAAGCGTTAAGCTGAAGGCTGATGGCTGGTGGCTCTTGCCACCGGCCTTTTTCCGTTCTTGGCTGCCGACTCGGTCGCCGCCATTGACGCGCTGTAACCACCCGGTGTGGTGGTGCAAACCAAGGGGTTTGCAAGATTTTCTGGCTGCTCCCGTCGGGAGGGCCAAACAAGCAGGTGACCAAGCTGGGGAACGCTGATGGCTTACTCATATACTGAGAAAAAACGTATCCGCAAGGACTTTAGCAAGTTGCCGGACGTCATGGATGTCCCGTACCTTCTGGCTATCCAGCTGGATTCGTATCGTGAATTCTTGCAGGCGGGAGCGACCAAAGATCAGTTCCGCGACGTGGGCCTGCATGCGGCCTTCAAATCCGTTTTCCCGATCATCAGCTACTCTGGCAATGCTGCGCTGGAGTACGTCGGTTATCGCCTGGGCGAACCGGCATTTGATGTCAAAGAATGCGTGTTGCGCGGTGTTACGTACGCCGTACCTTTACGGGTAAAAGTCCGTCTGATCATTTTCGACAAAGAATCGTCGAACAAGGCGATCAAGGACATCAAAGAGCAAGAAGTCTACATGGGCGAAATCCCACTGATGACGGAAAACGGTACCTTCGTTATCAACGGTACCGAGCGTGTTATCGTTTCCCAGCTGCACCGTTCCCCGGGCGTGTTCTTCGACCACGACCGAGGCAAGACGCACAGCTCCGGCAAGCTCCTGTACTCCGCGCGGATCATTCCGTACCGTGGTTCGTGGTTGGACTTCGAGTTCGACCCGAAAGACTGCGTGTTCGTGCGTATTGACCGTCGTCGCAAGCTGCCGGCCTCGGTACTGCTGCGCGCGCTCGGCTATACCACTGAGCAAGTGCTTGATGCTTTCTACACCACCAACGTGTTCAGCCTGAAGGATGAAACCCTCAGTCTGGAGCTTATTGCTTCGCGTCTGCGTGGTGAAATTGCTGTCCTGGATATCCAGGACGAAAATGGCAAGGTCATCGTTGAAGCCGGTCGCCGTATCACCGCGCGCCACATCAACCAGATCGAAAAAGCCGGTATCAAGTCGCTGGAAGTGCCTCTGGACTACGTCCTGGGTCGCACTACCGCCAAGGTCATCGTTCACCCGGCCACAGGCGAAATCCTGGCAGAGTGCAACACCGAGCTGAATACCGAAATCCTGGCAAAAATCGCCAAGGCCCAGGTTGTTCGCATCGAGACCCTGTACACCAACGATATCGACTGCGGTCCGTTCGTCTCCGACACCTTGAAGATCGACTCCACCAGCAACCAATTGGAAGCGCTGGTCGAGATCTATCGCATGATGCGTCCTGGCGAGCCACCGACCAAAGACGCTGCGGAAACCCTGTTCAACAACCTGTTCTTCAGTCCTGAGCGCTATGACCTGTCTGCGGTCGGCCGGATGAAGTTCAACCGTCGTATCGGTCGTACCGAGATCGAAGGTTCGGGCGTGCTGTGCAAGGAAGACATCGTTGCGGTCCTGAAGACCCTGGTCGACATCCGTAACGGCAAAGGCATCGTCGATGACATCGACCACCTGGGTAACCGTCGTGTTCGCTGCGTAGGCGAAATGGCCGAGAACCAGTTCCGCGTTGGCCTGGTACGTGTTGAGCGTGCGGTCAAAGAGCGTCTGTCGATGGCTGAAAGCGAAGGCCTGATGCCGCAAGACCTGATCAACGCCAAGCCAGTGGCTGCGGCGGTGAAAGAGTTCTTCGGTTCCAGCCAGCTCTCTCAGTTCATGGACCAGAACAACCCGCTCTCCGAGATCACCCACAAACGCCGTGTATCCGCACTGGGCCCGGGCGGTCTGACCCGTGAGCGTGCAGGCTTCGAAGTTCGTGACGTACACCCAACGCACTACGGTCGTGTTTGCCCGATCGAAACGCCGGAAGGTCCGAACATCGGTCTGATCAACTCCTTGGCCGCTTATGCGCGCACCAACCAGTATGGCTTCCTTGAGAGCCCGTACCGTGTGGTGAAAGATGCTCTGGTCACCGACGAGATCGTGTTCCTGTCTGCCATCGAAGAAGCCGATCATGTGATCGCTCAGGCTTCGGCCACGATGAACGAGAAGAAAGTCCTTGTCGACGAGCTGGTAGCTGTTCGTCACTTGAACGAGTTCACTGTCAAGGCGCCGGAAGACGTTACCTTGATGGACGTATCGCCCAAGCAGGTAGTTTCGGTCGCTGCGTCGCTGATCCCGTTCCTGGAGCACGATGACGCCAACCGTGCGTTGATGGGTTCCAACATGCAGCGTCAAGCTGTACCGACCCTGCGTGCTGACAAGCCGCTGGTAGGTACCGGCATGGAGCGTAACGTAGCCCGTGACTCCGGCGTTTGCGTCGTGGCTCGTCGTGGCGGCGTGATCGACTCCGTTGATGCCAGCCGTATCGTGGTACGTGTTGCTGATGACGAAGTTGAAACTGGCGAAGCCGGTGTCGACATCTACAACCTGACCAAATACACCCGCTCGAACCAGAACACCTGCATCAACCAGCGTCCGCTGGTGCGTAAGGGTGATCGCGTTCAGCGCAGCGACATCATGGCTGACGGCCCGTCCACCGACATGGGTGAGCTGGCGCTGGGCCAGAACATGCGTATCGCGTTCATGGCGTGGAACGGCTTCAACTTCGAAGACTCCATCTGCCTGTCCGAGCGTGTGGTTCAAGAAGATCGCTTCACCACGATCCACATCCAGGAACTGACCTGTGTGGCGCGTGACACCAAGCTTGGGCCAGAGGAAATCACTGCGGACATCCCGAACGTGGGTGAGGCTGCACTGAACAAGCTGGACGAAGCCGGTATCGTTTACGTAGGTGCTGAAGTTGGCGCAGGCGACATCCTGGTCGGTAAGGTCACTCCGAAAGGCGAGACCCAACTGACTCCGGAAGAGAAGCTGTTGCGTGCCATCTTCGGTGAAAAAGCCAGCGACGTTAAAGACACCTCCCTGCGCGTACCGACTGGTACCAAAGGTACTGTCATCGACGTACAGGTCTTCACTCGTGACGGGGTTGAGCGTGATGCTCGTGCACTGTCGATCGAGAAGACCCAGCTCGACGAGATCCGCAAGGACCTGAACGAAGAGTTCCGTATCGTTGAAGGTGCGACCTTCGAGCGTCTGCGTTCCGCTCTGGTAGGCCATAAGGCCGAAGGCGGCGCCGGCCTGAAGAAAGGTCAGGACATCACCGACGAAGTACTCGACGGTCTTGAGCACGGCCAGTGGTTCAAGCTGCGCATGGCTGAAGACGCTCTGAACGAGCAGCTCGAGAAGGCTCAGGCCTACATCGTTGATCGCCGCCGTCTGCTGGACGATAAGTTCGAAGACAAGAAGCGCAAGCTGCAGCAGGGCGATGACCTGGCTCCAGGCGTGCTGAAAATCGTCAAGGTTTACCTGGCAATCCGTCGCCGCATCCAACCGGGCGACAAGATGGCCGGTCGTCACGGTAACAAGGGTGTGGTCTCCGTGATCATGCCGGTTGAAGACATGCCGCACGATGCCAATGGCACCCCGGTCGATGTCGTTCTCAACCCGTTGGGCGTACCTTCGCGTATGAACGTTGGTCAGATCCTTGAAACCCACCTGGGCCTCGCGGCCAAAGGTCTGGGCGAGAAGATCAACCGTATGATCGAAGAGCAGCGCAAGGTTGCTGACCTGCGCAAGTTCCTGCACGAGATCTACAACGAAATCGGCGGCCGCAAAGAAGAGCTGGATACCTTCACCGACCAGGAAATCCTGGATCTGGCGAAGAACCTGCGCGGCGGCGTTCCAATGGCTACCCCGGTGTTCGACGGTGCCAAGGAAAGCGAAATCAAGGCCATGCTGAAACTGGCAGACTTGCCGGAAAGCGGCCAGATGCAGCTGTTCGACGGCCGTACCGGCAACAAGTTCGAGCGTCCGGTTACGGTTGGCTACATGTACATGCTGAAGCTGAACCACTTGGTAGACGACAAGATGCACGCTCGTTCTACCGGTTCGTACAGCCTGGTTACCCAGCAGCCGCTGGGTGGTAAGGCTCAGTTCGGTGGTCAGCGTTTCGGGGAGATGGAGGTCTGGGCACTGGAGGCATACGGTGCTGCTTACACTCTGCAAGAAATGCTCACAGTGAAGTCGGACGATGTGAACGGTCGTACCAAGATGTACAAAAACATCGTGGACGGCGATCACCGTATGGAGCCGGGCATGCCCGAGTCCTTCAACGTGTTGATCAAAGAAATTCGTTCCCTCGGCATCGATATCGATCTGGAAACCGAATAACACGTGACGCGAATCGAGAGCGGGGCTGTTTGGCCCGCTCTCTGCTCCGCCAGGAGGAAAGGCCTTGAAAGACCTACTGAATTTGCTGAAAAACCAGGGTCAAGTCGAAGAGTTCGACGCCATCCGTATTGGGTTGGCATCGCCTGAGATGATCCGTTCGTGGTCGTTCGGTGAAGTTAAAAAGCCGGAAACCATCAACTACCGTACGTTCAAACCTGAGCGTGACGGCCTGTTCTGCGCCAAGATCTTTGGCCCGGTAAAGGATTACGAGTGCCTGTGCGGTAAGTACAAGCGCTTGAAGCACCGTGGTGTTATCTGCGAGAAGTGCGGCGTTGAAGTTGCACTGGCCAAGGTTCGTCGTGAGCGCATGGCGCACATCGAACTGGCTTCGCCGGTTGCCCATATCTGGTTCCTGAAGTCGCTGCCGTCCCGTATCGGCTTGCTGATGGATATGACCCTGCGTGATATCGAACGCGTTCTCTACTTCGAGAGCTATGTCGTTATCGATCCAGGCATGACCACCCTTGAAAAAGGTCAGTTGCTGAACGACGAGCAATACTTCGAAGCGCTGGAAGAGTTCGGCGACGATTTCGATGCCCGCATGGGTGCTGAAGCTGTCCGCGAACTGCTGCACGCTATCGATCTGGAACATGAGATTGGCCGCCTGCGTGAAGAGATTCCGCAAACCAACTCTGAAACCAAAATCAAGAAGCTGTCCAAGCGTCTGAAGTTGATGGAGGCCTTCCAAGGTTCCGGCAACTTGCCTGAGTGGATGGTGCTGACCGTTCTGCCGGTTCTGCCGCCAGACCTGCGTCCGCTGGTACCGTTGGATGGTGGTCGTTTCGCGACGTCCGACCTCAACGACCTGTACCGCCGCGTGATCAACCGTAACAACCGCTTGAAGCGCCTGCTCGATCTGTCCGCTCCGGACATCATCGTGCGCAACGAAAAGCGTATGTTGCAAGAAGCCGTCGATGCCCTGCTCGACAACGGCCGTCGTGGCCGCGCTATCACCGGTTCGAACAAGCGTCCTCTGAAATCCTTGGCTGACATGATCAAGGGTAAGCAAGGTCGTTTCCGTCAGAACTTGCTCGGTAAGCGCGTTGACTACTCCGGTCGTTCGGTAATTACCGTAGGCCCGACCCTGCGTCTGCACCAGTGCGGTCTGCCTAAGAAGATGGCCCTTGAGCTGTTCAAGCCGTTCATCTTCGGCAAGCTGGAAATGCGCGGTCTCGCGACCACCATCAAAGCGGCCAAGAAAATGGTCGAGCGCGAACTGCCAGAGGTTTGGGACGTTCTCGCCGAAGTGATTCGTGAACACCCGGTTCTCCTCAACCGTGCACCGACCCTTCACCGTCTGGGTATCCAGGCGTTTGAACCGGTACTGATCGAAGGTAAGGCTATCCAGCTGCATCCTCTGGTCTGTGCTGCGTACAACGCCGACTTCGACGGCGACCAAATGGCCGTGCACGTTCCGCTGACACTGGAAGCCCAGTTGGAAGCGCGTGCGTTGATGATGTCGACCAACAACATCCTGTCGCCAGCTAACGGTGAGCCAATCATCGTTCCGTCCCAGGACGTTGTATTGGGTCTATACTACATGACCCGTGAAGCGATCAACGCCAAGGGCGAAGGTCGTGTGTTCGCTGACCTGCAGGAAGTTGACCGTGTGTTCCGTGCCGGCGAAGCCGCACTGCACGCCAAGGTCAAAGTGCGGATTCACGAGACCGTGAACGACCGTGACGGCGGCAGCGTGAGCAATGTCCGTATCGTCGACACCACTGTCGGCCGTGCGCTGTTGTATCAGGTTGTGCCAAAAGGTTTGTCTTACGACGTCGTCAACCTGCCGATGAAGAAAAAGGCGATCTCCAAGCTGATCAACCAGTGCTACCGCGTGGTTGGTCTGAAAGAGACCGTGATCTTCGCTGACCAGTTGATGTACACCGGTTTTGCCTATTCGACCATTTCCGGCGTTTCCATTGGTGTTAACGACTTCGTTATCCCGGATGAAAAAGCCCGCATCATCAGCGCTGCTACTGATGAAGTGAAAGAGATCGAAAGCCAGTACGCCTCCGGCCTGGTAACCCAGGGCGAGAAGTACAACAAAGTGATCGACCTTTGGTCCAAGGCCAACGACGAAGTGTCGAAGGCGATGATGGCTAACCTCTCGAAAGAGAAGGTTATCGACCGTCATGGCGTAGAAGTCGATCAAGAGTCTTTCAACTCGATGTACATGATGGCCGACTCGGGCGCGCGGGGTTCTGCTGCGCAGATCCGTCAGCTCGCCGGTATGCGTGGCCTGATGGCCAAGCCGGACGGTTCCATCATCGAAACGCCGATTACTGCGAACTTCCGTGAAGGTTTGAGCGTACTTCAGTACTTCATCTCCACTCACGGTGCACGTAAAGGTCTGGCGGATACCGCGTTGAAAACCGCTAACTCCGGTTACCTGACTCGTCGTCTGGTAGACGTTGCACAAGATCTGGTTGTAACCGAGATCGATTGCGGCACCGAGCACGGTCTATTGATGACGCCGCACATTGAAGGCGGTGACGTTGTAGAGCCGCTGGGTGAGCGCGTATTGGGTCGTGTTATTGCCCGTGACGTATTCAAGCCAGGTACCGAGGAAATTATCGTTCCTGCTGGCACTTTGGTTGACGAAAAGTGGGTCGAGTTCATCGAGCTCAACAGCATCGACGAAGTGATCGTTCGCTCGCCGATCAGCTGCGAAACCCGCTACGGTATTTGCGCCAAGTGCTATGGTCGTGATTTGGCTCGTGGTCACCAGGTGAACATCGGTGAAGCGGTCGGCGTTATCGCTGCCCAGTCCATCGGTGAGCCGGGTACCCAGCTGACCATGCGTACATTCCACATTGGTGGTGCGGCAAGCCGGACCTCCGCAGCTGACAGTGTTCAGGTGAAGAATGGCGGTACTGTCCGCCTGCACAACCTGAAGCACGTTGAGCGAGTGGATGGTTGCCTGGTTGCTGTGTCCCGTTCCGGTGAGCTGGCAATCGCTGATGACTACGGTCGTGAGCGTGAGCGCTACAAGCTGCCGTATGGTGCTGTGATTTCGGTTAAAGAAGGTGACAAGGTCGACGCTGGCGCAATCGTGGCCAAGTGGGATCCGCACACTCACCCAATCGTTACCGAAATGAAAGGTACCGTGACCTACGTGGGCATGGAAGAAGGCATCACGATCAAGCGTCAGACTGACGAATTGACCGGTATGACCAACATTGAAGTCCTCGACGCGAAAGATCGTCCAGCTGCCGGTAAGGACATCCGTCCTGCGGTGAAGATGGTCGATGACAACGGCAAGGATCTGTTGCTGCCAGGCACTGACGTAATCGCTCAGTACTTCCTGCCAGCCAACGCCCTGGTCGGTGTAGCGGATGGTGCGAAGATCGCGATCGGTGACGTTATCGCGCGTATCCCGCAAGAGACTTCGAAGACCCGTGACATCACTGGTGGTCTGCCGCGTGTTGCCGACTTGTTCGAGGCTCGTCGTCCGAAAGAAGCGTCGATTCTGGCTGAAGTCAGCGGCACCATCGCGTTCGGTAAAGAGACCAAGGGCAAACGCCGTCTGGTCATTACTCCGAACGACGGTAGCGATCCGTATGAAGAGCTGATTCCGAAGTGGCGTCACCTGAACGTGTTCGAAGGCGAACAGGTAAACCGCGGCGAAGTTATCTCCGACGGTCCGAGCGATCCACATGACATCCTGCGTCTGCTGGGTGTGAGTGCGCTGGCCAAGTACATTGTTAACGAGATCCAGGACGTTTACCGTCTGCAAGGCGTGAAAATCAACGATAAGCACATCGAGACCATCCTGCGTCAGATGCTGCGTAAAGTTGAGATCGCTGAATCCGGCGATTCCAGTTTCATCAAGGGCGACCAGATGGAACTGACTCACGTGCTGGTAGAAAACGAACGTCTGGCAGCGGACGAGAAATTTGTTTCCAAGTTCACTCGTGTGCTGTTGGGTATCACCAAGGCGTCGTTGTCCACTGAGTCGTTCATCTCGGCGGCCTCCTTCCAGGAGACCACTCGCGTACTGACCGAAGCAGCGGTAACCGGCAAGCGCGATTATCTGCGCGGCCTGAAAGAAAACGTGGTTGTGGGTCGTCTGATCCCAGCCGGTACCGGTTTGGCTTACCACAGCGAGCGTAAGCGCCGCCGTGATGCTGACAAGCCGTTGCGCGTAAGCGCCAGTGAAGTGGAAGCTGCACTGACCGAAGCGCTGAACTCAAGCGGTAACTGAGTTCTGCGATAAATAAGTCCGGGCCCTGGCAGCCCCCATTCGTCGGATCGAGGCAGTTTTGCCCCGGTTCGTTGAGAGGGGAGGTCGGGGCCTTGCCTTGACTGGGGGCAAGATCCTCTTTAGACTCTTGTACCCCTAAATTTGGCGGGAATTCGTTCCTGCCATTTTGCTTTTCTTGCAAGACAATAGCGTCGCAAGACAACAGTGGAGCTAGTAGATGGCAACTATCAACCAGCTGGTACGTCAGCCGCGTAAGCGTATCGTCGAGAAATCCGACGTACCTGCGCTGCAGAACTGCCCGCAACGTCGTGGCGTATGCACTCGCGTGTATACCACTACGCCGAAAAAACCTAACTCGGCACTGCGTAAAGTATGCCGTGTGCGTCTGACCAACGGTTTCGAGGTTTCCTCGTACATCGGCGGTGAAGGCCACAACCTGCAAGAACACAGCGTGGTACTGATCCGCGGCGGTCGTGTAAAAGACTTGCCGGGTGTTCGTTACCACACCGTACGCGGCTCCTTGGATACTTCCGGCGTTAAAGGTCGTAACCAGGGTCGTTCGAAGTACGGTACCAAGAAGCCTAAGTAGTAGCGGCTTTTTGTAAAACTGAATCATCTTATTTTCTGAGTCGATAAGAGTAAGGTCGGAGGCGTCCCGAAAGGGCACCGATTCCGAGCGAACCTGAAGACCGTTTGAGGGCTTATCCATGCCAAGAAGACGCGTAGCAGCCAAGCGCGAAGTGCTTGACGATCCAAAATACGGAAGCCAAATCCTGGCCAAGTTCATGAACCACGTGATGGAAAGCGGTAAAAAAGCCGTTGCCGAGCGTATCGTTTATGGCGCGCTGGAAAAGGTTAAAGAACGCAAGAACAGCGACCCCCTGGAAATCTTCGAGAAAGCTCTCGACGCCATCGCTCCGCTGGTCGAAGTGAAGTCGCGCCGTGTAGGCGGTGCTACTTACCAGGTTCCGGTTGAAGTTCGTCCGTCCCGTCGTAACGCCCTGGCAATGCGCTGGTTGGTAGACTTCGCCCGTAAGCGTGGCGAGAAGTCTATGGCTCTGCGTTTGGCTGGCGAACTGTTGGACGCTGCTGAAGGTAAAGGCGCTGCTGTTAAGAAGCGTGAAGACGTGCACCGTATGGCTGAAGCTAACAAGGCTTTCTCGCACTACCGCTTCTAAATCCAGCGTCACTCAATTTGCGAGGGCTTTATGGCTCGTACTACACCGATTAATCGCTACCGTAACATTGGTATCGTTGCTCACGTGGATGCTGGTAAAACCACGACCACCGAGCGCGTCCTTTTTTACACCGGCAAAAGTCACAAGATGGGCGAGGTGCATGACGGCGCCGCGACCACAGACTGGATGGTTCAGGAGCAGGAGCGTGGTATTACCATTACTTCTGCTGCTATTACCGCCTTCTGGAAAGGTTCCGAGAAGCAGTACAAGGACGAGCACCGCTTCAACGTTATCGATACCCCGGGCCACGTAGACTTCACTATTGAAGTTGAGCGTTCCCTGCGTGTGCTCGACGGCGCTGTCGTTGTGTTCTGCGGTACCTCGGGTGTTGAGCCTCAGTCGGAAACCGTATGGCGCCAAGCCAACAAATACGGCGTTCCGCGTCTTGTTTACGTAAACAAGATGGACCGTGCTGGTGCCAACTTCCTGCGCGTGATCGGTCAGATCAAGCAGCGTTTGGGTCATACTCCGGTGCCAATTCAATTGGCAATCGGTTCCGAAGATAACTTCCAGGGTCAGATCGATCTGATCGCTATGGAAGCTGTCTACTGGAATGACGCCGACAAAGGTATGGTTCCTGTTCGTAAGCCTATCCCTGCTGAGCTGCAGGAACTGGCTGACGAGTGGCGCAACAATATGGTCGAGGCTGCTGCCGAAGCCAGCGAAGAGCTGATGAACAAGTACCTCGAAGGTGAAGAGCTCACCAACGCGGAAATCAAGGCTGCTCTGCGTCAGCGTACTATCGCTGGTGAGATCGTCTTGGCTGTTTGTGGTTCTTCCTTCAAGAACAAGGGTGTTCCCCTGGTTCTCGACGCCGTTATCGACTACCTGCCTGCTCCAACCGACATTCCTGCTATCAAGGGTACCAACCCTGATAACGAGGAAGAAGAGATGGAGCGTCACGCCGATGATGGCGAGCCGTTCTCGGCTCTGGCGTTCAAGATCGCTACCGACCCATTCGTGGGTACCTTGACTTTCGTCCGCGTTTACTCGGGCGTGTTGGCTTCCGGTGACGGTGTGGTCAACTCGGTTAAGGGTAAGAAAGAGCGTGTGGGTCGTATGGTGCAAATGCACGCAAACGCCCGTGAAGAGATCAAGGAAGTGCGCGCTGGTGACATCGCGGCCCTGATCGGCATGAAGGATGTCACCACTGGTGAGACTTTGTGCGACGCTGCTAAGCCAATCATCCTGGTTCGCATGGACTTCCCGGAACCGGTTATTTCGGTTGCCGTAGAGCCTAAGACCAAGGATGACCAGGAAAAAATGGGTATCGCTCTGGGCAAACTCGCTCAGGAAGATCCATCTTTCCGCGTCAAGACTGATGAAGAGACTGGTCAAACGATCATCTCCGGCATGGGCGAGTTGCACCTGGACATCCTGGTTGACCGGATGCGCCGTGAGTTCAACGTCGAAGCCAACATCGGTAAGCCTCAGGTTTCCTATCGTGAGCGCATCACGAAGAACTGTGAAATCGAAGGCAAGTTCGTTCGTCAGTCCGGCGGTCGTGGTCAGTTCGGTCACTGCTGGATCCGTTTTGCTCCTGCTGACGAAGGTCAGGAAGGTCTGCAATTCGTGAACGAAGTAGTGGGTGGTGTTGTTCCTAAGGAATACATCCCTGCTATCCAGAAGGGTATCGAAGAGCAGATGAAGAACGGTGTTGTTGCCGGCTATCCGCTGATCGGCCTGAAAGCAACCGTTTTTGACGGTTCTTACCATGACGTCGACTCCAACGAGATGGCGTTCAAGGTGGCTGCTTCCATGGCAACCAAGCAACTGGCCCAGAAGGGCGGTGGTGAGTTGCTTGAGCCAATCATGGCGGTAGAGGTTGTTACACCTGAAGACTATATGGGTGATGTCATGGGCGACCTTAACCGTCGTCGCGGCATGATCTTGGGTATGGAAGACACGGTTTCCGGCAAAGTGATTCGCGCCGAGGTTCCGTTGGGTGAGATGTTCGGTTATGCGACCGACGTTCGCTCCATGTCCCAGGGTCGCGCAAGCTACTCTATGGAATTCAAAAAATACAACACAGCTCCGGCGCACATCGCTGAAACTGTATCCAAAAAACAAGGCTGATTCAGTCCTTTAGGCAAGGAGTTAATTGTCGTGGCTAAAGAAAAATTTGATCGTTCCCTACCGCACGTCAACGTTGGCACCATCGGTCACGTTGACCACGGTAAAACCACTCTGACTGCTGCTCTGACTCGCGTTTGCTCCGAAGTATTCGGTTCCGCAATCGTTGATTTCGATAAGATCGACAGCGCACCAGAAGAAAAAGCTCGTGGTATCACCATCAACACCGCGCACGTTGAGTACAACTCTTCGATCCGTCACTACGCTCACGTTGACTGCCCAGGTCACGCTGACTATGTGAAGAACATGATCACCGGTGCTGCCCAGATGGACGGCGCGATCCTGGTTTGCTCGGCCGCTGATGGTCCGATGCCACAAACCCGTGAGCACATCCTGCTGTCCCGTCAGGTTGGCGTTCCGTACATCGTGGTTTACCTGAACAAGGCTGACCTGGTAGACGACGCTGAACTGCTGGAACTGGTTGAGATGGAAGTGCGCGATCTGCTGAGCACTTACGACTTCCCAGGCGACGACACTCCGATCATCATCGGTTCTGCTCGTATGGCTCTGGAAGGCAAAGACGACAACGAAATGGGCACCACGTCCGTTAAGAAACTGGTTGAGACTCTGGACAGCTACATCCCAGATCCAGTTCGCGTTATCGACAAGCCGTTCCTGATGCCAATCGAAGACGTATTCTCGATCTCCGGTCGTGGTACTGTTGTTACCGGTCGTATCGAGCGCGGTATCGTTAAGGTTCAAGATCCACTGGAAATCGTTGGTCTGCGTGACACTACCGTCACCACCTGCACCGGTGTTGAAATGTTCCGTAAGCTGCTCGACGAAGGTCGTGCTGGCGAGAACTGCGGCGTTCTGCTGCGTGGTACCAAGCGTGACGACGTTGAGCGTGGCCAGGTTCTGGTTAAGCCAGGTTCGGTTAAGCCGCACACCAAGTTCGAAGCTGAAGTGTACGTGCTGAGCAAAGAAGAAGGCGGTCGTCACACTCCGTTCTTCAAAGGCTACCGTCCACAGTTCTACTTCCGTACTACTGACGTGACTGGTAACTGCGAACTGCCGGAAGGCGTTGAAATGGTAATGCCAGGCGACAACATCAAGATGGTTGTCACCCTGATCAAGACCATCGCAATGGAAGACGGTCTGCGCTTCGCTATTCGTGAAGGCGGCCGTACCGTTGGTGCTGGTGTTGTAGCTAAAATCATCGAGTAAGCTCTTTTTGAGTTAGCTTCGAGGTTTTGAAAAAGCCCCCGCTCAGCGGGGGCTTTTTTTATTGGGTTGACACCTATCTGGGGCGTCTATAGAATTGCGCCTCCTTTTAACGGGCGTATTGCGCTCGCTGGGAATAGCAGCCGGAGTCTGAAATCCAATGCAAAATCAGCAAATCCGTATCAGGTTGAAGGCTTTTGACCATCGCCTGATCGACCAATCCACCCAGGAAATCGTGGAAACCGCGAAACGTACTGGTGCTCAAGTGCGTGGTCCAATTCCACTGCCTACCCGTAAAGAACGGTTTACCGTTCTGGTCTCCCCGCACGTCAACAAAGACGCGCGTGACCAGTACGAGATCCGTACTCATAAGCGCGTACTGGACATCGTCCAGCCAACGGATAAAACCGTTGATGCTCTTATGAAGCTTGATCTGGCGGCCGGTGTGGAAGTACAGATCAGCCTCGGCTAAGACTTGGGTCTTAGTCGTGTAACGCTCTGAAATGGGCGGCCATAGCGGGTGAAAGCCCCGTACACTCATGAGGTTTACAACATGACTATTGGTGTAGTCGGTCGTAAATGCGGTATGACCCGTATTTTCACCGAAGAAGGTGTCTCCATTCCGGTCACGGTCATTGAGATCGAGCCGAATCGCGTCACCCAGTTCAAAACTGAAGAAACCGATGGCTATCGTGCAGTGCAAGTCACTGTCGGCGAGCGTCGTGCTTCGCGTGTGACTGCTGCTCAAGCAGGTCACTTCGCTAAAGCAAACGTTGCAGCTGGTCGCACTGTTATGGAGTTCCGTCTTGAAGAAGGCGACTACCAGGCTGGCGATCTGATCAACGCTGAAATCTTCGCCGCTGGTCAACTGGTTGATGTAACCGGTCAGTCCAAGGGTAAAGGCTTTCAGGGTACGATCAAGCGTTGGAATTTCCGTGGCCAAGACAACACTCACGGTAACTCCGTTTCCCACCGCGTCCCGGGCTCTATTGGCCAGTGCCAGACTCCTGGTCGTGTATTCAAGGGCAAAAAAATGTCCGGTCATATGGGCGCTGAGCGCGTGACCGTGCAGTCCCTCGAAGTAGTGCGCGTCGACGCTGAACGCAATCTGTTGTTGGTCAAGGGTGCTGTTCCTGGCGCTACTGGCGGCAACCTGGTTGTACGTCCAGCGGCCAAGGCTCGCGGTTAAGGGGAAGCTGACATGCAATTAAATGTAAATGACGCTCAAGCGATCGAAGTTTCCGAACTGACATTTGGCGGCGAATTCAACGAGACGCTCGTTCACCAAGCAGTCGTGGCCTACATGGCCGGCGGCCGTCAAGGTAGCAAGCAGCAAAAGACCCGTTCCGACGTTCGTGGTGGCGGTAAGCGCCCTTGGCGTCAGAAAGGTACTGGCCGTGCTCGTGCCGGTACTATCCGTAGCCCAATCTGGCGTGGCGGCGGTACCACTTTCGCAGCTCGTCCACAGGATCACACTCAGAAGCTCAACAAGAAGATGTATCGCGCAGCACTGCGCTCCATCCTTGCTGAGCTCGTGCGTACTGATCGTCTGGTCGTGGTTCAGGACTTCGCTGTTGAAGCACCGAAAACCAAAGATCTGCTGAACAAGCTGAACGGCATGGGCCTGACTGATGTCTTGATCGTGTCTGAAGCTGTTGATCAGAACCTGTACCTGGCTGCTCGCAACCTGCCACACGTTGATGTACGTGACGTGCAAGGTTCCGATCCAGTTAGTCTGATCGCATACGACAAGGTGTTGATCACCGTGTCGGCCGTGAAGAAATTCGAGGAGCTGCTGGGATGAACCAGGAACGCGTATTTAAAGTTCTGCTTGGCCCGCACGTTTCCGAAAAGGCTACGGTTCTGGCTGACAAGAAAGGCCAGTTCGTTTTCAAGGTTGCAACTGACGCAACCAAGCTGGAAATCAAGAAGGCCGTCGAAAGCCTGTTCAGCGTGAAAGTAGAGCGTGTTACTACCCTGAATGTTCTGGGTAAGAGCAAGCGCACTGCTCGCGGTCTGGGCAAGCGTAATGACTGGAAGAAGGCGGTTATCTCCCTTCAGCCAGGCCAAGATCTCGATTTCAGCAGCAGTGCTGAGTAAGGAAGGGGTGCATCATGGCAATCGTTAAATGCAAACCGACTTCCCCTGGCCGCCGTTTTGTGGTCAAGGTGGTCAACCAGGAGCTGCATAAAGGCGCTCCTCACGCACCGCTGCTCGAGAAGAAATCGAAGACTGGTGGTCGTAACAACAATGGTCGCATTACCACTCGTCACATCGGTGGTGGCCATAAGCAGCATTATCGTCTGGTCGACTTCCGTCGCAACGACAAAGATGGCATCGCTGCCACTGTCGAGCGTATCGAATACGATCCAAACCGTACTGCTCACATCGCTCTGCTGCTGTACGCAGATGGCGAGCGTCGCTACATCATCGCCCCTAAAGGCGTGAGTGCTGGTGACCAGCTGATCGCAGGTGCTCTGGCACCGATCAAGCCGGGCAACGCTCTGCAACTACGTAACATTCCAGTTGGTAGCACCGTACACGGCATCGAATTGAAGCCAGGTAAAGGCGCGCAAATCGCTCGTTCCGCTGGTGCTTCGGCTCAGCTGATCGCTCGTGAAGGTGTCTACGTGACCCTGCGTCTGCGTTCTGGTGAGATGCGTAAAGTGCTGGCTGAATGCCGCGCGACCCTGGGTGAAGTCTCGAACTCCGAGCACAGCCTGCGTTCGCTGGGTAAAGCTGGTGCCAAACGCTGGCGTGGCGTTCGCCCAACCGTTCGTGGTGTTGCCATGAACCCGGTTGACCACCCACATGGTGGTGGTGAAGGTCGTACCTCTGGTGGTCGTCATCCGGTATCGCCATGGGGCTTCCCGACTAAGGGCGCGAAGACTCGTGGTAATAAGCGTACCGACAAAATGATCGTCCGTCGTCGCAAGTAAATAGAGGGATACGACAGTGCCACGTTCTCTGAAAAAAGGTCCTTTTATTGATCTTCACCTACTGAAGAAGATCGAAGTGGCGGCGGAAAAGAACGATCGCAAACCAGTTAAGACCTGGTCGCGTCGTTCCATGATCCTGCCACAAATGGTCGGTCTGACCATCGCAGTACACAACGGTCGTCAACACGTCCCGGTTCTCGTTAACGAAGACATGGTCGGCCACAAACTAGGCGAGTTTGCCGGTACCCGCACTTATCGTGGGCACGTGGCAGACAAGAAAGCCAAGCGTTAAGGGGTAAGGAAATGGAAGTAGCCGCTAAGTTGTCGGGCGCTCGAATCTCCGCCCAGAAAGCCCGCTTGGTCGCCGACCAGATCCGCGGGAAGAAGGTGGGCGAAGCGCTCAACCTGTTGGCTTTCAGCAGTAAGAAAGCCGCCGAGATCATGAAGAAAGTGCTGGAGTCGGCCGTAGCCAACGCCGAGCATAACGAAGGCGCAGACGTTGATGACCTGAAGGTCAGCACCGTTTTCGTCAACGAAGGGCGTTCGCTGAAGCGTATCATGCCGCGTGCCAAAGGCCGTGCTGATCGCATCGTCAAGCGGTCTTGCCATATCACTGTCAAGGTTGCTGACAAGTAACGGAGTCGAAGAGATGGGTCAGAAAGTACATCCCATTGGCATTCGCCTGGGAATCGTCAAGGAGCACACCTCCGTCTGGTACGCAGACGGTCGGACTTATGCGGACTATTTGTTCGCTGATCTGAAGGTGCGTGAGTATCTCCAAGACAAACTAAAAAGCGCGTCCGTAAGCCGTATCGATATCCATCGTCCGGCACAAACTGCACGTATCACCATCCACACCGCTCGTCCAGGTATCGTTATCGGGAAGAAAGGTGAAGATGTTGAGAAACTGCGTCAGGACCTGACCAAGCAAATGGGTGTGCCTGTGCACATCAATATCGAAGAGATCCGCAAGCCGGAGCTCGACGGTATGCTGGTTGCGCAGAGCGTAGCTCAGCAGCTGGAGCGTCGCGTCATGTTCCGTCGCGCTATGAAGCGCGCCGTACAGAACGCCATGCGCATTGGTGCCAAAGGCATCAAAATCCAAGTGAGCGGTCGTCTCGGCGGTGCTGAAATCGCACGTACTGAATGGTATCGCGAAGGTCGTGTGCCATTGCACACCCTGCGTGCCGACATCGACTATGCCAACTACGAAGCTCACACCACTTACGGTGTGATCGGTGTAAAGGTTTGGATCTTCAAAGGCGAAGTAATTGGTGGTCGCCAAGAAGAACTGAAACCACAAGCACCAGCGCCTCGTAAAAAAGCTGCTAAGTAAGGGGTACGCCAAATGTTGCAACCAAAGCGTACGAAGTTCCGCAAGCAGATGACAGGCCACAACCGTGGTCTGGCTCAGCGCGGTAGCAAAGTCAGCTTCGGCGAGTTCGCGCTGAAGTCTGTAGCTCGTGGTCGTCTCACCGCTCGTCAGATCGAGTCAGCGCGTCGTGCTCTGACCCGTCACGTAAAACGTGGCGGCAAGATCTGGATCCGTGTATTCCCGGACAAGCCTATCTCCAAAAAGCCCCTCGAAGTTCGGATGGGTAAAGGTAAGGGTAACGTGGAATACTGGGTTGCCCAGATTCAGCCAGGTAAAGTCCTGTATGAAATCGAGGGTGTAACTGAAGAGCTGGCGCGTGAGGCTTTTGCCCTGGCTGCTGCAAAGCTGCCGCTCGCCACCGCCTTTGTTAAACGGACGGTGATGTGATGAAAGCGAATGAACTTCGTGAAAAATCCGCACAGCAGCTGAACGAGCAACTGCTCGGCCTGCTGCGCGACCAGTTCAATCTGCGTATGCAGAAAGCAACTGGCCAGTTGGGGCAGTCTCATCTGCTCTCGCAAGTTAAGCGTGACATCGCTCGCGTGAAGACTGTGCTCAACCAGCAGGCAGGTAAGTGATCATGGCTGAAGCCGAAAAGACTGTCCGTACGCTGACTGGCCGTGTTGTCAGCGACAAGATGGACAAAACCATCACCGTTCTGATCGAGCGTCGCGTTAAGCACCCGATCTACGGTAAATATGTTAAGCGTTCGACTAAGCTGCACGCGCACGACGAAACCAATCAGTGCCACATCGGCGACAAAGTCACTATTCGTGAAACTCGTCCGTTGGCCAAGACTAAGTCTTGGGCATTGGTTGATGTTCTCGAACGCGCTGTGGAAGTCTAAGGACTAGGGGTCGGAGAAATTATATGATTCAGACTCAATCCATGCTCGATGTGGCCGATAACAGCGGCGCTCGCCGTGTTATGTGCATCAAGGTGCTGGGTGGCTCCCATCGTCGTTACGCTGGTATCGGTGACATCATCAAAGTTACCGTGAAGGAAGCAATTCCTCGCGGTAAAGTGAAAAAAGGCCAAGTGATGACTGCTGTTGTAGTCCGCACTCGTCACGGCGTTCGCCGTGCAGATGGCTCCATTATCCGCTTTGATGGCAACGCTGCTGTTCTTCTGAACAACAAGCAAGAGCCTATCGGCACCCGTATCTTTGGGCCAGTGACCCGTGAGCTTCGTACTGAGAAGTTCATGAAGATCGTCTCGCTCGCCCCAGAAGTGCTGTAAGGAGATCCGACATGCAAAAGATTCGTCGTGACGACGAGATCATCGTGATCGCCGGCAAAGACAAAGGTAAGCGCGGTAAGGTGCTGAAGGTTCTCGCTGACGACCGTCTGGTCGTGGGTGGTCTGAACCTGGTCAAGCGTCATACCAAGCCTAACCCTATGTCGGGCGTACAAGGCGGTATCGTCGAGAAAGAAGCGCCACTGCACGCTTCTAACGTCGCCATCTTCAACGGCGAAACCAACAAGGCTGACCGCGTTGGTTTCAAAGTAGAAGACGGTAAGAAAATTCGTGTCTTCAAGTCGACCCAAAAAGCGGTTGATGCTTGAACACTGCTAGGTAGATAAGACCATGGCACGACTACAAGAGATTTACCGGAAGGAAATCGCCCCCAAGCTTAAGGAAGAACTTAAGCTCGGGAACGTGATGGAAGTTCCGCGCGTTACCAAAATCACCCTGAACATGGGTCTGGGCGAAGCGATCGGCGACAAAAAAGTCATCGAGCACGCTGTTGCTGACCTGGAAAAGATCACCGGTCAAAAAGTCGTTGTGACTTACGCTCGGAAATCCATCGCTGGCTTTAAAGTTCGCGAAGGCTGGCCGATTGGCGTCAAAGTGACTCTGCGCCGTGAGCGTATGTACGAATTCCTGGATCGTCTGCTGTCGATCTCCCTGCCTCGGGTGCGCGACTTCCGCGGCCTGAATGCCAAGTCCTTTGATGGTCGTGGTAACTACAGCATGGGCGTGAAAGAGCAGATCATCTTCCCGGAAATCGACTACGACAAGATCGATGCTCTCCGCGGTCTGGATATCACCCTGACCACCACTGCCAAGAACGATGATGAAGGTCGCGCCCTGCTGCGTGCTTTCAAATTCCCGTTCCGCAACTGATTGGAGTAGGACCATGGCCAAGATGAGCATGAAAAACCGCGAGCTGAAGCGTCAGCTCACGGTTGCCAAGTACGCCAAGAAGCGTGCAGCACTGAAAGCAATCATCGTTGATCTGAACGCAAGTCCAGAAGCGCGTTGGGAAGCTACAGTTGCTCTGCAGAAGCAGCCCCGTGATGCAAGCGCTTCGCGCATGCGTAACCGCTGCCGCCTGACTGGTCGTCCACACGGCGTTTACCGCAAGTTCGGCCTCGGCCGTAACAAACTGCGTGAAGCGGCAATGCGTGGTGACGTACCAGGTCTGGTTAAAGCCAGCTGGTAAGTACTATCAAAGTCCGGGTGGCTGGTATTGCAAAATACTGACCGCCGGTGACCTTGAATCTGGAACAAGCCCCTTTTGGGGCTTGTTTCATTTCCGGAGTGTGTCTAGAATACCCGGCTCGCCTGAGCCCGTGTTTTCTACGCTCGGAGATTCTCGGCGACATATGTAGCCGCAAGGCTAATTTTTTTGTATTAGGAGCGTCTAGCCCATGAGTATGCAGGACCCGTTAGCGGACATGCTAACTCGTATCCGTAATGCCCAGATGGCTGAAAAGTCCGTCGTAAGCATGCCATCTTCCAAGTTGAAGGTAGCTGTTGCCAAAGTCCTGAAAGACGAAGGCTACATTGCGGGTTATCAGATCAGCAGCGAAACCAAGCCACTGCTGTCCATCGAGCTGAAGTACTTCGAAGGCCGTTCGGTCATCGAGGAAGTGAAGCGCGTTAGCCGTCCAGGCCTGCGTCAGTACAAGTCCGCTGAAGATCTGCCGAAAGTTCGTGGCGGTCTTGGCGTGTCTATCGTCTCCACCAACAAAGGTGTGATGACGGATCGTGCTGCGCGCGCTGCCGGTGTCGGCGGCGAAGTTCTTTGCACTGTGTTCTAAGGGGGGATAAGCATGTCTCGCGTCGCTAAGAACCCCGTTAAGCTGCCAGCCGGTGTCGAAGTCAAATTCGCAGGCCAACAGCTTTCGGTGAAGGGTGCCAAGGGTACTCTTGAACTGAACATCCATTCGTCCGTTGAGATCGTTGAAGAAGCTGGTGAGCTGCGTTTCGCTGCTCGCAATGGCGATCAACAAACTCGCGCAATGGCCGGTACCACGCGTGCGTTGGTAAACAACATGGTCCAAGGCGTAAGCCAAGGCTTCGAGCGTAAGCTCCAGCTGGTCGGTGTTGGTTACAAAGCGCAAGCAAAAGGCACGGTTTTGAACCTTGCCCTTGGCTTCTCGCACCCAGTGGATTACGAACTGCCGGAAGGCATCACCGCTGAGACTCCTAGCCAGACCGATATCCTGATCAAGGGCATCGATAAGCAACTGGTAGGTCAAGTGGCTGCTGAGATCCGCGACTTCCGTCCACCAGAGCCGTACAAAGGCAAAGGTGTGCGCTACGCGGACGAAGTCGTCCGTCGTAAAGAAGCCAAGAAGAAGTAGGGCATAGCAAATGACCGACAAAAAAGTTACTCGACTGCGTCGCGCTCGCAAAGCACGCCTGAAAATGCACGAACTCGAAGTCGTGCGTCTCTGCGTGTTCCGCTCGTCGCAGCACATCTACGCCCAGGTCATCTCGGCCGACGGCAACAAAGTCCTGGCAAGCGCCTCGACTTTGGATAAAGAACTGCGTGATGGTGCCACTGGCAACATCGACGCGGCCACTAAGGTTGGCCAGCTGGTCGCTACGCGTGCAAAAGCCGCTGGCGTCTCGCAGGTGGCTTTCGACCGCTCTGGCTTCAAGTATCACGGTCGCGTCAAGGCGCTGGCTGATGCTGCTCGTGAAGCTGGGCTGGAGTTCTAAGTTATGTCAAATAACGACCAAAAGCGCGACGAAGGCTACATTGAGAAGCTGGTTCAAGTTAACCGCGTAGCCAAAACCGTTAAAGGCGGCCGTATCTTCACTTTCACCGCGTTGACCGTGGTTGGTGATGGTAAAGGGCGTGTTGGCTTCGGCCGTGGCAAGTCACGTGAAGTGCCTGCTGCGATCCAGAAGGCAATGGAAGCTGCTCGCCGCAACATGATCCAAGTTGACCTGAACGGCACCACCCTGCAATACGCAATGAAGTCCGCTCACGGCGCTTCGAAGGTGTACATGCAGCCGGCTTCTGAGGGTACCGGTATCATCGCTGGCGGCGCTATGCGTGCTGTCCTCGAAGTTGCTGGTGTTCAGAACGTTCTGGCCAAGTGCTATGGCTCGACTAACCCGGTAAACGTGGTTCACGCCACTTTCAAAGGTTTGAAGGCTATGCAGTCCCCTGAATCCATTGCCGCTAAGCGTGGCAAAAGCGTCCAGGAGATTTTCTGATCATGGCTACCGTTAAAGTAACGCTGATCAAAAGCATGACCGGCCGCATCCCTAACCACAAACTGTGCGTTAAGGGTCTGGGTCTGCGTCGCATCGGTCACACTGTAGAAGTCCAAGATACTCCCGAGAATCGCGGGATGATCAACAAGGCTTACTACATGCTGCGTGTCGAGGGTTAATCGATGAAACTCAATGATCTGAGTCCAGCGCCGGGTTCCCGTCGCGAAAAGCATCGTCCGGGCCGTGGTATCGGTAGCGGTTTGGGTAAGACTGGTGGCCGTGGCCACAAAGGTCAAACCTCCCGCTCCGGTGGCACCATCGCTCCAGGCTTTGAAGGCGGTCAACAGCCGCTGCATCGTCGCCTGCCTAAGTTCGGTTTCGTTTCGCTGAAAGCTATGGATCGCGCAGAAGTGCGTCTGTCCGAGCTGGCTAAAGTGGAAGGCGACGTCGTTACTGTGCAGACCCTGAAAGATGCCAACGTGATCAACGTCAACGTACAGCGTGTGAAAATCATGTTGTCCGGTGAAGTGACTCGCGCTGTCACTATCGGCAAGGGAATCGGCGCCACCAAAGGTGCGCGTTCGGCTATCGAAGCAGCTGGCGGCAAGTTCGAGGAATAAATGGCTAAGCAAGGTGCTCTCTCAGCGCTCGGCAAAGGCGGTATGTCTGAACTTTGGGCTCGTCTGCGTTTTCTGTTCCTGGCGATTATCGTCTACCGAATAGGCGCACACATCCCGGTTCCAGGTATCAACCCGGACCGACTCGCAGACCTGTTTCGACAGAATGAGGGGACCATTCTTAGCTTGTTCAACATGTTTTCCGGTGGTGCGCTGGAACGGATGAGCATCTTTGCGCTGGGGATCATGCCGTACATTTCGGCATCGATCATCATGCAATTGATGACCGCCGTCAGCCCGCAGCTGGAGCAGTTGAAGAAGGAAGGTGAAGCTGGCCGTCGCAAGATTAGCCAGTACACCCGCTACGGCACTGTCATCCTCGCCCTGGTTCAAGCTATCGGCATGTCCGTTGGCCTGGCGGGGCAGGGTGTTGCGTTCACTGGTGACTTTGGCTTCCATTTCGTCGCGGTATCCACATTTGTGGCTGGTGCGATGTTCATGATGTGGCTGGGTGAGCAGATTACTGAGCGTGGTGTTGGCAATGGTATCTCGATGTTGATTTTCGCAGGTATCGTCGCCGGTCTTCCGAGAGCGATCGGGCAGTCTTTCGAGTCTGCGCGTCAGGGTGATATCAATATCTTCGCCTTGGTTGCCATCGGTTTGCTGGCAGTAGCGATTATCGGCTTTGTGGTGTTCATTGAGCGTGGTCAGCGTCGTATCGCTGTTCACTACGCCAAGCGTCAGCAGGGCCGTAAGGTTTTTGCTGCGCAGACCAGCCACTTGCCGCTGAAAGTGAATATGGCCGGTGTTATTCCGGCAATTTTCGCGAGCAGCATTTTGCTGTTTCCGGCTTCGTTGGGTACCTGGTTTGGTCAGTCTGAAAATATGGGCTGGCTGCAGGACCTCTCTCAGTCGATCGCTCCTGGTCAGCCGTTGAATATTCTGCTGTTTAGTGCAGGGATTATTTTCTTCTGCTTCTTCTACACGGCGTTGATGTTCAATCCGAAAGACGTAGCGGAAAACCTGAAGAAGTCCGGTGCCTTTATTCCGGGTATCCGTCCAGGTGAGCAGTCTGCACGCTACATTGATGGCGTGCTGACTCGTTTGACCCTGTTCGGTGCTCTATATATGACGGCCGTGTGCTTGTTGCCCCAGTTCCTGGTGGTTGCAGCAAACGTTCCGTTCTACCTTGGCGGGACCTCGTTGCTGATCGTGGTCGTGGTTGTGATGGACTTCATGTCCCAAGTACAATCGCACCTCGTTTCGCACCAGTACGAATCCCTGATGAAGAAAGCCAACCTGAAGGGTTACGGCAGCGGCATGTTGCGCTGAGTACCCATAAGGTTCGAGGAGTTGGTGATGAAAGTTCGTGCATCGGTGAAAAAACTGTGCCGTAACTGCAAGATTATTCGCCGCGAAGGTGTTGTTCGAGTAATTTGCAGCGCGGAACCGCGTCACAAACAGCGCCAAGGCTGAGTGTGATCCGCTTGAAGCCCGGCAGCTAGTGCGCTGCCGGGTTGATTATTTGTTATTACAGCGATATTATCTCGCGCCCTATTTCTTGGCTTCCGGGGCGTAGGTAGCTGTCAATTGGAGTCCCACTGAATGGCCCGTATTGCAGGCGTTAACATTCCAGATAACAAGCACACTGTTATCTCGCTGACCTACATCTATGGTGTTGGTCGCACTACTGCGCAGAAAATTTGCGCAGTCGCTGGGGTAAACCCAGCCGCTAAGATCAAGGATCTGAGCGACGAGCAGATTGAACAGCTGCGTGGCGAAGTGGCGAAGGTCACCACTGAAGGTGATCTGCGTCGCGAAATCAACATGAAAATCAAGCGTTTGATGGACCTCGGTTGCTATCGCGGTCTGCGTCATCGTCGTGGTCTTCCAGTACGCGGTCAGCGTACCAAGACTAACGCGCGTACCCGTAAAGGTCCGCGTAAGCCGATCCGCAAGTAATCGCCCCCGCGAATCGACAGGAAAATTATCATGGCAAAACCTGCTGCTCGTCCTCGTAAAAAAGTTAAAAAGACAGTGGTTGATGGCATCGCCCACATCCATGCTTCTTTTAACAACACCATCGTGACCATCACCGACCGTCAAGGTAATGCGCTTTCTTGGGCTACCTCCGGTGGTTCGGGTTTCCGCGGTTCCCGCAAGTCCACCCCGTTCGCTGCTCAAGTAGCTGCTGAACGTGCTGGTCAAGCTGCGCTGGAATACGGCCTGAAAAACCTCGACGTTAACGTCAAAGGTCCAGGTCCAGGTCGTGAGTCCGCTGTCCGTGCTTTGAACGGCTGTGGCTATAAGATCGCCAGCATCACCGACGTGACGCCAATCCCGCACAACGGGTGCCGTCCGCCGAAGAAGCGCCGCGTGTAATCCAGGAGATTGTAAAGAATGGCTCGTTACATTGGTCCAAAATGCAAACTCGCTCGTCGCGAAGGCACCGATCTCTTCCTGAAGAGCGGCGTGCGCGCGATCGAATCGAAGTGCAACATCGAAGCTGCACCTGGTATCCACGGCCAACGCCGCGGTCGCCAGTCCGATTACGGCACCCAACTGCGTGAAAAGCAGAAGGTCCGTCGTATCTACGGCGTTCTCGAGCGTCAGTTCAGCGGCTACTACAAAGAAGCTGCTGGCAAGAAAGGTGCAACCGGTGAAAACCTGCTGCAACTGCTCGAATGCCGTCTGGACAACGTTGTATACCGTATGGGCTTTGGTTCGACTCGTGCCGAATCCCGTCAGCTGGTATCGCACAAATCGATCAGCGTTAACGGCCAGACCGTAAACGTTCCGTCCTACCAGGTTCGTGCTGGTGACGTGGTCGCTGTTCGCGAGAAGGCAAAAAACCAACTTCGCATTGTCCAAGCTCTCGATCTGTGTGCCCAACGTGGCCGCGTAGAATGGGTAGAAGTAGACACTGAGAAGAAGTCGGGCGTTTTCAAGAACGTTCCAGCTCGCAGTGATCTGTCCGCCGACATCAACGAAAGCCTGATTGTCGAGCTCTACTCCAAGTAAGGGCTAGAAAATAGGTGCATCCATGCAGATTTCGGTAAATGAGTTCCTGACACCCCGCCACATTGATGTGCAGGTTGTCAGTCCAACCCGCGCCAAGATCACTCTCGAGCCTCTCGAGCGTGGTTTTGGCCACACCCTGGGCAACGCGCTGCGCCGCATCCTGTTGTCCTCAATGCCCGGCTGTGCAGTAGTCGAGGCCGAGATTGACGGTGTGCTCCACGAGTACAGCGCCATCGAAGGTGTACAGGAAGACGTAATTGAAATCCTGTTGAACCTTAAAGGTCTGGCTATCAAGCTGCACGGCCGTGACGAAGTTACGCTGACCTTGTCGAAGAAGGGTTCGGGGGTGGTTACCGCTGCCGATATTCAGCTGGATCATGATGTCGAGATCGTTAACCCCGATCACGTAATCGCTAACCTGGCGTCTAACGGCGCCCTGAACATGAAGCTCACTGTAGCTCGTGGTCGTGGTTATGAACCGGCCGACTCGCGTCAGAGCGATGAAGACGAAAGCCGCAGCATTGGTCGCTTGCAGCTTGACTCTTCGTTCAGCCCGGTTCGCCGTATCGCATACGTGGTGGAAAACGCCCGTGTCGAGCAGCGTACTAACCTGGATAAGCTGGTTATTGATCTGGAAACCAACGGTACTCTGGACCCTGAAGAGGCTATCCGTCGCGCTGCAACCATTCTGCAACAGCAGTTGGCTGCGTTCGTGGACCTCAAAGGTGACAGCGAACCAGTGGTAATCGAGCAGGAAGACGAGATCGATCCGATCCTGCTTCGCCCGGTTGACGATCTGGAACTGACTGTACGTTCGGCTAACTGCCTTAAGGCGGAAAACATTTACTACATCGGCGACCTGATTCAGCGTACCGAAGTAGAACTGTTGAAGACTCCGAACCTGGGCAAGAAATCCTTGACCGAAATCAAGGACGTTCTGGCCTCCCGCGGTCTGTCCCTCGGCATGCGCCTCGACAACTGGCCGCCTGCAAGTCTTAAGAAGGACGACAAGGCGACTGCCTGATCGTCGTAATCACCGAACGTGAGTTTGGTAAGGAATGAACCATGCGTCATCGTAAAAGTGGACGTCACCTGAGCCGTACCAGCTCGCACCGTAAGGCCATGTTCCAAAACATGGCGGTGTCGCTGTTCGAGCACGAGCTGATCAAAACTACACTGCCGAAAGCTAAAGAGCTGCGTCGCGTTGCTGAGCCGCTGATCACTTTGGCTAAGACAGACAGCCTGGCTAACCGCCGTCTGGCTTTCGACCGCACTCGCTCGAAAGCTATCGTTGGTAAGCTCTTCAACGACCTGGGCAAGCGTTACGCTACCCGTGAGGGTGGCTACCTGCGCATCCTCAAGTGCGGTTTCCGCGCTGGCGACAACGCGCCTATGGCGTATGTCGAGTTGGTTGATCGTGCTACTGCTGGCGAAGCTGTAAGCGCCGAGTAAGACGACAGTCTGTAACGAAGAACCGGGCCTAGTGCCCGGTTTTTTGTGTGCGCAATAAACATTGTCTATATTGATTGAGGCACTGCTGCGGCCAGGATTTTTCAACACATATGCGTTCTGATGGACAGTTAGTTATTTTCTATCAAAGACCATGAATTAATGAATTTGATGGTGTCATCTTGATGGTCAATACTCCCTCAAAGCCGATTAGCCGGCAGCTCCAGGACTGACTGAGGAATATGAGTATGAGCCAGAACAAAATCCTTACCACTGCCAGCGGCGCTCCAGTCGCTGACAATCAAAACTCCCGTTCCGCCGGCCCACGCGGCCCGTTGCTGCTCGACGACTTTCACCTGATCGAGAAGCTCGCTCACTTCAATCGGGAAAACATTCCTGAGCGTCGCGTGCACGCTAAAGGTTCGGGTGCTTACGGTACCTTCACCGTCACTAAAGACATCACCCACTACACCAGCGCCAAGCTGTTTGAGTCGGTTGGCAAGCAAACTCCGACCTTCCTGCGCTTCTCCACTGTAGGCGGTGAGCGTGGCTCTGCCGACACTGAGCGCGACCCACGGGGCTTCGCCTTGAAGTTCTACACCGAAGAGGGCAACTGGGACATCGTCGGTAATAACACGCCGGTGTTCTTCATTCGTGATCCTCTGAAGTTTCCGGATTTTATCCACACCCAGAAGCGTCTGCCGCAGAGCAATCTGAAAAGCGCGCAGATGATGTGGGACTTCTGGTCGCACTCTCCAGAAGCGCTGCACCAGGTCACTATCTTGTTTTCGGATCGTGGTATTCCTGACGGCTACCGTCACATGCATGGCTTTGGCAGCCACACCTACAGTTTGATCAACGCCAAGGGTGAGCGTCACTGGGTGAAGTGGCACTACAAAACCAAGCAAGGTATCAAGAACCTGGCGCCCGCAGAGGCCGCGCGACTGGCTGGCACGGACCCAGACTACGCCCAGCGCGACCTGTTTGGTGCAATCGAGCGCGGTGACTTTCCGAAGTGGCGCGTCTGTATCCAGGTCATGACCGAGGCCCAGGCGAATGCTCATTACGAGAACCCCTTTGACGTGACCAAAACTTGGTCGCAGAAGGAGTTCCCATTGATCGAAGTGGGAGAGCTGGAGCTCAACCGCAACCCGCAGAACTACTTCGCTGAAGTAGAGCAAGCTGCGTTCGGTCCGAGCAACATGGTTCCAGGCGTTGGCCTGTCGCCCGATCGCATGCTGCAAGGTCGCGTTTTCGCTTATGCAGATGCTCACCGCTATCGTGTTGGTACCAACCACCAGCAACTGCCGGTGAATGCACCACGGTGTCCTGTGAACAGCTACCAGCGTGACGGTTCGATGGCATTTGGCAGCAACGGCGGTGGGACTCCGAACTACGAGCCAAACAGCTATGCCGATGCGCCGAAGCAAGCGCCACAGTACGCTGAACCGGCGTTGGCCCTCAGCGGCGCGGCTGATCGTTACGATCACCGCGAGGACACTGATTACTACAGCCACGCCGGTGCTCTGTTCCGCCTCATGAGCGATGAGCAAAAAGCGCTGCTCACCAATAACATCGCTGGTGCAATGGCGGGGGTTTCGAGTGATGTTGTACAGCGTCAATTGCAGCACTTCTACAAGGCAGATCCTGCTTATGGAGAGGCCATCGCAAAGGCTTTGGGTGTATCGCGCAACTGACTCTAAACGATAAGCAGAACCGCCCTCATTTGGGCGGTTTTTGCGTTATTTAAACTGATTTTCTCCGGTAATCTCCACTTTTCTGTCGTTAGTCCCGTGACCTGCGAGTCATCATGGTTCAAACTACAGGCTTTCAAGCAGGGAGAAGTAGGGCTATGCAAGGTCACCCCGACGTAATCGATTACCTCAACACGTTGCTGACGGGCGAACTGGCTGCTCGTGACCAATATTTCATCCATTCGCGTATGTACGAAGACTGGGGCTTTACCGAGCTCTACGAGCGTATCAACCACGAGATGGAAGAAGAGACGCAGCATGCCGACGCACTGATGCGCCGTATCCTGATGCTCGAAGGCACGCCTCGTATGCGTCCCGACGACTTGGATGTGGGCACCACGGTACCTGACATGCTCGCAGCCGATCTTCGTCTTGAGAACAAGGTCCGTGCCGCGCTTTGCAAGGGCATTGAACTCTGTGAGCAGCACAACGACTATGTCACCCGGGAAATCCTGCGGGTGCAGTTGAATGACACTGAAGAAGATCACACTTACTGGCTGGAAAAGCAGTTGGGCCTGATCAAGTTGGTGGGGCTGGAGAATTATCTGCAATCGCAGTTCTGACGCCAGTCATAAAGAAGCCCCTGTCACCTCAACGGTAACAGGGGCTTTTTATTGGACTCGATAAACTCAGGCTCGGTCGCGTGCCAACAACGGTTTCAAGTAATACCCCGTGTGAGACTGCGGCATTTCGGCGACCTGCTCAGGTGTGCCCACAGCAATGATCTGGCCGCCTTTGGAGCCACCTTCCGGCCCAAGGTCCACCAGCCAGTCGGCGGTCTTGATCACATCCAGGTTGTGCTCGATCACCACCACGGTGTTGCCGTGGTCGCGCAGGCGGTGCAACACATCCAGCAATTGCTGAATATCCGCGAAGTGCAGGCCCGTGGTGGGTTCGTCGAGGATATACAGGGTCTTGCCCGTATCCCGCTTGGACAACTCGCGAGACAGCTTCACCCGCTGCGCCTCGCCACCCGACAGCGTGGTCGCCGATTGCCCCAGCTTGATGTACGACAAACCTACATCCATCAGTGTCTGCAGCTTGCGCGCCAACGCCGGAACCGCGTCGAAGAACACCCGCGCTTCTTCGATGGTCATCTCCAGGGTTTCGTGGATGTTCTTGCCCTTGTATTTGATCTCTAGGGTTTCGCGGTTGTAGCGCTTGCTCTTGCACACATCGCACGGCACGTAGATGTCCGGGAGGAAGTGCATTTCTACCTTGATCAAGCCATCGCCCTGGCACGCCTCGCAGCGCCCGCCCTTGACGTTGAACGAGAACCGGCCCGGCCCGTAGCCCCGCGAGCGGGATTCTGGAACCCCGGCGAACAGCTCGCGAATCGGCGTGAACAGCCCGGTATAGGTCGCCGGGTTGGAGCGCGGTGTACGGCCAATCGGACTCTGGTCGATATCGACCACTTTATCCAGGAGTTCAAGGCCCTTGATGCTGTCGTGCCCAGCCGCTTCCAGAGTGGTCGCGCCGTTCAGGGCGGTGGCGCTCAATGGGAACAGCGTGTTGTTGATCAACGTCGACTTGCCCGAACCGGAAACACCGGTCACGCAGGTCAGCAGACCCAACGGAATCTCCAGGTCGACATTGCGCAGGTTGTTACCGCGCGCGCCCTTGAGATGCAACGCCATCTTCTTGTTGCGTGGCGTGCGCTTGGACGGCACTTCAATCTTCACACGACCGGACAGGTACTTGCCTGTCAGCGAGTCTGGATGGGCCATTACCTCGGCAGGCGTACCTTGGGCGACGATATGGCCTCCATGCACGCCGGCACCCGGGCCGATATCGACTACATAGTCCGCCAGGCGAATTGCGTCTTCATCGTGCTCGACCACAATCACGGTGTTGCCGATATCCCGCAGGTGTTTCAGCGTACCCAGCAGGCGATCGTTGTCCCGCTGGTGTAAGCCAATCGACGGCTCATCGAGGATGTACAGCACGCCTACGAGGCCAGCACCGATCTGGCTGGCCAGGCGTATCCGCTGGGCCTCGCCGCCGGACAAGGTGTCTGCGCTCCGGTCCAGCGACAGGTAATCCAGGCCAACGTTGACCAGGAACTGCAAGCGTTCGCGAATTTCCTTGAGGATCTTGTCGGCAATTTCCCCGCGACGGCCAGTCAGCTTGAGTTCGCCGAAGTATTCGCAGGCATCGCCGATCGGCAGGTTGGTCACCGCCGGCAGGGTCTTCTCGCCCACCCACACGTGGCGTGCCTCGCGGCGCAGGCGAGTGCCGCGGCAATCGGGGCATGGTTGGGTGCTGAGGAATTTCGCCAGCTCTTCACGTACGCTCGCCGACTCGGTCTCGCGGTAGCGACGTTCCAGGTTCGGCACGATGCCTTCGAACGGGTGGGAGCGTTTGACGATGTCGCCACGGTCATTCAGGTACTTGAAGTCGACGTTCTGCGAGCCGCTGCCGTTGAGAATGACCTTCTGCTGATCCGCCGGCAGCTGGTTGAACGGCACTTCCAGGCTGAATTTGTAGTGAGATGCCAACGACCCCAGCATCTGGAAGTAGTAGACGTTACGCCTGTCCCAGCCGCGTATCGCCCCTTCAGCCAATGTCAGTTCGCCATTGACCAGACGCTTGATGTCGAAGAACTGCTTCACGCCAAGGCCATCGCAGGTCGGGCATGCGCCGGCCGGGTTGTTGAAGGAAAACAGCTTGGGTTCCAGTTCGCTGATGGCGTGGCCACAGATCGGGCAGGCAAAGCGCGCGGAGAAGATGATTTCTTCGCCCGGCTCGTCATCCATCGGCGCGACCAGCGCAATACCATCGGCCAGCTTCAGCGCTGTCTCGAACGATTCCGCCAGCCGCTGCTGCAGGTCCGCGCGGACCTTGAAACGGTCGACCACGACATCGATGGAGTGCTTCTTCTGCTTGTCGAGCTTCGGCGCTTCGTCCAGCTCATAGAGCTTGCCGTTGATGCGGGCCCGTACAAAACCCTGGGCGCGCAGCTCTTCGAATACCGACAGGTGTTCACCCTTGCGCTCACGAATCACCGGGGCCAGCAGCATCAGCTTGGCGCCTTCCGGCTGGGCCAGCACCAGGTCGACCATCTGGCTGACGGTCTGGGCTTCCAGCGGAATGTCGTGATCCGGGCAGCGGGGGATGCCTACGCGGGCATAAAGCAGGCGCAGGTAGTCGTAGATTTCGGTGATGGTACCCACGGTGGAGCGCGGGTTATGGGAAGTCGACTTCTGTTCGATGGAAATCGCCGGCGACAGGCCTTCAATGGTGTCGACGTCTGGTTTTTCCATCATCGACAGGAACTGGCGGGCATAGGCCGACAGGGATTCCACATAGCGACGCTGGCCTTCGGCATACAGCGTGTCGAACGCCAGGGACGATTTGCCGGAGCCGGACAAGCCGGTGATGACGATCAGCTTGTCCCGGGGCAGGGTCAGGTCGATATTCTTCAGGTTGTGGGTTCTAGCCCCACGAATCAGGATCTTGTCCAAGATGGCCTCGCACGGCGGGCGTAAATAATGCCGGAGTATACGGCTAAAGACTGGATGAATATACACTGTCAAAAGGCCGCTTGCAGCCTTACATGAAAGCTGCGCGGCAAACCGCCGCATATACCCTCTCAATCGATGGGACTGGTAGAATCGCCGCCGGTTCACACGAGGTTTTTCCATGCACGATCCCCACAGCGAACGCATGAGTAGCGGCGAGACCCGAGCGGCAAGCGGTCTGGCCCTGGTGTTCGCCTTCCGTATGCTTGGTATGTTCATGGTGTTGCCGGTGCTGGCGACCTATGGGATGGATCTCGCCGGTGCGACTCCCGCGTTGATCGGCCTGGCGATTGGCGCCTATGGGCTGACCCAGGCGATTTTCCAGATTCCGTTCGGGATCATTTCCGACCGCATCGGCCGCCGCCCGGTGATCTATCTGGGGCTGGTCGTATTCGCGCTCGGCAGTGTGCTCGCGGCTCAGTCGGACTCGATCTGGGGCGTGATCGCCGGTCGTGTCCTGCAGGGGGCCGGGGCGATTTCCGCGGCGGTCATGGCCTTGCTGTCGGACCTGACTCGCGAACAACACCGTACCAAGGCCATGGCCATGATCGGCATGACCATCGGTCTGTCGTTTGCCGTCGCGATGGTGGTCGGTCCCTTACTGACCCGCGCCTTCGGTTTGCACGGGCTGTTCCTGGCCACCGGCGGCATGGCGTTGTTCGGTATCGTGATCGTGGCCTTTATGGTGCCGCGCTCTACCGGCACCTTGCAGCACCGGGAGTCCGGCGTCGCACGCCAGGCGCTGTTGCCGACCCTCAAACACCCGGACCTGCTACGCCTGGATTTAGGTATCTTCGTGTTGCACGCGATGCTGATGTGTAGCTTCGTCGCTTTACCCCTGGCCCTGGTGCAAAAGGCCGGACTGCCCAAGGAGCAGCACTGGTGGGTCTACCTCACCGCCTTGCTGATCTCGTTCTTCGCCATGATCCCGTTCATCATCTATGGCGAGAAGAAACGCAAAATGAAACGAGTTTTGCTCGGCGCCGTCGTGACGCTGATGCTCACTGAACTATTCTTCTGGCAGTTCGGCGATAGTCTGCGGGCGCTGGTAGTCGGTACGGTGGTGTTCTTCACCGCGTTCAACCTGCTGGAGGCTTCGCTGCCTTCGCTGATCAGTAAAGTTTCACCGGCCGGCGGCAAGGGCACGGCGATGGGGGTGTATTCCACCAGCCAGTTCCTGGGCTCTGCGCTGGGCGGCATCATGGGTGGCTGGATGTTCCAGCACGGCGGTTTGTCGGTTGTGTTCCTGGGATGCGCGGGGCTGGCTGCACTTTGGCTGGCCTTTGCTGTTACCATGCGCGAACCTCCCTACGTCACAAGTCTGCGTTTGCCGCTATCGCCTGAGGCGATCCGCGAAAGCGGTCTGGCAGAGCGCCTGAAGGCCGTCGTAGGGGTAACAGATGCAGTCGTCGTCGCTGAAGAGTCGGCCATTTACATCAAATTGGACACCGAATTATTGGATCGCGCGACGCTCGAGCAACTGGTCAACCCAGTGCCGACAGCGCGCCCAGCTTAGGAGAACGTTATGGCCCGTGGGGTTAACAAAGTCATATTGGTCGGTACGTGCGGCCAGGATCCCGAAGTTCGCTTCTTGCCTAACGGTAACGCTGTGACCAACCTGAGTCTGGCGACCAGCGAACAGTGGACCGACAAGCAGACTGGCCAGAAGGTCGAGAAAACCGAATGGCACCGCGTGGTGATGTTCGGCAAGGTTGCGGAGATCGCCGGCGAATACGTGCGCAAAGGTTCGCAGGTCTACATCGAAGGCAAACTGCAGACCCGCGAGTGGGAAAAAGACGGTATCAAGCGTTACACCACTGAAATCGTGGTCGACATGCAAGGCACCATGCAACTGCTCGGCGGCCGTCCACAGGGCGACCAACAGGGCCAGGGCGGCATGTCCAATTCGGCGCCGCGTCCACAGCAGTCCCGTCCGCAGCCAACCCAGCAGCCGCAGCGTGAGTCGCGCCCAGCGCCACAGCAGGCCGCTCCGCAACCGGCTCCGGATTTCGACAGTTTTGATGACGATATTCCGTTCTGAGGCCATAGCTCGAACCCGCATTACCCAAAAGCCCCTGAAGCATTGCGTCAGGGGCTTTTTATTTGTCTGGGGCAACGTGAATCTGCAAGCCAGCCTCGGCTGTATGAACAGGCATTTGTCCTCTCTGGACACAGGATTTAGGCTACTCATCCCTTCAACGAGCGAGGAAAGCCGTGATGACTTGGTCGGCCAAGCAGTACACGATGTTCGAACAGCAGCGCACACGCCCCGTCCGCGACCTGGTGGCAGCCATTCCCAATACCGATGTACGCACGGCCGTCGATCTGGGCTGTGGCCCCGGTAATTCCACGCAAGTGTTGGCCGAGCGTTTCCCCCAGGCGCAGGTTTTTGGCCTGGACAGCTCCGACGATATGTTGGCCGATGCGCGTAGGCGCCTGCCGGCGTTGAGCTTTGAGCGGGCGGATATCGGCGCCTGGAACCCCACGCAAAAATTCGATGTGATTCTGGCCAATGCTTCGCTGCAATGGCTGCCGGATCACGCCACGCTTTACCCGCACCTGATCAACCAACTGACACCCGGCGGTACGCTGGCGGTGCAGACGCCGGACAACCTCGATGAGCCGGCCCATCGACTGGCCCGCGAGGTCGCGGCCGATGGGCCGTGGTCCGCCAAGATCGGCGCGGTCAAACACAATGATCGGCATTCCGCGCGCTACTACTACGAACTGTTGAGCCCGCACTGCAGCACCGTGGACGTATGGCGCACCACCTACCAACACCCGCTGGCCGATCACGCCGCGGTGGTGGAATGGTTCAAGGCTTCGGGATTGCGGCCTTTCCTCGCGCCGTTGACCGACGCCGAGAAAGCCGATTTCCTGCGCGAGTATCAGGCGCGGATTACCCAGGGTTATCCCGCCCTGGCCGATGGCACCGTGTTGCTGCCATTTCCGCGCCTGTTCATCGTCGCTACGCGCTAAGGCCCCTGGCAGACATGGCGGTCACGCGGCCGCCGTTTGCGCCTGCAAGTATTCCTGCGTCGACACCACGCCCGCGTAGCCAAATGCCAGCGATGCCATATAGGCGTCATGCACTTGCGCCGCCGGTATGACCTTGCCATTGAATTCCAGATTCCGTGTGGCGCAGGCGTCATGGAGTACCGTGACCTTGTAACCCAGGTCCGCCGCCGCACGTACCACGGCGTCGATGCACATATGGCTCATGCTGCCGACCACCACCAACTCGGTGATGCTGCGTTGCTCCAGCAGGGCGCGCAGGTTGGTTTCGCGAAACGCATTCACAAAGTGTTTGAGCACCACCGGCTCACTGTCTTCGTTCAGCACCTTGGGATGCAAGTGCGCGCCTTCGGAGCCAGGGGTGAAGAACGGCGCATCTTCCGAGGTGAATTCATGGCGCACATGGATCACCGCATCGCCTGTCTGGCGAAACGCCTTGAGCACCCGCGCGGCGTTGTCTGCGGCGGCTTCCACGCCGTCGAGCGGCCACTTGCCTTGAGGGAAGTAGTCATTCTGGATATCGATTAGGATGAGCGCTTGCTTGGCCATGGGTGTTGCCTCGTGATGGGTTGAGGGGGCCAGTATCTTAGCGGGCGCCGCGACTGGGGATTGGCTGCACCGACAATAACAGGGGGAAAACTGACAATGGCCGTGGAGCGCTCGACTGTCGAGCTGGGTGTGTTGATTTACCAGGGGGCGCAACTGGCGGCGGTGCATGGCTTGACCGATTTGTTCGGTGTGGCCAACCGCATCGCCGCGGAGCATCAGTCTATGCAATTGCCACTGCTGCGGGTCAGCCATTGGCAAGTGGACGCCCATGGTATCCCCGCGCGAGTGTTCGACAGTCACCCTGGCGTGGACCAGCCGATGATGGCTGTGCTGGTGCCGCCGTCGATCGACGAGTTCGGCGAAGAACAAGCGCCACCGGCGTTGCTTGAGTGGATACGCCAGCAACACGCCGCAGGCACCGTGCTTGGCGGCGTGTGCATCGGCTCGATCATGCTGGCGCGCAGCGGCCTGCTGGACGGGCGCAGCGCCACCACCCATTGGTCTTCGGCCAAATCCTTCGCGATCCGTTACCCGGAGGTACGTCTGGAGGCGGATAAACCCATCGTCGATGACGGTGACCTGATCACCACCGCCGGGTTGATGGCCTGGTCCGAGCTAGGCCTGCGCCTGGTCGACCGCCTGATGGGCCCGAGCATCGCCGCTGACACTGCACGTTTCCTGGTGATCGAGCACAGCGACAGCGCGAGCCAGTGCGGTAGCAACTTTGCGCCGATTCTCGGCCACGGCGACGCGGCGATCCTCAAGGTCCAGCATTGGCTGCAAGCCAGTGGCGCGGTGGATGTGTCGGTGGCGGCGATGGCCCAGGAGGCGGGTCTGGAGGAGCGCACGTTCCTGCGGCGCTTTCGCAACGCCACTGGTTTGAAACCCACCGAATACTGCCAGCACCTGCGGGTGGGCAAGGCGCGGCAGATGCTGGAGTTCACCAACGGCACCATCGACCATATCGCCTGGACCGTGGGCTACCAGGACCCCAGCGCATTTCGCGCCATCTTCAAGAAAATCACCGGGCTGGCCCCCAGTGACTACCGCAGCCGTTTTGGGGTGTGAAGCGCGCCGAACGCGGTGGGTTTGAGGCCGAGATGGAACACCAGAAAACCCACGGTCAAGCGCCAGTGCCACAGGCGCGGCTTGCGGTTTTCCGGCAAGGTCTGTCAATGAGGCGATACAGGGGAACGATCCCGTCTCAAACCCGTCAGTTCCTTACAGAACCTTCTGAAGGAGCCCGCTGCTTTGCTGAATCTCAAGACTGCATCACTGCTCGGCGCGCTACTGTTTTGCGGCAGCGGCGCCGTGCACGCCGCGGCCACCGCGCCGGAACCCGACGCCGCGGCCAAACCAGAGCTGTTGGTGGAAGGCGGTCTGCTCGGGGCCATCAGTTCCAGCATCGATGATGTGCAGCAGAAGCTGGACCTCAATCAGAACCTGATCGATGAATGGCGCCTGCGGGCGGACCGGGCGGCGGATGAAGTCGGGCGGCTGGTCGACCAGACGGCACAGCGTTCGCCGTGGAGTGTGGCCGGGGACTTCCTGTTGCTGTCCGGGGTGTGGATCGGCGCCTTTGCGCTGCTGACGATGTTCGGGCGCTTGGGCGTACAACGCCTGAGTCGACGCTCGTTCATCAAATCGCGCAAACGCCTGCAAGGGGTGCTGGGGTATGTGCTGCCTTATACGGTCCCGGCCCTTATCTGTCTGCCGCTGACCCTTTACGTCCGCCACTTTTTACCCTCATCCATCGGCCGTGCGCTGGCGCTGTGTTTTGCCTACGCCACCAGTAGCGGCATCTTTTCCACCTCGATGCTGCTGTGCGTGATCGTCATGTTCAACATCGGACATAAACGGCCCGCCGTGCAGATCATTCGCGATTACTGCCCAAAACCCTTGTTTCTGATCGGCTTCCTCGCCGCCCTCAGCGACGCCCTGACCAGCCCGCAGATCGCCCGTCAGTTCGGCGGCAATATCACCAGCAGCGTCGCGGTGTTTACCGGCCTGCTCGCGGCGGTGATCTTCGGTGTGGTGGTGATTCGCCTGCGTCGCCCGGTGGCGCACTTGATCCGCAATCGACCGTTGGCCCCGCGCCTCAAGCATCCGGCGCTGCAGCAGTCGCTGCGAGTGTTTTCCGGCCTGTGGTACTGGCCGATTCTGTTGATGGTGTTGGTCTCGGCGATCAACCTGATTGGCGCCGGCGACGACAACCAAAAAGCCCTGCGCTGCGCGCTGTTCACCACGATCCTGCTGATCGGTACGGTGTTCCTGAGTACCGTGCTGCAATACCTGTTCAAGTCCCGCAGCCAGGCGGCGGTCCAGCGCAGCAGTGCCTACAAGGAACGTTTCCTCAGCTTGCTGCACGCGCTGCTGCGCATCGTCATGGCCATCGCCTTTATCGAAATTCTGGGGCGGATCTGGGGGGTGTCGCTGTTCGAGTTCGCCCAGCGTAACTCGGTGGGCCGCGCGATCAGCGATTCCCTCAGCAGCATCGGCCTGATTCTGTTGATGACCTGGCTGTTCTGGGTGGTGCTCGACACGGCGATCCAGGAAGCACTGAAACCGCCGGTGAACAAGCGCTCCAGCCGCCAGCCCAGCACCCGGGTGAAAACCATCCTGCCGCTGCTGCGCAATGCGGTGAAGATCATCCTGGTGGTGATCTGTGCGATCACCACCATGGCCAACCTGGGCATCAACGTCGCGCCGTTGCTGGCCGGTGCCGGTGTGGTCGGCCTGGCGATCGGTTTCGGTTCCCAGCAACTGGTGCAGGACGTGATCACCGGCCTGTTCATCATCATCGAAGACACGCTGTCGATCGGCGACTGGGTGGTGCTCGACTCCGGCCACGCCGGCACCGTCGAAGGCCTGACCATCCGTACCCTGCGCCTGCGCGACGGTAAGGGCTTTGTGCACTCGGTACCGTTCGGGCAGATCAAGGCGGTCACCAACCAGTCGCGACAATTTGCCTATGCGTTCTTCTCGGTGCAGTTCACCTACGACACCGACGTGGACAAGGCCGTGGAGCTGATTCGCGAGGCGGGGCAGTCGATCCGTGACGATGTGTTCCTCAAGTACAACCTGCAAGGGCCGCTGGAGGTGTTTGGCGTCGACAAGATGGACCTCAACGGCGTGGTGCTCACGGCGCAATTCCGTACCGTGTCGGGTGGGCAATATGCGGTGAGCCGCGCGTTCAACCAGCGCCTGAAAAAGCTTGTGGATAACTGTGATGAGGTGCACTTCGCGCAGACTTATCCACAGCAGGTTTGGTTGCCCAAGCGCGCAAGCGCGGTGGATGAGCCGGATGAAGACGTGCCGGTTGCGGTGGTGTCGACCGAGCAGCCGCGCCCGCAATGATCGGCGCAAATCCCCCCCTGTAGGAGCGAGCTTGCTCGCGAAAGACGTCAACGATAACGCACGCATCTTGGATAAACGCGGTGTCCTTGAGTCTTTCGCGAGCAAGCTCGCTCCTACAAAAAGCTGTCACAAGGGGCTTAGTGTTTGATCAGTTTCTCTCTGACGGAACTGGTTGTTTGCTGATCCAGCTCCAACAGTACCTGCGGTTTGCCACCGATCATCACCGCCGCCGGCACCCCATCGCGGTAAACAATCCGGTTACCGCTCACTGCCGGCACCTTGCTGCCTGGCAATAGCGTGCCCACCAGGTTCAGCGGATCGGCCCCGCACACTGCAATCAAACTGCCATCACGGGGTCGACGCCTGACTTCGCGCAGCAGCGGGATCGCCTCCGGTAAGGCAAACTGTTCACCCGCCAAGCCGCTGACGAACCGCCCGCCGCGAATCTCGCCCCGGGCCTCCAGCCGATGGAAGGTGCGCAGCAGTTCGCGCCAACTCGGCAGCCAATCCGCCTCACGCTCGAGCAAGCGCCAGAACACCACGCCGTAGCGGCGCAGCAAGGTCATCGCCACATGTTCCAGGGTCTCGGCCGAGTGCGGGCGGGCGGCGTCCGGCGCGCGCCGAACCAGTGCCCAGCGTCCGGCATCGTCCATGCCGCCGATAAACGCACCGCGCCCGCGCCGGCTGCTGCGTGCCTGGCGTTTGCTCGCTGGCGTGGTCAGTGCGCGCAGCCCGGCAAAGCTGTCGGCATTCACCAGGCCGGCGCCCACTAGTTCTTGCAGGGCGTTTTCCAGTTCGCTGGGCAGCAGATGAGCTTCGTGCACCAGCTCATCGAAAAACAGCGCGCCGTGTTCGCGCAGGGTCAGGTGGACTTTCTGCGCCTTGGGCGACAGGGTCGTACTGTCCGTCTGTTCAGTCAGCCCGCTCCACAGCGCGACCTGGCTGCGCGGCAGCAGCACCACCGGGGTGCTGCGCAGGGCGGTGGCGCTGGAGGTGTTGCTCAAGCGCATCCACACCCGTTTGCCGCTGCGGCACAGTTCATCGAGCCAGGTGGCGGTGTAATCCTTGATCCGCGCGCTGAGCACATCACTGTCCCAGGCCGAAGTGGCGGCTGCGTAGCCTTCGAGCTGGCCGACAATTTCCCCCAGCACGGCGCTGCCCTGGCCGCGAGTGCTTTCGGACAGGTGCTGCCAATCGAACAGAAAGCGCATGAAGTCCTGCAACGCCACCGGCTCGATTTCCCGGCGCAGGCGCTTGACCGTGTAGCGATGAATCCGCGCCAGCAGGTGGCGTTCGCACCATTGTTCATCCACGGCGCCGGGGCTGAAGCGACCGCGCAGCACGTAGCCTTCCTGCTCCAGCCGGGCCAGGGCCTGGGTGATGTCGGTCACCGGCAGCGCCAGGGGCGCGGCGATTTCGATCACAGTCAACGGGCCGAATCCCCCCAGGCGCGCGCGCAGGACTTCCACCAGTGCCTCATCGACGGTCCAGGGCTCATCGAAGCCCGGTAGCAGTGGCAAGCCGTTGGGATAGAGCGCCTGCAAACAACTCAAGCGCTCGACGGCCACCCACAGACCGTTCTGCAAACGGTAGGCGCGTCCACCCTTGGCCAGAGCATTGAGCCACACGGCCCATTGCGGCGTGACCTCATGCTCGGCGATGCACGCCAGGCTCATCAACGCCTCGTGCATTTCATCCAACCCATGGGGCGCCGGCCAGGCTTCTTCGCGCACGCCGGCGATAGCCTCGGCGTCCAGCGCACCGAGGTCGTCGGTGCTGTGCGGGTCGCTCCAGCGCCGGTTGAGCACGGCCTGGGTGCGACGTTCTTCCAGCGGCGCATCGTCGAGAAAGGTGTAGGGGCGCGCGTTGAGAATCTCGGCGGCCATGGGCGAGGGCGCGGGCAGGTCGCGGCTGATCAGGCGCACTTCGCCGCGCTCCATGCGCCGCAGCAGGGCCAGCCAGGCGTCGCTGTCCATGGCTTCGTGCAGGCAGTCGTCGAGGGTTTGCTCCACCAGCGGGTGGTCAGGCACTTCGCGCTCGCCGGCGAGGTTTTCCAGGCAGGCGATCTGGTCGGGAAACACACTGGCGATCAGGTCTTCGCTCTTCATGCGCTGGATCTGCGGCGCCACTTTGCGCCCGCCGACATAGCGCGGCAACGCCAGGGCCACCCCGGCATTCCAGCGCCAGCGCACGCCGAACAGCGGCGCATCGAGCACGGCCTGGATCAGCAGATGTTCGGCGCTGGCGCTGTTGAGATAACGCCACACCTCGTCCAGCGCGAAACTGTGGCTGGTGGACAGCGACAGCACGATCGCGTTCTCGCTGGCCGCCGCTTGCAACTCGAAGTTGAAGGTGCGGCAAAAGCGCTTACGCAGCGCCAGGCCCCAGGCGCGGTTGAGACGGCTGCCGAAGGGCGTGTGGATGATCAATTGGGTGCCGCCGGACTCATCGAAAAAGCGCTCCATGATCAACGTGTCCTGGGACGGCAACGCGCTGAGGGCCAGACGCGTGCGCGCCAGGTAATCGACGATCTGTTCGGCGCTGGCGCGGTTCAGGCCCAGGGTGGCGGTGAGCCAGTCCTGGGCAGGTTGCAGGTCGCCGGGCGTGGCGCTGAGCAGGGCGTCCAGATGCCCCTGCAAGCGCGCCACGGCGGCCGACAATTCGTGGCTGCGCCCTGGTGCTTCGCCGAGCCAGAATGGAATGGTCGGTGGCTGGCCATGGGCGTCCTCGACCCGCACCTTGCCGGCTTCGACCCGCAGGATGCGGTAGGAGGTATTCCCCAGCTGGAAGATGTCCCCCGCGATGCTTTCCACCGCGAAGTCTTCGTTGACGCTGCCGATGTTCAGGCCCTGGGGTTCGAGCAACACGCTGTAGTCGGCGTTGTCGGGGATGGTACCGCCGCTGGTCACGGCGGTGAGCCGGGCACCACGGCGGCCGCGCAGGGTGCGGGTCAGCGCATCGCGGTGCAGGTAGGCGCTGCGGATGCCCTGGCGACCGTTATAGCCATCGGTGAGCATCTGCAACAGCGCCTGGAAGTGGTGTTCATCCAGCGCGGCATAGGGTGCGGCGCGGTGGATGAGCGCCAGCAGCGCCTGCTCCGACCATTCCTGGGCGCTGACTTCGGCGATGAGCTGCTGGGCCAGCACGTCCAGCGGGGCCACGGGAATATGCAGGGTGTCCAGTTCGCCCCGGCGCACGCAGTCGAGCAGGGCAGCGCATTCGATCAGGTCGTCGCGGGTGATGGCGAACAGGCGCCCCTTGGGTGTGCCGCCGACCTGATGCCCGGAGCGGCCGACCCGTTGCAGAAAACCGTTGATGGAACCGGGCGAGCCGATCTGGCACACGAGGTCGACCTCACCGATATCGATGCCCAGTTCCAGCGAGGCGGTGGCGATCAGCACTTGCAGCGCGCCGCCCTTGAGCCGTTGTTCGGCGTCCAGGCGCAGCTCTTTGGCCAGGCTGCCATGGTGGGCGGCCACGGCGGTCTTGCCCAGGCGCTCGCTCAAGTGCCGCGCCAAGCGTTCGGCCAGGCGCCGGGTGTTGACGAAAATCAGCGTGGTGCGGTGTTCGCGGGCGAGGGTGGCGAGGCGGTCGTAGACCAGTTCCCACACATCGTTGGCCATCACGGCTGAAAGCGGCACCGGCGGCACTTCGATGTCCAGGTCCCGGGGGCGGGCGTGGCCGATGTCGACGATGTCGCACGCTCGCCCGGTGCCGACCAGAAAGCGCGACACCGCTTCGATGGGTTTTTGCGTGGCCGACAAGCCGATACGGGTCAACGGCTCGGCGCACAAGCCTTGCAGGCGCTCCAGGCTCAGGGCCAGGTGGCTGCCGCGTTTGCTGGATGCGATGGCGTGGATCTCGTCGACGATCACCGTGCGCGTGCTCGCCAGCATCTGTCGGCCGGAGTCGGAGCCGAGCAGCACATAGAGCGATTCCGGCGTGGTCACGAGGATATGCGGCGGGCGCTTGCGCATCTGTGCGCGGTCTTTTTGCGGCGTGTCGCCGGTGCGCACGGCGGTGCGTATCGCCAAGGGCGGCAGGCCCAGTTGCTGCAAATGCTCGGTGATCCCGGCGAGCGGGGTTTGCAGGTTGATCTGGATGTCATTGGACAGCGCCTTGAGCGGCGACACATACACCACCAGGGTCTCGTCCGGCAGTTGCCCGTCGTGGGCCAGGCCCTGGCGGACCAGATCGTCCAGCACCGCCAGGAACGCGGTCAGTGTCTTGCCAGAGCCGGTGGGCGCGGCGATCAGGGTCGAGCGGCGCTGGCGGATCAGCGGCCATGCCTGGGCCTGGGCGTCTGTCACCGAAGGGAAGGTGCTGCGGAACCAGGTGCTGACGGCGGGGTGGAAGCCGTTCAATACCGTGTCCGTTGATTCAGGAAGGTTCATCGCTCTTATATGCAACCCATGAGGTCAAGTTGCAAGCCCCGCACTTTATCCGTGACGGTTGCGCTACAAACCCGCAAAATGCAACGATTCTGGCAAATGCAAACGGCAAGGCTCACGAGCTTGCCGACACTAACCATCGTTCCAAACAGACCGGGCCTGCTCAATCTATGCGAATGCGCCTTATGTTACTGGGCGGCGGGAATGCCCTCGGGCAGGCGCTGATTCGCCTCGGTGCGGAGGAAGACATTGGTTTCCTCGCCCCCAAACCGCCCACAGACGGCTGGGATGCCGCGAGCCTCACCCAATTGCTCGACGACACCCGTCCCGATGCATTGATCAACCTCGCCTACTATTTCGACTGGTTCCAGGCGGAGACCGTCAGCGAAACCCGACTGGCCGCCCAGGAATCCGCCATCGAACGCCTGGCCGAACTGTGTCAGCACCACGGCATCACGTTGCTGCAACCGTCCAGCTACCGCGTGTTCGATGGCTCCCGCGCCACCGCCTACAGCGAAAAGGACGAGCCGGTACCCCTGGGGCTGCGCGGCCAAGCGTTGTGGCGCATCGAGCAGAGCGTGCGCGCCACGTGCCCGCATCACATACTGTTGCGCTTTGGCTGGCTGCTCGATGACAGCGTCGATGGCACTCTCGGGCGCTTCCTGGCCCGGGCCGAACACCCGGATGAGTTGCTGATGGCGGATGACCGTCGCGGCAACCCGACACCGGTGGACGATGCCGCGCGGGTGATCATCTCGGTGCTCAAGCAACTCGATTGCGCGGCGCCGCTGTGGGGCACCTATCACTACGCCGGGCATGAGGCGACCACGCCGCTGGCCCTGGGCCAGGCGATCCTTACCGAAGCGCGCAGCTTCCATCCGCTGGCTGTCGAAGCACCGACGCCCCAGGCCCATGCGGCGCGGCCGGATGCCGGCGAGGAACCGCAACACGCGGTGCTGGCCTGCAAGAAAATCCTCCACACCTTCGGCATCAAGCCGCGGGCGTGGCGGGCGGGGTTGCCGGCGTTGCTGGATCGGTTCTACCGGCGCGGCTGATACTGCACAAAACACAAATGTGGAAGGGGGCTTGCTCCCGATAGCGGTGGGTCAGTCAACGAATCCGTTGACTGACACCGTGCTATCGGGAGCAAGCCCCCTCCCACACTGGGTGTTGCGGCGCGTGTGAACGATCGCTTAGAACTTGTAGCCGATACCGACCATGTACACGAATGGATCAACGTCCACATTGACCTTGGCGCGAGTGCCTTGGCCCAGAGCGTTGTTATCCACAGTGGCCGTGGTGCTGATGTCGATGTAACGTACCTGGCCGTTGATCATCCAGTTGTCGTTGATCATATAGTCGGCACCGACCTGCGCGGCCCAGCCCCAAGAGTTATCGGCCTTGAAGTTGCTGAAACCGTTTTGTTTCGCGGTGCCGCTGAGGCTCTCGTCATAGATCCAGGTGTAGTTGATACCGGCACCTACATACGGTTGGAACTTCGACGCGCTGTCCAGCGGGTAGTACACGACGCTCAGGGTTGGCGGCAGTTGTTTCAGGGAGCCGAGCTTACCGTTGGCTGCGCCCACGGAAGTGCCCTTGAGTTTCACGTCATGGGAGAACGGGGTGGCCGCCAGCAGTTCGATACCCCAGTGGCTGGTGAACATGTAAGCGAAGTTCAGACCCAGTTGCGTGTCGCTGCTCAAGGTCGCTTTGCCGCCCAGGTTGGCACCGGACAATGGACCCTGATCAACCTTGACGCTACCGCTGTCGGTGTTCGGGTTCACGGTAATTGCACCGGCACGCACCAGAATGTCACCGGCCTCATAAGCGTGGGCGATGGGGGCAGCGAGGGCGAGCGCGAAGAGGGATGCGCCGAGCAGGGACTTGTTCATGGGAGCTCCAGAGGACGTTTAAAAGTTGTACGTCCAATGGTAGAGATCGTTCCGTTAAGTCTTTTGACTCAGCTCAATGAAAGAGCGATCAGCGTTATTCGGGCAGTTCGTAGATGTAAATTTTCTCGGCATCCATCTGATAACCGGCGTCGGCCAGCTCGCTGGAGGACGGTTTGACCTGCATCTTCCCCTCGATCCAGTACGGCTGATACAGCTCATCGAGCTTCACCCCGACTTCGCTTTTCACGTGCACGATCTGGTTCGACGGCGGTGGCGGCACATGGATGCATGCGCCGAAATATGGCACCAGCAGAAACTCGATGGTGCGCCCAGACTCGCTGACTTCCAGCGGTACGATATAGCCCGGCAAACGGACGTGCTGGCCATCGAGGCTCTGGACTACGGGCGCGTGGGGCATCTCCTGCTTGGCCGCTGGCGCCGATTCCAGCGCACCCGCTATGCCCGACAGGTTGTGCAATGGCTGCATATTGGGCACTTCCGGCATGGCATCCGGCGGGATCAGTTCCGACCAAGTCAGTTCTTTAGGCGCCTGGGCGGCCCAGACGGGCGAGGCCGCCAGCAGCAACAGCGCAAACAGGGCACGACGCATTGAAGCCTTCCTCATAAACGTATGGACAGGCCATCGGCCAGAGATTGTCGATAGGCACGCCAGGCCGGCACGCAGCCCATCAACAGCGCGGCTGCGAGGATACCCGCCAGCAGCGTCCATTCATATTCGCTCGGCCATGACATCGGCAAGTCCAGGCCGTAATTGGCCTGCAGATACCCGCGCGACGCGGCGATGCACACATATAGCAGACCCACGCCGGCCACCACGCCGGACAGCGCCAGGGCGAACGCTTCGAAGATCAGCAGGGTTGCGATATGCCAGGGCCGCGCGCCCACCGACCGCAAGATCGCCATTTCGCGGCGGCGTTCGTTGAGGCTGGTGAGGATCGCCGTGAGCATGCCGATCAAGCCGGTCAGCACCACGAACAGCGAGATCACGAACAACGCTTTTTCGGCGGTGCCCATCATGCTCCACAGCTCTTGCAGGGCCACGCCGGGCAGGATCGCCAGCATCGGCTCGCCACGGAATTCATTGATCTCGCGTTGCAGGGCGAAGGTGGAAATCTTGTTGTTCAGGCCGAGCATGAAGGCGGTGATCGCTTGCGGCGTGAGGTCCATGTTGCGTGCCTGATCGGCACTGATGCGCCCTTTGCCCTGGGCCGGCACGCCGTTGTGCCAGTCGATGTGGATCGCTTCCATGCCGCCCAGGCTGATATGCAGCGTGCGGTCCACCGGGGTGCCGGTGCGTTTGAGGATACCGACCACGGTGAAGGGTTTGTCGTCGTGCTTGACCAGGCTGACCGCCGCCACGCCATGGGCCAGCACCAGCTTGTCGCCGAGCGTGTAGTGCAGCGCGTCAGCCACTTCGGCGCCGAGCACCACTTCGAACGGATCGGTGGCGAAGGCGCGGCCGCTGGCCAGTTCGAGGTTCTGCTTGCGGCCGTACTGGTAGTGCTCGAAGTACGACGCATTGGTGCCCATCACCCGGTAGCCGCGATGGGAGTCGCCGAGGGAAATCGGAATCGCCCATTTCACCTGGGGGTTGGCGGCGAAGTGCTCGTAGCTGTCCCAGCGGATGTTATTGGTGGCGTTGCCGATGCGGAACACCGAATACAGCAGCAGGTTCACCGAGCCGGAACGCGCGCCGACGATCAGGTCGGTGCCGCTGATGGTGCTGGCGAAACTGTTGCGTGCCTCGACGCGCACGCGTTCCACCGCCAGCAGCAGGCATACCGACAGGGCGATGGCGAAAGCGGTGAGGATCGCGGTAAAACGGCGGTTAGCCAGGCTGGCCATGGCTAGACGGAACAAATACATCTCAAACCTCTGCGGGCATGGCGGCGCGATTGAGTTCGGCCAGCGACAGGTGGCGGTCGAACAGCGGGGCCAGGCTCTGATCGTGGCTGACAAACAACAGGCTGGCGCCTGCTTCGCGGCATTCGGCGAACAACAGCTGAAGGAAGGCTTCGCGGGCGTCGTAGTCCAGGGCCGAGGTGGGTTCGTCGGCGATCACCAGTTCCGGTTGGCCGATCAACGCGCGGGCGGCGGCCACCCGTTGTTGTTGGCCGATGGACAGCGAGTCGGCACGTCGCTCCAGCAGGTCTTTGTCTTTCAAGCCCAGGTGCGCGAGCAAGGCGGCGGCGGCCTTGTCGACACTGCCGTGGCGTTGGGTCGCCCGTTGTGCGCGCACCTTGGAAAAGTGGCAGGGCAGCTCGACGTTCTCGCGCACCGACAGGAACGGCAGCAGGTTGAACTGCTGGAAGATATAGCCGGTGTGGTCGACGCGAAAACGATCACGGGCGCCGGCCGAGAGGTCGGTCAGTTCCTGACCGAGCAGGCGGATGCTGCCTCGGCTGGGTTTCTGCACGCCGCCGAGCAGGCCGAGCAAGGTGGTCTTGCCACTGCCGCTGGGGCCCTTGAGAAACAGGGTTTGCCCCGCTTCCAGGCGGAACGCGGGGATGTCCAGCAACTGTGGGTGACCGGGCCAGTTGAAGCCCAGGTCGGACAGTTCGATCAATGCATGGGTCATGTGAAATCAGAACTTCAGGGTGGCTGCGGTGGCGGAGGCGTCGACGCCTTGCTGGCCGCTTGGGCCGATCAGTTGTACCTGAATTTTCTGGGTGGCGGGGAAGGTCTTGAACACGTGGCTCAGGTCGAGGTTGCTCAGGGCCGTCGGCGTGGCGCAGGTGAACTGGTAGTGGGCGTGGATTTCGCTGTGGTCGTGATGATGCTCGTGGGCGCCGTCTTTGGCGTCGTGATCATCGTCGTCGTCATGATCGGCTTCCGGCTTGTCACCGAACAATGGGCTGTTGAGTTCCTGGGTGCTGACCACGCAACCGGCGGCCGTGGGCAGGTTGAACAGGGCGGCGGGGTTTTCCAGCTGTTTGCGCACGGCGGCGACCTTGGCTTTATCGGCGGCGGTGGTTGCCATGTGTTCGAAACCCACCAGGTTCATCGCCGGGCTGTCCAGTTCAAGCTCCAGGGCTTGGCCGTCGAGCACTGCATTGAGACGGCCAACGCCGTGTTCATGGGCGCCGAGGCTGGCATGTTCGTGATCGTGATCATGCTCGTCGGCGGCATGGGCGATAGCCAGTGGCAGCAGGGCAAACGGCAAAGCGAGCAACAGACGGCGCATGGACGGGCTCCAGAAAATGAAAGTTTTGTTATGTGATCTTATAACAATAGTTCGGCGAGTTTGACCGCCCGCTTGGCGTTGCGCAAGTCACATGGGAGCATGCCCGTCAGAAAAATGCGGGAGTAAGGACGATGTTGCGAATTCGTGGAACCGTCGGCGACCTGCCGGTGGACTTGACCCTGGAGCTGGATGAGGACGATTGGGCGCGACTCGGCGCGCGCTTGCAGGCCACGCCAGAGGCCAGTGTGGCCGTTGCGTCGGTTGCATCGGTCAAACCCAATGATGACCTGTGGCAGAGAGCCCAGGACCTGCTGCGCAACGCCGGTCAGCTCAGCGGGTTGGAACTGCTCGATCAGTTGGAAGGATTGGCCGGCGATGCCGCGGCGGCCAAGCGCCTGCTGGTGCGCCTGCGCCATAGTGCCCAGGTCAAGGTCAGCAGCGGCGCTGATACGCCGCTCTATACCTGGATCGCCCCCTTGTAGGAGCGAGCTTGCTCGCGAAGAACGCCAACGATAACGCGGACTGTCTGGAGGAGCGCGGCGCTCTCAGGTTTTTCGCGAGCAAGCTCGCTCCTACAGGGTGATCAGTACAGTGCGGCGAACAGCTTGCGGCGGTACACGGTCACCAGAGGGTGATCGTTGCCCAGCAGTTCGAACACCTGCAGCAAGGTCTTGTGCGGCAGGCCTTCGCTGTAGCTGCGGTTGCGGATGAACAGTTTGAGCAAGCCTTCCAGCGCTGCGTCGTACTGCTGGCGTGCCAGTTGCTGAATGGCCAACTGATAGGCCGCTTCATCGTCCTGCGGGTTTTGCGCCAGGCGGCTTTTCAACTCGGCGGCGTCCGGCAGATCGGCAGCCTGGCGCAGAAAGGTGATTTGCGCCTTGGCCCCGGCGAGCGCGGCCTTGTGCTCGTCGCTCTTGACCGCATCCAGCACGGTCTGGGCTTCACCCAATTCGCCGCGCTCGGCCAGGCAGCGTGCATACAGGATCAGCGCACCAGCGTTGGTGTTGTCCTCGCCCAGCAAGGCCACCAGCAGCGCTTCGGCCTCGCTGATGCGTCCCTCGGCAAACAACGCCTCGGCCTGCTTGAGCGGGTCTGCGGCAGCCGGTGGCGGCATCTGTACATGGGGCTCCAGCATCGCCCGCACCGCCGACTCCGGCTGCGCGCCGGCAAACCCGTCCACCGGTTGGCCATCCTTGAACAGCACCACGGTCGGCAGGCTGCGAATGCCAAACCGCGCCACGATGTCCTGTTCGGCCTCGCAATCGACCTTGGCCAGCAGCAACTCGCCCTGATAACTCTCGGCGATCTGCGCCAGCATTGGCATCAACGCCTTGCACGGCGCGCACCACTCGGCCCAGAAATCCACGAGCACGGGTTTGTGGAACGAATTCTCGATCACCGCCTGATCGAACGTGGCGGTGGTAGCGTCGAAGATGTACGGCGTGGGCTCACTCATGGGGCGTCTCGAATAAAGCGGGAATGGGGGCAACTATAAGGGCTGGCGCCGCGAATGGTACAGGCTCACCTTGCGAAACTCCCAAGGCTCGGCCAGGTCTGGCAGGGTCAGCGCGTCGAGTATCCCCAGGCGTCGATAGGCCGGGTGCTGGAAGTCCCGCACCCGCGAATCCGCCACCAGCGCTTCGCGGCCGCGACTGAGGAAGTGATCCAGCAACGGCAGGTTGGCGCGGTCATAGAGCACGTCGGCCACCAGGATCAGGTCGAAGCGGTCGGCTTCGGCGAAAAAGTCCGCCGAATATCCAAGCTCGACATCATTGAGCTCAGCATTCGCCCGGCAGGCCGCCAAGGCCAGCGGATCAAGGTCGCAGGCCACCACTTCCAGCGCGCCGGCCTTGACCGCGGCGATCCCCGCCACGCCGGAGCCGGCACCAAAGTCCAGCACGCGCTTGCCGGCGACCCACTGCGGGTTGGCCGCCAGGTAGCGTGCCAGCGCCAGGCCGCTGGCCCAGCAAAAGCTCCAGTAGGGCGGCTCATGCAGGATGCGTCGGGTTTCCTCGGGGCTGAAGGCGCGGTCCATGTTGTCGGCATCGAGCAACCACAACGACAGCGCGGTGTCCGGCAACGGGCAGGGCACCAGGTGCGCGTCGCCGATCAGTTCGCTCAGGGCGCGTTGCAGGGCCAGCGGTGGCGTCATGGGGCTTTGACGAGTTGCAGGGGGCCGGTGGTCTGGGTGATCGGCTGGGTGATGCGCACCGCCGGCAGATGCAGGATCAACTGGCCGGATTGGCTGGCGCGACCGCGCAATTCAACCCGCGCACCGGCCGGGAAGGCCTCGGGGTTGTAGCGCAGGCGGAAGGCCAGGGGCTTGCCGTTGCCGGTGAGCACGCTGCTGGCGAGCAATTGTTGTGGGCGCGAACGGTCGTCGATCACCAGCAGGGCCATCTCGACTTCGGCGCCGGCGGGCACGTTGCTCAGGCTGCCGTTGATTTCGCGCTGATAGGCCGGCAGCGGGCCGAGGTCTTCAAGGCCGGGGACTTTTTTCTCTTGTGCCGGTTGCGGTTGCGGCGTCGACGGTTTCGGGGCTGGGCTGCTGCAGGCGACCAGAAAACCGAACAAGGTGAGTAAAACAAGTGGTCGTAACTGCATGTACGGCTCCCAAAAGGACAATATCCGTGGCTTAAAAAACATGAAACATAATCGTCAGCCTATATACCGCAAAGGCTTTGGCTTGTCTTGCCACGGGGATGCGCTACCATGGCCCTCCCTTTTTTTGTTGCCTGCCACCATGCACTGTCCCTTCTGCGGTGCCAACGACACCAAGGTCATTGACTCGCGTCTGGTCGCCGAGGGCGATCAAGTGCGTCGCCGGCGCGAATGCCTGGCCTGCGGTGAACGTTTCACCACCTTCGAAACCGCCGAACTGGTGTTGCCGCGCCTGATCAAATCCGACGGCAGCCGCCAGCCTTTCGATGAAGACAAACTGCGCGCCGGTATGCAGCGCGCCCTGGAAAAACGCCCGGTGAGTGTCGAGCGGCTGGAGGCGGCGCTGGCGCATATCAAGCACAAGCTACGCGCGACCGGCGAGCGCGAGGTCAAGTCCCTGGTGGTTGGAGAGCTGGTGATGGGCGAGCTGCAAAAGCTCGACGAAGTCGCCTATATCCGTTTCGCTTCGGTGTATCGACGCTTCCAGGACCTCAATGAGTTCCGCGAAGAGATCGACCGCCTGGCCCGTGAGCCGGTCAAAAAATGAACCCACCTTCTGCTGAGCAGGCCGTCCTCGACGCCCATTACATGGCCCGCGCCCTCGAACTGGCGCGCAACGGCCTGTACACCACCCATCCCAACCCACGTGTAGGCTGCGTGATTGTGCGCGATGGGCAGATCGTCGGCGAAGGCTGGCATGTGCGTACCGGCGAGCCCCATGCCGAAGTGCATGCCTTGCGCGCTGCCGGCGACAAAGCCCGAGGCGCCACCGCCTACGTCACGCTCGAACCGTGCAGCCACTACGGCCATACCCCGCCGTGCGCGGATGCGCTGGTGAGTGCCGGGGTGGCGCGGGTGGTCGCGGCGATGCAGGACTCCAACCCGGACGTCGCCGGGCGCGGTATGCAGCGTCTGGCCCAGGCCGGCATCGACGTGTACAGCGGTGTGCTCGAAGGGGAAGCGCGGGCCCTCAATAAAGGGTTCCTCAAGCGCATGGAACACGGCCTGCCGTTTGTGCGGGTCAAGCTGGCGATGAGCCTGGACGGTCGCACCGCGATGGCCAGCGGCGAAAGCCAATGGATCACCGGCCCTGCCGCCCGCGCCGCCGTGCAGCGCCTGCGCGCCGAGGCCAGCGTGGTGCTGACCGGCGCCGACACGGTGCTGGCCGACGGCGCTCGCCTGACCGTGCGCGCCGCCGAACTTGGCCTGAACGCCGAAACCACCGCCCTGGCCATGTCGCGCCCGCCGCTGCGCGTCTTGATCGACGGCCGCTTGCGGGTGCCGCTCAACGCACCGTTCTTCAAGGCCGGCCCGGCGCTGGTCATCACCTGCGTCACTGCTGAAAACCAATTTCCCCGTGGCCCCGAGTGCCTGGTGGTGCCCGGTGTCGATGGCCAGGTCGACCTGCGCTCGGCGCTGGTGGCGCTGGCCGCCCGTGGCGTCAACGATGTCCTGGTGGAAGCCGGCCCAAGCCTGGCGGGCGCGTTCGCCCAGCAGGGCCTGGTGGACGAATACGTGATTTTCGTCGCCGGCAAGTTTCTCGGCTCCGCAGCCCGGCCGTTGCTGGACTGGCCGCTTGAGAAACTGGCCGACGCCCCCCAACTCAAGATCACTGAAATGCGCGCTGTGGGCGATGACTGGCGAGTCACTGCCATCCCTGTGCCAGCAGCGAGCGTATAATTTCCGGCTTGCGCCCAGCGCGGCCCCGTTTTTCCAGGAGAAGGCCATGTTCACCGGCATTATCGAATCCATCGGCAGCATCCGTGCCATGACCCCCAAGGGCGGCGACGTGCGCCTGCTGGTCGACACCGGCAAGCTCGACCTCGGCGACGTCAAGCTGGGCGACAGCATCGCCGTCAGCGGCGTGTGCCTGACCGTCGTCGACTTGCCGGGCAATGGCTTTGCCGCCGATGTCAGCCGGGAAACCCTGGACTGCACCGCGATGAGCGACCTCAAGGCCGGCAGCCCGGTCAACCTGGAAAAAGCCCTGACCCCCACCACCCGCCTGGGCGGTCATCTGGTCAGCGGTCACGTCGACGGTGTCGGCGAAGTGGTGTCGCGCAGCGAAAACGCGCGTGCCGTGGAATTCCGCATCCGCGCGCCCAAAGAGCTGGCCAAGTACATCGCCCACAAAGGCTCGATCACCGTCGATGGCACCAGCCTGACCGTGAACGCCGTCAATGGCGCCGAATTCGCGTTGACCATCATTCCCCACACCCTGAGCGAAACGATCATGGCCTCCTACCAGCCAGGTCGCCGGGTGAACCTGGAAGTCGACTTGCTTGCCCGTTACCTGGAGCGCCTGTTGCTGGGCGACAAGGCCGCAGAGCCTGCGCCCGGTAACATCACCGAAAGTTTTCTGGCCGCTAACGGCTACCTGAAATCCTGACCAAGGGGGTGCCCTGTGGCGCTCAATAGCATCGAAGAACTGGTTGAAGATATCCGCCAAGGCAAGATGGTCATCCTGATGGATGACGAAGACCGCGAAAACGAAGGCGACATCATCATGGCCGCCGAGATGTGCAAGGCCGAGCACATCAACTTCATGGCCAAGCACGCCCGTGGGCTGATCTGCATGCCCATGAGCCGCGAGCGCTGCGAATTGCTCAAGCTGCCTTTGATGTCGCCGCGCAATGGCTCGGGTTTCGGCACCAAGTTCACCGTTTCGATCGAAGCGACCACCGGCGTCACCACCGGTATCTCCGCCGCCGACCGCGCGCGCACCGTGCAAGCCGCCGCCGCCAAGGACGCCAAGGCTGAAGATATCGTCAGCCCGGGCCATATCTTCCCGCTGATGGCCCAGCCGGGCGGCACCCTGGCCCGCGCCGGCCACACCGAAGCCGCCTGCGACCTGGCGCGCATGGCCGGTTTCGAGCCGAGCGGCGTGATCTGCGAAGTGATGAACGATGACGGCACCATGGCCCGTCGTAGCGAACTCGAAACCTTTGCCGCCGAACACAACCTCAAGATCGGCACCATCGCCGACCTGATTCACTACCGCATGATCCACGAACGTACCGTTCAGCGGATTGCCGAGCAGCCGCTGGACAGCGAACTGGGCCAATTCAACCTGGTGACCTACCGTGATTCGGTGGAAGGCGACGTGCACATGGCGCTGACCCTGGGCACTATCTGTGCCGACGAACCGACCCTGGTGCGCGTGCACAACATGGACCCACTGCGCGACCTGCTGATGGTCAAGCAACCGGGCCGCTGGAGCCTGCGCGCCGCCATGGCTGCGGTTTCCGCGGCCGGCAGCGGCGTGGTGCTGTTGCTGGGCAACCCGGTGGATGGCGACGTATTGCTCGCGCATATTCGCGAATCCGCCGAGAACACCCAGGTCAAAACGCCGACCACCTACAGCATCGTCGGCGCCGGTTCGCAGATCCTGCGCGACCTCGGTGTACGCAAAATGCGCCTGATGAGTGCACCGATGAAATTTAATGCGATATCCGGTTTCGACCTGGAAGTTGTAGAATACGTGCCCTCCGAATAAAGGCCGGCGATTCCTGCCCCCTTGTTCGCGGTTAAATCATCACTGAGGGACGCACTTTTCGCGTCCCGGCTCTTTAAGAGATTTGTCGAATGACCCTGAAGACCATCGAAGGTACCTTCATCGCCCCCAAAGGCCGCTATGCCCTGGTGGTTGGCCGCTTCAACAGCTTCGTGGTTGAAAGCCTGGTAAGCGGTGCCGTGGACGCCCTGGTTCGCCACGGTGTGAGCGAGAGCGACATCACCATCATCCGTGCCCCTGGCGCCTTCGAAATTCCACTGGTTGCGCAAAAAGTTGCCCAGCAGGGTGAATACGCGGCGATCATCGCCCTGGGCGCGGTCATTCGTGGCGGTACTCCGCACTTCGAATACGTGGCCGGCGAATGCACCAAGGGCCTGGCCCAGGTGTCCATGGAGTTCGGCGTACCGGTTGCGTTCGGCGTGCTGACCGTGGATTCCATCGAGCAAGCCATCGAACGTTCCGGCACCAAGGCCGGTAACAAAGGTGCCGAAGCTGCCCTCTCCGCCCTGGAAATGGTCAGCCTGCTGGCGCAGTTGGAGGCCAAGTGATTTCCGACGAGAGCGATCGTTTCAACCCCCGCGACCCGCGCCCTGCAGACGCGGGCAAGCCGTCCAAGAGCGTCAAGCGTCGCGAAGCGCGTCAGCTTGCGACCCAGGCGCTGTATCAGTGGCACATGGCGAAAACCTCGCTGAACGAAATCGAAGCGCAATTTCGCGTCGACAACGATTTCAGCGACGTCGATGCCAGCTACTTCCACGACATCCTGCACGGCGTCCCGGCCCACAAGACCGAGATCGACATCGCGCTGGCACCCTGCCTGGACCTGACCCTCGAAGAGCTGGACCCGGTTGAACTGGCCGTACTGCGCCTGTCCACCTGGGAACTGCTCAAGCGCGTCGACGTGCCGTACCGCGTGGTGATCAACGAAGGCATCGAACTGGCGAAAGTCTACGGTTCGACCGACGGCCACAAGTTCGTCAACGGCGTGCTCGACAAGCTGGCCCCGCGCCTGCGCGAAGCCGAAGTGAAGGAACACAAGCGCTGATCCGCGCTTGAGTTCCCGATGGGCGAGTTTGAGCTGATCCGCAAATACTTCGCCGCCGCGCCCTGTGCGCAGGGCGGCGAAGGCATCGCCCTGGGGATCGGCGACGACTGCGCCTTGCTGGCGCTCCCCGCCGGGGAGCAGTTGGCGATCTCCACCGATACCCTGGTGGCCGGCGTGCATTTTGCCGACCCCTGCGATCCGTTCCTGCTCGGCCAGCGCTCGCTGGCCGTGGCGGTGAGCGACCTGGCGGCCATGGGCGCCAACCCCCTCGCGTTTACCCTTGCCCTGACCACGCCGACGGTCGATGCCGACTGGCTGCAACGCTATGCCCAGGGTTTGAACGCCATGGCGCAAAACTGCGGCGTGGGATTGGTGGGCGGCGACACTACGCGTGGGCCGCTGAGCCTGACCATGACCGTGTTTGGCCGTGTACCGGCCGGACAGGCGTTGACGCGCGGTGGCGCACGGCCGGGGGACCTGCTGTGTGTCGGTGGCGAACTGGGCAACGCCGCCGGGGCTTTGCCGCTGGTATTGGGGCAATGCACTGCCGACGCGACCATCGCCCATCCGCTGCTGGCCCATTACTGGTCGCCGCAGCCGCAACTGGCCTTGGGCCTGGCGCTTCGGAGCAAGGCCACTGCGGCGATGGATATTTCCGATGGGCTTTTGGCCGATTGCGGGCATATCGCCAAGGCATCGGCTGTCCGCCTGCTGATCGAGCGCGAGAAGCTGCCGTTGTCCGAGGCGCTGCTGGCGTTTGTCGGCGAGGACGACGCGCGGGTGGCCGCCTTGAGTGGCGGCGACGACTACGTGCTGGTGTTTACCTTGCCGCCTGTCGAATTGGCACCCTTGCTGGCCGCAGGCTGGCCGATCCATGTGATCGGCCGGGTCGAGGCGGGGCAGGGCGTAACCCTGCTCGACAGCCATGGAGAGGACATCACCCCGGCTGTTCATGGCTATCAACATTTCCGCGAGACGCCCTGACCTGCATAGAACCAGGAAGAAGGCCAATCGAACCGATTGATCTTTGTCAGCGATAATTCAGCTTAAGCGTCCGTTGGAACCTGCTGTTACAATGGCCGCCTTTGTAAAAACTGAAATCAGGAGCACCCGGTGCCCGTCGTTTTCGTTGCTGCTTCCAAGCTGCCTACCCCTTTCGCCACGTTCACCATGCATGGCTTTCTCGAAGAAGCTAACGGGCGCGAGCACGTTGTGCTCAGCCTGGGCGATATCGCTGATGGCGCGCCGGTGCTTGGCCGCATCCACTCCGAGTGCCTGACCGGCGATGCGCTGTTCAGTCAGCGCTGCGACTGCGGTTCGCAACTGGAAGCCGCCATGCAGGCCATCGCCCGTGAAGGCCGTGGCGTGCTGCTGTATCTGCGCCAGGAAGGCCGTGGCATCGGCCTGCTGAACAAGATCCGCGCCTACGAGCTGCAGGATGGCGGCGCCGATACCGTCGAAGCCAACGAGCGCCTGGGTTTCGCCGCCGACCAGCGCGACTATGGCATCTGCCTGCCGATGCTGCAGCACCTGGGGGTCAAATCCCTGCGCCTGATGACCAACAACCCGCGCAAGGTCAAAGCCTTGACCGAGATGGGCATCACCGTGGCCGAGCGTGTGCCGCTGCACACCGGGCACAACCCGCATAACAAACTCTACCTGGCCACCAAGGCCAGCAAGCTCGACCACATGATGGGCAACGAGCACCAGGGCGAGGTCGACCGCGCGTGACCCGTGGCCAGGTGAAACGGCGACTGTCCTTCAATTGGTGGCAGTACCTGGCCTTGGCGCTGCTCCCGCTGTTCGTGATCAACCTGGTGTTTGGCCAGGCCGAACCCTTGCTGCCGGTGCTGGCCATGCCGTTCTTTATCGCCGGCGTGGCCTCGATGTTCCTCAGCCTGCGGTATTTCCATGGCTATAAGCACGCGCTGATCGCTACTTCAAAAGCCCTCGACACCCCTGAAGAACCGGCGGCCTGGATCACCCTGGCGGCCCGTCGACGCACGGCGTTGCTGGTGGCTGCCGTGCCGGCGTGGATCGGTGCGCTGGCGGTGTTCGTCGGTCTGGAAGCCGTGCCGCTGTGCTTGCTGGCGCTGTCGACCCTGGTGCTGTTTTACCTCTACCGCATCCCGCGTCAGTTGGGATGAAGCGTCGCTGGCTGGCGCTCCTGCTGCTGGCGTACTGCGCCCAGGCCCTGGCGGTCGGGCGGGTGGTCAGCCTGGCGCCGTCGCTGTCTGAAATGGTGGTCGAACTGGGCGCTGCCGACCTGCTGGTGGGTGTGCTCGATGGCGGTGAGCGCCCGGCGGCGTTGGCCCAGGTGGCGTCGGTGGGGCATTACGGCCAACTGGACATGGAGCGTCTGCTCAGCCTCAACCCCGACCTGATCCTGCTCTGGCCCGGCAGCGTCGGCCCCGCCCAGCGCGAGCAGCTGCAGCGCTTGAATATCCCGGTGTACGTCGCCGAACCCCACAGCCTTGAACAGCTCACCACCCAGGTGCAGGCCATCGCCGAGCAATTGGGGCGTGCCGATGCCGGCCGGCAATTGGCCGCGCAGTTGCGCCAGCGCCTGGCCGACCTGCGCCAGCGCTATCGACGTGCCGAGCCGTTGCGAGTGTTTTACCAGGTGTGGAACCAGCCGCTGTACACCGTGGGTGGCGGGCAGATCATCAGTGATGCGTTGACGGTATGCGGTGCACGCAATGTGTTCGACGACCTGAATCTGCCCGCGCCGCAGGTCAGTATCGAATCGGTATTGCAGCGTAATCCCCAGATGATCCTGGTGGGGGATCAGGCTCAGTTGCAGGCTTGGAAGGCTTGGCCCTCGATGGCTGCGCGGGTGCGCCTGGTGCCGGATAAGGGCCTGGAGCGGCCCAGCGGGCAAATGCTCGAAGCCGTGGCGCGGTTATGTGAAGTGATTCAGCCCTTGTAGGAGCGAGCTTGCTCGCGAAAATCGCAAGAACGCCGCGCTCGTCCGGAATGCCCGCGTTATCGTTCACCCTCTTCGCGAGCAAGCTCGCTCCTACGGGGTCCAGGTGATGCCGAGCATCCAGGTGCGGCCTTCTTCGCGATAGTCCTGGTTGTTCAGGAAGTCCGGGTCGTTGTAGCTGTAGCGGGCCCGCGCATACGTCTTGTCCAGCAGGTTGTCGACCTTCAGCGACAGCGACACTTCACGCGTCACCGCCCAACTGCTGCGCAGCCCGAGCAAGGCATAGCCACCCAGGCGTTGGGCGTTGTCTTCATCGTCATAGCTGTTGCTGATCGCCTGCCAGCTCGCACCAAGTGCGAATTGATCGAATTGTCGATCCAGGTCCAGGCTCAACGTGCGCCTCGCCCGGCGGGCCAGGGTATGGCCGCTGTCGCGGTCGCGCGGGTCGATGATTGAAAGCCCCAGGTTGCCTTGCCAGCCAAACAGCTCCTGCTTGAGCGCCGCTTCAAACCCATTGATTCGCGCGGACGCCACGTTCTGCGGCTTGCCACTGCGGTCGAGGATGATCGCGTCGTTCAAATCGGTGCGGTACAGCGAAGCTTCCAGGCGCGTGCTGTCGCTCAGTTGGCTGCGCCATTGCAGCTCGTAGCTCTTGGAGGTTTCGGGCTGCAGATTGGGGTTGCTGTACTTCGTGTCCGGGTAATAGAGATCGTTGAAGGTCGGCGCGCGAAAGCCTTCGCTGTAGGTCAGCAGCACATCGTTATCGGGATTGATCGGCACGGTGAGGGTGCCGCTCCAGCTGTTCTGGCCGCCAAACTGTTGGTTCTGGTCATGGCGCAGGCCCAGTTCGGTGGAAAACCATTCGCTGTGGAAACGATGCTGGATAAACGCGGCGCGGTTCCAGCGGCTGTTTTCGGTGAAGGTAGTGGAGCCGTGGAAGCGGTCTTCGTACCAGTCGCCGCCGAGGATCAGGCTGTTGCGGTCATTCAGGGTCAGGTCGTTCTGCCAGTTGAGCGAGTCGCGGTAAGTGTTGAACACGCTGAAGTCATCGCTGAGGGTGTCGCGCTTGGTATCGAGGTTCTCGCTGTGGCCCAGCTCCAGGCGCGATTGCCAGCCTTCGCTGAGGCGGGCGTCGACGTAGCCGCTGGCGCTGCTGACGGTGTAGTCGGTGTAGGGTTTCTGGCCGACGGTCTGCCCGGTGGCGACGACGTAGCGACCGAAGCTGTTGTCGTACTCCGACTTGCCGCGACTATCCAACAGGTTGAATCCCACCTCCAGCGCGTCGCTGAACGAATGGCTGAGGTTCAGGCTGACGGACTGGTTGCGGTAGGCATCGTGGTCGCCATCGCTGGGGAACGAGGTGCGTGTCGAATTGATGCCGGCGGTTTCATCCAGGCTCGCGCCCAGGTTGAAGCGCGTGTGTTGATCGCCGCCGGAGAGGCCAAGGCTGCGCTCCCAAGTCTGGTGGCTGCCGAAGCCGAGCTTCAGGCGCGGCTGCAGGCCCTGTTCGGCGTTGCGTCGGGTAAAGACCTGGATCACCCCGCCGATCGCATCGCTGCCGTAGATCACCGAGCGCGAGCCGCGCAGCACTTCCACCCGTTCGATCTGGTCGACGTTGAGGTATTGCAGGCCGCTGTCGCCGGAGGTGGTGTTGGCGATGCGTTGGCCATCCACCAGCACCAGGCTTTGTGCGGATTTGGTGCCGCGAATATAGATCCCGGGCAAGCTGCCACGACCGCCGGTGGGCACGACTTGCACGCCGGGCACACGGCTTAGCAGGTCGGTGAGGCTGGTGGGTTGCAGGCGGTCGATGTCGTCGCGGGTAAACACGGTGTTGGCGGCGCTGCTGTCATTGCGCGCCTGGACCTGGCGGTTGGCACTGATGACCACATCGGGGAGTTTCAGCGCGGCGTCGCGGGAGTCGGCGAGCAGGTGGGGGGTTGGCAGAAGCAGCAAGGGCAGGGCAAGGCGAAGGTGATTCATAGAGCTGTCCATAGCTTTTTGTAGGAGCGAGCTTGCTCGCGAAAAACGTCAACGATAACGCGTGCATCCTGGATGTACGCGTTGCCTGTGAGGTCTTCGCGAGCAAGCTTGCTCCTACAGAAGTCTCGGGGGTTATAAGCCCAGTAGGGTCATGCGTTCGCGAACCGACGCCTCAATGCCCGCCTCGTCGAGCCCGCACTCCGCGAGCATCTGCGCTGGCTTGGCATGTTCGACGTACACATCCGGCAAGCCCAGGTGCAGCACCGACTTGAGGATGTTCTCCCGCGCCAGGAACTCGCTGACTGCCGCACCGGCGCCGCCCATGATGGCGTTTTCTTCGACCGTCACCAGCAACTCATGGCGGGCGGCGATCTCGCGCACCAGCGCTTCGTCCAGCGGTTTGACAAAACGCATGTCGACCACGGTGGCGTCGATCTTCTCGGCGACTTTCAGCGCTTCGGCCAGTTGCACGCCGAACACCAGGAACGCCGTCTTGCTGCCTTGGCGCCGCACGATGCCCTTGCCGATCTCGATCGGTGCCAGGTCTTTTTCGATCACCGCGTTCGGGCCGTTGCCACGTGGGTAGCGCACGGCGGCCGGGCCGTTGTACAGGTGTCCGGTGCTGAGCATCTTGCGCAGTTCGTTTTCGTCGCTGGGGGTCATCACCAGCATGCCGGGGATGCAGCGCAGGTACGACAGGTCGAAGCTGCCGGCGTGGGTCGGGCCGTCTTCGCCCACCAGGCCGGCGCGGTCGATGGCGAACAATACGTCGAGGTTCTGCACCGCGACGTCATGCACCAACTGGTCATAAGCCCGTTGCAGGAAGGTGGAATAGATCGCGACGACCGGTTTGGCGCCTTCGCAGGCCATGCCGGCGGCGAACGTCACCGCGTGCTGCTCAGCGATGGCGACGTCGAAGTAGCGCAGGGGGAAACGTTCGCTGAACGCCACCAGGTCCGAGCCTTCCTTCATCGCCGGGGTAATGCCCACCAGGCGCGGGTCGGCGGCGGCCATGTCGCACAGCCATTCGCCGAACACGCCGGAATACTTCGGCCCGCTGGCCTTTTTCGGCGCGGCGGGGGCGTCCAGGGGTTCGAGCTTGGTGATCGCGTGGTAACCGATCGGGTCGACTTCCGCCGGGGCGAAGCCTTTGCCTTTCTTGGTGACGATATGCAGGAACTGCGGGCCCTTGAGGTCACGCATGTTGCGCAGCGTGGCGATCAGGGTCGGCAGGTCGTGGCCGTCGATCGGGCCGATGTAGTTCCAGCCCAGCTCTTCGAACAGCGTGCCGGGTACCAGCATGCCCTTGGCATATTCTTCGGTGCGGCGGGCTATTTCCCACGCGCCAGGCAGACGCGACAGCACTTTCTTGCTGCCTTCGCGCATGCTGGCGTAGGTACGGCTGGAGAGGATTTTTGCCAGGTAATTCGACAGGCCACCGACATTGCGCGAGATCGACATGTCGTTGTCGTTGAGGATCACCAGCATGTTGGCGTCCACTTCCGGCGCATGGTTCAGCGCTTCGAAGGCCATGCCTGCGGTCAGCGCGCCATCACCGATCACCGCAATCGCCTTGCGATCGCTGCCTTGCAGGCGGGAGGCAATCGCCATACCCAGCGCGGCACTGATCGAGGTGCTGGAGTGGCCGACGCCAAAGGTGTCGTACTCGCTCTCGGAGCGACGCGGAAAGGCGGCGATACCGCCCTTCTGGCGCAGGGTGCTCATGCGCTCACGACGGCCAGTGAGGATTTTATGCGGATACGCCTGATGGCCCACGTCCCACACCAGCCGGTCGTCCGGGGTGTCGAACACGTAATGCAGCGCGATGGTCAGCTCGATGACGCCCAGGCCGGCACCGAAATGCCCACCGGTCTGGCCGACCGTGTAGAGCAATTCCAGGCGCAATTCATCGGCCAGGGTTTCCAGCTCGGCTTCACCCAGACGACGCAGGCCGTCCGGCGTGGCAGCACGGTCGAGCAGAGGCGTGGACGGGCGTTTGCGGGGAATCTCTTGAAACGTCGTGGGCATCAGGCGAATCGTTATAGGTAAAGAAGAGGCGGCAGTTTACCTCAAGCATCGCAAACTGCCCACGCAGAGCGCCGAACTTGGCTGATATGCGGCTGCAATGGCCGCGGTTATCAGTGGCGGCGTTCGACGATATACCGCGCGAGGTCCCGCAATGGCTCGGCCGCTGCGTCGAAAGGTCGCAGGGCGGCCAGGGCCTGGTCGCGTAGTTCAATGGCATATGCCTTGGCCGCCGCAAGCCCGAGCAGCGCCGGATACGTCGGCTTGTCCCGTGCGATATCGGCACCTTGGCGCTTGCCTAGGGTGGCGGTGTCACTTTCCACATCGAGAATGTCGTCCTGCACCTGGAACGCCAGGCCGATGGCCAATGCGTAAGTCTTCAGCGCCGCCAATTGAGTGGCCTCGGCACGTCCGCTGGCCAGGGCGCCCAGGTGAACGGCGGCTTCGATCAAGGCGCCGGTCTTGTGGCGGTGCATGTATTCTAGCGCGTGTCGATCAAGCTTCTGGCCCACCGAGCCGAGGTCGATGGCCTGACCGCCGACCATGCCGGCCGGCCCCGCAGCCACGGCCAGGGCGGTGACCATGCGCAAACGGATCTCGGCATTGACGCTGCTCAGCGCCGGGTCCAGCAAGGCGCTGAACGCCAGGCTTTGCAGGCCATCGCCGGCGAGGATCGCGCAGGCTTCATCAAAGGCTTTATGGGTGGTGGGCTGGCCGCGGCGCAAATCATCGTCGTCCATTGCCGGCAAATCGTCATGCACCAGGGAATAGGCGTGGATCAACTCCACCGCGCACGCCGCACCGTTGGCCTGCTCGGCCGGCGCGCCCAGGGCTTCGCAGGCCGCATAGGCCAGCAGCGGGCGCACGCGCTTGCCGCCATTCATTACGCTGTAGCGCATGGCTTCGTAAAGACGCTTGAGTTCGGGGCTTGGCGCAACAAACAAGGGTTCCAATGCCGCATTGACCCGGGCTTGGCTACTGGCCTGATACGCATCGATCATTCGGGCTGTTCCGCATCGAAAGGTTCTTCGGCCAACTCCCCGTCACGCTCCAGCAACACCTGCACCTTCTGCTCCGCCTGCGCCAACGCGCTCTGGCAATCACGGGTCAGGCCGATGCCTTGCTCAAACGCCGTCAGCGAGTCTTCCAGCGACAACTCGCCGTTCTCCAGACGCTCGACCAGGGTTTGCAGGTCGGCGAGGGATTGTTCGAAATCGAGTGCAACTTTTTTGCGGGCCATGGCGGCTATTCCGGTAGACGGTAAACCGGCGCGACACTAGCAGACATGGGGGATGGGGGCAAATGAGCGGGGGCGTCACTTGCCCGCTGTGTTGACCTGATATCGCGTGCTGCGGCCGCCTGCGGGGAGGCGGATCAGGCAGTTCTGAGCATATGTATTGGTTCATTCCCCCCTCAATGCTCGACGTTGGACGCCTGCGCGGCGACCGGCGCTTGCGCCGCTGAGAACGGCAAGTGATGCCAATTCAATAGGTGAGCGAGATGGTGGAGTCCCTGGTACGTGAGGCGGTTGTGCTTCGGGTTCGGCTCAGGAGCCAGTCGGGTGGTTGGTGTTTTCAGTTGCTCTGGTGATATGAAGTTTTGACTTAGATCTTCTGGGCGCTATAGCTACCAGCAATCACTTGAAAAATGACCTCTCCGCCATTGCTCGCTGTAAAGCAGTAGCTTTTTCCCGTTTCACTGGGGTCGAGTCTAGTGGCCTCTTGTGAAAGGCTTGAGTTTTCTTCCTCGTACATATCGCATATTTCAGATCCGACGGCGCCTATCCCTTGAAAGGCAACTAGATCGTTGAATGTGATCTCCCAAGATGCTTCTTGCCAGTCTGTGAACTCCATAATCAATGTGTTTCGGTTACAAGTTACTTTTTCAATTGTTCCATCAGAAACGGGGAAGGTCGTCATGTCAGATTCCTGGATGTTTTTCGCCCGGTAGAAAGCCGGTTCCGTGCCCTTCTTTGTAGTTTTCGGGCTTCACCTTGATTATTAATTTGTTTTTCTCAGCCTTTTTCCAACTCAAATCATTTGGTTTGAGCTCTATATGGTAGTGCTCGCCGTGATGTCTCGGTACGAATAGGCCTGCATCGCCTGGATGGCTCTCAAACCTTATTCGGGTATCACTATTGGGGCTCCACTCCATTCGTTGAGTATCATGTTTTGTCTTAGATACTTTGGGGGGCACTCCTAAAACGTTGGTTAAGTCATTTGGGTCTTTTGGGAAGTGGGTGTGGGCATCGGGTTGGGCTGGCACACCTTCATTAACCTGGTGTTGTAGTGTTGGCTCCTCAACAGAAATTGATGGTTTACACCCGCCCCCTCCGGGGCAGTTATTCAACCCCAGCGGATCCACCCACCCCGTAGGATTGGGCACGTACTGGTACGCGTTGATCCCACCCGCCAACCTCACCGGATCCGGCGTCAGGTAGCGACCGATGTCCGGATTGTAGTAGCGATGGCGGTTGTAGTGCAGTCCGCTTTCTTGATCGAAGTATTGGCCCTGGAAGCGCAGGGGGTTGTCGATTTTTCCGCTGTCGAGGCGGGCGATTTCGCCGTAGGCGCGGTAGTGGGCGGACCAGACGATGTCGCCGTCGGCGGCGGTGAGTTCCTGTGGGGTGCCGAGGTGGTCGAGTTGGTAGTGGTAGGGCGTTGTTTTGTCTGGACCAAAGCCTTCCAGCAGTGCCAGCGGGCGGAAACTGTCCGGTTCGTAGAGATAGCTGCGATGGCGATCTGCATGGTGTTCGGCGATGAGTTTGTCGCCTTGCCAGAAAAACTCCGTCGTTACCTCATCAACGGTCTTGCTGATGCGCCGCCCGAACGGGTCGTAGCGATAACTGGCGGTTTGGCCATTGGGCTGGGTAATGCCGATCAGCCGGTGCTGACAGTCATAACGGTATTCGGTGACTAACGCATGCCCACGTCCGCGCCGCTCGCGGATCAGGTTGCCGAAGGCGTCGTAGTCGTAGGAGCGATCGCCCTGGCTCGTCAGGCGGTTGCCGGCGACGATGTCGGGGCCGGGGCGGTTTTGCATCAGCAGGTTGCCGGCCGGGTCGTGGGCAAAACGTTCCTGGACGTCTTGGGAGTGGTCGGCACGGGTCAGGCGGTTGAGTGGGTCGTAGTGGTAGCGGTGTTCGCCCTTGCGGGTGTCGAGCAGGCGGGTGAGGTTGCCGGATTGGTCGTAGTCGTATTGGCGTTGGTAGTGAGGGTGGGCTTGTTGGGTGACGGTGTGGGCGCGCAGGCGTTGCTGGTCGTCGTAGTGATAGTGGCTGAGCAGTTGGCCCTGCTGGCGTTGATGCTCCTGGCCAGCTTTGAATAGATGAGAGGTCAGCAGGGCGCCATTCAGTTCGACGGTGGCGAGGTGGCCGCCTTTACCGTGGTTGAACACCAAACGGTTGTTGTCCGGCAGGCGCAGGTGTTGAAGCTGGCCGCAGGCGTCGTAGCCATAGCGTAAGGTGCCCCAGCCTTGGTGTTCGGCGGTAAGGCGGTTTTGGCGGTCGTATTCGTAGGCCAGCGCCCAGTGGCCGTCGTCGACGCTGAGGAGGTTGCCCTGGCGGTCGTAGGCATAGTCCACAGTGCTGCCATCGGGCAGGGTTTTTCTTACGAGGCGGCCGGCGTGATCGCGCTCGTAGCGGGTAACCAGCTGACTGCCGTCGTCGCCGTGTTCGGTCTTTTCCTGCAGGTTGCCATTGAGGTCGTAGGCATAGGCGGTGCGCTGGCCGTCAAAGCCGGTTTCCTGCTGGATCAGGCCGTTGGGGTGGTAGTCGAGTGTGTAGGTCTCGCCGACTTCGTTTTCGATCTCGGTCAGCAATAACCGGACGTTGTCATAGCGATACTTGACCTGGGTGCCATCGGCATTGATGCGGCGGCTGATCAGGTGCAGGCCGTCGGCGTATTCGTAGCGGGTGACGTGGCCGCGTTCATCGCGTTCGGCGCTGATTTTTCCGTAGGGGTTGTAGCTGTATTCGCGCTCGGCGCCGCCTGGCAACACGACGCGAATCAGCCGACCGACGCTGTCCCACTGATACCCGGTCAGCGCACCATGCTCATCCTCGCGCGCCACTTGCCGGCCAAGCTCGTCATAGCGATAACGCTTGATCCCGCCATTGGGCAACTGCTCCTCAAGCAATTGCCCGCGTTCATTCCACACCAGCCGATGGCAACTGTGATCCGGGTACCACACCCCCACCAGTTGCCCATATCTGTTGTAGCTGTAGTCGGTAATGTGGCCATCGGGATCGGTCCTGCGCGTGACGTCGCCCTGGTCATTGCGCTCGTACTTCCAGACCGCTTCACCACGCCGCACAACCCGTACGAAACCGTTGTCATGCTCGTAGGTCGTCGGCTCGTCGTCCCCCGGAAACAGCGCCACCAAGCGTCCAGCTTCGTCGTATTGATAGGCCGTCACCGCCCCGAGCGGGTCCTGCTCAACCGTCAGCCGGCCTTTATCGTCGTAGGATTTGAAGTGCGTGGCGCCATCTGGATCGATGCGCTGCACCAGCCGCGCACGTTGATCGTGGACATACACTTCCTGGCTGCCATCGGCGTTGTGCAGCGTGACGCGACCGTTGTCGTCCCAGGCATAACGCGTGTCCATTTGCGAAAAACTGGCCCAATGCCGGACACATCTGGCCGCCTTGCCAGCGTGTTCCCACGCCCAGAAGAAACTCGCCCCACCGGCCAGCCCGCGTTCGAGAATGACGTGCTGCTCGTCGTACCGATAAACCTCGCGTTCACCAACGGCATTGGTCGCCGAGATCAGTCGGCCCGCTTCGTCGTAGGTGTAGGAAACGACGTTTTGTTCAGTCACCCACTCGAACGGTTCAGGCCCCTTGGCGCGCTGAATCTGGTAGTCCACGGCCACGATACGGCCCGTCGCGTAGCGCAAGCACAGCGAGCGGCCCACACCGTTATCCAGTCGTTCGATGCGCCCCAGGGCATCCCGGAAAATCCGCAGTCGGTTGTCATACGCGTCGCTGATCGCCGTCAGCACGCCGTCGCGAAAGTGGAAGAAGCGTGAAGCCTGCGCCAGCACCAGTTCATCCGGCGAAGCGCCCAGATAGATCGCCGCTTCGGCCAGGCTGTTGGTGATTGCCGGTCGAGAGTCGGACGGCAACGGAAACGCCGTAGTCCGATTCTCATGGTCGGTCCACACCACCGAATCGCCCGACACAGACAGCCGCTGTGCCAGCGCGTGACTCCAGCCAAAGCCCAAGCCGCAATCCACGTCCACCGCACTGGTGCGGTACACACGCGTCCACTCGAACGGCAAGATCCCGTCTAGCGCCCCATCGGTCAGGGTCAGCAGTTCCTCGCCGGTGACCATCGACACCGGGCAGCCGTGGGTGACGGTCTTGTCCGACGCCGCCACCGCATCGCCGTTGGGATTTTTCGCCGAGGTCGGCGCGTCATCCACATGCTCTTTCCGCTTCAGTACCGCGTTCTGCCGTGCCCGCCAGCGCATCTGCAGCGTGCCTCGCTTCACCCCGCCAACAACGCCGCGAATCGCCACCGCCTTGTAGCGATTCACCGCCTGCATAAATCTGGTCAGAATCTCCAACATGCCCTTAACAAAGCCAACCGAGGCTTCCAGAATGCGCGCGCCATACCTGACCACCCGCATACTCAGGAATGCCACACCTGCCGCCGGCAGGGCGATGGTCAACACCGCACCAATCACCAGATCAATCAGCAGCGACACTACAAACCCTGCCGCAGTCTCGGCGATCTGGCCGGGCGGCAATGCGTCCAGCCACACCATCGCCGTGCGCATCAACAGGAACAGCGCCGCCTCGTCGCTGGCGAGCAACATCGCCTGTTCCATAACCTTGGGCGCGTCGGTAGCGATTTGCGCCAACCTGGCCGCCTGATCGCCGAGCTGTTCGATGTGCTTCAACGGGTCTTCAAGGATTGTCTGTACCTGCTTGATGCTGTCCCATACGTCCATGATCGCGGCCCAGCTGCCCGCCAGTCCGCCGCTGCCAATCGCGCTGGCTGTGGCCAACTCCCAATGAGGTTTGAAACCTGCCCATTGCAAGCGAAGCCACTGCTCCAGATCCGCTGTCAGCCCGGAGTAGGAGGCAAATAGCGCGTCCACTTGCTGCGCCGAAACACCGCCCTGCACCCGCACCTGATAGCGGTCACCGGCGGTGCAGTGGTGCGAGCCCTTGCCGTGTTCATCGAGCATGACCACGGTGGCGCTGCCATCATCCAGCCCGATCACTTCAACCGGGATGTCGCCGATCGGCACGTCATACACCGACTCGAAGGTGCTCTCGATCGTCAGCTTGCCGCCCAACGAACACACGGCAACACTGCCGATAAAGTCTGGGTCGCTCATGCTCACCGTAGTCTGCGAATCCCCCACCCGCAGCACACGATCCATCCCCAGCAGCGACGGCATATCCGCCGCATCGCTCACAGAATCCAGCGCACGCACATACCACGCCCTCATCTGCTGGCGATACATCGTCAGGCTCTGATGAAAGCCATCCAGCTCATGTTCGATAAGGGCAATGTGGGAAGTGTTGGTCATCCGTGACGTCTCGGCTGCGGGCAAGGCGTCCGAGTCTGCCGCAGCAAAAAACGCTTGGATGAACGGTTTTGAAAATCAGAATGGGCTTACGAAGAGCGCATCATAGTCAGCGCAAAGTCACGGCTGAGGGCTACTTCAAATGGCGATTTTGCTCATTGACGAACACTGGCCTTGTGCTTCTTTGAGTTGGGTTTCAAGCGCAATCAGCCCCGTCTGCATCCTCTGCAATGCGGCAATTTGCGTGGATAGATCTCGTTTCTTACTGGCAATAGCCTGTTCCGCCCGCTCCCAAGGCAATCCATCGCCTTGGTGGTCTCCAAGGATCTCCTGCAACTCCTTAAGCTTGAAACCCAACTGCTGCGCGCACTTGATCAACATCAGCCGCTCAACGCTCTGTTGCGAATAAACCCGGTATTGTCCCTGGCGCTGGGGCATGGGCAACAGACCGATGGCTTCATAGTGACGAATCGCCTTGACGGTCGTGCCCGATAGTCGTGCGGCTGTGCCGATGTACATGAAAACTCCCTTTCTCAACGAGTGCGCCTGCCTGTTTCAGCCATGTGCTGCGCTGCGCCGGTGTCGACCCCAGTACCGGCCCGAACAGCAGGGTCTTGATCGGCTGGATGCCACAAAACGCCAGGGTGGTCTTGCGCATCTGATGGATGCCCGGCATGCGATAGAACCAGCGGTAATACCACGGCGGCGTGTCCAGGGTCACTAACAAGTGTGCCGTTCGGCCTTGCAGCAGTTTGTCGGGGAAAGCCTTGCCAGCGCGGTATTTAAAGGCAAAACCAGGTAGGAAAATACGGTCGATAAACCCCTTCAGCAACGCCGGAATACCTCCCCACCAGATCGGGAAAACGAAGGTCAGGTGGGTGGCCCAGAGAATGTCCGACTGCGCGCTGAGCAGATCGGGCTCAAGCGGCTGGATCTGCTGGTAGCCGTCGTGAAGGATGGGGTCGAACGTCAAGTCACCCAAGCGTAGGACGCGCACCTCATGGCCGGCGATTTTTGCGGCGTGGGTGTAGGTGTCAGCGAGGGTCGAACAGAGGCTGGCGTTGGACGGATGGCCGAGGATCACCAGAATGCGTTGGGTCATGGGGCGGGCGCCTGAAGAATGGGGCTTTCAGGGTAGGGTGTGCCGTATAGGGGAGAGTCAAGATATGTCTGAAACAACGAAAGCCTGCTTTTAAGGGCAGGCTTATTGCGAATCTTGGCTGGCTTACTTCTGATGAGCCGTCAGCGCCGCGTAACCATTCATCAAGTTGCGATAGTTGGGAATGCGCTGGGACAACAGATTGCCCAGGCCTTCGATATCGTTGCGCCAGTCGCGGTGCAGCTCACACGCCACCGAGAACCAGTTCATCATCTGCGCACCGGCCTGGGTCATCCGGTTCCACGCCGCCTGCTGCACCGTAGTATTGAAGGTGCCTGATGCATCGGTCACCACGAACACATCAAAGCCTTCTGCCAGTGCCGACAAGGTCGGGAACGCCACGCACACATCCGTCACTACACCGGCAATGATGATCTGCTTACGCCCGGTTGCCTTGATCGCCTTGACGAAGTCTTCGTTGTCCCACGCGTTGATCTGGCCAGGGCGAGCGATGTATGGCGCGTCCGGGAACATCTCTTTCAGCTCTGGCACCAGCGGGCCATTGGGGCCTTGTTCGAAGCTGGTGGTGAGGATGGTCGGCAGATTGAAGAACTTGGCCAGGTCCGCCAGGGCCAGCACGTTGTTCTTGAACTCGTTGGGCGAGAAGTCCTGCACCAGGGAAATCAGGCCGGTCTGGTGGTCGACCAGCAGGACTACGGCATCGTCTTTGTTCAAGCGGTTGTAGGTTGGCGTGCTCATGGTTGAATCCTTTTTGTTTGGTTGGGTTGGGCGTTGCGTTCAACGTGGGCACAGATTAATGGGTGGGCTGCGGGTGATAAATCGGCTGGCGCGTGTCTTACCGTCAACTCAAGGGTGACAATGTAGGCATGGTTTTTTTTGTCCGCTCGGTGGACCAAAAAGACCATTCAATTGTGTAGTGCCAGCAGGCCCCATCCCTTTCATTGGCGGGACGTTTCCGAGAGAATCCCAACCGCATTGCGCCAGCGGGAATGCGTGACTAGGCTGCGGATCGTCACTGCACATTCAGTGATCGGGTTTAGTCGCCCGAATCCCGCTAGGCGTATACGCCATCCCAAAGACAGGTGTCTCTCACCTGCACTTTATGGTGGCTGTGCGCAGGGCACCTTTGGGTGCGCCGGTGCCTAGCGGCCGGTCGACTAACCTGCGTACAGCCGCCACCTCTACTCGTTTAGTCGCGAAAGGACGGTGGTAATCACTTACTGCTAGGAGTTTTGCTATGGATAACGTTGTTTCGAATTCGCCGTCATCGGCTGCCACGAATCCATTTACCGTCAATGAAGAACTCAGCTTCGAGGATGGCTGGGTGCGTGTGGCGGAGTTGCTGCAGTGCGCGGTGGCGACGTCGCAAGTGCTTGGGGAGCCGCAAGATGTGCCACAGAGAGCGGTGATGCATTTGGTGAAGATGGCAAAGATGGTTGCGGATCGGGCGGTGGAATGCTTGCAGCCTGAATAACGCGAGCGGAGAGGCGGGCAGGGCGGGATGCGGCCCGCTGATATTATTCTTACATGCATTAAAAAGCCGGCTTGTGGTTAGCTTTTTGTCGATATAGGTATTTGAAAATCAAGAACTTATCGTTTTTATAAATCTTTCAGCTCCCCCATTTGTTCCCCCACTTTTTACGATTTTTACCTGATTTTTTTCCGGTTAAAGACCGGCTTTTTTAGCAGGATTTGCTCCGTATTTTCTTTCCGTTTTTGCATTGAACTGTCATCGGAAAAATATCGGGTACTTTGAGTTATTCAGTGCCTATCCGTTTCTTCGAATCGTACGGATTTATGCTTGGAGGCTACAGCAGCTGAAACAAGACCCTTGTGCAGACTGTTTCCAGCCTGCACAAAAAAGCTGACATCCCCTAGCAGGTAGCCATCTCAGGCCTGAAACTACTGGAGGTAAGGCGTTTGAGCGCAATGTCAAGCGCCTGATCGTCGAACAGCTTGCTTTTGCGAGCGGCAGCACCGGCTCCGCCATCCCAATGCCTCAACGATTCGCGTATGGCAGGAACAGTCGGGGAAACCCCTCCCTGGCTCAGCAACCAATCAACCGTTGCCAATAACTCCATGCCAAAGGGCGACTCAAAGCCATCGATCAGCTCAACGGTGCGTTCCAACGCTTGGGAATACTCCTTGGCTTCTGTTTTGAGATAGGTTTGCAGAAAGGATTTACGTTCTTCGTCAAACCAGATCACATCACTGATCCCTGCATCACTGATGCGTTTGTCGCAATGCAGATAGCTACCATCAAGATTATTGAGCAGATGCTCCAATCGATTGGCATACGGACCGTATTTATGAGCTACAAACTTAAGGTTCAAAGGGTTCTCGGTGTCCGGCAGCTTTTCTATGGCGCGCTCCAGGAACCAGGCCAGCTTCTGAATCTCAAGCAGGCTGCATTCCATACCTAAAACCCAATAGCGTCGAACCAATTCGGCAATGAGCGCGCGAGCAGGCGTGAGCTTTTCCACTCCGCTACGTTTGGCGACATTCAGATACTGGCTGGAAGGTTCGAACACTAAGACATCCACATCCAGATCACTCAACACAGCAATAATCTGTTCGCGGACTTCAGGCCATTTCAAGCCACCGTTACCGGCGCCCAGCGGTGGGACGGCCACAGACTTGACCTGATTTTCAATCAAAAAACGGCGCAGATCATGCAGGCCTTCCGTCACCCAAGCCATCTGCGAAGGTGATCGCCAGTGACGTTTGGTAGGGAAGTTTACGATCCAGCGGGGGCCTTCCAGTTCGTTGACTGCAGTTACGTGAACTTTGCCTGTCTCCACTTCGCCAGCCTTGCAGGCAGCTGAGTACAGACGGTAATTCTCCGCGAAGCGCTCTTTGAACATCAGCGCGATACCTTTACCCATCACGCCAACGGTATTCACCGTGTTGACGAGGGCTTCGGTCTTGGCTTCCAGAAGGTTACCTTGGGTAAATCTGATCATTGGAAATACCATCCCGGACGCGCATGAACAGACAACGTCAGACCTCTAGCGGCCACGTCCTGCTCTATGCGTTCTTTCATTGCATCGGTGTAGCACATGATGCCAAGGAGTCCTGTAATCGGTAGGTGATGGTGAATCAGCGCTTCGGCCTGATAACGCTCCATCTTTCGAGGGTCATCAGGATCACGTTTGAAGTCGCGCCGTTGAAGGATAGGCCAATCGATCTCGCCGAGACTCGCCAGATCACTGTAATAGTTTGTCCAATCCGGGTAGGCATGTGCGTTTGTGAAGACGAACGGTAGGCCAAGCTGTTCGACGCGGTACAGGCTGGAGACCAGAATTACGATCTCGTCGTTGCTGCGCTGCTGGACACTCCACCCAGAATGAATGTTTTTCATCATCACAGAGAAGGGAGTGAAATAGAAGGGTACGTAGTCGGCCAGTACCCCCTCCGGTGCTATCGGGACGTGCCGGGATCGGCGCTTGTCGATCAAGTCAGCGTTGCCAATGTTCACGTACTGCGGTGCCTGCACGTCCGAATTTGCGCAGTGCAGACCGTTGTCCAAAATCCAAGGCAGGTTATCGCGATGGACGATACGCCAAATCAGAGCCTTCTCTGGATTCAGTCTGCTGTAGTTCATTTATAAGAACATTCCGGAATTCACACTGATTGGGACCTTGAGATTGGCCTCGTGCATTTTAGCCACACAAAGCTGCTCGACCTCATTGGTTGGGACATAAATCCTGGAAAAATCTTTGGGAAGCACCACGGAGGGGGAGAGACATTCAGCCATGCAAACGCTTTTGCACTCGGAATCCTGATAATTCCGAGTGTTCATGAGCTCCCAGTCTATGGTTTCGAAACCTTCGTGATAGTCGAGTAGCTCGATCGCATCATTAGCAAGGGGATGACGAGGGATGATCTTCCAATGGTTTTGCCTGGCAAGAGACCATCGACCCGACTCCAAGTCAAACTCATCCCAGCATGCGAATCGGACCATATGCGAACGGGCACCGGTCAGGATCAGCAGCTGAGCCGCGACTGATACGTGGCTGGAATCCTTGTGCAAGGCCTCCATCAGCTTTGGCAGGTCCTGCCATTTCAATGCCGGGTGATGCTGACGTTTGCGCGCTTTCTTTTTTTCATGGCGGCTGAGGAGGTTTTCCAGATGGCCGCGCCAGCGAGCCGGATTCTCGCCATTCCTGAGGCCGCGGGCTCTGGCGGCATCGAGGATCTGTTCGATTTGCCCACGAACTTCATCCGCTGTCCGCGTCTTGGTTGACCAGAGTGGCTGCAGAACTTTGATCAAATGCTTGGTATCGATTTGATCGGCTGACAGCTTCCCGAGTGTCGGGAACGCATAGAGCTCGAGTTTCCTCAGCCAGCCCTTGCGCCATTTCTCCGACCAGCTCGATCCATGAGCATCCCGATAGTCGTTGGCTAATTTTTCGAAGGGGATCAGCTGCGCGAGCTCCCGGCGTTCAGCTTCGCGTTGGGCGGCTTGCTAGGCCTGTCGCTTGGCGAGTGGGTCAGTGCCGCTGAGGATCTGGGATTTATTTTCGTAGGCCGCTGCACGCGCTTTTTTGAGGTCGAACTGAGGGTAGCCACCTAACCCCATTTCGCGCCGCTTGCCATTGAGTTGGAAGCGCACACCCAAAATTTCCGGCCTGAGTCTTTGATAACCAACCGTAGTCCACCGCCGTCTTCGTAGGTGCCTGGGTCGGTCAAATTTTCGACTTGTTTAGCGGTGAGCTTGCTCATTTTTTGCTCCTCAGTTCCCCCACCGGTTCCCCCACTTAGTCGTGGAACGCGGAGGATCAAAGCAGAAGTCACAGGAACAAAAGTAGGCTGAAACCCTTGATCTAGCAAAGTTCTCGCGATTTTCAGTAGACAAGGGTGGCTTTCAAAAAGACATTAAAAAGCCGGCTTGTGGGCGGCTTTTTATGTTTGTTAAGTTATTAATTTGTATAGTATTTTTATTTTTTATTTTGTTTGTCCCCTCATCTGTCCCCCCATGCCTGCGACGCGTGACATTGAATGCTCAAGCTTTGGCTCGTGGTCGCAAACGGACATAGGCTTCTCTCGGTCAGATGAGCCTGGATGCAGCTTCAATGATCTCTGCCATACGCTTTAGGCAAAAATCGGCCAAGAGCACCGTTCAAGGGTAGTTGCTTAAACGGCTGCTTGGGTTTTTTCAAGTTCCAGCCCAGGATGATAGTGGTGGTCAAAAAAACAGTCACCACTTGATTGAAGTACCCTGCACCTTGATGAAGAGGCGGCATACTATCGACTATGGCTATGGCTATGGCTATGGCTATGGCTATGGCTATGGCTATGGCTATGGCTATGGCTCTGGCTCTGGCTCTGTCGCTAGAGCACTGACCGCCGTTAACCTTTGAGGAGTCACTGTGGCACGCATTCGCCGACTGAAAATCAGCAACTTCAGGTCTATCCAAGCGCTGGATTGGGTGCCTTCCCCCGGCATTAACTGCCTCATAGGCCCTGGCGACAGCGGAAAATCCACCATCCTCGACGCGATTGACCTCTGCCTTGGCGCTCGCCGAAGCAGCTCATTCGGCGATATGGATTTCTTCGCTCTGAACGTCGAAGTGCCCATCACCATCAGCGTGACGCTTGGCGATCTCCCTACATCGCTGATGGACATTGACCTGTACGGCGACTTCCTGCGTGGATTCAATCCCGAAACGGGAGCGGTCGAAGATGAACCGCGGGTGGGTATTGAGACTGTCATCACATTGCTTCTGCAGGTTGGTGCCGATTTGGAGCCTTCTTGGACGCTTTTCTCTGAGCGCGCGGAACTGCAGCAGCTTGAGCGCACCCTTCCCTGGAAAGAGCGAGCGGCAATAGCTCCCGCCCGCATTGGTAGCTTTGCGAGTTCGAACCTGTCATGGAGTCGTGGTTCGGTGCTCAATCGACTTACTGATGAACGAGCGGAGCTTGGTGCCGAACTAGCGCGCGCCGCCAGGCAGGCAAGAGCGAACTTTGGCAATCAAGCGGCCTCACATCTAATCCAGACGCTTGAGGTCGTGCAGCAGACAGCGCAGCATCTCGGCGTTTCGGTCGGGGCGATGCCACTGGCACTCCTTGATGCACACTCTGTGTCGATTGGCGAGGGGGCCATCGCGTTGCACAGCGAGACAGGCATTCCGCTACGCTCCCTTGGTACGGGTTCGTCACGCCTGCTAGTGGCTGGGCTTCAGAGGGCTGCGGCCAGCGCCGCGCCAATTGCTCTAGTCGATGAGGTGGAATATGGACTCGAACCTCATCGGCTAATGCGTTTCCTAGATTCTCTCGGCGCGAAGGACGCTGTAGCTCCGCTGCAGGTCTTCATGACGACGCATTCGCCGGTCGCGCTTCGCGAGCTGTCCGGCAGCCAGCTGTTCGTTGTTCGATCAGGGCCTGAACGCCACAGCGTTATGACGGCAGGGGGAGCCAATGAAGTACAGAGCACTCTTCGGACCGACCCGGAGGCGTTCCTCGCCAAATCCATCATCGTCTGCGAGGGGGCTAGTGAGGTAGGTTTCGCGCGTGGCCTTGACCAATGGTGGGTCAGCCTTGGGGCCACCTCGTTTCTGGCTCATGGAGGTGCTTACGTGAACGCTGGCGGGGGAAGTCCTGATAATAGCCTTATCCGCGGAACCGCACTTCGGAACCTAGGCTATCGCGTGTTGGTTTTTGTGGACGCCGACAAGCCGTCTACCGCAGGACTTGCGGAAGCATTCTTGGCCGCAGGTGGGCAAATTCTTACCTGGCGTCCGGGTCTTACTTTGGAGGATGAGATCTTCCGCCATCTCAGTGACCAAGCACTTGATGCCCTTCTGGCGAAAGCCGAAGCGATAGTGGGTGTCGAACTGATGAACGAGCATATTCAGACTAGGTCCCAAGGGCGCGTGACGCTGAACGACATCCAGGGTGAAAGACTCGTGGATGGCTACTCACCCGCGAAGCGAGAGCTACTGGGTACCGCATCCCGTATCCGCAACAGCGGGTGGTTCAAGTCGTTGACAACCTACCAGGAAGTCGCGAGGGACATCGTTGGCCCGTCTCTGCAGACGGCCGAAGCGGGCTTCATGGCCGTCACGAACCAGCTCTGGACGTTCACAAGTGCCCCTTGAAATCGACATCTTCGCCATCGAGCGTGGCTCAATAACAGCCCCCGCAGGTTGTGGGAAGACGCAGCTGATTGCTGACACGCTCATCGCGCATACGCAGAGCAAGCCCATCCTTGTCCTAACGCACACGAACGCTGGTGTTGCGGCTTTGCGCGCACGCCTGAGACGTGCAGGCGTTCCTAGCTCCGCGTATCGGGTCTCCACCATCGACGGGTTCTCGATGCGTCTCATCGCCAGGTTCCCGGCGCGAAGCGGCCACAACCCGCAAATCTTGGAGCTCCATCAGCCCAACGCGGACTACCCTGCAATTCGAGAGGCCGCCGGGCAGTTGTTGCACGCTGGCCACCTTGCCCAGCCTCTCCGTGCCAGCTACGCACGGTTGCTTGTCGACGAGTACCAAGACTGCAATGTCGTCCAGCATGCCATCGTGTCAGGTTTGGCCCAGGTGCTTCCGACCTGCGTGCTTGGTGACCCCATGCAAGCCATCTTCGGTTTCCGTGGCAATCGACTGGTGCATTGGGCGAACGAAGTTCAGCCCCAATTCCCGGCGGCGGGTGAACTGAGGATTCCGTGGCGCTGGCGACTGGCCGGTGCTGAAAACCTTGGGCAGTGGTTACTCGCCATCCGGCAACAACTTCAGGCTGGCCAGCCGGTGGACCTACGCACGGCTCCGGCAGAAGTACGTTGGGCTCAGCTGAACGCTGGAACCGAAGTCCAGCAGCGCCTAGTGGCCGCGAGAACTGAGGCCCCCAACGCTCAGGGCAGCGTCCTCATCATCGGGGACGCTATGAACGTGCAAGGCCGCCATCAGCTCACGAGCCAGACACCAGGGGCCATGGCCGTCGAAGCTGTCGACCTACGAGATCTAGTCAACTTCGCAAGGCAGTTCGACCTGCAAGGCGTCAATCCTCTGGCTCAGCTCGCCGAATTCGCTTCAAACGTGATGACCGGGGTTGGTGCCGCAAACCTACGAACGCGTGTCGAGTCTCTTCGTGGAGGACGGGCCCGAACGCCTCCGACCCCGGCTGAGGCCGAGGCCGTTGCATTCGTCGCGGAGCCAACGCTTGACAGAGCGCATCGTGTGCTCAATGCCCTCGCTGACCAGCCTGACTCACGCGTGTTCCGACCAGAAGTCCTGCACTGCTGTCGCTCTGCCATGCAAGCAGTGGCAGGAGGGGCATCCGACTTTCTGACTGCAGCGATTCAAGCTCGCGAACGCAATCGACATCTTGGTCGACCGATTGCACGACGTTCGGTTGGCAGCACTTTACTTCTCAAGGGCCTGGAGGCGGACGTCTCGGTGGTTCTGTATCCTGAGTTGATGACAGCCCAAAACCTTTATGTCGCCCTCACACGGGGCGCAAGGCAAGTAGTTGTGTGCTCTCCCACGGCCATACTCACGCCGGTGCGAAACGGCTGAGTTGTCTCGTGATCAGGGCGTAATTGGCAGGAGACTGGTATGCGTTGCTTAAGCTTGGTCGGGTTCCATGGATGGTCAACGTTGATTAGCACGCCCAGCGTCTGCAGGTGCAGTCCCTCACAGGCTGCATCGGTGGCGACCATTAGCCGAAGCTTACGATCTGGCACGATGCGCTTGAGGGTTTCACGGTCGATGAACGCGAGGTGCACGACTGGATACTGGCAAGAATTGAAGAGCGCGGCCTAGCAGAGAGCTCTTCAGCCCGATCTGGTCGTCTGAATGTGGCCAGCTAAAAATTAATCACTGCGCCATGACCGGCCTGTAGCTGGTCATGGCGTTTATGCCGCTTTGGGAAAGCCTGTCTTCTCAGCTAACTCCCCCAAAAGGTGGTTTGGAAAATCTCTTGGTAGGCTTGGGAATGTTGCTCCTCATCTCCCCGTCTGGCCGTGAGGAGCCATCTGAGACGGTGCTGCTTCTAGTTATATAGTTATTAACTATCGATACATAAAATTCAATAGGCAGTATGATCCAGCTACACAGCACCTACTGCTCAGACTAGCGATACGTCTTCGGTTAAAAAGTACACAGAGCACGTACCTGATATGCGAACAACCAATCAGGTACACCACCATGACCAAGCGCAACACCTACACCTACCTTTCCCAGTCCGACATCGCCATTCAGATTGAACGACTCGTCCAGGCCATCGAGCAGCATGACAGCCCAGCCTTTCGGTTCAGGCAAACCCGCACAGGTTATGAGCGAGTTGAGGAGACCAGGCTCTCCAGATACTTCACTCACATCCGGCAGATGATGGATCTGTTCGATGACCGAGTTGAATACCGCTACAGCGAGCACCTGCGAGCGTTTTGGGAAGCATGCCAGGACATTGGACTGGAGCGTCATCCTGATGGTCCTGTCTGCTTGAATGAAAGGGGTACGGCTTGGCTCGACCACCACCACAGCATGAACGTCTTGGTTGCTCGGATCCGTCAGTTGACTCGTGAGCGATGGTATCTCCGCAGGAAGGATGACCTCCGCCTCCAGGCTAAGAAGCAGGAGGGAAGCGTCACCGATTACGTTGATGCTGTGCTTGATCGTTACTCTCGCACCACAATAGTCAGGGTCAATCTGTACTACCTCTCGGAAGCGCAGGCAAGGTTACGTGTCGAGCATGTATTCGACGACCTGGATCGGCTGATTGCTGAGCGTGAGCGCAATCCGATCTTCGACCTTGAGACTGGTTACATCTGCAGTGTTGAACAGGGTGAAGACCGGGGATACCACATCCATGCGGCTTTCTTCTTCAACGGTAATGAAGTGCGCGGAGACATCTATAAAGCCAAGCAGATTGGTGAGCTGTGGGAGCGGATTACGCGGGGGCAGGGCTACTTCAATAGCTGCAATCACGACAAGGAAAAGTACGGAGACAAGTGTGGTATCGGCATGATCCTGCGGAGCGATCGAACGATTCGGCGCAATGTTCATAAAACGGTGCGTTACCTGGTCAAGGACGCTCAGCAATTACGGTTGAAGCCGCTCCGTGGCAAGTGCCTGCGCAAAGGATTGCGACGGTAGCTATCTACCTGAAATCTTTACAAGTCGCAGCCCTCGTGCTGGTTCTCAGCTCCCTGACCGGTTAAGGTTCTGCCATCAGCAACACCACCACCGCAAGGAGGCTCCGGGGCGATCATCGCCTGACAAACCTCCCTGCGTTCACCCGTTTAAAGGATTCCTGCGTGAACCAGCAACAGCAAAATCTCGCCGATTTCATCTGGAACGTGGCCGATGTGCTACGTGGCGATTTCAGGCAGTCCGAGTTCGGTCGCATCATCCTGCCTTTTACTGTGCTGCGTCGTCTGGAGTGCGTGCTGGAACCTACCCGCGACAAGGTGCGCAGCCAGTTTCTGGCAATGCACGCCAGCGGCGTGGATATGGATTTGATTCTGCCTACCACCGCCGGGGCTACCTTCTATAACGTCTCGCAGTTTGCTTTGGAAAGCGTCGGCTCCACCAGCACCCGCGCCAATCTGGAAAATTACATCGCCAAATTTTCGGCCAATGCCCATCAGGTATTTCAGCACTTCAATTTTGCTGATTGGCTTAGCCGACTGGAAACCGCCAACCTGCTGTACCTATTGACGCAGAAGTTCGCTAGCATCGATTTGCATCCCAGCGTTATCAGCAACCACGAAATGGGTCTGGTGTTCGAGCATCTGATCCGAAAGTTCGCTGAGTCCGCCAACGACACCGCCGGAGAGTTCTTCACCCCGCGTGACGTGGTGCGTCTTGCAACTACGTTGATCTTCGCACCCGACCATCAGGCGCTGAATGGCGAAGGCGTGGTGCGCACCGTGTATGACTGCGCTGCTGGTACGGGCGGCTTCCTCTCCTCAGCCATCGAGCAGGTGGCTGAGTGGAACCCCAATGCCCGCCTGGTGCCTTACGCTCAGGAATTGAACCCGGAAACCTACGCCATCTCGGTGGCGGACAAGTTGATTCAGGGTTATGACACCAAGAACATCAAGCTAGGTAACACCCTTTCCAGCGACCTGTTGCCCCATGAGCAGTTCGACTACTGCCTGGCTAACCCGCCGTTCGGCGTGAAGTGGGAGAAGGTGCAGAAGCAGGTGCAGGACGAGCAGGCCAGTCTTGGTTTCGCCGGGCGCTTCGGTGCCGGCCTGCCACGAGTGGGCGATGGCTCACTGCTGTTCCTTATGCACCTACTGTCCAAGCGCAAGCCGGCAGAGCAGGGTGGCACACGGATCGGTATCGTCTTGTCCGGCTCTCCGCTGTTCAATGGCGGTGCGGGCTCCGGCGAATCGGAGATCCGTCGCTGGATTCTGGAGAATGACTGGCTGGAGGCGATCATCGCCCTGCCCAACGACCTGTTCTACAACACAGGCATCGGCACCTATATCTGGGTGCTGTCCAACCATAAGGAAGCCGCGCGCAAAGGCCAGGTGCAACTGATCGACGCCACCGCCATGCACGCGCCCATGCGTAAAAGCCTGGGCAGCAAGCGTAAGTTTCTCGCTGAGGAGCAGATCGCAGAAATTGCCAAGCTGCATGAGGCCGGTAAGAACGGTTCGAACAGCAAGGTGTTTGCCACCACCGACTTCGGCTACCGGCGCATCACCGTCGAGCGCCCGCTGCGCCTGCGCTTCTCGGTCACGCCGGACAAGCTCGCCGCTTACCAGGCCACCAAGGGTGCCGATCAGGTTGAAGAGTTCGCTAACGTTTCCGGCAGCTTCGATAACTTGCCGGCCTTCCTCAACGCCGCTGGCATCAAGAAACTCAGCAAAGGCGCGCTGAAAGCCGCATTGGCCTGCTTCGGCGAGCGTGCTGCCGAAGCCCAACCGGTACTGGACGACAAAGGCAATATGCAGGCGGACAGCGACCTACGCGAGTTCGAGAACGTGCCGCTCAACCAGTCCATCGACGAATACTTCGCCCGTGAAGTGCTGCCGCACGTGTCGGATGCCTGGATCGATACCGGCAAGCTTGATGCGAAGGACGGCCAGGTCGGCATCGTCGGCTACGAGATCAACTTCAACCGCTACTTCTACGTCTACCAGCCACCGCGTGCGCTGGCTGAGATCGATGCCGACTTGAAGGCAGTGGAGGCGGAGATTGCCGCGCTGCTGGGTGAGGTGACGGCGTGAGTCATTACAAGCCGTACCCGGTGTACAAGGATTCCGGGGTGGAGTGGTTGGGGCAGGTGCCGGGGCATTGGGCTGTCTCGCCACTCAAGTACGTCGTGACTTTCCGTAGCGGAGGCACTCCCAGCAAAGACAAGCAGGAATTTTGGGATGGCGATATCCCTTGGGCCTCGGCCAAAGACCTCAAAAAGGAACAGCTTGAGGACACGCAAGATCATCTGACAGAGCTGGCGGTTACATCTGGTGCTGCATCTCTGGTTCCTGCAGGAAGCGTTTTGGTTGTGGTCAGGGGAATGATTCTGGCGCGGATATTTCCGGTGGCTGAAGCCATGGTGCCGATGGCAATCAATCAAGATTTGAAGGCTCTGCATGCGTCGTCGAAGCTGGATGGGAGATTTCTGGCTCATTTGCTCAGAGGCTTGGCAGATGAGTCGCTGTGCCGTCTTGAGGAGGCCGGGCATGGAACAAAGGCTCTCCGTATGGAGGCATGGACATCCATGCAGCTCACAATTCCACCCAGCGAGGAGCAATGCGCAATTCTTTCCCACCTCGATCGCGAAACCGTCCGCATCGACGCGTTGGTGGAGAAGAAAGCCCGCTTTATCGAACTGCTGCGCGAAAAGCGCCAGGCGCTGATCACCCATGCCGTCACGAAGGGTTTCGATCCGAATGTGAAGATGAAAGACTCCGGCGTAGAGTGGCTGGGAGAGGTGCCTGAGCATTGGGCCGTCTGCAAGCTGAGTTTCCGATACTCAGTTGAGCTAGGGAAAATGCTCGACGAGAAAAAGCTCACCAAGACTAGCCTGGTTCCTTACCTTAGAAATCAGGATGTGCAATGGGGGGCCATCAATATCCAAAATCTTCCTGAAATGGATATTCATCCGGCGGAGATTGAACGTTATACCGTCATGGATGGGGATTTGATGGTCTGCGAAGGTGGGGATGTAGGGCGTGCAGCTATCTGGAGGGGTGAAAGCTCTGTTTTCGGCTACCAGAAAGCTCTACATCGTTTGCGTCCGCGCTTACAAAACACGGATACGGCAGAATTTTTCTTCTTTTCACTTCTTACCGCAAAAAAGCGCGGGGTTTTTGAGGAATCGGATTCCAAGGCAACTATTGCGCATCTGCCAGCTGAGAAGTTTCGCCAATACCGGTTTGCTTTTCCGCCAAAGCGTGAGCAGCGAGAAATTGCAGATCATGTTCGCATTGAGTCCGATAGCCTTGATGTTTTGCTAACTAAAACCGCGCGCAGCATTGCTCTACTCAAAGAACGCCGCTCCGCCCTAATCACGGCCGCCGTCACCGGCCAAATCGACCTGCGGGAGGCCACATGAACCCAGGCCGCAGCATCCGTTTGTTTCTGGTGGACGGTACGCCCAATGGACTTCTTACTGCCGAGATCATGAACTGGACCGGCCATGTTCTCACCGGCCCGCGCAGCAAGCTGGCCGAGCTGGTGCAGCGTCCCGAGTGCGGGCGAACCGGCGTGTATTTTCTGGTCGGCCCCGACCCGGATAACAATCTGCGCTCCAAGGTGTATATCGGCGAGTCGGATGACGTGGCCAAGCGCCTCAAACAGCACAACCGCCCGGAGGCCTCCGAGGGTACGGCGGGCGGCAAAGACTTCTGGGAAAAGGTTTGTCTGGTCACCAGCAAGGACCAGAACTTGACCAAGACCCATGTGAAGTATCTGGAAAGCCTGCTGATCAGCATCGCTAACCAAGTCGGCCGCTGCGAGCTGCTTAATGGCACTGCGCATGATTATGGCAGTCTGCCGGAGTCCGACCGCGCTGATATGGCCTTCTTCCTAGAGCAGATCCGTACCGTGCTGCCGGTGCTGGGCTTCGACTTTCTGCGTGAGCTGACCAAGCCTTCCGCTGCCGTCAGTACCAGCCCGGCCATTCCAGTCAGCCACTCGCCGCGCTTCAATCTGGAGGTGCCGCGTTACAGCATCAGCGCGCAAGGGCAGGAAATCGACGGCGAGTTCTTTGTGCTCAAGGGCTCTAAGGCCCGCGCCGAGTGGGTGGGTACCGAGCGTGGCTACCAGGGATTATTCAAGCAACTGGTCGGCGAAGGCGTCATGGTCGCACAAGGCAGCAATAACCTGGTGTTTAGCGACGACTATGCCTTCAGCAGCCCCAGCGCTGCCGCCGCCGTGGTGTGTGGCCGTTCCGCCAATGGGCGCACCTCCTGGGTGGTTGAGGGCACGGGGCAAACCTACGCAGCCTGGCAGGATCAGCAGTTAAACAGCGTTACCCCCGAACCGGAGGCAGAATGAGCAAGCCAGACACTTTTCTGTGCAGCTCAGCGAGTCAGTTGTCGGGCACCCATAATTTTAGGAGGGCGTCATGACCTTGGAACGTAATGCCGATTACCTGATCAGCTTGGTCAGGGAGCTGTGTAAGCTCCCGGCCGAAACCCCGTGGCTGGAGTTCAAACACAACAACGCCGATCCACAGGAAATTGGTGAGTACCTAGCTGCTTTATCCAATGCGGCAGCTCTGGACGGCAAGAGCAATGCCTATCTGGTCTGGGGTGTGAGTGACAAGACCCATGAGATTGTCGGTACTACTTTCAAACCGCACAGCGCGAAGAAAGGTAACGAGGAGCTCGAAAGCTGGCTGCTGCGACTGCTGAGTCCTCGGCTGCATTTTCGTTTTCATGCCTTCGAAGTCGACGGCAAACCTTTGGTTTTGTTGGAAATCCCCAGCGCACACAGTAAGCCGACGACCTTTGAGGGGCGTGAGCTAATCCGGATTGGCTCGAACAAGAAACCGTTGAAAGACTTCCCTGAACAAGAGCGTGCGCTCTGGCGAGTATTCGACCGAACCCCCTTCGAGGAGCTGTCGGCGGCAAGCAATCTGGATGCTTCTGAGGCTTTGGCCTTACTTGATTACCCTGCTTATTTCCAATTGCTGGGGCTTCCACTGCCTACGGATCAGAGCGGTATTCTCAGCCGTCTGCAAGAAGATGGCATGCTGCGTTGTGATGCGGCCAAGCGCTGGGAGATCACCAACCTCGGCGCGATTTTGTTTGCCCGTGAGTTGCAGAAATTCAAAGGGCTAGCGCGCAAGGCGGTGCGGCTGATTGTTTATGAAGGCAAGGGGCGTCTGAAAACCGTACGTGAGCAGCAGGGGCACAAGGGCTATGCCAGCGGTTTCGAGGGGTTGATTGATTTTCTCAGTGCACTGCTACCTCGAAATGAGGTAATTGGAAAGGCCCTGCGCAAGGATGTGCCGATGTACCCGGACTTGGCAGTGCGTGAGCTGATTGCCAATGCCCTGATCCATCAGGATTTCTCTGTGTCGGGTGCAGGCCCTATGGTGGAGATTTTTGATGACCGCCTTGAGATCACCAATCCCGGTGAGCCTCTGGTCGATGTTGATCGTTTTCTCGATAGTCCGCCTCGCTCACGCAATGAGGCGCTGGCCTCTTTTATGCGACGCGTCGGCATCTGTGAAGAACGGGGTAGCGGCGTGGACAAGGTGGTTTCCGATACGGAACTCTATCAATTACCACCGCCGCGCTGGGAGCGCCCTGATGGCTCTCTACGGGTCGTACTGTTCGCTCACCGAGCACTCAAGGACATGGACAAGCAGGAGCGGGTATATGCCTGCTATCTGCATGCTTGCCTGCGTTATGTGCTGCGTGACCCGATGACTAATACGACGCTGCGTGAACGCTTTGGAATCGATGCCAAAAACAGTGCGATGGCATCGCGGATTATTCGGGACGCAAAAGAGGTACAGGTTATCAAGCCCTATGAAGAGGGACAGTCCAACAAAAACTCACGCTATCTGCCCTACTGGGCTTGAGTGGCGTTGTATTTGACGGGTATTTGATTCGTCGTCTGTTGGGCGGCATATTTTCAAGGCTAAAGCCTCTAAATCATTACGCTTGCGGCGTTAGCCTGATGTTTTTTGTATTTGATGGGTATTTGACTGGTGGCTCAGCTTGTCGGCACCGAGCATTAGACGAACTCAAGACCAACTTTAGACAAACTGCCTCTCTCAGATAGGGGCGGGCCAGACGAAGGATCGCCCCATGAGCCACATCCACCACGAATGCGAACTCGAACGCCATATCGTCGAGCAACTGGCTGCTGCTGGTTGGTTGGTCGGCAAGTCCGCCGACTATGACGCGGCGCGGGCGCTGTTCCCTGATGATGTGCTCGGTTGGCTGGAGGAAAGCCAGCCGCAGGCCATGGCCAAGTTGCATGCCATGAACGGTACTGGCACTCGCGATGTGGTGCTGGATCGGCTGGTTAAACAACTGGAAAACAAGGTCGATGGCGGAACGGTGAATGTGCTGCGTTACGGCTTCGCCGTGGCCGGTGGCGGCACCTTAGCCATGAGCCAGGGGTTACCGGAGGATGATCGCAACGAGACGGTGATTCAGCGCTATGCGAGCAACCGCCTGCGCGTGGTACCGCAGCTGCGTTTCTCGTTGGACAAGACCGACGAGATCGACCTGGCCTTCTTTATCAATGGTATTCCCGTGGCTACGGTGGAGCTTAAGACCGACTTCACCCAGTCGGTGCAGGCTGCCATGCAGCAGTACCGGATGGACCGCAAGCCGGAGCGCAAGAGTGGCGGGTTTGAACCGCTGCTGACCTTCAAGCGTGGTGCAGTGGTGCACTTCGCCATGAGCGACAGCGATATCCGCATGACCACCAAACTGGCCGGGGATTCGACTTTCTTTCTGCCGTTTAACCGGGGAAACGATGGCGCGGCGGGTAATCCACCCGGCGACAATGACAGCTACCCGGTGAGCTACCTTTGGAAGCGGGTGCTGCAGAAGGATAATTGGCTGCACATCTTCCATCGCTACGTGCTTCAGGAGCGCAAGGAAGCCCAGGATTTGAACGGCAAGACCTACTTCAAGGAAGGTTTGATTTTCCCGCGCTTCCATCAGTGGGAAGGCGTAACCAAGATGATCGACGCGGTGCGCATCGAGGGTGCCGGGCAGCCTTATCTGATCCAACACAGCGCTGGCTCGGGCAAGACCAATACCATTGCCTGGACGGCGCATTCGTTGATCCGCGTGCGTCGCCCGGATGGCGAGCCGTATTTCCATAGCGTGATCGTGGTCACTGACCGCCAGGTGCTGGATCAGCAGTTGCAGGATGCCATCCAGCAGATCGAGCACCAGGCAGGGGTGGTGTGCGCCATCGACCGTCAGCAATCCAGCCTCCCCAAGAGCCAGCAGTTGGCCAAGGCAATGCTAGACGGCGTGCCGATCATCGTCTGTACCCTGCAGACTTTTCCCTATGCACAGAAGGCCATTCTAGGTGAAACCAGCCTGCGTGACCGTCGTTTCGCCATCATTATCGACGAGGCGCACAGCTCCACTGGCGGCAGTACCGCCGATGACCTGCGCTATGTGCTGACCGGGCAGAGTGAGGACGAGTGGGACAGACTGAGCAAAGAGGAGCGTTTATCGGTATGGCAGTCATCGCGTAGCCGACCGGGCAATGCCAGCTACTTTGCCTTTACCGCCACGCCCAAGCATTCGACTCTAAGTTTGTTTGGCCGCCCGCGAAATGCGGCGCAGCCGGTGAACCAGGAAAATCCTCCGGCACCGTTTCACCTTTACACCATGCAGCAGGCCATCGAGGAAGGCTTTATCCTTGATGTGCTGAAGAACTACACCGGCTATAACGTGGCGTTCAAAATCGGCAGCGAGTTTGTCGACGACAAACGTGTGGACGAGAAGAGTGCCCGGCGCAAGCTGGCCAAGTGGCTGTCACTGAATCCGGTGAACGTGGGGCAGAAGGTCGAGCTGATCGTCGAGCACTTCCGCAAGAACGTTGCACACTTGCTCGGTGGTCAGGCCAAGGCCATGGTGGTGACCAGCTCGCGTGCCGCTGCGGTGAAGTACCACTTGGCGCTGCTGGACTACTGCCAGCGCAAGGGCTACGACAACGTGCAGGCGATGGTGGCGTTCTCCGGTGAGGTGCCCAATAGCGATGTGCAGGAAACCGGCCTGCCTGCGGATCACCAGTTCAGCGAGACCAACTTAAACCCCGGCCTCAATGGCCGCGATATGCGAAAGGTGTTCGACACCCCGGATTACCGGGTGATGATCGTTGCCAACAAGTACCAGACCGGCTTCGACCAACCCAAGCTGGTGGCAATGTACCTGGACAAAAAAATCTCGGGTGTGGAGGCAGTGCAGACGCTGTCGCGGTTGAATCGAACCTTCCCCGGCAAGGACAAGACCTACGTCATCGACTTTGCTAACGAGGCAGAAGAGATCCTGGCAGCGTTCAAGACCTTCTACCGTGATGCTCAAGTGGCAGATATTCAGGACCCGAACATTGTCTACGACATCAAGCAGCGCTTGGATGGCATGTTCATCTATGAAGCCGCTGAGGTCGAGGCGTTTGGCGAAGCCATCGTGAATCGCAATGTCACTCACCAGAAGCTTTATTCGCTGACTCAATCAGCCACCGACCGTTTCAATGGCAAGCTAAAGACCCTCAACGATGGCATCGACCAGTGGGAAAAGGCCTGGGAGGCCGCTCACGACAACGGTGACGAAAAGGGGATGGAGTACTCCGACGTACAACGGGCGGAGTACTGCATGGGTCGTGATGAATTGATGATCTTCAGCGAGAGCCTGACCAAGTTCGTCCGCACCTATGAGTACATTGCTCAACTGGTGGAGTTCGGCGACCCTGCGCTGGAAGCTTTCGCCAGCTACGCTCGGCTGCTGCGTAAACGCTTGAAGGGCGTCAGCGCCGAACAGGTGGATCTGGATGATCTCAAACTCAGCCACTACAAGATCAAAAAAGGAGAGGGGCTGGCAGGGCTTTCAGCCGTGGGTGAGGCACCTGAGCTATATGGCATCACCGATAACGGCTTGCGCGACGCCCGCGACCGGGAGAAAAAATACCTCACCGAGCTGATCGAAAAGCTCAATAACGCTTTCGGCAAAGACATCACCGATACAGATCAAGTGGCATTCGCGGTGCATGTGTCCGAAAAGCTGCGTGGCGATACCGTGGTCATGGCTCAGGTGCAGAACAACACCATGGACCAGGCGATGAAGGCTGACCTGCCGAGCAAAGCCATCCAGGCCATTGCCAGTGCAATGAGCAGTCACACTAGCATGGCGACCAAGCTGCTGAGCGACGAATCCACGCGAGATGTGTTCCTGACGGTCGTGTATGAGCTGCTGAAGAAGGATGCGGGAATAGAGTTGTTGAGCTCGACTAGAACGAGCATTTAACCAAAAAAGTTATGGCAGGACCTGGCATGCAGTCTGCGTAGAGCCAGAGAACATAAAAGGAGTTTTCGATGGAATTGAACGCACCTGCCACCACTGCTGCTAAGGCATGGCTAAGTGAACTCCTGTTCATCCGGACTATGTTTAAAGGTCCTGACGGTAAGCCACTCTACAGCTATCACGTTACTGAGTCTGAGTATCGGTCACTAATTGAAATGTTGAGCAGCTACTTTAGAAGAGGCTCAGTACAAAACTACTCAACTCACCTGGCTGCTTGCTTTTGCCTGTTTGTCAGTGAGCAGTATCGGCGCGACTACAACAGCTCATGGTCATGGTCGGGGCCGGAAACAATACTTGGGATCTCCTTGTCCCCGCAGCAGCATGCCAGCCTGACAAGTAGCGGGCTGGCGTACTGGAGTAGACCGATACGCTTTCGTGAGAATAGTCGCGACTGGCTCGGCTCTCTATTTGCCGAAGGCGGCCTTCCTTGGCCACTGGTGCAAAGTGAGTCGCACGGATTTGGACGGGCTGTGCGCAGGGGGATCAAGCACTTCTATCGCACTGAAGGTAACCGCAGAACAACAGCGGATTTGATGGCGGACTTCGAAAATGAGCTACCGCTCATCTTCCGCAACTTGGAAACGCGACGGCTGCTGGCGGGCATCGTTGATCAGCTCATGTATCTGGTCGAGCACTACCCCTTGAAGGATCAACAGGATCCAGCCAACTACCTAGATAAGGTCGCACCAGGCTGGACGGATGCCTTCCCAATTCCGCTGGATGAAAGCAACTCCCGCACGCTGCTCAATGATTGGCTACGCGATGCAGGACAGAAACGTCAGGAGCGCAAGGAGGCCTTAGAGAAGGCCAGGGTCTTCACTTGCGAGCATTTTCTGTATGGCACATTGCCTCAGTGGTTGATCCGCACCGAATTGATCCTGCCTCAGGAGGCAACATTCGTAGTCGATCCGACGAGTCTGGGCAGTACCCGCCTTGAGTTGGCTTATTACGAAGGTGAAAGGCTCTTGGCCAGAGGTCCCGCCGTTTACGGCCAGCTCACTGAACAAGGCTTCAAGGTCCGCTTCTCCAACCCTCAGGTCACACTCGAACGTCGCAGACTTGACGAGCCGCTGAGCCTTCGGTTGCTGGATAACGGGCGAATGGTTCATTGCCAGTTCTTCGATGGTAGTGCCCTCGACTACCACGACATACCCTTGATTTTCGAGAATCGCTCCGAACGCTGGCAACTGGTCGCTTCGTCCAGTTGCTCGCTGTCATCCGGATTGGTTCGACTCCGAGTCCCCCCGGGCTTTGCCACCAATTGCGAAGGTGGCGCTGCAAATTTTCTGCTCGAGGATCAGGAGAACGGCCTCTGGCTGGAGGCAAACGTCAACCTATCTCTGGTAAGGGGGGATGACCACTATCAGGTCGAGCTGAATCAGGCAGACAACGATGACGCTAAACCAACTCTCACGGGTATATTTGCACTTTACGAAAGCTCTCCTGCGATGGTCTACCTTGGCTGGCCCAACCTAGAACTGCCTGAAGGCTACCCTCATGCCAGAGAGGACTTGCTTGAGTTCGTCAATGGCGAGCTACTGGACCGTCAACGTAGCAGCCGTTGTGGCTCAGCTCGTTATACCTTACGCACCCGCTCGGGCAAGACACTATTGCAGCGCCGTTTCGGTGTCCTACCCAGAGATTTCAATCTTTCGCTATTCCCGGGAGTACGAGAACAGCCTGCACGTCTCCAGATCAAAGGGGTTGCACAACTAGATTTACACGTCGTCAGCAATGCTCTGGTAGTGGAACGGGACGAAAATTCACTTTACATGCGCCACCAAGGTGAGGCCCCCCCTTCGACCTTTGTTCTCGAATTAGGCCAAGGACTGCCGTCTCTCCAGCTTCACCTGCCCTATCCTTACCAGGGGGCACGCCTGCTGGATCAATATGGCAATCCGTCGCGAGCCAGGGAGTTGATATTGGCCGATCTGATGGGCCATCGCATTTCACTGACCTCAGGTCTTACCCAGGGACAGAACTTCCATATGCAGCTGGAGCTGATATGCGCGGAACAGCCGCATCCGCAGCGGACATACAGCATCCGGGTAGGCTCAGCACCTGTAATGCTCAACCTGTTCAGCTACTTAGGCGACATGCAGAACATGTTGGGGGCAGTGGATGAACAGGATGCCTACATCAGATTTTCTCTGGAAACCGAACAACCGCTGCTGAAGCTCGATATACGCCGCTATGGTGGCCAGCTGCAGTGGGAGGGACGGCATGCCTTCTACGTGAGTGGCGTTTCTAATACCTCCGTACTGGATGGCGTGCAGGCTGAAGCCATGCTCCTATCCGACCCCAAGCGTACCCCGTTGCAATTGACCGAGAGGACCAGCGAAGCCGTTGGCATCGGCAGCTTTGAGATACCGCAAGCCATGCAGCCCCGTGGACCGTGGCTGATCTACCCGGCAGAATCCTCAAGCATTCGCTTTCGCCCGGCTTTATACGTGGTACCTGTCAATGGCTTGGATACCGCCGCTGAAATATGCTCACTGCACCGTGCTGCAGAGGTTTTTCACCCTGAGCACAATCCGCATGCCATCGACCAACAGATTGCAGCCATGGCGTACGATTTCAACCACAGCGGCTGGCAGTACTTGGCTGACTTGAAGCAGAACTACCGCCACCTGCCACTCTCTTCCTTCGAAACCTGGAAGGCTCTTTCGCGCAATCAAGAGGCGTTGAGTTTCTCGGTGTTTCGCCTTGAGATGGATGAGTCGTTCTGCGCACGCATCCGCGATGAACTCTCCGTCATCTGGGAAACCATCCCGCTTCCACTGTGGGCACAGGCCTATCGACTGTTCCACGACTATATGCGACTGACCGGACTTCCTGACGCACTGGTCAATACTCTCGTCTCGAAGCGCGCCGAGGCACTGCGTTGCATCGTTTCCGGCTTCGATTACCTTGGGGACTACCTAAGCACTGGCAATTGCAGCTCATTAAAGAAGCTACCTCTGGAGCAGGTTCTGCCGGCTTGGTATCAGGGCCTAAGGCACCTGCATGAAGCCAATCGGAACTGGCCTACCTTGCTGGGCAGCGAACTTTCCAGCTGGATTGACAGGCAGTTGCTGCCGCCTCTGGTGAAAGCTCTTTCGCTGGCGGAGTTCACCGATGCAGTGGCCTATCTACCGATCTTCATGGCTTTTGTCACCGCTGGACGGGCCAAAATCACCGACTTGCCAGCAACGCCGGCCTATTTGAAATTTGCTATCCGTCTGGTTGCCGACTTCGACCGCCAAGGCTGGTTCATACCGGTACATGCCTTGGTGGTGTCCTATTTACTCGCCTCGCAGAACGAGGCATAAGGAGTTGCAATGCATTTTTTTAGGGATTTGATTCAGCAAAGCCTTGAACGTACCCGCGAGGCGACGCTGGGTGTTCTGGGCATCAATCATCCGGGCCTTCGTCAGCATCTGAGTCAAAGTATGGTGAACGAGCTTGGGGCCGACGGTTGTTTCCTGGCCCCACCAGTGTTCGAGCACACTTTTGGCTGGAAGGAGTCCAAGCTGCGCCTGCAGGATCTGCAGGATGAGCAGCTACTGTCATCCTGCCTGCTTGATACATTGGAGAATGCGCCGGCTTACCAGTTCCCGAGAACTGCACATCCCTACGTTCACCAAGTGCAGGCTTGGCGTACCCTGCGCGACGAAAAACCGCGCTCGGCCGTCATCACTACCGGCACCGGCTCGGGCAAGACCGAATGTTTCATGGTGCCGATCCTAGAAGATCTGGTTCGCGAGCATGAGTGCAGTGCGGCAGCCCTGGTGGGCGTCCGCGCTCTATTCCTCTACCCACTCAATGCCCTGATCAACTCCCAGCAGGAGCGCCTTGACGCCTGGACTCGCAAGTACAGCGATAACATCCGCTTCTGCCTTTACAACGGCAAGACCGAAGAGCGCGCCGACAAAGTCCGCAAGGAACAGCAACAGAAGCCCAATCAGATCCTGTCGCGGGAACTGCTACGCAGGGAGCCCGCTCCCATCCTGATGACCAACGCCACTATGCTGGAGTACATGCTGGTACGCCAGGTCGACAGCCCGATTCTGGAGATCTCGAAGCAGCAACAGTCACTACGCTGGATCGTCCTCGACGAGGCTCATACCTACGTGGGTTCCCAAGCAGCCGAACTGTCCCTATTGCTTCGCCGGGTAGTCCAGGCTTTTGGAATGCAGTCCGAGCAAATTCGTTTCATCGCTACCTCGGCCACTATAGCTGGCGCTGATGCCGAAGAGCGACTGAAACACTATCTGGCAAACCTTGCAGGTGTTGCACTTGATCAGGTTGAGGTCATAGGCGGCTCGCGCTTTTGGCCAGATCTTGCGTTCGACTCGCCAGGCGAAGACATCGCCCTTACGACCATCTGCGATATCGATCCGGACGCCGAAGTATCTCCTACGCGCTTTGAGGCATTGTGCCAGAGCAACATTGCTCGGCGCCTGCGTCACGTCGTGATCACCGCTCTCACGCCACTTGACCTTAACGACCTGATAGCTGAGGTTGCTGGGCATTTGCAGGGAGGCACCCGGCTCGAACAGCAGCGGGAGGTGCTCGACTGGCTCGACACCATGACCGGTACTCACCCGGATAAAAGCCAGCCTCCGTTTCTCAAGCTTCGGGTTCACCTGTTCCAGCGCATGCTTCATGGCCTCTGGGCTTGTGTCGACCCACAGTGCAGAGCGAAATCCAGTCATCTGCAGGACTGGTTGTTCGGTAACGTATATGTGAACCAGCGAGCACGCTGCGAGTGCCATGCCCCGGTGTATGAGTTGGGTTTCTGTGATGACTGCAAGACACCTCACCTTCTGGCCGAGGATCGCAACGGTGAGTTGCACCAGCCTAGTCCCTATGCGGGTGACGAGTTCGCTCTCAACCACGAACAGGGCGGCGAGGACTCACCTGCCGAAGTGGCAAGAATCGACGCCGGCAGTAAGGGGCTGATCATTGCTGGGATGCAGGCAGCACACGACCCCTATTTCTCGTACAACTTGGACCTCGAAAGTCAGAAGTTGGGTGGCGTGAACGCTACCCGCAATATCGGCATCGTGTTGGTAGAGGAGGCAAACTCCTGCTGCAGCAATTGCGATCACTCATCATTTGGCACCAACGATTTTATACGCAAGGCATACCTCGGTGCGCCCTTCTATGTTGCCAACGCCGTACCGACGGTTCTGGAATTCTGCCCCGATCCTGACAAGGAAGATTGCAATGGCCGTTCCCCCGAGGAACTGCCGGGGCGCGGACGCAAGCTGATCACCTTCACTGACAGCCGCCAGGGCACGGCGCGAATGGCAGTCAGAATGCAGCAGGAGGCAGAGCGTTCACGGCTACGGGGGCTGGTGTTCGAAAGTCTGCGAAATGAGCAAGCCAAGGTCGACGCCGCTCCCAAAGACACTCCTAGCGGCAGTCCTGCAGAAATGCTCGTTCTAGCAGACAGCCTGGAAAAACAGGGCTTGGCCGGTACGGCGGCAGATCTGCGTAAAAAAGCTGAGCTTTTGCAGAGCGGCGCCTCTCTGGTAAGCCCGGCCAGAGTTATTCCCTGGCAGCAGATGGCCCAAACCATTGCAGCAGCGAAGGATATTGACCAATTCATTTTGCGCTACAACCGCTATGCCAATCCGGCGTTATTTGATGGCTATGAAGGCGGTCTGACTATGGCGCGTTTACTGCTGGCGCGCGAATACGCCCGGCGGCCCAAGAATCAAAACAGTACAGAAACGCTGGGGCTAGTCAAGGTTGGCTACCAGGGGTTGAACAAGGTTTCGGCGCCTCCGCCGCTGTGGGTCGATACTCGGGCCACTCTCGCAGAAGGCGATGCTAATGATCCCAGAAGCTCTCTGACACCGGAAGACTGGCGCGATTTCCTGAAAGTGGCCCTCGATTTCTACGTCCGGGAAAACACGTTCATCCCAATGGAAACCAAAATGCGTCGCTGGATGGGCAGCCGCTTCAGCCCAAAGGCGCTCTATTCGCCTAAGAGGGAGGACGTGCAGGAAAGCAACACCATCAGAAAATGGCCACAGATCAAGCCTGGGACGCCGAATCGTCTGATCAAGCTGCTCGAGCTGGCAACCGGCCTTGATCGCAACCTGAGTGCGGATGCCGACAAGATCAACAGCTGGCTAGAGGCGGCATGGACGGCACTAGTCAGTGCAGGCATTCTGGAGGCCTCCGATACTGGCCATCGTCTGCGCCTGGAAACTCTTACCTTCTCGCTGCCTACCGAGGGCTGGGTCTGCCCGCTGACTCGGCGTATCTTCGACACCACCTTCCGTGGTCTGACGCCCTATCTGCCGCAAAAAATACAGAGCCAGGATTACCGTTGCCAAAAGATCCAGCTACCAGCTTTTAGTAGTCTCAAGGACGATGGCAGCCCATTGCGCAAGCAAATGCAGATCCGTCAATTGGTCGCAAAAGATCCAATAATTGCCCAGTTACGTCAGGAGTCACTGTGGACTGATATCAGCGACCGTACAGTCGAGGGTGGTTTTTACTATCGGACAGCTGAACACTCGGCCCAACAGTCGGCAAAACGGCTGGATAACTATGTTGAGGAGTTCAAGCGTGGCGACATCAACGCGCTGAATTGCTCCACCACCATGGAGATGGGGGTGGATATCGGCGGCATTTCCGCCGTGGTGATGAATAACCTACCGCCACATCCAGCCAACTATCTGCAGCGCGCCGGCCGGGCCGGACGACGCAAGGAAGCGCGGGCTATTGCCTATACGCTTTGCAAGGCCGACCCACATAATCAGCGAGCCTTCGCCAATCCTAAGTGGCCGTTCGTAACCGCCATTCCGGCCCCAATCATTACGCTCAGCTCAGCGCGTATTGTGCAGCGGCATGTCAACTCTATGTTGCTGGCGTTATTCCTGCGCATGCACAGCAGCAATGATGGCGATCGTACCAAGCTTACCCTGCACTGGTTTTTCGCCCCGGACGACTCGCCCTGCCAACACTTCAAGGCCTGGCTAACGGCGAGCGCCGAGGAATATGGTAGTCCGGTGAAGCAACTGGTGCGTGGCACCTGTTTGGAGGGCCGCTCGCTCAGCTCAATCACTGGTGGAGCCCGACTGGCGTTGCACGATCTCGAGGAACGCTGGTTAGGTGAGTATCGTAATATTAATCAGAAGCTTCAGGCCGCCAGCGACGGGCCTTACAAGAAGGCACTGGCACTGGAAAAACAGCGCCACGAGAATGAGTACCTGCTTCGCTATCTGGCGTCCTCTGCATTCCTGCCTGGATATGGCTTTCCTACGGATGTAGTGAGCCTCAAAACTTACAATGTCGAAGACTTCTTGCATCAACATAGAAAAGAGGATGCTAGTCGCGAAGACAGCATCTTCGACAACAAGGAAATGCCATCACGCAGCTTGAATATCGCAATTCGTGAATATGCTCCCGGCGCACAGGTAGTGATCGATGGACGCGTCTATCGTTCCGCCGGTGTCAGCCTGCAGTGGCATGCTGATGGACAGGTCAACGAGGCACAAAAGTTCGATATCGCCTGGCGCTGCTCGGAGTGCGGTAGCACTGGGGTGATCGAAAACGCCTATGCAAACGACGCAGGGCTGTGCTGCTCGCATTGCACGACGCCGATTCCATCCAGCGAGCGCCGCATGGTGCTTCGTCCGGGCGGCTTCGTAACCGACTTTTACGAGGAAACCACCAACGACGTCACTTCGCAAAAGTTCATCCGCGTCGAGCGACCGCGCATCCAGCTGATTGGAGAAAGCATTGCGCTGCCTGATGAACGCTGCGGCTTTGTGCGCTTTGGTCATGAAGGCAGTGTTTTCCATCACTCATCCGGCGAACATGAAAAAGGTTATGCCGTCTGCATGACCTGTGGACGTGCCGAGTCCATCCTCGCCTCGGGCGAAGTGCCTAAGGATTTGCAGCCCGATAAAGCCCACCGCCCGGTTGGCGGAGTTGCCGGCAGCCGCAAGGAGAGAGATTGTTCGGGCGAAGCGGTCAAGGCTGGTCTGCATCTTGGTTATCAGATTCGCACCGATGTATTGGAAATATTCCTCAGGAACCCACTCACTGGAGAATGGCTACTTGACTCAATCAAGGGGCGTCTGATCGCCGCGACTATCGGCGTCGCCATGCGCGATGTGATCGCCGACCGACTCGGTATTGCCAGCGGAGAGATGGGTTTCAGCTATCGTTTGGATCGCGACAGAGACAGCAGGCAAGGGCGCTCCGTCATCCAGTTGTTCGATGAAGTCAGCGGTGGTGCCGGTTTCGTTCTGGCCGGCCTGAGCGATCTCGCTCTGCTACTGAATAAGGCGCTGGAGCGCCTGCGCTGCCCAGTCGACTGCGAGAATGTCTGCTCGCATTGCCTAGCCAGCCAAGATAGCCGTGTCGAGCGCGAGGAACTGGACCGCAAACTGGCGCTGCAATGGCTGAGTGAGTCTCAACTGGTTGAACACCTTGGGCTTCCAGATGTATTCGTAAACATCCATGGCGCTCGCCACTGCTCCGTTGGCCCGCTGCGTGAGCTGAGTTTCGCCGTTAGTTCGTTGGATCGCCGTGATCAAACAGGATCGATCCTAGTGTGTCTACACGGCGACCATGTGAACTGGGATCTCGACCATCCACGTTTTAGGGAGCAGGTGCTTACCTGGGCAATCGCCGAGCGGCTCAAAGTCAGGATCGGCATTACCGATTCCGCTTTGTTGAGTGCCGAGCAAAAGGAAACCCTAGCATTGCTTGCACGTTTGGGCGTTGAGCTACTCGAGCTGGATGCTACAAATCTGCAAGCTCCCCACCTGATTGCCCAGTTGTCATCTCAAGCAGGCGTCGGAAGCCTGTATAGCAGCATGAACAGTGTTGGAGTTCCCGGGGGCGATTGGCTACAAGGTCATTCTGATGTGGTCTGGGTCACCAGCAGACTGATGGCAGCAGTGCCAGGAAATACCATCGACAGCAGTGGCTGGAACCAACGCAAGCAGGGAGCGCGCATTGTTGAAATCACCTCGCAGCTCGATGGCCCAGTCAACACTCTGAGAAGACGCCTAACTACCCTGATCGACGCCCAGATGCCGGAGCTGGCCACCCTGATTACCAATGATCAGGCAGTGTCCATCAGCTACTCGGATCGCTACCTGAAGTCGCCGTGGTCTCTGATGCTGCTAAGCGGCTTCCTGGAACTGTTCCGTAGTGATTATCTGCAATCGTTATCAGTACAAACTCTGGCGCCGAGCGGTAACCAGCCAAGTTATCTGCTCAGCCATGATTGGATGCGGGCGGATAATCAGCAGGCCATTCTCGAGCTCTGGCTCAAGAGCCAGTTTGATATCGTCCCGAACATCAACATCAACATCATGAGCAGCCCCCGTGACTTGCTTCACTGCCGGGTTATCACGGTGAGCTGGGCGTCGGGTAGGGTCAGCAAGATTTTGCTGGATCAGGGTATGGGCTACTGGAGAGGCCGCATGCCATATAGGGATCAAATGAATTTCGACTTCGGTACCTCACACCACGAACAGGCCAGGCAGATGATTGAAAAATATTCAAATGCGCATATGCATCAGGGGGGAGAGTGGCCGACTTATATCAGTTGCGTCATTGATTGATTGTTACTAAATATCTGCGCGGTCGGAATTGTGGGTAATTGCATGGACTTGACCACCCTTTTGCATTCGACTTGACCAGTGCGCATGATCTCCTTACTGGCTGGAATCGACCCAAAGCAAACGGTGGCGAAAGGCAAAAGTCAGCCAAGAGCAGACGGCCCTAGGGATGGTCAGTTGCCGGATCTAGCGATCGCTTAGCCCGTCAGTGGGGAGTGAAGGGATCGTGGCGCAGTTAGCCGTTGACATCGTCAAGACGCCGAGCTTTGAGCGCGGGTTAAGTTGAAGTGAGTCGCAAGAAAGCGAAGACTGTAGGTTGGGCGGATCCCAAAAAAACGGATCCCAAATCGCTAAATCACCCGATCTTACATTTCAGTGCGCCGCCATTTCCATTAACGTATGGCAGATTGACTCCATCATAAAAACGTTTCGGGGATTGCATGGACGTACGCTATTGGGAAGGAGGTCTCCTTTCTTTTGAGATCGACGCTATCGACAAGATGGCCAAAGCATTTGGGCCCAAAGAGCTTCCTCCGGAACCGGTGGCAGGCTCTACGAAAGGGAAGTCGTTTGACGTTCTGAAACAATTGAAGAAGCCTGAGGCAGGCCATGGCGTATGGCCTTGGCGCGGCTACGCAGGTTTTCGTTTCGCGAACTCGCGGGGGGCAGACGGGGAGTTCGACCTCGTCATCGTTACCCACAGCCTCGTTCTTGTTGTCGAACTTAAGCACTGGCGCGGTGAGATCACCAACCACGGCGGTAAATGGCACCAGGACGGGAAGGAAACAGAAGTATCCCCGGTAGACAAAACCCGTAGGAAAACATATGAGTTGAGGAAACGAATCAAGGGTCTCAAGTCTCGGCTGCCTGGCGGGAAAGAGCCTTGGATCGACTTCTGCGTTGTGCTCACCGGAAAATGCACTTTGAATCTTCCCGAGGTCGAGATGCAGCACGTCATGGTGCTGGACGACTTTCTGGAAATGGCCGATCCTAAGCGGTTTAAAGACCGATTCAACGCGCGCTCGAATATCGGCTTGAACGAGCATTTCGGCTTCTTCGACGGCATCATCAATGAAGGAACGGTAAAGCCCAAAGAGCTTGTTGTCGACGACTACCGTGCGCAGTCGCAAGCGGTATTCACGCACCCAACAGACGTCTACCGAGAGTACGACGCGGTCAATATCCACAACAAGGATGACCGTGCGATGGTCCGTCTATGGGACTTTTCGAAGCTCGATGACACCCGTGCTCGAACGGCTGAAGGACGATACCGAATCCTCTCGCGCGAGAGGGATGTAATGGTCCACCTGCGTCGGCGAGATCAGGAATTGATGAATCGCTGCGCTCGCCCGAAGCGTAATACCAGCCCCGACAGTGTCACCGAGCAATATGCCGAGTTGCTTGAAATGCCCGACGGGCATTACCGTCTAAACGAGTTCATAAACCGTTTTGTAGAGCGGATGACTGCGCATGAGCGCGTCCAGCTTTTTAAAATCCTTCTGGCTCAATTTGCTGGGCTGCATGGATTCAAAATTGCTCACCGTGATCTGGGTGACCACAGCGTGTGGTTCTCTCCATCGTCATCGATCGCTCTTTCCAACTTCATCAGCGCCTACTATCAGCCTGTAGGTACTCTCGGCGATTTGCGTACTTTGCTGAGCATCGGTGCTATCGCGCTCCCTGAAGACCAGAACACCGCGATGGAAGGCAGCACGCCATTTCGTCGTGATGTCTTCGCGCTCGGGCTGATGGGTTGGCATCTGCTTCAGGCCAGGCCAATGCCTCTGAAGCTCGACGTCGCCTACGTTGCGGGTGTTCAAGCTCAGGTTGAGTCATCAGAAGACTGGCCTGCCAAGGTGCTCGTACAAGCGTTGCAGAATGATCCGAAGGAGCGATTCGATCACGCCAGCGCATTTCAGCAGGCATTGAGCGACTCCACACCGGATAACTCCGCAAGCTTTGAATTTGATAACCGGCGACTTGACGTTTTCTCTACCGATCTACGACTGAGCTCCGCGTACCGGGAGGACGACGAGCCTATCACCGACACGGCTGAGAAACTGATCTACCGATCGGGCCCCTTGGTCGTGAAATCGTGGCCGTCAATCAACGCCCGGGATCCCAAGGACGGTCAAGGGCCGATGTTGATGGCTTTCTTCGAAGTCCTGGAGCAACTGAAGGGCAGCGGTTTTACCTTTTTGCCAAAAATTGAACACTTTGGTTACGATCGCAGCGGCAACCCATTCCTGGCTCAGGAGCATATCGACGGTGAGCACTGGGATGAGCTGAAGGGGTTGTCGGTTGAGACCCGTATCGTCGTCGCCCATGGGCTAATCGACGCAGTTGATGGTTTGCATGGCCAGCAATTGAGTCACGGCGATCTGCATCCACACAACGTTAAAGTAAATGTCGGTTCGGCCCCTGAAAACACCCAGGTCTACCTGCTCGACTGTCCAGATTTCTCGGCTTCAGGTACATCACCGGTCAACACCCGCTACAGCCCCGTATTGGAAAACTGCACACCAGCAGAGCGAGACAACTTCGCTGTGATGCGAATGGTGTTTGAGCTCCTGGACATGGACTGGGACGCGCCGTCGCAGAAGGATATTCCCGTCCTGAGAGCAGCCGTTGCGCACGAAATGGATACAGAATCGGGCTTTCTTTCTTTGGACCGTTTTAAGGACGCTTTGGAGGCCGCTTTCGCACCTGCAAAAACGATCGAAACCGTCTCTGTCGTTCTACGCAACAGAAGTGGCGAGGCATTTGAGATCCTGCCGGACAACGGGAAAGTATTTGTTGTCGTGAAGCCCTACCAAAGAGCCCCCACCAAAGCCCTTGAGGTGACGTTCGCGGGTGTCGGAGGGCAATTGACGGCTGAGTTCGATCCTGCTTCCAGGCATTTTGTAAATGCGTTCAAAGCCAATCAGGAGATGCGCGTTCCGGCTTATCTGGCGCGTCAGGCAAACCACCACATAGAGGCTCGGTTCAGCGTCTCGGGCGGTACCAGCGTCAATGTCTATGAGCTGACCAAGCTTCTGGCCAAAGACGAGGCATTTCTAAGCTTAGCCGCACAGGTGCATGACGCCGAAGTGCGTAAGCAAGCGGCGATTGAGGACGGTGAAAGTGTTGCGGACTCGATTACCGGTGAGGACGAGGACAACGGGCTTGCCATAGATGAGGCGCAGCTAGAAGCTGTAAAGTTGCGCAGTTTCCCTGTCAGTCAAATATGGAAAACCATCACCTCCACCGAGCTTGAGGCCCAGCCTTCTTTCCGTGTTTCCGAAGAGCCGCACTTTCACAAGGATGGCGTAGGCCTTTTGATTCCCTACTCTATGGATGCAAAGGCCCTTGAGGGGTTTGAAGCGGGAGACAACATCCGGCTGATCCTCCGGGACGGGGAGAAGGACATTGATATCGGTGAGATCAACCTGGGCATGAGCGTGCGTGATGCAGTCTATGTCCCTGCCTCCAGTCGTTCAAAACGCGTACAGGCAGGCTCCCAGTTGTTCATCCAAAGTCAGCAGAACAAGACATCAATGACGCGTCGTCGTGGTGCGATGGAGCGGATCCTGAACCGGCAGTCAGTGCTGCCTGATTTGATGGATTACTTCGACGAGAAATGCAAGCTGGCACCAAGGGGGTATGCTGAAGAGCCTACCGTTTCGGACTTTGCAGTGTACGAACGCACCACAGCGAGTGGTACGGTCATCGGGCTGAACGAAGCCCAGCGCGCCGCGTTCACGCAGCTCATCACTACAGGGCCAGTAGGCCTTTTGCAGGGACCTCCAGGGACAGGTAAAACTGAGTTCATCGCGGCCTTCATCCATTACCTGATCAGCAAGGTCGGAGTGCGAAACATCCTTCTTGTCAGCCAGTCTCATGAGGCTGTGAATACTGCAGCAGAACGGATCCGCGCGCACTGCCGTCGACTGAACACCGAGCTCAACGTTGTACGCTTCAGCAACCGCGACCAGGTTGTTTCTGAGGAGCTCCTGGACGTTTATTCTCGCAACATTGTCGACCGTCAGAGAAATGGGTTTAGCGCTGAGCTGAAGGAACGCGTGGGTTCCATGGCTTCGTCGTTGGGTTTGGGCAAAGCTTTCGTCCAGACGATGGTGGATGTGAATCAGCGAGTGTTCCACTTGGTTCGGTCGTTGAAAAAGCTGGACGAGGAAATTCAGCGTGCACAAAAGGGCAACGGGGCAGATCGAAGGGCGTTGCAGACGCTGAAGTCCTCTCTGATGGGCGAGCTGAATCTGAATGCCACCTTGTTTCTTGGCGAACTGGTTGAGGGCGAAAGCACTCCCCAAGAATTACTGGAGCGCGTCTATGACCATGTCCAAACCGTTCATGGAGTTAGGCCCCCAGAGTTTAAACACTGCCTTGACCTGATTCAGCTTTCTCAGGAGTACGTTGAGCGTCTGTCGAGCAACAGGGCCAATTATGATGAGTTCCTGATGCGGTCCAGGACATTGGTTTGCGGAACGTGCGTGGGTATTGGGCTGCAACATCTCAAGCTTTCAGAAACCCACTTCGACTGGGTCATCATCGACGAAGCTGCTCGATCGGCGCCGAGTGAATTGGCGATCGCCATGCAGGTGGGCTCTCGGGTCCTGCTAGTCGGCGACCACAACCAGCTGCGCCCTACGTATGAGGAAGAACATAAGGCAGCCATTGCCCGTTCCCTGGGTGTCACCACGAGCTCAGCCGAATTCCAGCAGGTCATGCGAAGCGACTTCGAGCGAGTGTTCCAATCCCCGTATGGTCGTGCCACACGGGCGACGCTCAATACGCAGTATCGAATGCTCCCAGCGATTGGCGATCTAGTTAACGAGATCTTCTACGACATTGACCTTGAGAACGGCTACAGACCAAGTCCTGCCTATTTTTCGCAAAACGTGCCCGAGTGCCTGTCACATGTGGTCACTTGGGTCGACACCAGCGAGTTAGGCAAAAAAGCCTACGACAGCGGCACGCTGAGCCTGTCCAACAGTGCTGAAGCGGACGCGATCATCCGACTGCTGGAAGAAATCGCAGAGGACACCGAATTTTGTGCGGGCATGGCTAAGGAGATGGCCGAATCGCAAGAGCCCCCAATCGGGGTCATCTGCATGTATCTCGACCAGAGGAAACTGGTGAGAAAGAGGTTTGCCGAGAAAAACTGGTCGGAGGAGTTCCGCAAGCTCGTAAAAATCGAGACCGTCGACAGTTATCAGGGTAAAGAAAACAACATAATCATCGTCTCACTGACCCGGGCCAAAGCGGATCAATCACCTGGCTTTCTGGCGACCCCGAATCGTATCAACGTCGCGATGTCACGCGCGATGGAGCGGTTGGTCATCGTAGGCAGTTTGAAAATGTGGAGCGGTAGGAACGCGAGGCTTCCATTAGGTCACGTAGCCAGCTTTATCCAGACGAAACAGGACACGATCAACTATTGCATCAAACCAGTGACGCCGGCCAGGAGGGTTGTCTGATGGAGCTTAACCCAGTTGTTCTATTCGAGCTGGACGTCGTGGTCCCTGCGCAACAGTTCCGTATCGAGTACACCCTTGTGGACAAAGGGGGGTTACCGGTTGTACCGGAATTTCTTCTGCGACTGCTCAAGATTTCAGCGCTGCTGCCAGCTGAAATCGGCAATTATTTTGGGTTTACAGCTCAAGAGCTGAGTTTTGCAATCACACCTTTTTTACAAACGGGCGAGCTTAAAACGCGCCCGGATGGACGAATAGAGTTGACGGATAAGGGCCGTAGCTTGTTCGCAGGCAACCATGAGTCACCGATTGTGAAACGCAAGGAAGAGCGCGAGCAGATGTTCGTGTTTGATCTCCTAACGTTTACATGCCTGGGGAAAAGTCTAGGGGATGCAGATTCTAAAAGGTGCCTGGAATTGCAGGCACCCAGCGATACGCTCTCTGAGTCAGGTACGAAGGCCGTCGGTGCCTTCATGCGGCAAATCTACGACATTCATCGGGCTGGACACCTGGGTGGGCAGTCGCAGGATGCTGGGCCGCCGGAGCTCTACAAAGTTGCGGGTGTGCAAAAAGTAAGAGACGGTTGGGAGAAAATAGAAGAGCGCGTCAGCCTTGATGCCGACTCTCGGCTGGTACGCTTTGTCGCGAAGGAAGGGCTGCGGGAAAACGAGATCTACATGCGTCAGCGTACGGAGCAGTTGAGCCGAATGCTGGGCAGAGAAAACCTCGATCAGGTTCTGCAGCTCGCCGACATCCTGGGCGATTCGGACGCCTACGACTTCGTGTCTTCAAATGGTCTGGACCTTTCTGCCCTGTACTACAGCGCGAGTGCCGTTGCACAGGTTAGAGAGTCTTCCGGGCTGCGACTTTTTGGATCGCTACAGCTGCAGCAAAACTGGGACAGAGTTTTTTCCGTGCTGCGCAAACATCAGAAAGCAGTTCAGAGTGAATCCCACGCTGCTCCGATCAGCCTGTCCTGGATGGCTCCGGCTTCACATGAGCTCTGGGGACGCTCGGCCAGGCATGAGCAGATGTGCAGTGCATTTTCTGATTTATCAAAAACAAAAAGCAAGGGAGGCGCGAATGATGGAAAACTTGTATTCGACGCCAAAATGCTTATCCCGGTTTCTGCCAGTGACGATTGGCCGGCGATCAAGCGCGCAAAAGCAGATTGCAATAAGGCTAGACTGCTGCTTTGTGGCTTTGTTGAGTCAGAGCAACTGGCGCCGCTTGAGGCAATCGTCATTCACGGCAAATGCGCGGTCGTGGTTTACCATTTAATTTTGCCGGCGTTGTCCCCAGTGCCGATACCCTTTGGTTTCATCACCGAGGATCCCGCCAAGATCCTTAATGTTGAAAACCTCATCAACCGCACGATGGGCGAGTACGTCACAGGTAATACACCGCGTTTCCTCGGCAGCTTCGAACCACCTGCGACCTGAGCGCTACGAACGTAGAGACACTGGCAGTAGTGGAGGGTAGAGGCGTCGATCTTTCGACCCGTGGGTCGGCTGCTTTTGCGTACACCAGATGATTGCGAACATTTTGTTAGCCCCCTCGCCGCGATGGCTTGGGGTCGGCGCTCAGGACTTGGGGATGGATGTGCATCATTGATGGCACACCCCAGGTAGTGCCCACCCCCGTAGCGCTGCTGTAGTCCTCCAATAACTCGCTAAGCGGGTGGTCAAGTCGAACGCAAATGCCTGGTCAAGTGGTGTGCAATTTCCCAAATTGCGGTCTTGCATGGGCATTCCACGCCATCCGGCCACTCAGTCCACCAACATCCGGCCACCTATTCCACGGTCATCCGGCCGGGCAGTCGGAGCGCAGCGACGCAGGTTTGCATTGTTAGTCTGAAGTCTCTGTCGCCGTCAATTTCGTTGCGCGTCTGCGCATCGATTCGCCCTTCAGTTCGATCCGATAAGCGTTGTGCACCAGCCGGTCGAGGATCGCATCGCCCAAGGTCGGATCGCCGATCAGCGCATGCCATTTGTCCACCGGCATTTGGCTGGTCACCAGCGTCGAGCGGTTGCCGTAGCGGTCGTCCAGCAGTTCAAGCATGTCGCGCCGTTGCGCAGCGGTAAACGGCGCCAGGCCCCAGTCGTCCAATAATGTTGAGCTCAACATTACTGGACTTATGTTACGCACCTCGTTATGTGGAGTAGCGGCTTTCAGCCCGCCATTGGTCTGACTTTGGAGTGTCCGTACTCAACATAACGAGTCCCAGGGGTAACGTGGATTTCTCCATCGAACGCAATGGAGAACATCATGCTCTCTCGAATCTTCCCCAAGACACATCGACGCTATGTCGAATCGCCCGCTGGCTGCTGGTTCGAAGGCTTTGCGGACTGGCTAACGTCCGTCGGCTACGCACGCGGTCCCACTTGCCATCACGTTCACAGACTTAAACTGGTGCTTGAACGCATCGAATCGATCGCACCGGATGCCAATTTCTCGGTACACCAACTCGATACGATATTCACTTCGGTGCGAACTCGACCTCAATACCGTGCAACCCGGTGTGCCTTTGAACGCTTTCTGGCTGCTCGCAGGCTTCTGACCATAGAACCCGATGTCGATCGGTTTGTCCCGCTACTCAAGGTATACCGCCATCACCTCATTGAGGTTCGCGGCTTGGCGCCGCCAACGGTAAGTCAACATATCTCGACCATTGCCGAATTTCTGACGCAGTCCGTGCCACATGAGGCGGCGCTTCTGGATCTGTCGGCGCCAGCCGTAGAACAGTTTGTCATTACCAAGGGCCAACTGATGAAGCGCCAGAGCCTGCAGCATCCTATCGCCAGATTGCGTGCCTTTCTCCGCTACTGTTTCGACCACGGCTATATTCAGGAACGTCTCTATATGATCGACACGCCGCGCACCTATCGCGATGAAGCCCCGCCGCGTGCTATTGCCTGGCATTTGGTGCAGCAACTATTGCAGTCAGTCGATCGCAACAGCAAAGCCGGTTGGCGCGACTACGCCATCCTGCACTTGATGGCTTACTACGGATTGCGGCCATCGGAGATCGTGGCGCTCACCGTGGCATCGATAGATTGGACAGCCCGGACGTTGCGTGTCGATCAGCGTAAGACCCGCTCGATCTTGATCCTGCCGCTATCCGATCCAACGCTGAGCCTGCTCAAGCGATATTTGCATTGCGGTCGGCCTAGCAGCACTTGGCCGGAATTGTTCCTGCGGGTAAGAACACCGCTGGCTCCGATACAGCATTATGCGGTCTGCGAACTCTACGAGAAGCGCGCGCGGCAAAGCGGACTGTCGCTCGGTGGCAGCTCTTCCTATTGCCTGCGCCACGCCTTCGCCATGCGACTGCTTGAGCGCGGTGTAGGCGTCAAGGCGATCGGCGATCTGCTTGGGCATCGCTCGCTGGAAAGCACTTGCGTTTACCTTCGGCTGCAAACCGAGTCGTTACGTGACGTGGCACTACCCCTTCCATGCCGGCATGCTGCGCAAAAGGGGGATCACCATGTTCTCCACTGAGACCGCACTCGACCTGAGCATTGCGCGCTATCTGCAACTTCAGCGATCGCTTGGTCGAGCTTATGAAAATGAAGAGCGTGTCCTCACGTCGGTCCGCCGGTTCCTGGTGGCGGCGACAGGTACAGATCTGGACTACGATCGCTTCCTTGAGTGGTGCAACACGCTCGCCGGGCTTAGCAGCACGGTGCGACGCAACCGGCAGCGCATCGTGCGCAATTTTTGCCTGTATCGACAGCGCACCGAACCGCAGTGCTTTGTACCCGACCCCAACCACTTCCCACGACCCTGTCCCGCTGTCACCCCCGTCATCTTCGGTTCGAGCGAGGTCGCGAGTATGCTCGCGGCTGCGGAGCAATTAGGTCCGGTGCCCACGTCGCCTCTGCGGCCAGCGGTCCTGCGGCTGGCCGTCGTGCTCCTCTATACGGCAGGATTACGTCGCGGCGAACTGCTACGGCTGACCCTAGCCGATGCCGACTCGGCGCAAGGCGTATTGCATATCCGCGAATCGAAGTTCCACAAGTCCCGCTTCGTTCCACTATCGCAGGACGCCCATCGTGAACTGCGCGCCTATCTCAAGCAGCGGCTGGCGCCGCCCTTCAGCATCACGCCGAATTCTCCCTTGCTGTGCAACTGCGCCAGAGGCTTGCGCGGCTATACGGGGACAGGAATAAGCCGTGGCATCCAAACGCTATTCCAAACGGCAGATGTTCACAGTAGCGATGGTCGACGGCCGCGGATTCATGACTTTCGGCATAGCTTTGCCGTTCAGGCACTGCTGCGTTGGTATCGGCAAGGCGCCGATGTGCAATCCAACTTACCGAAACTAGCGCTGTATATGGGACACGTGTCGATTGTCTCTACCGCTTATTACCTGCGCTGGATGCCGGATATTGCGGCAGCGGCCAGTGATCGCTTCCAAGACCACTTCGGCCATTTGATTGTTGGAGGTGCGCCATGAAGCCCGCTCGGCCCAACTCGCTTGGTAATTGCATCACGCACTTCTTCCGGGAATACCTGCCCGAGCTCCGTGGCATGAGCCTGCACACGATTCGCAGTTATCGCGATGCTGTCGTGCTGTACTTGCGATTTGCCTCAGCTCGCAGCAAACGAGGCGTCGAGGATTTGGACCTCGACGATTTTACGGCAGATCGAGTCAGCCAATTCCTGACGCATCTGGAACAGGAGCGTCACAATGGTGTCGCGACGCGCAATGCACGGCTGGCCGCTATCCATACCTTTGCCCGATTCCTGGCCAGCGAACACCCGGAGCATCTAGCCGAGCTGCAGCGGGTACTTGGGCTGCCGTTCAAGCGCGGCGCCCGAAGCGTACCCATGGCGTATTTCGAGGCTGACGAAGTCGACGCGATGCTCAATAGCATTGATCGCACTACCAACTCGGGGCGGCGCGACTATGCGTTGTTTGCACTGATGTTCAATACCGGTGCGCGCGTGCAGGAGGTACTCGATCTGCAGGTACGCGACGTGAGAACCGAGCCACCGCACCAAGTACGTCTGCGTGGCAAGGGCGGGAAGATTCGTTTATGTCCCATCTGGCCGCATACCGCGGGGTTGTTGCGGGAACTGGCTCAGCAGTCGGTACAGACCCTAACGCCGGAGGCGTTTCTGTTCACCAACCGACACGGTGCCAAACTCACGCGGTTCGGTGTTCGCTACCTCCTCAAGAAATATGTGGCCGCGGGTACACCGGTGGCCAACACCATGCGAGAGAAGCGACTTCATCCGCATTCGCTTCGACACGCCACAGCGGTTCATTTGCTCAAGGCTGGCGTTGACTTCGCCACCATTAGCCAGTGGCTGGGCCATGCGACGCTGAACACCACCATGGTCTATGCCCGGGTGGATTTGGATATCAAGCGCCAAGCGCTTGCCCAGGTGTTCCCCGAAGTACTGGCACCGCCACGTGCCGGCCATCTGTCGCCGGCTGCGGTCGATGTGGTCGATTGGCTGAAACGGCTGTGAGTGGTTATGTGGAGTTCGGGCGGCTGGAGTCGGCGCAGCGCGCCATGTTTACTGCTCAACTCCACATAACGAGGTGCGTAACATAAGTCCAGGATCAGGAGGTCGGTCTTGGCATAACCCGCCATCAGTTTCGCGAAGCGCCCGTCGCCGTGGGCCAGGCCTAGTTCTTCCATCAAGCGCGGCAAGCGCAGATAACGCACGCTGTAACCGTCGCGGCAGGCCTTGTGAGCCAGCGCGCAGGCGAGCCAGGTTTTGCCCACGCCAGTTGGGCCGCCGATGATCAGGTTCAGGCCGTCGCGCAGCCACTGGCCGCTGCCCAGTTGCAGGATCAGAGATTTGTCCAGGCCGCGCGGGCTGCGGTAGTCGATGTCTTCCAGGCAGGCGTTATGGCGCAGTCGTGCGGCTTTGAGGCGAGTAGTCAGGCGGGCGTCTTCGCGCTCGGTCAGCTCGCGGTCGACCATCAGACCGAGGCGTTCGTCGAAGCTGAGATCGTTGATGTCAGGCGTTGCGTGTTGTTCGCCAAGCGCCTTGATCATGCCGTGCAGGCGCAGGGTTTGTAGCTTGTCGAGTGTCGGGTTGGGCAGCATGTTGGTGCTCCTTTTTCAGTCAGTGGTAGTAGCCAGGGCCGCGCAGATTGATGTGTTCTTCGGGCAGTAACGGCAGGTTTTGCTGGGCAAGCGGCAGCCGTTCCAGCCCTTGGCGCAGGATCGATTCCAGGCTTTTGTAGCTGCACGCGCCCAGTGCCAGCGCTCGCTGGCAAGCGGCTTCCAGCCGCTCTTCGCCGTGCTGTTTGCTCAGGCGCAGGATCCCCAGGCAGGCGCGGAAGCCGTGCTGCGGATGGATTCGGCGTTCGAGGATGTAGGCGATTACACCTGCGGTGTTCGGCCCGGTCTGCTCAGCCCAGTGGATCAGTCGCTGCGGCGTCCATTCGGCATGTTCGCGGTGACTTTTGGGCATGTGCTCGGTTTGGGTGGTGTGGCGGCCTTTGTGCGGCGAGCGCACATGGCTGGCCACCCGCTGGTTGGCGTGGAAGCACTCGACGGTCTTAGCGGTTAGCCGCACTTCGAGTTGGTGCTTCACCAGCTGGTACGGCACCGAGTAGTAATGGCCCTCGACCTCGACGTGGTAGTCGATGTGCACCCGCACCTTTTTCCATTCGGCGTAGACATACGGATGTTCTGGTAGCGGTTGCAGTGCGGGTTGGTCAATGGTCTCGAAGGCCGAGCGGCGTGAGCCGGGCAGCTTCTTGAAGGGCTTCTGATTGAGGCGATCCAGCAGCAGCGCGATGGCTGTGTTGAGTTCGCCCAAGGAGAAGAACTGGCGGTTGCGCAGCACCGCCAGGATCCACCGCTCGACTACCTGTACGCCGACTTCAACCTTGGCTTTGTCCTTGGGTTTACGCGAGCGCGCGGGTAGCACGGCTACGCCGTAATGCTCGGCGAGATCGCGGTAACTGGGGTTGATGTCCGGCTCGTAGCGATGCGCTTTGGTAACGCCGCTGCGCAGATTGTCCGGTACCAGGATCTGCGATGTACCGCCGAGAAAGGCGAAGCAGCGTACGTGCGAGCCCAGCCAGTCGGGCAGTTTCTGCGACCAGGTGGCCTCGGCGAAGGTATAGCTGGACGCGCCGAGGACGGCGACGAAGATCTGCGTCTGGCGGATCTCGCCGGTTCGCCGATCAATGACCGGCACCGTCTGGCCGGCGTAATCGACAAACAGCTTTTCGCCCGCACGGTGCTCCTGGCGCATGACCACATCGACCTTGGCAGCCCAGAGGCGGTAGTGCTCGCAGAACCAGCTGTACTGGAAGCCTTGCGGATGGGCGAGTCGATACTCTTGCCAAAGCAGGGCCAGGGTGACGCCGGAGCGGCGCAACTCGGCGTGAACCCATGCCCAGTCGGGCATCGGACGCTGATCGCTGGGAACGGCGGGCGGCGGTGGAAAAAGCCGCCGTTGCAACTCGGCGTCCGTTAGCGCAGACGGCCAAGTCAGGCCGCTGGCAGCAAAGCGATTGAGGTACTCACCGACGCTGGCTCGACCCACTTGCAAGCTGACAGCGACCTGGCGGGCAGATAGGCCGACCTCGAATTTGAGACGTAGCACTTCTCGAATCTTACGCATGGATAACCGCTCCACGACGACCTCTCTGCTTCGATAAAAGAGGTCGATGGTAGTGAATTAATCCTGCGTTGCTGCCTGCTTTAAGGGTGGCCGGATGAGCGTGGAACGGGTGGCCGGATCACCGTGGAATCAGTGGCCGGATGTTCATGGAATAGGTGGCCGGATGGCCGTGGAATCCGCACCTTGAAGTCATAACCGAGAAAAGTGAAGCTCGTGGCGACATTGTGCCGCTCGAATATGTCGATGTAGACAATCTTCGACTTTTCTTCGTTGATAGTTAGGCCCACTTCACCCATCCGTTGCGTCAGACTTTCCCTGATACGAACAGCCTCGCTCATCCTTGTGCAGTGAATAACAATATCGTCAGCATACCGTTCGAACGGCACACCGCGATGCGTCCTATCCATCCAGCGATCAAAGGCATAATGCAGGAATAAATTGGCTAACAAGGGCGAAATTACGCCGCGTACGTTCTTGCATACTTTTCTCTCCGGTGCCTGAGCCAGTCGACGTCACGCTGGCGTTGAACCCGGGATCCGGATCAATCCGGAACACCACCAAAATTTCGTCCTTATGAATTTCGACACGCTTGACCAGGCTGCGGATGATCTCGCGTTTTGTGACGAAATCCAGTGCGCCCAATCGGTCATGGGCAGCCGCGGCAAACTCTTCGAGACGATTAATGACGAGAAACAACTCGCGCTGACCCACCTGATGACGCCGTGAGTCCTGAATCTGCTGATCAAGCTGTTCCAGGCGGCGCTTCAAGTTCCGCATCTTCGGATCAAAGTCCGTTTTGTCGATCATACCCTCGGCATAACTATCGATGAGCCGCGACTTGCCTTTATCCAGCTGCAGTCGTTGTCGTTCCAGCGCTGCGGTATCAGGATTTGTTTGTTCTTTTTCTTCGAGGACACCCAGCCGGCGTTCATATTCATTCTTTAGCCTTCCAGGGTGCGCGAGCAGTTCAACAACCTGCTGCCAGACCAGTTCATCGAGACGATCCGTTCGTATTTGCTGATTGTCACAGACGCGTTCGCCACCAAAGCGGTAGGCATCGGTTCCAATGCAACGATAATAGGCATAGTCCCGGCGTTGGCCTTTGGCCGCTGCCTTGCTGACCTTTTTACCGTAATAGGCGTAGTGACAATGGCCGCAAACGGTCAAGCCCTGAAGCAAATAGACCGCACCATGACTGCGCTGACGTGCTCTGCGATTCTCGGCAAGCTGCTCTTGAACAGACTGAAACAATCCTTCGCTGACGATTGCCGGTACAGATATCTCGACCCACTGACCTGGATCCGTACGTACGGTTGAATACCCCTTCCTGGGCACCTCGGCACTGTGGCGTTGTGCGCGTATCCGAGGTAAACGATCACGCGTCTGTGTTTTGCCGAAAGCAGCTCGTCACATGTAGGCTGGATTTTGCAATATCCCCCACACGGTACTGCGATCCCAGTACGGTTTACCTGAGGCGGTTAAGGTGCCTGTTGCCCCAAGGCGCCGTACCACTTCGCCGATGCTCAGTCGCTCCATCCCAATCCACTGAAATATGGCTCTGACCGTCGCCGCTTGTGGCAATTCGATGACGTACTGTGCGGGTGCTCCATCAAGTTGCTTACGAATGTAGCGATAACCGTAGGGCGCAGTCGAAAGCACATTGATGCTGCCGCGTTTGGACGCATGAAGCTTGCCGCGACGATTGCGCTCCATGATTTTGGCACGTTCATATTCCGCGATCATGCCCTGCATTTGCAACAGCAACGACTCCTCCGGCATGACGCCAATGGCATGATTGAGAAACACAACCTGCACGCCACACGCCGATAGCTCTTCCATCAGCAATGCCTGATGAGCATATTTTCGCGACAGCCGGTCTGGGGACAGAACGTAGAGACGATCGACCAAGCCAAGTGCAGCGCGGTCTCTGAGCCGTTCCAATTGTGGGCGAATCAGCGTCGCGCCGCTGACGCCGACATCGACAAAGCGCATGTCTTCAGCAACCTGGGCTCCATCAGCCACGATCCGCTCTGTCAACGCGGCAATCTGGCTTTCAATCGTGCCGCGTTTAGCATGTTGGTCAGAGGACACGCGGGCGTAGAGCGCCACCATCACCGTCTGGCTCATTGCTCACCTCGCTTGGCAGCACGATGCTTTGTCACAGAGGGCTGGGATGGCGACAATTCTGAGGACGCCCGCGATTCTGTCGGCTTAAGCTGCTCGTAGGCCCTCTCGAGCTGCTCACAAGAGAACCGATTTGGCTCAAAAGCCAGACGAATATGCCAGATACGCGGTTTTCGGCTCATGACTGAAGTCTCCCATCAGTGGGGGTAATGCCCTCAATGACGAGAGCAATCTCGACGTCGGGGCATCCTGCATGCCTTGGGGCGAAACTGTCCCTGGCAATGCGCAGCCCCCATTTTATCCGAGAGTTTGCTCTGTTGTTGCCGGCGTAATAACACCTCCTTGAGGTGTTCCCCGTCCACGCTCCTGAAGCAACCCCGCCTCACTCCGCATCGACGCTTGTAGCCAGCGTCGACAGTACAAGATCACCCAATTCGTCATCTGATGATGCTCCAGAGCCTTGATGATCAGGTCATGCCCAACGTGGTCAAAGAACGCACTTATGTCCACTTCCAGTACCCAGTTCTTGCGTCGGCACCGAATGGAACACTGACGCAGAGCGTCGTGGGCCGATCTCCCTGGTCTATACCCATACGAGTCAGCATGGAAAATCGGATCGATCACAGCCTCCACGTATCTTTTCACCGCGCCTTGGGCTACCCGATCAGAAACAGTTGGGATGCCAAGGATGCGTTCCTTGCCGTTGTCTTTCGGAATGCGTTTTTCCCGCACAGATGGCGGGAAATACGATCCTGAGCACAACCGGTTCCAGATGCGGTAAAGGTTTTGATCTCGTTGCCGACCAAAGTCCGTGAGCGTCTGACCATCACAGCCCGGCGCACCACGGTTACGACGTACATCTTGATATGCCATCCACACCAGCGACTTCGGTATTTCGAATGCTTTTCGCTGCACTAAAACGTCATCCTCGTTCGAGTTGTGTCCTGCACAACGAAAGTGATCCCCACCCCTTCGCTCCAGTCCCATTACAGGCCCTTCGTCACTACTACGGGTGAGTCCGTCCCTATCCCTGCGATACGTGCCGAGGATAGGTTCTCACGTTCCCCAAAATGGCTTGGCTCAGGTTCTTGCTGCCTTAACAACGGGTGCCGTGCAGTCGGTAGACAGGTGTCCTCTGCACTTCTCGGGGCCCGGCTTTACAAGCCCGTTTTGACACCAGCTAAGATTTCGTCGCTTCATCAGTCAGTTCACTTGCGTTCAACTACCTGAGCCTTACGTGACAGTAGTTTCTCTGCCTTTACCCGAATCGCTCACCACCAGCATGCTGAACATGCTCGCAGCATCGGGTCGTTTGGTCAGTGCGCCTGTACGCCCTGACCGGAGGGCCGACCTCCATCCATTTTGGAACATGGATTGTCACGCCACCATTTTCATGCCGTCATGACTTCTCCTTCGTGACACACAAAACCAATTCTTATGTCCTAGCCGTCTACAGTCGTGTGTTGCCTATCGGCACCGTGCCGTCGTTCAGGTAACGACTCAGCGCTGTCCAGCGCCTGAATTTTTCGCGTGTCCATACATACGCAGATCCTCTCCAGTGATGAGCGTGCTGAGCCAAAAGTGAGCACGCCAAATCCCCGACAGCAGTCGATACCGTGGGGCGTTCACGGAGGTGAAATAGATCTGAAATATTTTCGGATGTGATTTCGATCGGTAACAGCTGGTGCTTGCGGTAACTGAACTTGGGTTGACTTGCCGATCTCAAGACCTATAATTACCAAATGGTAATTAATGGTGGTTGTAGATGCTCCGACAATCTGCGGCAAAAAGTGGGGATGCGACGTGCAGATCTCGTCGCAGAATAAAAAGTAGATGGGCGTTAATAGTGGGTTGGCCGCTTGTTACAACCAGAGTGCGAATGTCAAGGCGCTTTGCTATGGCATCGTCCGTGCTGTTCGCTTCTGCGGTGGCAGTCTGGTACCCGATTCCTTACAGGGATAGTGTGACTACTGATGATGCCTACGTCCGGGCCGATCTGACCCCGCTAGTATCACACGTTGAAGGATATCTCGTGGATGTGCCGATCCGCGACAATCAGAGAGTGCGCTCTGGCGATTTGTTGGCATTAGTGCAGGATACTGATTATCGAGAAAAGGTTGCCGAAGCTCAGGCTAAGGCTGATTTAGCCGCTGCCGCGCTGGTCGAATCTCGCAGCCAAAAGCAATATCAACAGATTCAAGTAGAAGCGGCTGCGGCATCCTTACGGGCTTTACAGGCTGAGTTGGATCGCGCAGTTGCTGATCACAGTCGCTATCATGCTTTACTGCCAAGTGGATCGGTGTCTCGCCAGCAGGTTGATGGTATTGATGCAGACGTTAAGCGTTTGAGCGCTAATCTTGCCCAGAGGCGCGCCGAGTGGATGGCGGCGCAACAGCGGGAGAAAATGAGCAATGCGAGTATAAACAAGGCGAGAGCCAATCTTCAGGCTGCACAGTCGAGTCTGAATCTGCGCAATATAGATCTTGGCTGGACACGTATCACGTCTCCGGTTGATGGCGTCATTGGCGAGCGTCATGTGCGTCCTGGTATGTATGTGCGCACCGGAACGCTGATCGCCGATGTAGTTCCGCTGCCACATGTTTGGGTGGTCGCAAATTTTAGGGAAAGCGAGATAACGCATATACGCCCAGGACAGCGCGTTACTATTTTGGTTGACAGTCTGCCTGGCCAAGCATTCGAAGGTAAGGTTGACAGTCTTCAGCCTGCCAGCGGGGCGCAGTTTGCTTTGCTTCCAGCCGACAATGCGACAGGTAATTTCACTAAGGTAGTTCAGCGTTTTCCGGTGAAGATCACACTTGACCCGAGTCAGGATTCGCAGTCCTCTCTGCTCCCGGGTATGTCCGTTACTACGACCATTCACACATCAACCGGACTGAGTTCAGGAAATTTTATTGATTGGTTAACCGGCTGGCTGCGAGGGCGGGTGTGAGTGACTCTTTAGGCCCTGCCGTATCAGAAGTGAATAGTCGGCTGAAGTCGCGACTTTTTCCCGGATCTTTGATTCGATGGGATCGTCGGCGTTTTTCGGCCTGCGTGGCCGCTATTGCTGCAGCCTGGATGACCGTGCTCGGTGCCCGATACGTTGTGCTGGGATTTGCCGATGTACGGGGTGGTTTAGGCCTGGGGGTTGACGAAGGTACTTTGCTTTCTTCAGCTTATGCCGCTGGAGATGTCGTCGGCGTGGTGATTGGCTGCTGGTTGGCAACTGCGTTATCACTTCGACGGGTGTTGTTAGGGGCAACGTTGCTCTTTATGGCTACCTCGGTATTAATGGCGTTCAGCCCTCCTTATGCTGCTCAGGTCATCGTTCGCTTTGCACAGGGTATGGCCGGCGGGGTCCTATTACCGATGGCGATAGTTGCGCTATTGCGAACTCTACCGGCTAGGCATCGTGCTCTTGCTTTGGCACTGTATACCTCCGCCTCGACTCTGGCCCCGCAGTTGGCCGCTGCAATCACAGGCTGGCTGCTCGACCACTGGGGATGGCGCGCACTGTTTCTCGCAAACCTACTGCCTGGCATATTCGCATTGATCGCGGGTTTCTATGGTCTGCCGCGCGAAAGACTGCGTTTGCGGCCTTTGCTTCATATGGATCGGTTTGGAATGCTCCTGTTCGTTGGCGGGCTTGGCATGCTCGCCTGTGCTTTCGATCAGGGTAATCGGCTTGATTGGTTACAGGCAACCCCAATTAGAGTGTTGCTATTCGCCGGTACGGTTGCCATATGCGGATTTATATATCACGTGGTCAGAGTGAGGCATGATCGCCTGCTAAATGTAGAACTGCTGTCGAGACGCAATATAGTACTGGGCATTTTGGGAATTTTGCCTTTCAGTGTCGCCGTGACAGGTTGCAGCTATGTGATTCCCCAATTCCTTATACAGATACACAGCTATCATCCGCGCGAATTGGGAGCGGTACTGTGGGATGCAGGCTGGCCGCAATTGATTAGTTTTGCGGGCGCGGTAGTGTGCTTGGATAGGAAATGGTTGGGAGGTCCCCGTCGTTTACTTGTATTGGGGGGCGTATTGGTCGCCACGGGTGCTCTGCATGACAGCTTGAACATCGACGGCTCATGGGAGGGCGGTGAGTTGCGCATTGGGCAGATATTGCAGGGCTTAGGGCTGCCCCTGATCTTGTTGCCACTGCTGTATTTGTATGTTGGCGATCTTTTGCCGCGCGAGGGATTGCATGCTGCTATGGCATTCAATGTTATGCGCAGTATCTGCGGTACGGCGGGTTTGGCTTGGGTTAGCACTTTGGATCGAGTACGTGAGCAAACCCGATCTAATGTACTTATGGATCATGTGAGCACATCCTCGGCCGCTGTTTCAGCGAGGCTGGATGCCCTTATCTCGGCAGTCAGTATGCGGTCCAGCGGCAGTGATCAGGCGACGGAACAGGCATTGCATCTACTAGCTAGTAATGTGCGGCTTCAATCTCAGATTTTGGCGCATGCCGATACCTTGGCAGCGATCGCTGTGGTTACATTAATAGGTGCAGTGTTGGCGGCATTTATGATGCCCTACGGATCGGGACATCCCAGTTCTAATGTCCGCCACGCTTGAGTACCATCTTATTAGCACTCCCGCCAGAGTGTATGATATTTAATGGTATCCATACTCAAAGGACTTCATTGATGTTGAGTCTGAATAATGCCCTTTAGTCTATTGCGACGGCGCAATTTAAGACTGAGCGAATCAGTCAGCCGATGAGGATTGCGGTGGAGGACGCTGGAGGGGATTTAATCGCGCATATCCGGATTGGTGAGTTCGGTATTAGCCCTTTAGATCTGGCTCGATATATTCAGTCAGACGGACTGCTCTTCGCTATAAATAGTTCGCACGGGGAGGGGGGCAGTTGCGATATATTCTTGGCGAATACAGTTGCTTTGCGACGGTACTGTTATAGGAGCCGTCGGAGTGATTGGCGGTGCGCGTGAGCGGGACGATTTAATCGTGTGAGCTGGCGTCGCAACTTTTAGTTAGCTCCGTCGCGCGTCAATGCCTGCATGGCAGCAGGTGCTCCATGCAGGAAGCGAATGATAGATATTTCGATAAAGCGATCCAGATCTTCCGGAACTGTCATGTCATATACCCAGCGACGTTGGGCAAGATAAAATAATTCACCATGTAATCCCCATGCAACTTCAAGCTCAGCCGACGATAAGGTCTCACCGGGCGGCTTTTCGCAGGAAAGCTCACGTAATTCCATCGCCACTGGTTCGATCACTTTGGTCTGGATTAGGGAAAGATAACGTTGACTGATGTCGACGCCCTTGAGTCCTGCAAAAATAAAAATCCTAACCCAGTCATATCGAAAGATCGCAGGCAAATATGCCTTGTAAAAGTCGATTAATCGCGCTTCCAAGGTCTTTCCAGGCTGCTTTAGCATTGCCTCCCATTCAGGTTGCCAGCGGCTAAGGTAGACCTCTTGGTACACTCTATCTATCAACGCCTCTTTCGTTGCGAAATAACGAAACAGGTTCTGGTGTGTGATTCCAAGGCGTTCGGCTAACTCGCGTAGGGTACCTTCGAATCCGACCTCGGCGAAAAAGCGTACCGCCTCTTCAATAATCTCCCTCTCACGCTCTTGGGGGGGCATGCGTTTGCGTTTGTTTGGCGTTGGCCTCGAGGAGTCGTCGATCGTCTCGGTGGGGGCACATTTGCGTTTCGATTGTGGTGATCTGATCATGCTTTCAGCATAACGATAGACAATCGCTTGGTAAACAAGGTGGGACGCTTTGCAGTGAAATGTCGCACCACGCTCACTAATTACTGATTGGTAAATAACTGTTGATCGGTTGATTTTTTGCCCTATAATTACCATCCGGTAATTATTCGCGTTGAGGACAAACTGAAGCGCATTTCAAATCAATTAGGAGGATTTCTGTAATGGCTAAAGCCCCCGAAACTGTATCAGTCAACGATCAGCGTTTCCTTGCTGGCCAGGCGGCGTTTGAGGAGATCACTGGGCTGCGTTCTAGTGAATTCTTGGACGGGCTAAAGGACCTTGCTCCTGCTATAGGCCGATTTGTTATGGAGTGGGAATTTGCCGATGTCTATGGGCAGAGTTCGTTAGATCTGCGTACCAGAGAACTCATTATGGTAGCTGGATGTGTTGCGCTAGGAGCAACTGCTGCTCCCATTCTGAAACTGCGAATTGGCTCAGCCTTGCGTGCCGGTGTTTCGCGTCAGGAAATTATTGACACAATTATCCAAATAGGTATAGCTGCCGGAGTTCCTGCTGCACTAGCGGCGATTCAGTCTGCTGGAGAAGTATTTGCAGTGCTCGATGCTTAAAGTGTTATCTGTTGCTTTTTTAGTAGGGAGCTCGAGAATAAAAAAAGGCTCTGCGATGTTTGGAAGGCCCGGCTAGGGGTGGTCTGAGGTAGCCATATTTTTTTGTAAAATTCGGCTGCCTCCAATTTTGAAAGTGCCGATTTGATCCAAAACGCTCAGATCACTCACTCATTCCTATCTTTATTAGCCGCCGTGAGAGCCTCACGGCGGCTATTCCCTATATTACAGGCACACCTCTCCTGTATCGCTCGCTAAATGTCGGAATGCCATCCACAGATTCGACATTGCAAATCGCGTCGCCAGATGTGCCGTGTCCTTTGCCAGGCTAGGGAAGCGTGTTTTCACAAAACTGAACTGGCTATTGATCATTGGAAAGGGTGTTAGAACTTATTCAACATTACTTTACCGGTCGCTTCTGTAGGCTCGTTATATACGTCGCTCTGAATCGCATGCCTACCTGCAGTGGGTGTCGATGCGACTTCAGTGGGGATACTACTGCCAAGCTTATCCACTGCTACTGGGGCACAAAAACATAAATCTTTCTTGGGTCATTTTTCAATAAGCTCCAACATGTAAGCCTGTGCTTGCTATTGTGTAGCTGCGAAGCGACGCCCGGTCTGGCTCTGACGTAACAGCCGTATTCATCGTTAGCCGAGTAAATTTTTAAGCCCGGTTACTGACAAGCTTTTAAGCAGGTTGATCATCACTCCAGTGTTCCGTCACTTGAAGGATGTCAGCTTTGGTGGTCTTAGCTTCATGATGGTGAGAGCCATGGCAGTTTGAGAGTCTGCCACAGCTATTTGTTAAAAAGCTAAACTCGCTTCGCGTCTATATTCAGCGCTAGCTTGTAACTTTTCTGGTTTTCAAGGTTTTTAATGTAGTTTTCAATATGTGGAAATTCGCTCTTGGATTTGAGCAGGTTGAGCGCGCCTTTTACCACAAATCCTAGCATGAAGTCTGCTCCTGTGAGTCTCTCCTCGATTAAAAACTTTTTGTTATTCAAGTGGTTGTTTAGATAGGAAAAAACTTTATTGAATTCAGCTTCGGCGTAGTTGTTAAGGAATTTTAGTTCGGTTCCAGATTGTGTTTCAAACTCATTAAATATTTTCAGTAAGAACGGAAGCATTGCCGAGCTTTCTGAGAAATGGATCCATTGTAAGTAGTCAAGGTATTCTGCAGAGCTTTCTGTTGGTGCTAAATGAGGTGCAAATTTTTTTATCAGGATTTCTGCGATCGCGCCTGACTCCGCAATTATTTTTCCATCAAGCTCGATAACTGGAGATTTGCCTAGGGGGTGAATGCCCCTCAGTGTCTCGGGGGCTAGATGTGTTTTTTTATCACGCTGATACCGAATAATTTCATATGGTTGGCCTATTTCTTCCAGCAGCCACAGAATACGAAACGACCTGGAGTCATTGAGGTGGTGAAGTTTTATCATCATTTTTACGCCTTCTGAGTGATCTCGGTAAGGGAAATGTGCATTGTCTGAGGCTATCGATAGGTAATTTGCGGACTCGCAACGAGTAGGCAAGAAATTGTATCTGTCAATATGCGACCAGTCTACTATTCTGGTGGGCTGAATGCTCCGATAGCACTTACGGTCCGCTCCGAGTCCTTTGAGATCTGCATCTCGATGCTTGTCTTCTAGCGAGAGAGGAGTGCGCCCACAGAAATCCAAGGAGCTTTGGGAGGCTTAGGATTGGTTCTTTGCGTGTACTGCGGCGCTATGAGGATGCCGAGCGTGGGTTGGTGTTTAGACCTGCGGCGGCCATCAACAATTGCTACAATCTCTGGAGCAAAAAACTCACATAGACGACTGGTCTATTTTATGGTAGCTTGCACTGATGAAACCACGTTACGATGATACGCGCCAACATTTGCTCGATACGGGTCACCGAATGATGGTGGTTAAGGGGTTCACGGGTGTTGGGCTTAACGAGATTCTGCAAGCCGCAAGTGTGCCAAAAGGTTCGTTCTATCATTACTTCAAATCCAAGGAGCAGTACGGGCAGTGCTTGCTCGAGGATTACTTTCGCAATTATCTGGCGAACATGGATGAACGATTTGCCGCTACCGGCAATACAGCCCGTGAGCGGCTTATGGGATATTGGCAGAAATGGCTTGAAAGCTATTGTAAGCCCTGCGATGAGCAAAAGTGTCTTGTAGTTAAACTGAGCGCTGAGGTTGCAGATCTTTCGGAGGTTATGCGCCTCACTCTCCGTGACGGAACAGATCAGATAATTGAACGTATTTCTGGCTGTCTTGAGCAGGGTCAACTAGACGGTTCTTTGCCGCAAGGTGATGCTTACCGAACGGCCTTGGCGCTATACCAGCTTTGGCTTGGTGCAAGCCTGCTGAGCAAGCTGCACCGTAACAGTCGGTCGCTAGAAAATGCCATGGCTACTACTCTGATGATGCTGGTCCCTGAGGAGGCGTGATTACGAGATCGCCCACCCTCCCGCCTCGGTAGGGTGGCTTTTTTATGTGAAAAATAGCAGACTGGTCTAATTTTTCCGTTGATGCGGTTGTTTTTCCCCGCCATCCAAGGAGTGTGAAGATGTCTCAATCAAAGCAAATCAATCGAAGCGTTGTTCTGGCATCGCGTCCACATGGTGCGCCTGTCGAAGCGAATTTTCTTATTGAACAAGGTCCAATTCCTGAACCCGCAGAGGGGCAGGTACTTCTGCGTACTATCTATCTATCGCTAGACCCTTACATGCGTGGTCGCATGAGTGATGCGCCGTCCTATGCCCCTCCTGTCGAAGTGGGCGGAGTAATGGTGGGGGGCACTGTATGTCGTGTGGTTGCCTCAAAGCATCATGCCTATAAAGTGAATGACTGGGTGCTGTCTTTTAGTGGTTGGCAGGACTATGCGCTGTCTGATGGCAGCGACCTGACCCCTTTGGGCGATTCGCCAGCGCAGCCGTCTTATGCATTGGGCATATTTGGAATGCCAGGCTTCACCGCATACATGGGCTTACTGGATATTGGTCGGCCGCAGGCGGGTGAAACGCTGGTGGTGGCGGCTGCTACCGGGCCGGTCGGTGCGACTGTCGGGCAAATCGGCAAGATCAAGGGCTGTCACGTGGTCGGTGTGGCCGGAGGGGCGGAAAAGTGCCGGCATGCTGTCGAGGTGCTAGGTTTCGACGCCTGCCTCGATCATCGAGCGCCGGACTTCGCCGAGCAACTGGCCAAGGCCTGCCCGTCGGGTATCGACATTTACTTCGAGAATGTCGGTGGAAAAGTCTTCGATGCTGTGCTGCCGCTGCTCAATGCCAAGGCCCGAGTGCCGGTCTGCGGAATTATTGCGCACTACAACGATACCGCTTTACCCGACGGGCCAGATCGCTCGCCTGCCTTGATGGGGGCTATTCTGCGTAAGCGTATTAAAGTCCAAGGCTTCATTATTTTTGATGATTACGCGCACCGCTACGACGAATTCTTTAACGATATGTCAAGCTGGTTTGCGCAGGGCCGGATTAAGTATCGTGAAGAATTGGTGAGTGGTCTAGAGGAGGCGCCTAAGGCCTTTATCGGCCTGCTAGAGGGGCGTAATTTTGGCAAGCTAGTGGTTCGGGTAAGTGAAGACTGATTGCCTGTTGTTGGAATGACAGTGTTTTTTGCTCTGCCAGCTCAAGCTCCTTGCTGGTAGGGCTTTTTTATTTAAAAAGATCCAGGCCACTAAGTACAAGTAATGCCTGTGGGGGGATTATGCACGCACGCAGTAAGCGCTCGCATCAAATAAACGCCGCGTTCTGGCGTGTACTGGTTGGCTGCTTGGGGCTTTACCCAACGCTTTTGTTGGTGCTGAGTATATTAGCCCCGCTGACCCGTGATTTGAGTTTCCCAGTAATGGTATTGGTGGAGGTGCTGGTATTGGTACCAATCACCCAGCTTGTCTCCTTTCCGCTGGCCGGGTGGTTGGTTGCCCGTTTAAGGCGGATTAATTCGTGAACGTATGAGGCTGTTTTGGCCTGTTTCCCATACCGCACCCACATGATTAAAGCGATAACTAAGGTTGTCAGCATTAAAAATACTAGTATGAGGAATGAAGATGCAAACGCTAATCATCAATGGACAGTCGCACCAAGTCGACGTGCCGCAGGATATGCCTCTGCTTTGGGTCTTACGCGATGTGCTTGGCCTCACCGGGACAAAATACGGCTGTGGTATTGCTCAGTGTGGCGTTTGCACCGTGCATCTTGATGGTCAGCCGATACGTTCGTGCGTGACCCCTGTTGCTGCTTTGACGGGCCGCTCAATCACCACCATTGAAGCCATCGGTGAGACTGCTGTCGGTCAAGCCGTTCAACAGGCTTGGCTGGCGCATGAGGTGGTGCAATGCGGTTACTGTCAGTCAGGGCAGATCATGGCGGCCACTGCTCTGCTGCAGAGCCAGCCCGCGCCAGACGATCAGGCGATTGATGCTGCAATGGCAGGCAATCTTTGTCGCTGCGCCACCTACACCCGTATTCGCACAGCCATCCACAGTGTTGGCCGTGTAGAGGAGGCGTGAGATGAAGAAGACAATCGAAATGAATGTTGATATGTCCCGTCGCCGTCTCTTGCAAGGCAGCGGTATCGCGGTCGGCGGCTTGGTGTTGAGTACCTGGCTACCGCCGTTGGTGTCCAAAAGCGCTGCCTCCGAGGCTGCTGCCTTAGGCCGGCTGGGTGATCGCTCCGCTGAGGGGTTCGGGGCCTTTGTGCGGGTGGGCCCAGATGGCGTGGTCACGGTGATCTCGCCGAAGATTGAAATGGGTCAGGGCGCGCAAACTGGTATAGCAATGATGGTGGCGGAGGAGCTTGAGGTCGATTTGGATAAGGTAGTAATCCAGGAGGCCCCACCGAACTCCGCACTGTATACCGATACCTTGCTTCAGTTTCAGGCCACTGGTGGCTCGACCTCTACCCGTTACACCTGGGAGCCGCTGCGTCGGGCGGGCGCTACAGCGCGCATTCTGTTGATTCAGGCGGCAGCGCTGCAATGGCGCGTCGCGCCGAGCCTGTGTCATGCGCAGAATGGCCAGGTGTTTGGCCCCAAAGGCCTGCAGGCTGACTACGGCGATTTGGTCGAGGCCGCTGCGACGCTGCCGTTGCCCGACGCGGTGCCGCTGAAAACCCCCGAGCAGTTCAAGCTGTTGGGCACTCCCGCGCAACGCCTGGACACGCCCGCGAAGGTCAACGGCAAGGCGCGTTTTACCATTGACCTGCAAATCCCCGGGATGCTGGTGGCCTCCAGCATCACCTGTCCGGTGTATGGCGGACGGCTGCGTTCGGTTGATGAAACTGAGGCGCGACGGGTGTTAGGGGTTCGCGACATCGTGCGTTTGGACAATGCCGTGGCCGTTACCGCAAGTAACTTTTGGGCCTGCCAGCAGGCCATCAAAGCGTTAAAGATCGAGTGGGAACTTGGGTCGAACGCTACTATCGGATCAAAGCAACTGGACCAGGAGCTGCTAGCCGCAAGTAGCCGTGATGGCGTGGTCGCTAAGCGCACAGGCGATATTGAGCAAGCCAAACAGGGATCTTCCAGCCAGTTCGAGGCCGTTTACGAGCAAGCGCTGTTGTCGCATTCGCCGCTTGAGCCCATGAGCTGCGTGGCCCATGTGCGTAAAGATGCGTGCGAGCTATGGGTGGGCACCCAAGTGCCGGTCTTCGCCCAACAGACGGCCGCCCAAGTCACCGGGCTGCCCTTGGAAAAAATCCAGGTGCACAATCAATTGATCGGTGGGGCATTTGGCCGGCGTCTGGAGTTCGACTTCATCACCCAAGCAGTGGCCATCGCGCGTCAGGTCGATTACCCGATCAAGCTGGTCTGGAGCCGTGAGGAGGACATGACCCACGACCTGTATCGGCCGCTCTATGCCGATCGTATGCAAGCCGCCCTCGATAAGCAGGGGCGTCCGCTGGGCTGGGAACACCGTATCGCTGGTGCCTCGATTCTCGCCCGCTATGCCGGCAGCTTGCCTCCCAGCGGCGTGGATGCCGATGCCGTTGAAGTCGCGGTGGAACCCATCTACCGCCTGCCGCATTTGCAGGTTCGCTATATCCGCCAGGAGCCGAGTGTCGTGCCCGTGTCCTGGTGGCGAGGCGTGGGCCCTCTGCGGGGGACCTATGCCCTGGAGTGTTTTATTGATGAGCTGGCGCACAATGCCAAGGCCGACCCGGTGGTCTACCGTTTGGAGCTGTTGGCGGACCAGCCACGTGCCCAGGCGGTGCTGCGCTTACTTGCTGAGAAGAGTGACTGGTACCAGTCTTTACCTGCTGGGCAGGGTCGGGGTGTGGCAGTAAGTTCGGTGTTTGGCAGCTATGTAGCAACTCTCGTTGAGCTTGAGATGCAGGGTGAATTTGGCTTGCGCATTAAACGCTTGATCAGTGTTGTGGACTGCGGCTTCGCGACTAACCCGACGTCGGTCTTGGCGCAGGTTGAAGGTGGGACATTATTCGGTCTGTCTGCTTCGTTGTTCAACGAAATTCTTATCGAGAACGGTCAGGTTCAGCAGACCAACTTCCACAACTATCGGCAGCTGCGCATAAGTGAGGCGCCAGCAGTTGAGGTGCACCTGCTGCCTAGCCTGGAAGCACCGGGCGGAGTCGGGGAAGCCGGTACTGCGCTGATCGGTCCAGCTTTGGTTAACGCTCTCTACGCTGCTTCCGGTACGCGCATTCGTCGGTTACCACTTAGCCGTGCTGGCTATTATCCGGTTTGAGGAGTTACTCGTGAATTTGATAACAAGTTGGCTATTGCTCGCTAGCGGATTCCTGGTGGCGCAGTTTGCGTATGCGCAGGAGGACTTACTTGCCAGGGGCGAGTATCTTGCGCGCGCTGCAAATTGCGTGGCTTGCCATACCGTGCCCGGTGGTAAACCCTTCACCGGTGGTGTCGAATTTAAGCTGCCATTCGGCTCGCTTTTTTCGCCCAATATCACTCCAGATAAGCAAACTGGCATCGGAGCCTGGACTGATGATGAGTTCGTTAGCGCGCTGCGAACCGGCGTGGGGCGCGATGGCAAACACTACTATCCAGCATTCCCTTATACGTCCTACAGCAAGATGTCGCGTGACGACATCCTGGCCATCAAAAGCTATCTCGATAGCCTGGAGCCAATCGAGCAGGTGGCTCAAGAGAACCAGCTGAACTTCCCGTTCAATCAGCGTTGGGGGATGTTTTTCTGGAATATGCTGTTCCTGGACGACAAGCAATTTCAAACCGAGGCCCAGCACTCTAGCGAGTGGAATCGAGGCAAATACCTAGTGGAAGGTCCTGGCCACTGTGGTGAGTGCCATTCGCCTCGGAACCTGTTCCAAGCTGTCAGCAAAGACCGTTCGCTTGCCGGTAACCTGATACAGGGTTGGAACGCTTACAACATCAGCTCTGACCCGATAAATGGCGTCGGTGCCTGGCCCACGGACGTGCTGGCGCGTTACTTGAAAGACGGCGCAGCGCCAGGATTCGGGTTGTCCACCGGGCCGATGGCGGAGGTGGTGGAGCACAGTCTGAGCCATCTGACCGACGCCGATCGTCACGCGATCGCCGTTTATCTCAAGGACTCACCGGCGCGCAGCGAAGGTGTGGCTCGTCCCCAGAAGGCTAAGCTTGCACCGCAGGGGGGCGACAATGCCCTTGGCAACAAACTGTTCGCCGAAGCCTGTTCTAGTTGTCACCGCTGGGACGGGACCGGAAACCAGAGTCAGACGGCCATGCTACGGGGTCTAAAGACGGTCAACGATCCTGCCGCCAGTAACTTGCTGGGCGTCCTGCTAAATGGGCATGGTTCGACCGACACTCGGGTAGATCGACGCATGCCGTCGTTCGGGACCATTTACTCCGACCAGGAATTGGCTGCGCTGAGCAGCTTCGTACTGAAACGCTTTGGCGAGACTGGTGCGCAGGTATCGGAGCAAGCTGTGGCCAAGCGCCGTACTGAGTCCCTTCATTGAGCCGAGGTGCCTCATGTCTGGTCTGATTCCACTGCTGGATGTACTCCTGGCGGAGCGCAATGCTGGCCGAGAAGCGGTGCTTGCGACCGTGGTAAAAGTCGACGGCTCTGCGTATCGGCGACCAGGAGCGCGGATGCTAGTCTCGCGCTTCGGCAGGCCCGAGGGGACCATCAGTGGTGGCTGCCTGGAGGCGGAAGTCGCCAGAAAAGCCTGGTGGTTAACTGAAGCTGGGCCTGCACTGCGTAGCTACAGCACCTCCGAGGCGGATGAGGGCAGTGAGGAAGCGCTGAGTTTCGGGCTGGGCTGCAACGGTAAGGTTCACGTATTGTTCGAGCGGCTGCCTGCCAGTGGACCTTGCGCGTTGATTACTGCGTTGCTTGGCGTTCGCGACACCCAGCAACCGGCGGCCATCGCCACGGTGATCGCCAGCTCGGCTGATGGTTCACACCGGTTAGGTGATCGCCTGTTATTAGTGTCAGGACAAAGCGCCGAGGGCGAGTTGCTGCAGTCGGCGCTGGCTGAGCAGATCAGGATTGATCTCCAACAGACCTTGGTGCGTGGAAAGTCATCCCGATATCTTTACCCGAATGGCACCGGCAAGATTGAAGTGCTTATGGAGTACCTGCCGCCCGTGCGGCGTTTGGTAGTGTTTGGTGCGGGCCATGATGCCCAGCCGCTGGTGCGCATGGCCAAGCTCTTGGGCTGGCATGTGACAATCATCGATGGGCGGTCACACTTTGCCCGAGCAGAGCGTTTTCCCGACGCTGACCAGGTGCTGGTTGGCGATGTTGAGCAACCTTTCGCCTACCGTGAACTTGTACGCGGCGCAGCGGTGGCGGTGATGACTCACAGCTTGGTGCAAGACGCGCACTGGCTGCAGGGAGTGTTGCACAGTGAGCCCTGTTATGTAGGGCAGTTGGGCCCGCGTGAGCGCACCGAGCGCCTGCTGGCCGGTATCCACGAGCAGCAGGGCGAGTTGCCGGGGCTGGCGTGTTTGCATTATCCGATTGGCCTGGACCTGGGCGGCGACACTCCGGAAAGCGTGGCTATGGCGATGCTGGCGGAAATTCAGGCGGTGCTCAATGGCCGCAATGGTGGCAGCCTGCGTTTCAGGTCCGCGAGTATCCATGATAGCGACCCAGTGCTGATCGCTAGCGAGACCGAAACCGAAATCGCTTTTGCTGCAGAGGCTTATCGGCGGTTCGCCGTGCAGCCTTGACGACTGATCAACCGAGGAACCTATCAGCATGAATCAAGCCATACGCGTTGTAGCGATACTGACCGCCAAAGGCGGCAAAGAGCAGCAGGTCGAGCAGATTCTGCGAGCTTGCGTGCATCCCTCGCGGGCCGAAGACGGTTGCCTGTCTTACGTCCTGAGTCGGTGCATTGAACAGGTCGGACGGTTTGTCTTCGTCGAGCGCTGGGCAAGCCATGAGGCGATAGCGCTTCATCGGCAGATGCACCATTACACGACCATGGCCAATGCCCTTGGCGAGCTGCTGAGCGATCGTCAGGTTTATGTGCTGGAGGCGTTGGCTGAGGATGGCGAGTCAGCCACTGGCTTCGACACGGACATGGCAGGGTGATCGTCGATCGACAGGGTCGGCGTTTCCGCAAACTTCGCCTGAGCCTCACGGCTGCCTGCAATTACGCCTGCACCTACTGTGTGGCCGATGGCCGCCGCTTGGTGGCCGCGCGTGATGAGCTGACGGCCGCGTCGATGCTGCGCGCCGTCGAACTGCTCAGGGATGTCGCCGGTATCGACGCGCTGCGCATTACCGGCGGTGAGCCGCTGCTGAGTGATCGGCTGGAGCCTTTTCTGCAGGGCATCGGTGCGCTAGCGTTGCAGGACATCAGCCTGACCACTAATGGACAATTGCTGGCCGGCAAGTTGCCGTTATTGCGCAGCGCGGGCATCCAGCGGGTCAATGTGTCCCTCGACACACTTGACCCGCGCGCCTTCCGCAAGATCGCAAAGGGCGGCGATCTGCAGACTGTGCTTAACGGCATTGAGCTGGCGCGTCGATCTGGTATGAGCATCAAAATCAATATGGTGCCGATGCGTGGCAGCAACCTCGACCAGGTCATGCCCATGTTGGCGTTCTGCCTGGAGCAGGGCTACGAATTGCGCTTTATCGAGCTGATGCGCATGGGCCATCTGGCCCAGCATGCAGAGGCTTTTCGTACCCAGTTCGTCGGCCAGCGCGAGCTGCTGGAGCTTATCGGCGAGTGTTATGTCTTCACACAAACCGAGGCAGCGCTAGATGCCACTGCGCTGCGTTATAGCGTGGGCGAGCGCGGGGCGTTCGGTATTATTGCCAACGAAAGCGCGCCCTTTTGCCGGAGCTGCAGTCGTCTGCGGTTGTCGTCTACGGGCTGGTTATACGGATGCCTATCATCCAATCGCGGACATTTTATGGGCGCGCTGTTGGATCTGCCGACTGAGCAGGCGCAGCCGCAACTGAAAGGGTTGCTCAGTCGTGCGCTGCAGGACAAACAAGACGCCACTTTTACCGGCAGTGCCCTGATTATGAAATCGGTGGGTGGCTAAGGTCGGCCGGCTTGTCGACGTCCAGCAGGATGCCCCTGTCAGCAAGCGTCACTTCTATCACCTGTTGCGCATGGGTGGCGATTAAAGCCTTGGCCCCATTCTCCCCTTGCAGTTGCATCAACTCCGGCCAAAAGCGCCGGCCGAACAACACGGGGTGTCCGCACTGGCCATCGCAGTAAGCGACAACAATATGTTCAGCGTGCGCATGCGCGCGCAACTGCAACAGCGTTGCGAGAGTAATCCACGGCATATCCCCGAGCAGCACCGCCACCGCAGTGGCCTGCGTATTTGCCAGGCTCTGGATGCCGGCGGCCAGGCTTGAGCCCATGCCCTGTTTGGCGTGGGCCGCACGTACCAGATGAATGTCATGCGGAATAGCCAAGGCCTGTGCATCATCCTCAGCCTTTAATACGACTCGAACATCGCTGAAGGCTTCTTTCGCGCGCAACAACGTCGCGCGCAAAAGGCTGCTGCCGTCTGCCAGCTGGGCAAGGCGTTTGTCGCTGCCGAAGCGTTGCCCGGAGCCGGCGGCGAGAACTAGGCCGACATATTCAGGCTTGCGGTGCGGTTCTGTCATGTTGAAAAAATCCTATGCTGCCCCCTGAAGAAGAGGGCCGGCCGTAAAAAACCACTAGGAGGCTTCGCGCTTCTCTCTGGAATGTGCAGTATTTTGCGTATACCGCTCCGGTTTCAGAGTGATTAAGTGGCAGTTTGGCGAAACCAAAGTGCGTTTCCACTGGGTAGTGAAGAACGCCGCGCCACAGGTCAAGTTGTTCGATCTGTCGAACCTGCACATGTCCTGGCTGGCCGGTATTTGCTGATCACCCCAGGCGAGATGGGGGCGTAATGCAGAGTATGCCCGCTACCAAATGCTCGCTGCGGCTAAAAACTCATAAATGAACGGGTTAGTTGATCGTTACTTGGTCAGATTGCTGTTTTTGAAATCGGCAAGCACTGAAATCAGCCAGAAATACAAGGTTTCTTCAGCCTTAGATTTTTTCTTGCAGCGCTTTGAAAAAGGCATCGATATTTTCGTCGTGGCGTTTGTAGTAGGTCCAGGGGCCGATCCGCTGCGATGTCACCAATTGCGCGCGCTGCAGAGCTGCGAGATAAAGCGATGTGGTGGACTGCGAGAGGCCCGTGCGCTCTTGGATGATACTGACGCACACGCCTACCGTTTCTGGGTCGACCTCCTGCTCTGGAAAGATTGTCCTGGGATCCTTGAGCCAATTGAGGATGGCAAGGCGCATCGGGTTTGCCAATGCTTTCAGTGCTTCGTTGACGTCAATGGTCATGGAATTTTGATACCTGTTTTTTGCGATATTTAGATATCTTCCGGGTTTGCGCAGAAAAATGGAAGGTATTGACGTGACCTCTGCGCCCGCCGTCTGTTGCAAGGACTGGCCGCTCCTGGCTGAAGTATTGTTGCTCTGTCAGGCAGCACTATCAGAAGCCTGGACGCCGAATTGCGGGACGATATGCTTGCCAAGTTCCTCGATAACCTCTGCTGCGGGGCGTTTACCATACTTGAGGTTCAGGATGACGTGATCTACACCGATTTCCTGAAGTGTATCCAGCAAGGCCCGAAGGTGGTTACGTCCTAGTCGAAATCCTAGATGGATATGCGAGGGCGGCGTGGACGGGTGTTCGTCCAGGTCGATATAAAGCGATTGCAAGAACGGCTTGTAGATAGTGCCACACTGTTTAACTATTTCCTGTCGCCAATCCTCCACGATCAGTCGCTGTATTTTTGGCGGACGTGGATAGTTGATCCATCCATGGCTTTCACGTGCGATCCAATCGAGCGGCTGGCGGCTGTGTCCGGTTACGAATAGCGGTATTTCCCGAGTCGTAGGTTTGGGAACGAGGTCGGCCCCCACTAACTCGCCGCCACTCCAGCGAATGGGCTCGAAGTGTGTTCGATGGGCTTGGCGTATCACATTGAAGTTTTCTTGAAAGGTCTCGCCACGCTTTTCTGGATCAATGCTGAATGCGGGAAACTCCACGGGACGATCGCCAGAGGCTACTCCCAGGAGCAAGCGACCTCCGCTCAACTGATCAATGCTCGCTGCGGCCTTTGCCGTGTGCAAGGGATTACGCAAAGTAAGGGCGATGGAGGCGGTACCTAGTGCGATTTCTGTTGTATGGGCTGCCATGTAGCCCAGATACACCCAAGGGTCGAAAACCTGGCCGACATCGCCGAAGCTAGGGTCCCTGAGTGGGACGTCGCGAAACCAGAGCGCCGAAAAACCAAGTGCCTCTGCACGTTTGGCCAGCGCGACCTGATCTAGCATGCTCGGTGTATCACCTTCGAAAGCCTCTAGGGGAAAGAACAGCCCAAGGCTTAGATGACCCTGCCTGAAGGTTCGTTTGAATCCCCTATGCTCTTGGTAGGGGATCGTGCTCGGTTGGTACATGCTTAACTTCCTCGGTCAGCAAACGCTGAGCCACGCCCCTGAGTTATGGGGCGTGGCATTGAGCGTTTAGGATTTGTAAGTCGGGTAGTCGGTGTAGCCCTTATCGGTACCGCCGTACATGCTGCTTGGATCAACTGGGTTAAGCGGCCAGTTGTTGGCGATACGAGCGGGCAGGTCGGGGTTCGCAATGAAGGGGCGACCAAAAGCGATCAGGTCGCCCCAGCCAGCTTTTATCACGCGATTTCCTCGTTCAGCGGTGTACTTGCCGGCATAGAGAATCTTGCCGCTGAAGGTCTTACGAACATCTTCCCGGAACGTCTCAGGCAGCTCGGGTGCGTTTTCCCAATCGGCTTCGGCGAGCGACAGGTAGGCAATGCCCACTTCCTCGAGGATCTTCACTGCCTCGATGTAGGTTTGGTGAGGATCTTCTTCGACCAGGCCAAGGTATACGCGGTCTTCGTCTGTGGTCGCGAACAGCGGGGCGAAGCGAACGCCCATGCGCTCCTTGCCGACGACACCAGCAACGGCCAGGGTGATTTCGCGCAGGAAGCGAAGACGGTTCTGCAGCGAACCGCCATATTCATCATCACGCTGGTTGGTATGGGCCGAAATGAACTGGTTTACCAGGTACCCGTTCGCGCAATGAAGCTCCACCCCGTCAAAACCTGCGTCCAAAGCATTTCGGGCTGCTTGGGCGTAGAGCTCAACCAGTTCCTTTACCTCCTTGGTGGACAGGGCTCGTGGGGTCGATGGGTCGGCCAGTGCACCCGTGCCGGGTCCAGTTTCGATGAACACCTTGACGTTGTCCGCGCGGATGGCTGATGGCGCGACGGGCGCTTCACCACCGGGTTGCAGCGATGTGTGTGACACGCGGCCTACATGCCAAAGTTGAGCAAAGATCACCCCCCCTTCGGCGTGAACAGCGTCGGTGACCTTACGCCAGCCTTGTATCTGTTCTGGGCTATGAATGCCGGGTGTCCAGGCATAACCCTGTCCTCGGGGTTCGATCTGTGTGCCCTCGGTCACCATGAAGCCAGCACCGCTGCGCTGACGGTAATATGTGGCCATTAGGTCGTTCGCAATATTGCCGGGTTGGGAGCTGCGCGAACGCGTCAGTGGCGGCAGAACGATACGGTTCTTGAGGGTGTATGGGCCCAGCTGAGTGGTTTTAAAAAGTTCTGATTGTGTCATTTCGTTTACCTGCATATCTAAAATATTCGATGTTATAGGTCAAAAAAACATGGATCAGCGAGGTCAGAAGAGCCCGAGCGGTGCTTCGTTGAGGCTGACGTAGATGTTCTTCTTCTGGCTGTAGGCTTCCAGCATTGACTTGTGAGTTTCCCGTCCTAGGCCAGATTTCTTATAGCCACCAAAGGGGGCGTGGGCAGGGATCTCATGGTAGGTATTTACCCACATACGTCCGGTTTCCACCGCGCGTGCCACACGTAACGCCCGGTTGATGTCTTGGGTCCAGACTGCGCCCGCTAGGCCGTACTCGGAGTCGTTGGCCATGGCAATGACCTCCGCTTCATCCTTGAAAGGAATGACGCACAGAACAGGGCCGAAAATTTCCTCGTAGGCGACGCGCATATCGTTGCGCACACCGACCAGAATCGTTGGCTGGATGAAGAAGCCGGCATCGTAATCGGCACCTGTAAGGCGACCGCCGCCGATCAGTACCTCGGCACCTTCCTGTTTGGCGATATCAACGTAGCCGAGGATCCGTTCCATCTGGGTCTTGCTGACCTGTGCGCCCATCATGGTGTCTGGGTTCAATGGGTCACCCACACGCACAGCTTCGAACTTATGCTTGAGCTCAGCCAGGAATTGCTCGTAGATGGACTCGTGAACGAACAGCCGTGCGCCGGATTCGCAGACTTGGCCTTGGTTCCACAGGATGGCGAGGACTGCGCCTTCCACGGCCTTGTCCCAGTTCGCATCGGGGAAAACGATGTTGGCTGACTTGCCGCCCAGTTCAAGGGTGGCAGGAATGATTTTCTTCGCTGCCGCATTGGCGACGAGTTCGCCGACACGCGTCGAGCCAGTGAAGGCAAGCTTGCGCAGGTCTGGATGATCCAGTAGCGCCTGGCCAACTGAGGTGCCTAAGCCTGTGACGATGTTGACCACGCCGGCCGGAAGTACCTTGGCGAAGATCTTCGCCAGTTCAAGGATGGTTACCGGGGTTAGCTCAGAAGGTTTGATGACTACGGTGTTACCCGCCGCGATGGCTGGAGCGATCTTCCAGGCGGCCATAAGAAGCGGGAAGTTCCACGGAATCACTTGGCCCACGACGCCGAGGGGTTCACTGAGAGCGATGCTGAGTGTTTGCTCATCCAACATGACCGCCTCATCCGATTGGCTGCGGATTGCGCCGGCGAAGTAGCGGAAGTGATCAATCGCCAGTGGGATGTCGACGGAGCGACTTTCACGAATGGGTTTGCCTACATCAAGGGTTTCCAGAACGGCGAACCGATCGGCATCGGCTTCCAGCAGGTCGGCGATCTTCAGCAACGCATTGGCGCGTTCCGCTGGCGAGGTGGTACGCCAGGTCACGAAGGCGCGTTTTGCGGCCTGCACCGCGCGGTCGACGTCGGCAGCTGTGGCGTTTGGGATGTTGGTGAGAATTTTTCCGTTGGCGGGGTTGATAATGTCGAGGGTTTCACCGTTTTCGGCCGCCACCCACTGGTTGTCGATAAACAGGCCGTAGCTGTTGTCGGGAAGGTAGCTCGGATGGGTATCACTGGAATTTTGCATGGGTTACCTCCTGAGGTAAGTGCGATGGGTTTGGTTGAGATTATTTTAGATATTGATATATGTCAATATGTAGTTGTGTATTCGCGCAGGCATTCCTATCGCCGCACCTTTTCAGCCTGCTTCTGGATCGGCGGGGAGCGCGCTGTGCTGCGCGCCAGGCTTTGCTACGTAGTCCAGCCCCCCCCCCGATCTCTTCATCAAGGAGGGGGGGCTGCTGCATAAAAGCACTGAGGCCTGTTTGCGTTGAGGTGAAGATGTAAGTTAGAACGGCGCGTCGATATCCATGACGTTAATCAGCTTGTGGTTGACGAATTCCTTGATTCCCAAACCAATCAGCTCGCGACCGTAACCAGATCTTTTGATTCCGCCGAAAGGTAGGTCGGCTTTCGATGACGTTGGGTGATTGACGAACACCATGCCTGTCTCGATGCGCTTAGCAACCTCAACACCATGCTGTCCGTCTGCGGTGAATACCGAACCACCGAGCCCGAACGGAGAGTCGTTGGCGATAACTATCGCGTCTTCTTCGTTTTTAGCTCGTAGGATCATCGAGACCGGACCGAAGAACTCCCAGTAGTAGGCAGGGTTATCAGGCGTCAGGTTGGTCAGAATGGTCGGTTGAACAAATGCACCCTTGCTTGGTACCTTGGGCCCAACCTCGGTGGCCGTAGCACCGTAGTTGACTGCTTCACGAATCTTCGCGCGGATTTCGTCGGCGGCAGTTTGAGATGACAGGGGGGCTAGATTTGTTTCCGGATCGAACGGGTCGCCGGCCTTCAGTTGTGCTACACCTTCGGCATAAAGGCGCAGGAACTCGTCGTAGACTTCTTCCACTACAATCATGCGTTTGGATGATATGCACACCTGTCCAGCATTCCAGTGACGGCCTACAACAGCCCACTTCACGGTCTTTTTCAGTTCAGCGTCGCGCAGAACTATGAAGGCATCTGCCCCCCCCAGTTCCAATGTAGATTTCTTCAGTGCCTTGCCAGCCTGGGAGGCGATTATGGCACCTGCGCCTTCGGAACCGGTCAGTGCCACACCGTGTACTCGAGAGTCGTTGAGGATTGTCTCGATTTGCTGGCGAGTTGCGTACATGTTGCTGAATGCGCCAACAGGTAGACCAGCATCAAGCAGTAGTTGTTCGAAAGCTTCGGCACATTGCGGTACGTTTGAAGCATGTTTGAGCAGCACGGTATTACCCGCTGCCAACTGCGGTGCGAGAATGCGAGCAATTTGATAGTAAGGAAAGTTCCATGGTTCAATGGCCAGGATAGTGCCCAACGGCTCATGGACCAAGATTGCTTCACCCTCGGCTGGGTCGGCTACCGGCAGCTTCTGCGGAGTTAACAACGCTTCTGCATGTTTAACGTAATACTCAAAGATACTTGCTGAGATTTCTACTTCACCTAATGCTTCGGCAGTGATCTTGCCCATTTCCAGTGTTAGCAACCGGGCATAGTCGTTTGCTCGCGCGCGCAGCAGGTCGGCAGCTCGCTGAAGGACGGCCCCACGCTCTGCGATTGAGCAATTCTTCCAGACAAGAAATGCGTTGTGAGACGCCTCAAGAGCCTGTTCAATCTGAATATCTGTTGCATCTGGAAAACTTTTTAGAACTTCACCTGTATAGGGATTAACGGATGCGTATGCCATGCTGTTTCTCCAGTAATTTAAGTAAATTTGATTTGTTAATGAGACTGGTAAGTAGACAGAACCTAAACTGCGGGAATATTTTGGTGCATTTACTAATGATTGATGCCATCAATCAGGAATACTCGGTAAACCGCACCTTTAAGACGATGTTGCAGTGCCTCTTGGTAGGCGGGGCTGGAGTACCACTCTCGAGCTGCTGCTATGTCCGGAAATTGAAGAATGACTGCGCCCTCAATCGGTCCGCCTTCGAGCACCTCCAGTTGGCCGTAGAAGGCCAATGGTGTGAGGTTCCGACCCTGGCGTGCCGCCGGTGCTTTACGGGCATAGAGTTTCAACTCAGCCTCGTCTGTGGTGTGTTCACGTGTGAAGACTACGTAGGCGGACATTGACGTAGTCTCAGGCCAACAGTTTGAGCAGCGAATGAGCCGTAGCTTCAGAGGAAGCTGGGTTCTGGCCAGTTACGAGCAACCCATCGACTTCGACATGAACGCTCCAGTCAGCACCCTTGGTATAGCGCCCACCATTTGCCTTGAGCATATCCTCTACCAGGAAAGGCACGATTTGAGTTAGACCCACCGCAGCCTCCTCGCTATTGCTGAAACCGGTTACTTTCTTGCCTGCAACCAGAGGTTTGCCATCTACACACTTGACATGGCGCAAAACCGCTGGTGCGTGACAAACCGCTCCGACAGGTTTGCCGGATTGGATTGATTGCTCGATCAGAGAGATAGAAAAGGTGTTCTCCGCAAGATCCCACAGCGGACCATGGCCGCCAGGGTAGAACACCGCATCAAACTCGGAACTGATCACGTCGCTCAGTTTCTCGGTGTTGGTCAGCGCGTGAGTGGCGACTGAATCGGTCTCAAAGCGACGGGTGGCGTCTGTCTGGAAGTCGGGCTCATTGCTCTTCGGGTCGATGGGTGGTTGGCCGCCTTTCGGCGATGCTAGGGTCACTTGCACGCCAGCGTCGATGAAGGCGTAGTAAGGCGCGGCCAGCTCTTCGAGCCAGAAACCGGTCTTCTCGCCAGTGTCACCAAGCTGGTCGTGGGAAGTCAGAACGAGGAGAATCTTCATGTCGTATACCTTGCAGTTGTGCGTGCTTGTGGATGTTTTGTAATGCGCTGCCTGTGTGGATAAGCAGTGCGGGAAGTTGGCTTATAGGCTCGCTTCAAGCACACGGCGGCTGACGTCTAAACTGACGTTTTTGTGTTCGCCGAGTGCGGTGAGGTGGTGTGTGTCGAGCTGGTTTATTAGCGCGTCTATAGCGTCAGTGCCGAGCTTGTAGGCGGATAAGTGCGTCGGTAAGCCCAGGCTCTCGAAGAACATCCGGGTCTGTTGTATGGCCGTGTCAATCCGTTGTTCTTCGTCCCCTTGGCTGATCTGCCAAACCCTCTCGGCGTACTGCAGCAGCTTCGCGCGCTTGGCTTCACGACGAATCTCTAGGTTCGCAGGAAGCACGATGGCCAGGGTCCGTGCGTGATCGATGCCGTACAGTGCGGTGAGCTCATGGCCGATCATGTGGGTGGACCAGTCCTGTGGTACGCCCGCTCCGATCAGGCCATTGAGCGCCAAAGTGGCCGTCCACATGAGGTTGGCACGCGTGTTGTAGTCCGCGGACTCTTTCAGTACAAGTGGGCCAATTTCGATCAGCGTTTGTAAAAGACCTTCGGCAAAACGATCTTGGACGCGCGCATCGATTGGGTAGGTCAGGTACTGCTCAATGACATGCACGAACGCATCGACAACGCCGTTTGCGAGTTGACGGGTGGGGAGGGTTTGGGTTTTGGTGGGATCGAGAATCGAGAATTGTGGAAACATGTAAGCGCTTCGAAACGGCAGCTTGTCTTGTGTCGCCCGGCGAGTAACCACGCCTCCATTGTTCATCTCCGAGCCAGTTGCCGGTAGGGTCAGAACGGTGCCAAATGGCAGCGCTCGTCGAATACTTGCACCCCGCGTTTCCAGAATGTCCCAAGCATCACCCTCGTAGCCAACAGCAGCGGCAACGAACTTGGTGCCATCGATGACCGAACCTCCACCGACAGCCAGGAGAAAATCCAAGCGATGGGTGCGAACCTGATCAACAGCCTTGATTAGCGTTTCATAGCTGGGGTTTGGTTCTATACCCCCGAATTCTTGCACTTCCCGAGAGCCTAATGCGTCACGGACTTCGCGGAGCGTACCGTTTGCACGAGCGCTCTGGCCACCATAGAGCAGCAGGATGCGGGCCGCAGCCGGAACCAGTTCATCCAGGCGGCTGATGGTTTCGTTGCCGAAGACAATTCGCGTAGGGTTGTAGAAGTCAAAATTAAACATTGCTTTAACTCCGATTAAATAGACCAGTCGTATATTTTTTGAGTAAATTTTTTACATTGAAAATCTCATCGGTCGGATATCTGACTGAGTAACAGAGAAGTAGTCTCGAAGGCCGCCTGCAAAGGCATCTGATCACGCGTGACCTTGGCCCTTAGACTGGCTCCGAGCCAAAGTTGGTACAGCATGGTCGCCAAGCCACGGGTGTCAGTACCGCCCGGCAGAGATCCATCGTTTACAGCGTCACTCACCGCATTGGCTAGACGAGTAATTACTCCTTCCATGCCATCCTGGACCACCATGCGCATTGGCTCCGATAGATCACTGACTTCCGCTGCAAGCTTCACTGCCAAGCATTTCCCCTCGGGATAACAGGCTGATTGGGTTTCAATCCAGGTAGCCCAGTAGGCCAGCAAGCGTTGTGCTGCTGATACACTTGGACGGTTCATAGCGTTTCCAATTGCACCATGTAGTCACTGAAATAGCTCTCCAAGAGCGCCTCGCCAAAGGCTTCCTTGGAATTGAAGTAATGATAGAACGAACCTTTTGGCACATTCGCAGATAGAAGGATTTCGCTCAAACCAACAGCTGTGAATCCTCGCCCGACGATGATGTTTTGAGCAGTGTCGAGGATGTGTTGCCGTACATCGGTGGTTGTCATCGTATTCATGGATGTACCATATCAACAATTAGACCAGTCGTCTACTTTGGGTTTTGAGCAAGCCCTCAACGAAATTTTGGTAATCGCAGTTCGTGAGCCAGCCATCACTTCATTTGATGCGCAGCATTATGTCGGTGCGATGATCGCCGCCGCGTTAGGAAGAAAGATCTATGATGCTCGTTGGAGGGGAGCAAATTGCAGCTCTTCTTGAACCGAGCTGATTTTGCTACAGCATTGCTTAGGCTGGGAACGAGTTTTGACATCCATCGTGAACCAAGCGGCTCGCCATAGTTTTGGACAACGAACTGTACGCATCAAATTTGACGAAAAATAGCGCGCTGCCTGCACTGTGGTTTGAGTCGGAACGGCTGCTGGGCGGATTATCCGGATCTGTGGACTGGAACAGTGGGTAATTGCACAGGCTTGCCCAGCCATTTGCATTCGACCTGACCAAGCATTTGCCTCGGATTTCACCATCACGTTGCGTGAACCATGACCGGCAGAGAGCGACCATGGCTCTGTGAGAATGCCTGCGATTGTCTATTCTTCAACCCAATAACTGCATGACAAAATTGTTGTAGCCCTAATGATTCTGCTTTGACTAGAGGGGCTAAATCGAATCGTTTTCATGACACTTAGAATGACTGCTTCTTAGCTGATTGCCTCGGAGCACAGCATGGGTGAGTCGACCCAATGCTGCCGGTTGCGACAGACAGCAATGGGCAAATCCGTCTCGCGCTGCGTCGGCAGCCACCTCGACACGACTTTGAGGAGGGCATACGGATCTTGCCCATTCATGCGCGCTTAGATATCCAGGCAAATTTTGCCGAAATGCTGGTTGGTTTCCTGATACTTGAACGCTTCTACAATCTCGCTCATAGGGAAATGACGATCAATAATCGGGCGTATACCGTTAACGTTGATGGCTCGGACCATGTCTTGCTGCTGGCTGCGGCTGCCTACCAACACACCCTGCAGGCGCACTTGCTTGATCAGTGCCGGTACAAAATTCATTGCACCGCTTACGCCACTCAGTATCCCGATGACGGAGATGTGACCAGCAACCCGAACTGCAATCATCGATTGCTCAAGCGTCGCAGGGCCGCCGACTTCTATGATGTGATCAATACCGCGGCCCCCCGTTAGAGCGCGTGCAGTTTCGCCCCAGTTAAGGTCTTTGCGATAATTGATCACATGATCAGCGCCTAGTGCTTTCAGACGTTCAAGTTTTTCGTCGCTTGAAGAGGTAGCAATGACGGTAGCACCGGCCATTTTAGCGAACTGCAGGGCAAAAATTGAAACGCCACCAGTGCCTTGAACGAGCACGGTGTCGCCCGGCTTGAGTGAGTCATCGGCCATCAGAGCGCGCCATGCAGTAAGGCCGGCGGTGGTGAGCGTCGACGCTTCAGCGTGGCTGTATCCGGTCGGCGCGAGGGTGAACGATGTGGCTTGGGCAGTCACTTGCTCACGAGCGTAGCCGTCAATGCCATCACCTGGCACGCTAACAAAGCCTTCAACCAGTGGTGCGCCGCTGATCCACTCCGGGAAGAAGGTACTGACGACCGAGTCACCCACCTTGAATTCAGTGACATCTGGGCCGACAGCAATGACTTCGCCTGCACCATCGGCCATGGGGATGCGTTTTTCGCTAGGGCCCCACATACCGCTGACTACCGCGAAGTCGTGGTAGTTAAGCGAGTTGGCGTGCAGGCGCACGGTGATTTCGCCATGGGCTGCGGCTCGGGCTTCGCTGCTGCCAACCACAACCTTTTCATAGCCGCCACCGGGTTGGACGAAGATTGTTTTGCTGCTCATAGGGGTTTCCTTGTGTTTTCTAATTACGCGAAATAACGAAATGAAAGGTTAAAAATTACAAATCGCTGGTCAGCCTAGCCGCAAAGTCATCAATCGCCTCCTCGTTGCGTCGGTAATAAGTCCATTTTCCGATGCGTGTGGTTAGCACGAAGCCTGCACGTTGTAAGATAGCTAAGTGTGCAGACGCGGTAGAAGGTGAAAGCCGTGCCTTGTGCTGCAAATGGGTTACGCACACCCCTATGGCAGGATCGCCATGATCCTGAGGTGGGAAATTACTGAGAGGGTCTTTGAGCCACTCCATCATTTGCATGCGAGTGTCATTGCCCAGGGCTTTGAGCTGTTCGAGTATCATGGCGGGCAATGTTACGGATTTTTACGAAATGTTCAATAAGTATTCTATTGCCCGGCGCAAGGGTTTGAAATCAAAAAAAAACGCATCTAGCTGAATCGCCCCGGGTTTTCGAGATACTCTTCAAGCTCGCTTGACTGCGGACGATCCAGTCGTTGGGAGAGTTTTACTCGTATTTATGCGCCTTTTAATGGTGCGATCTGCGTATTCGAGCAGAATGCTGCCCAGTCTTCCATTACTGCTCTGCGTTTCTCTAAGAAGTCAGAGTGGAAGTCGTCTGGTGAAGCTCATTGTCTTCGCGCTAGTGCTGACCATTTCGCGGCCTTCCCTTGACGGCAACCGCAGCCTTTATCGCAGCCTCGCTCCCCGTCTAGCTATTGCTTAGTACTGAATTTCATACTTTAAACTCACGAAGGTGGCCCAGTCAGCCATCAAGCTACGGCGTTTTTCTAGCAAATCACTGCGCCAATAAGCAGCTTCTGCTCCGCTCGCGACCACATGAGCCAGAGACATTTCGCAAACCTCGAGTGCGTAGTCGGTTTTCTCTGCGGCCCAATCTCGGAATGTGCTGCGAAACCCATGCGCGGTAATGATTCGGTCATTGTTGTTACGCCAACCTTTACCGCCATCTTCCAAATCCCTCTGATCCATGCGTTGCAATGTCATGAGCATGGCCATATTGATGATCGGCTTACCCGTGCGTGTACCCGGAAATAGAAGCGAGCTATCGTTGAATCGGGGCACCCGTTTAACAATGTTACGAGTGCTTCGCTGAACGGGACGGTATGAGTTTTGCCAGCTTTCATGCGCTCTGCGGGAATAAGCCATAGCTTGGCTTTCAAGTCGATTTCACTCCAGCGGGCGGCAAGGACTTCGCTGGTTCGACACGCCGTGAGAATGGTCATTTTGAGTGCGCAAGCGGATTGTCCTTCGACACGGTCAAGCGCTCGCATAAAACGAGACAACACTAAGTAGGGCAATGCGGGATGATTTTGAGTCCGTTTCGTCTTGGATGTTGAAGGTAGCACTTTGTCCAGGTGTCCACGCCAGCGTGCTGGATTTTCACCATCGCGCAACCCGCGTGCTTTAGCTGCATCGAGAACCAATTCGAGTCGATTGCGTACCCGGCTAGCAGTTTCGGCTTTGCTGGCCCAGATGGGTTTGAAAATTTCGAGAATATGCTCGGTGGTGATCTGGTTTGTTGCGAGGTCACCGATAATGGGGGGCGGCATAAGTCGCCAGTGTGTTTGTCCATTGCTGGGAATGGTTTACGTTTTCCCAGCCGGGACGATGGGCCTCTAATTAATCGACTGACACGTCTTGGAAGTTGATTGATTTGCTTTTTCGTTGCTGTTCAGTAGTGAGTTGCACAGCTCGTTCGTTGTCACGAGCTTGTAAGGGGTCAATGCCATCTCGCAGTAAACGACATCTATCACTGCTTTTTTGTCGAGCCTCCTTCAGGCCTTTTGCAGGATCGGCGCCTAAACGTGATATCAATACTTCAAGCGATCACTCACCCAGAAAATCTTCGTGTTCTGTCGCTGCCTCGGTAATGGATAACGATAGAATTGCCGCGCGCAACAGGTCCTGGCGTTTGCGTTCATTGGCGCCACGAGATTGCCAGGTGAAACTGCGTGCACTGGAACGGGCTGCGGTGGCCAGGCGCAATGAATCGGCGTTGGTGAGCCGCCCCAGGATGACAACCACAGGCCGACGTACCGGGTGAAAATCTTCGGCGAGATAATGTAACGCAATGGTGGCATAGCCTATCGTCCAGGCGCCCAAGAGCCCTCGGAGTTCACGTTCGGCCTGGGTATCGATGTCGCCGTTGGCGGTCGCTAGTTGGCGGCCCAGACGGTCCGCGGTCCGGGTCTGCCACCCCCTGAAAGACCATCTGTTCGGATGGCGGCCAATACGCCTAAAATCCCTGCGGACGGCGCGATGCAGCCGATATCGGGTTGCAAGGAGGTTGGAGGGGAAGATCAGGGCGAAAATCAACGTGCCGCATGCGATGCCGAGCAGCAGTATCAGCACACCATTGAAGAAACCGGCAGCGTCGAACATCTGCGATGTGTTTTGCGGTGGGACAGACTCCAGAAAATAATCGCGAAACTGGCCCCCGGCGCAGCGGTACGTGGATGACGCATTGCCAGTCCTGCGGCAAACATGAATCCGCCTGTAATGACCGCCAGCATGGCAAAGTCGGATACAGCAGGCAGCAGCACGAAATTGCACAGCGCCGCAGCGACGGCCGCGCAAGCCGCGCCCGACATGAAGCCGATACCGCCCGCCACGGGGTCCGCCCGGGTGGCAAACAGTGAGCACATCACACTCACGATCGTCACGAAACCAGGACCGGACGACCAGCCGGTAACAATGCAGAACAACGCTGCCGCAGTACGGTAAGAAACGTTCGCAAACCATTGTGTACAGCGCGACTGAATCGATGTGAAAAGCCAATGGCAACGCACGTGCCTTCCCATGAGCGAGCGACTCCCATTGTACCAATGACTGGTGTAGCGATTCGAGCAATACGCTCAGCCGGTCGAGCAAAATTAGCCTGGACGTGGGCAACTGTTCTACGGTGAGCGCTTCCCGCGAGTAAGCCACTTTGACACGTTCGTTCAGTGATGCGACAGCCATGTGCATGGCTGATGGATTGACGGCGATAGCTTCCAGCAATGCCTGCGATTCACCCGTCAGTTCGAGTCCGCCAACTCGCGATGCTTTTGAAAGCTTTACCTGCAGCGACTGGGCCGCAGCCAATTGCGCAAACGTCGCTGCGGTGCAGACCTGAAAACTGCCCATTGAGTGTTTCATGACCGTCGAGCCTGCCGCCGAGTATTCCAGCGCGGTATGCAGATTTATCGCCTTGGCAAAGAGCCGATGCAGTGCAACATCGTTCACTTCGCCTTTGAGTGCTACGGCGCAGGTCGCCGCCGATTGCTGGATGTAACTGTCAAGCTGCGCACGGACATCGTGACGACTAGCACACTACCGCATTGATCCAGAGTGACTGCGTTGCTGGCCGATTGCATCTGTGCATTGCTCATCGAGTGTTCTCCGCAGGTTCGAACGGGGCCGACTGCTAAAGATGAAGGTTGCTGGTCAGAGGAGGGCCGTGCGGGCCCGGCATCAGTGCATCGGGTCATATTGCTTCTCTTTAATGAACAGCGCCGGGATCAGGCCGCAGAACAGATAGGCAACACCCATCGCCAGGAAACCCATGCCGATTGAGCCGCCGGTGGCGAGATAGCCGATACCGGCCGGTGCAATCGCAGCACCTACGCGACCAATGTTGTAGGCACCGCCCACGGCCGAGCCGCGAATCTTGGTCTCGAAGCTCTCGGTCATATAGGTGGCGTTCACGCCATAAGGGATGCCGTACAGGAAGCCAAAGAAGATCAGCAGGTAGGCAATGTTTTCTGGCGATTGGTAGAACACAATCAGTGGCAGGAACAGCGCAGTGCCAAGCGCGCCGAAGGAGTACATCACGCGCCGCCCGAACTTGTCGGCCAGCCAGCCGGCGACCACCTTGCCGAGGATCATGGCGACATAGGTGCCGACCATGTAGAGGGTCATCGCCTTGAAGCTCATGTGCAGTTCTTTTTCCAGGTAGGTCGGCATCCAGTTGTTGGATCCGTAGTAGCCGAACTGCAGAAAGCTGGCGGTCAGCGACCATAGAATGAACATACGGCGATGCTTCGGATTGCCGAAGATCAGCTTGATCGCGCTTTCAGGTTTTTCCTGACTGACGCTGTGCTTTTGACCATCGCTTTTTGCCTGCCCAGCGACCCAGGCAGGTGGTTCAGGAATAACGCGGCGCATCACTACGGCCATTAACACTGGCATGATTGCGATGTAGAACAACCAGCGCCAGCCGTAGGTCGGCAGGATCCAGCCGCTCAGTAGTGTGGCCACCACGTCTCCTGGAGTGCGCACAAGGCAGTACTGCGCCGCTTAGTCGGTACATACTCGGCCAGCAGCGTGTTGCAGACCACGTATTCGGCACCCAGGCCTAGTGCAGCAATGAAGTGGAATACCGCAAACTCGGTGTAGCTGTGGGTCATGCCGAGCGCGGCAGTACCGACCGAGAAGACGACGATGGTCCAGACCACAGTCCGCACCCGGCCATAGCGGTCAGCAGCCCAACCGCCGAAAATGCCACCGATCGCCATTCCGACCAGCGTAATGCTGCCGAGCATGCCTGCTTCAAGACTGGTCAGTTGGAACTCTTTCGTCAGGCTCGACAGGCTGTACGACAAAAACATCAGGTCGGCGCCATCGACCATCAGACCGAGAAAGGCAAACCCGAACACCAGCATCTATTTCCTGTCTTGCGTAGGCGCTAAGGTGTCAATTTGGGCTTTTACCAATGCCATGATTGCGTCCTCTAATTGTTTTAATAGGATGGCTGGCGGACTAAGGTCAGGCAGTCCGCAGGCTAGCCAGCCGGTTGGCAATCAAGTCTCCCGCGTCGCCGACAATGCGCGAGACCAATTGCTCGACGGTGGGGATGTCGTAAACCAGACCCTGGGCCATGCCGACGCTCCATACCCCGTTGTCCCAGTCACCGCTGCTGTAGACCGCGCGGCCACGCGTGCCGGCCACCAACGGCGCCACATCCGGGAACTGCGTACCCGTCTGCTTTTCGAGACTGACTACCTGTTCGGTCAGTGCATTTTTGTGCACGCGCCAAGTATTATTGAAACTGCGCAGAACCAGCTCGGTCTGGCGCTCGTCAGCCTCGACCAGACGACGCTTGATGTCGGGGTGAGCCGGCGCCTCTTGGGTGGCCATGAAGCGTGTGCCCATGATGATGCCGTCGGCGCCCAATGCCAGGGCTGCCACCAGGCCGCGGGCGTCGGCAAAACCACCCGAAGCGATCAGAGGGATTTTGATTGAGTCGGCCGCACGAGGGATGAGTACCAAGCCGGGAATGTCATCCTCGCCCGGGTGGCCGGCGCACTCGAAGCCGTCGATCGAGACTGCATCGACGCCGATCTGCTCGGCCTTGAGCGCGTGCCGCACCGATGTGCATTTATGGATGACCTTGATCCCGGCTGTCTTGAAGCGGTCCATATAGGCGACCGGATTGTTGCCTGCAGTTTCGACAATCTTGATGCCGCTGCGGATGATGACGTCGATGTACTCGTCGTAGGGGATCGGCCGGATCGCCGGCAGGAAGGTCAGGTTGACGCCAAACGGCTGAGTCGTCATCTGGCGACAGCGCTCGATCTCCGCATGCAGATCATCTGGGCTGGGCTGCGTCAGAGCGCTGAGAAAACCCAGAGCGCCACTGTTGGCAACGGCGGCCACCAGCTCGGCGCGGGCAATCCATTGCATGCCGCCCTGGATGATGGGGTGCATGACCCCGAAGGTTCGGGTGAAGTTGGTTGATAACATGAGGTCTCCTGATTAAGCGTCGTGTGGTAGTGGGTGTCAGGCCAGCAGGTTGGCTTCGGTACGGCTCTGCAGGTAGTCGAACGTGACGCCGGGCGCCATGGCCTTGACTTGTAGGCCGGCTTGGGTGACGTCCAGCACGGCCAAATTGGTGTAGATACGCGTCACAACACCCGCAGCTGTCAGTGGTAAGTTGCAACGTCGCAATAGACGAGGGCGACCCTGGGTGGTGTGCTCCATCAATACCCATACCTGCTTGGCGCCAAAGGCGAGTTCCATGGCCCCGCCAACGGCCGGAGGCGTCCCAGGATCAAGCCGGGTCCAATTAGCCAGATCACCGTTTTCAGCAACTTCGTAAGCGCCTAGAATCGCTAGATCAAGATGACCGCCGCGCATCATTGCGAAACTGAGTGCCGAGTCGAAAATGGCCGAGCCTGGCAGCAGTGAAATGGGCTGCTTGCTGGCGTTGATCAGGCAAGGGTCGGCCTCGTTAGCGGGTGGGCGAGCGCCGAAATGCAAGATGCCATTTTCACTGTGGAGGAAAATTTCACGCTCAGGTGCCATCAGGTTGCCGACCAGTGTGGGTAAACCGATTCCCAGGTTGACGTAGGCGCCATCCGGTATGTGTTGTGCGGCATGTGCGGCGATCTGCTCACGGGTCCACGGCGTCACCCCGTTTTCAAGGTTGAGAACGGGGTTCATAAGTACTCCTGAGTTGCCGATTTATTGGCCAATACAACACGGTCGATGAAAATGCCGGGTGTGACCACGGCTTGCGGGTCAACTGTCCCCAATTCCAAGAACTCGTCCACCTCCACGGCCACCAGATCGGCGGCGGTCGCCATGAGGGGATTGAAGTTCCGGCCTGTCAGGTGATAGATCAAGTTGCCGTAACGGTCAGCCGCGCGCGCGCGCAGCAGTGCGAAGTCGGCTCGCAGGGGCAACTCAATCAAGTAGTCTTCGTCGCCGACACGGTGAATGGTTTTTCCGTCGGCCAACATGGTTCCGATGCCGATTGGACTTAGAAAGCCTCCGAGGCCGGCTCCCCCGCAACGTATCCGCTCCGCGAGGGTGCCTTGCGGAACCAGCTCCAATTCAATCTTCTTGTCGCGGTAGGCGTTGCGGAAGACGGTCGCACCCGCAGTCAAGGGGTAGGAGCAAATCAGCTTGCGTACAAGGCCGGCAGCGATCAGCATCGCCACCCCTTCACGGTCGTAGCCAGCGTTATTCGAGATCACCACCAGATCCCGAGCACCTTGGTCGAGCACTGCTTCAAGCAGCCCTGTCGGCAAACCAGCGCTGCCAAAGCCGCCGATCATCACGCAACAACCATCTTTGAGGTTCTCTATGGCTGCGGTGTGGGACTCCACATATTTGTTAATCACAGCATTGCCTCCTGAACACGTCGCTTTGCAGGACTTCATCTTCAGGAATGCAGTTGATAACATCAATCAACCGTAAGTTTTGATTCTATAAGCTAGTCTTATGATGTCTGGCAGTATCGACCTGGATCACAATTAGGTGGAATGGCTGTCTATAGAGCCGTTGATAAATGGGTTATTTGTGATGGAAATTGAATTACGCCACTACCGCTATTTTTTGGCGCTGGCCGAAGAGTTGCACTACGCCAAGGCCGCCGAGCGCTGCGGCATTTCGCAACCAGCACTTAGCCAACAAGTGCGCGCACTGGAAGAGCGCGTGGGCGCCAGCCTATTGTCGCGTAGCCGACGCCATTTGGAGTTGACGGAAGTCGGCAAGGTGTTCTATGCCCAGGCGGTTGCCATGCTACGTCAGGCCGATGCTGCCAATTCGGCCATCGTAGAGGTGGCTCAAGGCCGGTCAGGTCGGGTGGTGATCGCCTATCTCGCCTCGGCCGCGTTGTCAGGTGCATTGCCCGGTATCGTGTACCTGTATCGACAGCAAAGGCCCCACGTCGAGTTGGTCCTGCACCAGATGGATATGGAGGAACAGATCGATGCTGTGACCAAGGGGCTGTGTGATGTTGGGTTTATTCGTCCACCCATTGCATTGCCCGAGGGGGTGGCGTTGTTTGATGTATTGCGCGAACCGTTGATGGTGGCACTGCGCAGCAATCATCGCTGCGCCGCAATGGCTCGCGTGCGCCTGGAAGATTTGCAGGATGACACGCTCATCAGCGTGCACCGCAAGGAAGGTATCGGTTTCTATGACACAACGATGAAGGCTTGCGCTGCTGCGGGCTTTGTTCCGCGGGTCGAAGTCATTTCGTCGCAGATGTCGATCGTGATCAGCATGGTGGCGGCCGGTTTTGGCGTTGCAATCGTGCCCGCATCGACGCGTACTTTCATGCCGCCCGACGTGGTGTTTCGGTGCATTGAAGGGTGTGATGTGACGACGGCATTGTCGATGATCCATGCCCGCAATAATCAGTCACCAGCCGTCCAGTTATTCACCAAGATGGCACGCGACTGGGCCCGCAGTACGTCCATAGCGAGCGTCAGCATTAGCAGGTAACCGATGGCGTCAGAGTGAGTCAATGGTGCCAGGCCGCGTAGGTTTCCACCGCCACGAGGCAAAGAGGCGAGGCGGCGAACCGCTAGGCCTCCCGGAATTACAAAGCGCTATTGCTTTTGCGGGTCGAACTGCTTATCTCTGATAAACAACGCCGGGATCACGCCGCAGATAAAATAGGCTGCGCCCATGACCAGAAAACCCAAGCCAATCGAGCCGTGAGAGGCGAGAAATCCAATTGCTGCCGGAGCAATCGCTGCGCCCAGGCGCCCGATATTGTAAGCACCGCCTACAGCAGATCCTCGGAATTTTGCCTCGAAACTTTCAGTCATGTACGTGGCGTTTACACCGTATGGAATACCGTACAAGAAGCCAAATACCACCAGCATCCACAGGATATTTTCCGGGCTTTGAAATAACACGATCACCGGCAGGAAGAGTGCCGTTCCCAATGCTCCAAAGGCGAAGACGGCGCGGCGCCCAAGACGGTCAGCCGCCAGACCTGCGAGTATTTTACCGAGGATCATGGCGGTGTAGGTACCAACCATGTAGGCCGTCATGGACTTGAGGTTCATGCCCAGTTCGCTTTCCAGGTAGGTTGGCATCCAATTGTTGACACCGTAATAGCCGAATTGTAGAAAACCAGCAGTCAAAGCCCAAAAAATGAACATGCGGCGAGCCTGTGGGTCGCTAAAAATAAGTTTGTACTTACTATCGCTTTTTTTGCTCGCTACTTTCGTGATGCCATCGATTTTTTGCTTGGCACGCTCAGCCTGAGCGTTGATCCACGCTTGTGGTTCTGGGACAAAGCGTTGCATCACTACGGCCAAAATCACCGGGATAATGGCAATGTAGAATAGCCAGCGCCAGCCATGGATCGGTAGGATCCAGCCCGCCAGTAGCGTCGCAACGATATAACCTACTGACCAACCTGCTTGCAGCGTGCCGAGTACAGTTGTGCGGTAGCGAGTGGGTACGTATTCAGACATCAGCGTATTGCAAGCCACATACAGTGCACCGATCCCTAGCGAGGCCACAAAACGGGTGATCGCGAATTGCCAATAGTTATGCGTCATGCCGAGCACTGCCGTGCCAACTGAAAAAAGTATGATACTCCAGACTACCGTTTTCACTCGACCGAAACGATCGCAGGCCCAGCCACCGTAAATGCCCCCGATCGCCATTCCAGCCAGGGTAAAGCTTCCCAGGCTGCCGGCCTCTATGTTGCTCAGACCGAATTCGGCTTTCAAGCTACTGAGGCTGTAGGAAAGAAACATCAGATCGGCACCGTCGATCAAAAGTCCTAGAAAGCAGAAGATAAATACCAGCACCCAAGTGTTTGTCTTGGCCTGCGCACTTGCGCCGACATGAGCAGAAGCTTCCATAACGTTTCCTTATTGTATTTATAGGGAAGGGGGGGCTTTAACGCGTATTTGAAGGTTTGAGGGGTCAGCCTTGTGCGTCGCGAATCATGTTGCGGGCGATGACGATCTGCTGGATCTGAGTGGTACCCTCGTAGATGCGGAACAGACGGACGTCCCGATAGAAGCGCTCGATCGCGTATTCGCTGACGTAACCGGCGCCACCGTGGATCTGCACGCAACGGTCGGCAACCCGTCCGCACATTTCAGTGGCGAACATCTTGGCGCAGGAGGCTTGCGTGCTGACGTTAAGTCCGTCGTCACGCTGGCGTGCGGCATCCAGGACCATGCAGCGGGCTGCATAGATTTCCGCCTTGCTGTCGGCAAGCATCGCCTGGATCAGCTGGAACTCGGCAATCGGCTTGCCGAATTGTTTGCGCTCAATCGCATATTGCAGTGAATCGGCCAACATGCGCTCGGCGGCGCCGACGCTCAGGGCGGCAATATGCAGGCGACCTTTATCCAGGACTTTCATGGCGGTTTTAAAACCCACGCCTTCAACGCCACCGATCAGTTGGCTGGCGGGAACGCGGGCATTTTCAAAGATCACGTCGCAGGTGTGAGCGCCTTTGTGGCCCATCTTGTGATCGGGTTTACCCAGGGAAATCCCGACCGTGTCACGCTCGACGATGAACGCACTGATGCCACCGGCACCCTTGATGTTCGGATTGGTGCGCGCCATCACGGTGAAGATGTTGGCGTGGGGCGCATTGGTGATGAAGCGCTTGGTGCCGTTGAGGGTATAGCTGTCGCCGTCACGCACGGCCGTGGTTTTGAGCGAGGCGGCATCAGACCCTGAGTCAGGTTCGGTCAGGCAGAAGGCACTGAGCAGCTCGCCGCTGGCCAGCTTGGGCAGGTACCTGGCTTTCTGCTCCGGGCTGCCATCGAGCAGAATGCCGATAGAGCCGATGCCGTTGTTGGTCCCGATGTAAGAACGAAAGGCCGGGGAGGTACGCCCCAGTTCGAAGGCGATCTTGACCTCTTCTTCCATGGTCACGCCCATGCCGCCGAACTCTTCCGGCAGGGTCAGGCCGAACAGCCCCATCTCTTGCAAGTGCACGACGATGTCGTCCGGGATGTTGTCGGTCTCGGCCACCTCGTTCTCACGGGGAATCAGTACTTCGCTGACGAACTGACGAAGGGAATCCAGCAGTATCTGCAGGGTTTCGGTATCACGGATCATGTGCGCTCCCAAGGCTCGCAAGCGAGCCGGTTTTTTAGGGCGCCGTTACTCCGTGCGTCAGCGAGCAGCGGCGCCAATGTTATTGACCATGTTGATCAGGCGAGGCCCGATATCGTCCACGAGCTGCTCACGGGGTAGCTGAAAGCTCGGTCCACCGCAGTTGAAGGTCAGCAACCCGTACTGCGGGTGCAGCAACGGCACTGCGACGGAGTTGACGTCGCGGTGCCACTCACCGACTGACAGGCAGAAGCCGTAGTCGGCGTAATCCCTGAACGCTCTGTCCAGGCCCTTGCGGATGGCTGGCCATTGCTCCGTTTCACGCTGGCGAATGTGGTCGAGCAGAAATTCCCGCTCGGTTTCCGGCATCGCCGCCAGGCACGCCCGGCCCACCGAACTCTGTGCCAGCGGCAAGTAGCTGCCGATCTGCCGGCGCATGGTCATGTTGCCCTGACCCTGGACCACATCCAGGTACACCATCTGCAGTCGATCGCGGGCGGCCATCGCGACGGCCGCCTGAGCGTGATTGGCCAAATCCTCCATCAACGGATGGGCCACTGTGCGAATCGCCAGGTTCGACAACATGGCGTAACCGAAACCCAATACGCCGACGTCCAGCTGATACTTGCCTGAATGTACTTCACGCTTGAGGCAGCCCAGCCGCATCAGCGTATTGGTCAGCCGCGTCACGGTCGGTTTGGGCAGCCCGGTCATCCGCGCCAGGTCCTGATTGCCGAGCACATTGTCCCGCGGCGTGAAACAGCGCATCAGCTCAAGCCCGCGGGCCAACGCCGTCACGAACTGGCCAGTGCTTTCGTCATCGCTCAGCGCGCTGGCGGGATCGAGCATGCCCATCTTCAGCAAGCCGATTTCATCCGTTCCTTTCGACTGGTCCACGGCCTGGTGATCTGCCTTGTTGCGACCCATGGTAGAACCTCGCTTTCGAGAAATGCAAGAAAATAAAATACAGTTTCGCCTGGCGAAATTGTATTCGCTGCTTTAAAAAAAACCAACTCATTTATAGTTATTTAGTAAGACCCTGTATTTAAAGGATTAAACAATATTTATCAGTTTGCCTGTTTACAGGGATTTATAAGCGTCTCTATGATTAATCATTATTACGGTATTCAGTTTCGTATAGCGAAACATAATAAGAGGTAGGTATGGACTCCCAGCCCAACGCTGTAGTGACTCTGCACATTCGCGATGACGCCGTCGCTGTCGTACGGATCCAGCGGCCCGAGGTCAAGAACGCGCTCAACAGCGCCGTGCGCGAACAGTTGGCAGAAATCTTTCGCGCCCTGGCTGGCAATGAACGGGTGCGTGCGATCGTTCTCACCGGTGGTGAACAGTGCTTTGTCGCCGGTGCCGATATCCGCGAGTTCGCCGAGGCCAGCCCTATCGAGATGTATCGCCGCCACACGGAGTACCTGTGGGAGGCCATTTCTCGTTGCCCTAAACCTGTGATCGCCGCGGTGAACGGTTTTGCCCTGGGCGGCGGCTGCGAACTGGCGATGCACTGCGACATCATCGTTGCAGGGCAGTCGGCACGCTTTGGCCAGCCGGAGGTCAAGTTGGGCCTGATGCCGGGCGCCGGTGGCACCCAGCGGTTGATTCGCGCCGTCGGCAAATTCCAGGCGATGCGTATCGCCCTCACGGGATGTCTGGTCCCGGCCCCCGAAGCGCTGGCCATGGGCATGGTCAGCGAGGTGGTGAGTGACGAGCGCACAGTGCCGCGCGCCCTCGAGCTGGCCGCTGAAATAGCCGCCTTGCCGCCGCTGGCTGTGGCGCAGATCAAGGAGGTGCTGCTGCTCGGCGCTGACTTGCCCCTGGACAGCGCCCTGGCGTTGGAGCGCAAGGCGTTTCAGTTGCTGTTCGATTCCAGGGACCAGAAAGAGGGCGCCAATGCCTTCCTTGAAAAACGCAAAGCCACCTTCTCGGGAGAGTGAAGCATGACACGCGAGATCAACCGTATGGCTGTGGTGGGGGCTGGCATCATGGGCACCGGCATTGCCCAGATTGCAGCCCAGGCCGGTATCCAGGTGCTGTTGTTCGATAACCGCGAAGGCGCCGCCCAGGCTGCTCGCGATAACCTTGAACAGACGTTGGGCAAGCTGGCGAGCAGGGGCAAGATCCTCGGCGCAGATGCACAGGCCACACTTGATCGCCTGCAGGTAGCGACCGCGTTGACCGAGCTCAAGGAGGTCGACCTGGTCGTCGAAGCCATTATTGAGCGCCTCGATGCCAAGCAGGCGTTGCTCGCCCAGCTTGAAGCTGTCGTCGCTGACGATTGCATTCTGGCCACCAATACCTCGTCGCTGTCCGTGACCAGCATCGCCCGGGAGTGTCGTCGTCCTGAGCGAGTCGCGGGGTTCCATTTCTTTAACCCGGTACCACTGATGAAAGTCGTCGAAGTCATCGACGGCCTGGCCAGTGATCCGCTAGTCGGTGATCGCCTGCAGACGTTGGCGGCGCGCATGGGCCACCGGGGTATTCGGGCCAAGGATACGCCGGGGTTCATCATCAACCATGCGGGACGCGCCTATAGCACCGAAGCCCTGCAAATACTCAAGGAAGGCGTGGCCGAGCCTGCCGAAATCGACCGCATCCTGCGCGAAGGCCTGGGGTTTCGCATGGGCCCGCTGGAGCTGTTCGACCTGACGGCCCTGGATGTCTCGCACCCGGTGATCGAGTCGATCTATAACCAGTTTTACCAGGAGCCTCGCTATCGCCCGGCCGCATTGACTCGGCAGATGCTTGAGGCCGGATACGTCGGGCGTAAGGTCGGGCGAGGCTTTTACCGGTATGCCAATGGCCAAATGGTCGATGCGCCCCCGGCGCAGGCAGTGCCGATCATGGAGACCCTACCGCCGGTGTGGCTGGGGGCCGAGAACGAGACCGATCGTGTCAGCCTGATGGCGTTGCTGGAGCAGTTGGGCGCGCAGGTAGAGCAGGACGCCACGCCGTCCAGCGAAGCACTCTGCCTGCTGGCGCCCTATGGCCTGGATGCCACCAGCGCTGCGGTACGCTTTGCCACCGACCCGACGCGCACGGTATGCATCGACCCGCTGCTCGACAGCGCTCGCTACCGCACGTTGATGCTAAACCCGGCCACCCGAGTCGACATGCGAAATGCCGCACATGCAGTGTTCGCTCGCGATGGCGTCGGAGTCAGCGTGATCAACGACAGTGTCGGCTTCGTCGCTCAGCGTGTGCTGGCCATGATCGTCAACCTGGCCGGCGATATCGTCCAACAGCGCATCGCCAGCGTTGATGACCTGGATGAAGGTGTTCGCCGAGGGCTGGGTTATCCAAAGGGGCCGTTGGCCTGGGGTAACAGCGTTGGCAGCAAACGCCTGCTGACCATCCTGGAGCGCATGACCGAACTGACCGGCGATCCGCGTTACCGGCCGAGCCCTTGGCTGCGTCGACGCGCGACCCTCGGCCTATCGCTGTGCCACACCGAGCCGACACTGACCTGACCTGACCTTAACGCCTAGGATACTTTTATGCTCGACGCCTACATCTTCGCAGGGCTGCGTACTCCCTTCGGTCGTCACGGTGGTGCACTCGCACCGGTGCGCCCCGATGATCTTGCGGCTCATGTGATTCGAGAACTGCTTGCGCGATATGCCATCCCTGGTGACGCTATCGAGGACGTGATCCTCGGCAATACCAACCAGGCAGGTGAGGACAGTCGCAATATCGCCCGCCACGCGGCGCTGCTCGCCGGTTTGCCAGTGACGGTGCCGGGGCAGACAGTCAATCGATTGTGTGCCAGTGGTCTGGCCGCCGTGATCGACGCAGCCCGCGCGGTGACCTGCAAGGAAGGCGAACTTTTCATCGCTGGCGGGGTGGAAAGCATGTCTCGCGCCCCCTTTGTCATGGCCAAGGCTGAAGCCGCCTACAGCCGTGATTTGACGGTCTTCGACAGTACCATCGGCGCGCGCTTTCCCAACCCGAAAATCGTCTCCGAATTTGGCAATGACAGCATGCCTCAGACGGGAGACAACGTGGCCCATGAGTACGGTATCGACCGAACACAGGCCGATATTTTTGCCGCAGGCTCGCAAGCGCGGTACGAAGCAGCGCGCAAGGCTGGCTTCTTCGCTGACGAACTACTTGCGGTGAGCGTACCCACCGGCCGAAAGACTCCGCCCAACGTGATTGAACAGGACGAACACCCGCGTCCGCAATCGGATTTCGCGGCACTGACTCGCTTGCAGCCTTTGCTCGAAGGCGGCGTGGTGACTGCGGGCAACGCTTCTGGTGTGAATGATGGTGCCGCTGCTTTGCTGATTGGCTCCTCTGCCGCTGGCGAACGCCATGGGCTGGTACCTATGGTGCGAATCCTGTCTGCAGCGGCCGTTGGTGTGGCGCCTCGCATCATGGGCGTCGGTCCGGTAGAGGCGATTCATAAGGCGTTGGCGCGAGCCGGACTGAGCTTGGCGGATATGGACATCATCGAAATCAATGAAGCTTTTGCCAGTCAGGTTCTGGGCTGTCTTAAAGGACTTGGCCTTGCTTTCGACGATCCTCGCGTGAACCCCCATGGCGGTGCCATTGCCGTAGGGCATCCGCTGGGCGCTTCGGGTGCGCGATTGGCACTGAGCACCGCACGGGCGTTGCAGCTAAGTGGCAAACGTTACGCGGTGGTCAGTCTATGTATCGGCGTCGGCCAAGGGCTGGCGATGGTTATCGAGCGCGTCTGAATGCGCGCAAAAAAGGTGGTATGAAATGGGTGCTTTGACTGGATACCGCGTGCTCGACTTGAGCCGTGTGCTGGCCGGTCCTTGGTGTGGCCAGACCCTGGCCGACCTGGGAGCCGAAGTCATCAAGGTTGAACGACCGGGTGCGGGTGACGATACCCGTGGTTGGGGGCCGCCATGGATGAAGGGTCAAAACGATGAGACCACACGTGAAGCCTCCTATTACCAATCGACCAACCGTGGCAAGTTATCGGTGGCGCTGAACCTGGCGAGCGCCGAAGGCCAGGAGCTGGTACGCGCGTTGGCCACCGACTGTGATGTGCTGATCGAAAACTACAAGGCGGGGTCTTTAGCGAAATACGGACTGGATTATGCCTCCTTGTCTCAGCTCAATCCGCGGTTGGTGTATTGCTCGGTGACTGGCTTCGGGCAGACCGGGCCGCGAGCTGCAGAGCCGGGTTATGACTTCATCATCCAAGGCATCGGCGGGCTGATGAGCATCACCGGGGAACGTGATGACCTACCCGGTGGCGGGCCGCAGAAAGTTGGCGTGGCGTTCTCCGACCTGATGACAGGGCTCTACTCGACGGTCGCCATTCAGGCTGCATTGCTCAGCCGCGAGAAAAGCGGCGTGGGTCAATACATCGATATGGCGCTGCTCGACGTTCAGGTCGCCACACTGTGCAACCAGAGTCAGAACTACCTGTCTTCCGGTAAAGCCCCAGGCCGCTACGGTAATGCCCACGCCAACATCGTGCCGTATCAGGTATTCCGCGCCAGTGATCAGGATTTCGTTATCGCCTGCGGTAATGACTCCCAGTTCGTTGGACTCTGCGAGGCTATCGGTCTGACGGACCTTCCTTTAGACCCTCGCTTTGCGCGCAATGCGGACAGAGTGACGAATCGGGAGGCAGTCATCGAGATTCTTGCGCAGCATTTTCTCGGCGCCACCGCCGATGAATGGGTGCGACGTATTCACCCGCAGGGCGTGCCGATAGGGGTGATCAACAGCATTGCCCAGGCACTGGATGAGCCGCAGGTGAAAGCGCGCAATATGCTGGTGAACATCCCCCATCCGCTGAAGGCAGATTTCGTGACGGTGGGCAGCCCCATCAAGTTGTCGGGCACGCCGGTGGAGTATCTGCGCCCGGCCCCGATGCTGGGTGAACATACGGATGAAGTTCTCAAGCGTCAGTTGGGCCTGGACGATGAACGCCTGGCCGAGTTGAAGGCACGCGGCGTCATCGAGCAACTTGGCGAACGCTGATATGCATGACCTCGCACGCCACCTGAGCTGTCGGGTCAATTTTCACCATTGGAGCCTGTCATGAAAGTCCTCGTAGCCATCAAACGGGTGGTCGACTACAACGTGAAAGTTCGCGTCAAGGCGGACAATTCCGGCGTCGATCTTGCCAATGTCAAGATGTCGATGAACCCGTTCTGCGAAATCGCAGTGGAAGAAGCCGTACGCTTGAAAGAACTCTCTATAAAAGAAGGGCGCGTTGCGACTGAAATCGTCGTCGTCTCCGTCGGCCCGTCCACCGCTCAAGAGCAGCTGCGCACCGCGCTGGCTCTGGGTGCCGACCGCGCCATCCTCGTCGAATCCGCTGAAGATCTGACTTCCCTGGCCGTGGCCAAACTGTTGAAAGCGGTTGTCGACAAGGAACAGCCTCAGCTGGTGATCCTTGGCAAACAAGCCATCGACGGCGACAACAACCAGACTGGCCAGATGCTCGCTGCATTGAGCGGCTACGGTCAGGGCACCTTCGCGTCCAAAGTCGAAGTGTCCGGCGACACCGTTGCCGTGACTCGCGAAGTCGACGGCGGCGCGCAGACAGTTTCCCTGAAGCTGCCAGCCATCGTCACCACCGACCTGCGTTTGAACGAGCCGCGCTACGCGTCCCTGCCTAACATCATGAAAGCCAAGAAGAAGCCTCTCGAAGTGCTGACTCCGGACGCTTTGGGCGTTTCCACCGCCTCCACCAACAAGACCGTGAAAGTCGAAGCGCCGGCTGCACGCAGCGCGGGTATCAAGGTCAAGTCGGTGGCTGAACTGGTCGAGAAACTGAAAAACGAAGCGAAGGTAATCTAATCATGACTATCTTGGTAATCGCAGAACACGACAACAAGGTAGTGGCCCCGGCCACCCTGAACACCGTGGCTGCCGCTGCGAAAATTGGTGGCGACATCCACGTCCTGGTCACTGGCCAGAACGTTGGCGCCGTGCCTGAAGCCGCCGCGAAAATCGCAGGCGTAGCTAAAGTGCTGGTGGCCGACAACGGCGCCTACGCGCACCAACTGCCGGAAAACGTCGCTCCTCTGGTTGCAGAGTTGGGCGCTGGTTACAGCCACATCCTGGCTGCCGCGACTTCCAACGGCAAAAACATCCTGCCGCGCGTTGCTGCGCTGCTGGACGTCGACCAGATCTCCGAAATCATTTCGGTTGAATCGGCTGACATCTTCAAACGTCCAATCTACGCCGGTAACTCCATCGCCACCGTGCAATCGAACGCTGCCGTCAAAGTAATCACCGTACGTAGCACCGGCTTTGACGCCGTCGCAGCTGAAGGTGGTTCGGCTGCTGTCGAAGCAATTGCAGCTGCTCACAATGCGGGCATTTCTTCCTTTGTTGGCGAACAGCTGGCCGAGTCCGATCGTCCTGAGCTGACCGCGGCCAAGATCGTCGTTTCCGGCGGTCGCGGCATGCAGAACGGCGACAACTTCAAACACTTGTACGCCCTGGCCGACAAGCTGGGCGCGGCTGTTGGCGCTTCCCGCGCTGCGGTCGACGCAGGTTTTGTTCCCAACGACATGCAGGTCGGTCAGACCGGCAAGATCGTTGCTCCACAGCTGTACATCGCGGTCGGTATCTCCGGCGCAATCCAGCACCTGGCCGGCATGAAAGACTCCAAAGTGATCGTTGCGATCAATAAGGACGAAGAAGCGCCGATCTTCCAGGTGGCTGATTACGGCCTGGTGGCGGACTTGTTCGAAACCGTACCAAAACTACATCAATTGATCTGAAACGTCGTGATGACCAGTCCAGGCGCTATGACATCAGCCAGATCCGTGTGCATGAGCGCAGCGTGAGTCCGAGTCGAGCGCCCACGAGGCCGTAGAAGAATACCGTTACGGTATCCAATCCATTGAAGGACCGACGACATACATACATGCCCGCGCGAGCTGGCTTCTTTAGTCGCGGCTATTCGGAAAACTTCGCATCTGTTTCATCAACCGACCCCAGGGCCTCATCGCCCTGTGTGAGATCCACAACTAAAAAAATAAAAACTGAGGGCTCCAACATGGAATGCAACACTCGAATACTCGCCGCCCGACTATTGCTCGCGGGTGGTGTCATCAGCCTCTCGACTCCCGCCGCTGCTGACTTTATCAAGGACAGCAAAGCCAGCCTGGAACTGCGTAACTTTTATTTCAACCGGGATTTTCGCCAGTACAACGCAGCGCAATCCAAACAAGAAGAATGGGCGCAAGGTTTCCTGCTGCGTTATGAGTCGGGCTATACCGAGGGTTTGATCGGTGTCGGTTTCGATGCCATCGGCCTGCTGGGGGTCAAGCTCGACTCCAGTCCTGATCGCGCCGGCTCTGGCCTGCTCAAACGCCACAGCGACACACGCAAAGGAGCCCAGGACGAATATGGTGAAATGGGTTTGACGGCGAAACTGCGCACCTCGAAAAGCACGCTTAAGCTCGGCACGCTGCTGCCCAAACTGCCGACGGTATTGGCCAACGATTCACGGCTGCTGCCACAAACCTTCGAAGGCGTTCAATTGACCTCGCTGGAAATCGATGGCTTGACCGTGGATGCCGGGCGGCTGACGCAGGTTAACCAGCGCGACTCCTCAGACTATGAAGACATGAGCATCACCCGCACCGGCGCCAAGGGCATCATCAGTCGGCGGGTGGACAGCGACAGCTTCGATTTCGCCAGCCTGAACTACAAGTGGACCGGCAACCTCACCACCGGCTACGCTTACGGCCATCTCGACAATTTCTACGACCAGCACATGGTCAACCTAACCTACATATTGCCGGTGACCACCGGCCAGTCATTGAAGTCGGATCTGCGCTTCGCCCGTTCTAAAGACGATGGCGGCAGTAACGTCGATAACAATGCGTTTGGCGCGATGTTCACCTACAGCCTTGGCAGTCACGCCTTCGGCCTTGGTTATCAAGCTATGCGCGGCAACACAGGTTTCGCCTACATCAATGGTACCGACCCGTTCCTGTTGAACTTTGTGCAGATCAGCGACTTCGCCAGCAAGGATGAGCGGTCCTGGCAAGCGCGCTACGACTACAACTTCGCGGCCATTGGCATACCCGGTCTAACCTTCATGACCCGCTACCTCAACGGCTCCAACGTTGACTTGGGCAGCAACCGTCCCGAGGGCAAGGAATGGGAACGCGATACCGACATTGGTTATGTCGTGCAGGGAGGACCGCTGAAGAACGTTGGGGTGAAATGGCGTAATGCGACCGTACGCTCGACCAACTTTGGCAACGATCAAGATGAAAATCGATTGATCATCAGTTATACGTTGCCGATCTGGTGAGTAACGGACGTAGCCGACGGAAAAAACGCTGAAAAGCCCTCCGCGTCCTGGAGGCTAAGCCCGCCAGGTTGACGTGTTCCGCCTGGCCCAGCGCAAACCTATCGATCCTCGCGGGTTTGCCACAGGCGCAGTAGGTAGATAGTGGATTTCACTATCTCGTAACGCATCTCGTCGTGGCCGATCTGTATTCGGCGCACATCCGGGGGCTCAAATTTTTTCAGCTGTTCGCCAATCCGCGGATTTTCAGCAGTGTGGTCGGCGCGGCCGTGAGTGGCTGTACCGTTCGTGCGGCCGCAGGCTGATGGTTATGTCTGGGGCAGCAGATACGACCAGAACCTTGAACGTCATCTTGATCAAACCGAGGTGAACAAACTGTTCCCTGACAAGGCTCTGGCAAGGATAGTCGAACGGCCCGTCGCTGATCGATTCGGCCGACCAGTCGACTTCGACCAGCACTTTCTAGTCAACTTTGAACCACTGATAGCGCGCCGAGGACTGGGAAATTTTTGCTAGTTCTTCACCGAACTGTTGGCGGTGATGCATTTTTGACCGGGCGGCTGATTTTGATTGATCCAACTGCAGCTTCTCCACTCCCAGGACTATCGTTTGCTGGGTATTCGGGCGGGACAATGAGTTCCGGCAGTCCGGATCAACGACGCATCAGCGCCAAAACAGTTTGGCAATACAGAGTCTCAACACACTGGCGGTAATTACGCCAATGGGCGACTGGAGCCTGGCCCCGTTTACCGAAGGGCAACGGCGCAATATTTTGTAGCTGCTAGGCGGACTTGGTCGAGTACCTACCTATTGGAATCGGCTGAGGTCGAAAAAAGATAGAACGAGAATCAATAGGGGGCCTGCGCCCCCTATTACATCGACCGTGCTGCTGTGCTCAGGACTGTTATTGCAACAGGTAGCCCATCGGATGGTCATCATTGTCGAAGCAGAGGATGGTTTCACAGTGGCCGCCTAGCTGGTCGGCATTCGATTCGCTGATGTCCGGCAACCATTTGCCCAGTTCGGCAATAGGGACTTTTTTGCTGTTGATGTAGCAATCGTCATCCATACGTGGGTTGCACCAGGCGGTCTTGACGTCGGGCCATTCGGACTGGGCCGAGCTGGAAGGTGACTGAGCTGCTTCCTGGGCATTTCCCTTTTGAGCTTGCCAGGCGGCATAACCACCCTCATAGCGCTTGTCGAAAGTGGAAGCAAGTTGGTTATCAGGGACGCTAATATCTAGGTAGAACTGGTACAGGATAGAACCGGCTTCGGCATACGACACCTGATGAGAGGTATCGACACGGTAGGCCACCGGCTTGCCGTCGGTGCTGGTGCCGATGCGGTACCAGATTGATAATGTGAACAAAACATCTTGGTTCCATTCACCCACCATCGCATTGCTTATACGGCACTTGCCGCGCAGGCACTGGCCACTTACCTGGTTGACATAGCGCACGTCCTGTTTGCGCTGGGCATCCCAGATGAGCACATCGCGGGTGGTTTCCATCCACGTGCATTTCAGCATGGGTTGACCATTGAAAGCTTTCTTTGCAATACATGGGATCGCTTCGGGGAGGCCATTGGTTGAAGTCTCGTCTGGGAAGGCGATAGCACCCCAGGCGTAATGGTCCACCACGGCGTTGGCGTTGGCGCAAAAGATGAGCAGCAGGATGCTGATTATCCGTTTCATGGGTTCTCTCCAGTTTGTTGCTTCGTGCGAAATTAACGACCGGTGAAGAGGCAAACGAGCCCTGCAAAACAATAGGGTTACGCTGTTGGTAATTGTGGGAATGAGTGAGATTATTTCTTGTAGGTGACCTTGAGCCGCTGATTTACGTAGTCCTTGAGGATTTCGTAATCAGGGTTGTAGGTAACTAGACTGTGCCCCACGCTTGCGACGGCCCCGAGCGTTACCACGGTCAGCGTTGCAGGTATGGATAGGACGCTGAATACAGCACCGAGTGCGCCGCCTTTTACCGCAGCACTTTTTACGTCGCTTCTGACTCGACACTTCAGTCCCTGGCTTTCAATCTTGGTTTCGACAAGTTTGATACTTGCCATGAAATTGCCCCTGAGGCCATTGATCTCGAAAGACGCATTGCTTTTCACGAGGCCTTCAATCTGCGCTTCATTCAGGCCGGTTACGACGATCATGGTTTTTCTGAGCTCCCTGCAAGAGGTTGTCGATTAGAGAAAAAAGTCGCATATCAACCTTTAGGGGTGAGTCTCGGTTTGAGAGGTCCTTCATGTCACTAGGTTGATCGCCAACTATCCAGGTTGAAGTGGAGGGTGGCATGTCAAAAACCGAATCGAAGCAATTGGCGAAGCTGGTGGGCCAAGCAATTGCTCGCCAGCGTGTTCGTTGCAAGCTGAGTCAGGAGCAGGTCGCCGAGAGGCTTGGGATTGGCAGTGAGGCGGTGTCGCGTATCGAGCGCGGGATCGTGATGCCCAACGTCGAGCGATTGGTGGAGTTAGCGGGCATTTTTGGCTGTGAGACAGCCGACTGGCTGACCGAGGGAAGTTCACGTCCGGAAGATCAGGCGTGCCGGCTTTACGATCTGCTGTCGACGCTGGACATGAGCGACCGTACGCTCGTCATGGGCATGGTGGAAGGGCTTGTTAAGCGTCTCGTTCGTAGCTGAGTAGCTGTTTCACGGCGGCGGAGGCACTAGCTCCGCTGCCTCCTTGTCGAAGAGCGCGCCGCAACGCGGGCATAAGCAATCGAACCCCGCGAACTGATACTTTCCGACATCGTCAGCAACTCGCAGCGCTGATGGGTAGGCGGGAACAATAGCGGCCAGCCCATTCAGTAGTGAGTAGTATCCGGGACGATCCTGAAGGCTCTCATGCGTGTTCTGAGCTCCCCGTACTGCTCCATCGGCGAGGCCGATCAGCAAGGCGATGCCCCTTGCGGCCTCCAGGGTGAGGACGGCTTGGCAGTCGCAGATCAAACACTGGCTGATCATCGTTCATTCTCCTAATGGGTGAGTGTGGCTATGCGCTGTTTGGCCACCGTTAGGTGGCAGTGTTTTTGCTGGGATTGCTCTGGATCGATGCGCTCAACACCTTGAGCGGGCGATTCAGAATCCAGCACGCCAACAGCACGGCGACCAGCAGTGGCGGGAAGCGCAACATCAACATAATGCTTACGACCAACGTGCCGGCTGCCGCCAACGCGCCAACGAACGCAAACAGGCAAAGCAGAAATCGTAGTAGGGCCATTTCGGGTCTCCAAAGTCTTCCTGAAGTCAGGCAGGTGTCAGGTCAATGGGTTTGCGTGGCGAGCGCTTCGAGCTTGTCGGCCAGAGCGTTGGAGTTGGTTTGTAGTGCTTTGCATCGTTCCGTGGTGGCAATTGCATCCGGGCTCGAAAAGAACTCTTCAATCACAGCACTGCTGTCTTCCTCGCTGTCCTCAAAAGCGCCGTTGCTAAAGCCTCGTCGAGCCGCCTCATCCAGCGCTACCTGATCAAATCCCGCTGATTGCCGTTGGGTCTCAAGTTCGTTGGCAGACTGCAGCATCTCTGCGATGTTCATGCCGCCGCGCACGGTCAGGTCGACGTAGAAAATCGGTGTGCCATGGCTCTGTCGTGTCGACTTGCCACGCAGACGCAATTCCAGCGGTAGGCAGGCCAACCGGTTACCCGAGATGGCCTGGAAGTAATGCAGCCGAGCGGCCAGGGTGCGGATGCTGTTGAAACCAGTAGTGCGGAACACGAAACTGCCTAGCGGATCGTCATCACCGATCAGCACATTCAACCTGCCATAGGGCTTGCAAGCTCCGCCTTTGGCTAATGAACAAGCATCCGGCGAGGGGCAGGGGAGTGATTGCATACCGTCCTGCGTGACACGTTTACAGGCCTCGCCATTGCCGACACACAGCGGTCGTCCAGACTGGCGATCGAACAGGGTGTAGTCGGCACGGAAGTTCAGATCTGGTTCGTTGAACAGCAGGCGCACCGGGATGCTGCGCAGCTTGTCTTCCTTGCTCTGGCGTAGTTCGTCATTGAGTGGGTGTAGTAGCCAGCCGTCCCGGCTTTGCACCTGGGACGTGATGGTGAATTGATCATCTTTCTCCGGCAGGCGTTTACCGTTTTTCTCGATGACTTTGCCGATGGAGATGCGTCCGAGCGCAGGGGGTGTCAGGGCTAAGCCTTTCAACATGATGGTTCTCCTGGAAATGAAAAAAGGCCGGCCACGCAGCGCGAACTGCATGGACTGGCCAAGGGGAGGTAATAGCGGAGTCAGTTGATCAGGAAGCGGCGACTGCCTTCCTTGGTTTTGGTGTAGCGAACTTGTAGGTAGGGTTTCTCTTGCAATAGGCGTTGGACATCGAGTACGGCACTGTCCTTGGATTTTTTCCAGCTGATGTAACCGCTGGAAAACTCCGCTCGGGTGGCCTCGCCCATGGCCTGCAGTAGTATCTGCTTGAGCTGGGCCTCGCGCGTTTCCTTCTCGCCAATGGACTGGCGAACGGCCTTAAGTTCCAGGTAGGCCTCTGCTAAACCGGCGCGACTGCTGAAGTCGACGGTCTGGCCGTTGTCTTCTGGGTACAAGCAGCGCAAAGCTGCTTCAGCCGATGCGCTACCGTCGGCCGGTGGCGGGGTATCGGTTTCCACGTAGGTCCAGAACTTGCGCTCCAGTTCGATCAGGCGAGCGATCATTTGCTCGTCACGCTCGATGCGATGAATCTCCAGGTGCTGACCGCCCAGCAGTACCGCCACATCCGCGGCTTGCTTGCCAGTGACGGCGAGCTGGTGCATCACTTGAAGTTGGACATACTCGGGCACGCCTTCCTTCCAGAGACGTGCCCCGTTTATGCCGGCGGTCTTGCATTCGAGGATCTGCACGTCGTCTCCGCCAATTACCTCGCGGTCGATGTTGGCCAGCATCCAGGGCAGTTCGGGGTTCGGATGCTGCAGCACGGCGTTAATCCGCCGCACTTTTTTACCGGTGCGCTTGCTGTAGTGCCAAGCGACGATGGGTTCCAGCACATTGCCCCAATAGGCTGGACTCTCTTCATCATGAGGATCTATTTTCGGTAGCGTGGCATCGCGACCAGTCTTTTCAAGCCACAGCTCCAACTGCGACTTGTACGGGTTGAGCCCAACCGCAGCGCCTGCGTCGGAACTACCGATGCCTTGTTTACGCACTTCAAGCCAGTCCTCGCGCGGCAGTTCCTTGGTGCTGACCAGGCGAAGGGCAGGGCGGAGCTTCGGGGTACTACTATTCAATGAGGTTGCTTTCATCGTGTTCACCTTGCAGGCATAAATACGCCCGACCAGCACAAGGCTGACCGGGCGTGGCGATTGACGAGAAGGGTTAAGCTGCGAGACGCAGCGCTGCATCCAGGGCGCGTTGCTTGATTTGCGAACCCTGACCAAACCACGCTGAGTCCATGCGGTACTCATTGCTACGTGCGCGGCGCTCGTGATCGACGTACTCGGTCACCGCATTGAGCAAGCCCCAGGCGGTTCCGCGTGCCGATTCGAGCTGGCTGCCCCGACCACGGCCTTCATACAGCTCTTGCACCTTTCGTAGGGCGCGTTCGTTGGGTAGTTGCTCTGGTAGTTGATTGCTCGGATTTACCTCACACAACACCGACATGAAATATCCAAGAGCCTCATGCCACTGGACCTTGCGTTCAGCGAGATGGCGCATGCGATACATGAACTCGTCCCAGCCGGAGACGGCTATGCCGAGTTGCTTCTTCACTGCCTTCGGATCGAAGCGGGTACTGTGCGGCACCTTGATTGCACGAGATGAGCCGTCCAGGGCTATCGTCAGGGTGTTGTTGCAGACCACGCGCACGGTGGTGGGTGTTGCCGTGGTGGCCAGGGTGCCGTCGCAGGACGTGGCCAGCAGCAGGTAGCCGTTGACCTGATCGTTTCCTTTCAGGGCAGCGCCTTGTCCGGTGCGCGCAAGTGCCCAGAACTTGCGCCCGCCTTTGAGTACCCCCGCAGTCTCCAGCTCGTAGCCGGAGACCTCGGTGAGGTCACGATAAAACTCCAGCACCTCACGCGGCTGCACGGTGTGGTAACGCTGGGAGACCACCGACAGCGGTGCTTTAGTATCGGAGCGGTAGAGCACCTTCTGCTCCGGAAAAGAATGTATAGCGCCGATGTGGCCGACGGCACCCGATTTGAAGTGTACGGGGCTTTCTTGGATCGCCCAGTCCATCCCAGCTTCGCGTTGCCAAACTTCGATGGGTTGCTTCTGAGTGAGCTGATTGCCCAGGCCATGCCAGGGAGTTTCGCCAGCGTAGGCCATAGTTTCGACGAGATGAGCCATTGTTTTAATTCCTTTAGGTGCAAGCCGGCATAAAGCGCCACGCAGAGCGCAGCACCGTCCGGACGAAATAAATAGAGGGGAGGTTGACTTGGTTAGGTCGGGAGGTTGAAGTGGTGGCCACATAGCAAGCAGAGGTTGTGGGCCAGGACGTGGCGATCGAGCGACTCACCCAGTTGGGCGCCGAGAGCACAGCCGGCGACACCACCGGCCAACCCGCCGAGGATGGCACCCGATACCGAACCGAGGGTGATACCTACAGGGCCGGCGATGGCGCCAATAAGCGCGCCTGCTTGGCCTCCAGCAAGCGCAGCACTAACGCCGCGCACAGCACCACCCACGGTGCCGATGGCCGCGCCGACTTTCATGGCGTGATGAAAAGAAGCGACTTTGGGGGAATGACAGCGAGGGCACTGCAATGACATGGGGCGAACCTCCTTGGGGGTGATGTCACTGCGATTATGTGTGGCTGAATTCTTTTCGAATTGAAGTGCTCAGGTTAGACCAAGCATCGGCATACGAATTGAAGCCTTAGAGCGCGCGACGCCCCATCTCTCCAAGCTATCTACTCTAAATAGCGGCTATTTTGGCTATCCGTAGCCAAAATAGCCGCTATTTTACCAATGTATGCGCCAAACTCACGATTTCTAAAAATCGTTATTACGATAAGTCAAGATGTGTGCTTGGAAATTTCTCGCTGACTTCCGGTCACTGCATCCTCGCCCAGGAATCATCCACGTGGAGCCTTTTGCGGTAGGTTGTGGGTCTATTTAAGTTGTTTTCGTAAAAGTCAATATTGGCGCTAACAATTTTATTAAATTTTATAAGCGCGGGCGGTTCGGTTGTGAGCGCGGCCTAATAACATTTCCCCTGTGTATTCAGAGCGTAACGAGAGGGTGAAATGGAAAGGGAAGATGAAAGAACAGCGATTGCTACGTCTGATGCGAGGGAGGCGGTACTGCGAATTAAGCAGGTAATTGGTCGTTTGGGAGTGGCGCGCTCTACGATATATGATTGGATGAATCCCAGGTCTCCAAGGCATGATCAGGAATTTCCTTTGCCAATAAGACTTTCGAGTGTAACTGGCAGGGGGGCAATTGGTTGGTTGGAGTCTGATATATGCCGATGGATTGAATCGAGGCTTTCAGTTGTCCCAGGGGGCGGAGGGGGGCGAAATGTTTGAGTCAAAGGGTAAAGGCCTTCCCCCAATTAATAGCAAGTTTCCAGCAAGTTTGCAGTTTCCCCTCCTTAATTCAGCAATTGACGAGGTTGAAAGAAATATACAGTCTCCAAGGCCGTTAATATTTTTTGGGGCTTTGACTGCTATCTCAGTAGCGGCTCAGGGGAGGTTTGATGTGCGCAAGCCTATTGGGCAGTGTGTACCGCTGTCATTATTGATGCTGGCGATAGCTAGTTCAGGTGAGCGTAAGTCGTCTTCAGAAAACGTTTTCTTAGAGCCTGTTCGTGAGTTTCAAAAAACACAAGATGTTGTGTGGAGGGCGCAGCTAGGAGAGTGGGAAGTGAGGGATAAGATTTGGCTCGCTAAAAACAAAGAGCTGTTAAAACGAGTTGAAAAGGCATCAAGTAGAGGTGAGTGTACTGAGCTAGTTGAGCAAGAGTTAATAGCGAATGCTTTGGTTCGTCCGGTTAGACCAAGGCAGTGCAAAATGATTTATGAGGACTCAACTTCGGAGGCGCTGTTTTGCGGGCTTTATCAAAACATTCCAACGGCAGGTATTATTTCAAGTGAAGGTGGTTTGAAGGGGCGGGCGTTTAACGATTTATCTAAGCAGAACGCAATGTGGAGCGGTGATCCAGTGGTGGTGGATCGTAAAACGGCGGAAAGCTATGAGCTTCATGGGGCTAGATTGACTGTTTCATTTATGACGCAGCCTAGCGCTTTTAAGTCGTATATTGATTCCCATGGTGAGAAGTCTCGTGGGTCTGGGCTGTGGGCGCGCTTTTTGGTGTGTTTTCCTGAGTCAACTCAGGGGACAAGGGTTTTGAGCGGTGCAACAATTTCATGGGATCATATTAACAATTATGCAGGTCGATTAAAGGAATTACTTTCTTATAATTTAGGGCTTTTGCATTCCCCTAATCAAAAACGTAAGATAATTTCATTTGCTCCTGCGGCTTGCGAGAGATGGCTTCAGGTGTTTAATGATATCGAGTCAGAGATCAGGGAAGGTGGCAGATTTTATGCCGCGGGGGATCATGCCTCAAAATTGGCGGATAATATTGCACGGGTAGCGGCGTTGTTACATGTCTTTGAGGGGTTTGATAGTGATATATCGATTGAGACGTTGAATTTCGCAATCGACTTTTGTCTTTGGTGTTCCGATGAGTTTTATCGGTTATTTGTCCCTCCGAGGGAAATAGATTTAGATGTTTATGAATTGCGCGCGTGGTTTGACAAATATCGTGAGGATGGCTTTGAAAATGTGAGGAAGAATAGTATTCTTCAGTATGGGCCGCGAAGATTGAGAAGTAAGATACGTCTTGATGCAGCGCTGGACGAGCTTATTTCTCTAGGCGAAATTTCTTATTCTGAACAAGGAAGTACGTTGGTGGTGGATTTTTCAAGGAGGGGGTACTTATTTTAGCTAGTGGTCTTTTCTCTTCTGCCGAGAAAGCTTTGAGACTGTATTTTTCAAATAAAATTTATAAGGCCAGGGTCGTAGTACTCTGGCTTTTTTATATGCCCCTAATTTAGCGTCGCTTTTTACGTAGTGCCTTGTATGTTTCCTGATTGCAGGTGTTGTGAATGAGCTCTTCGGTTATGAAGTTCTTTAGGTCTTTAATCGTTTCTTGTGCTTGGATTTCTGAGAGGTAACTTTGAAATTTCATGCTGGTATAAATTGCTTCAATGGTTTCAGATTCGGTGCCCCATCCATTTTTCGGTGGGTTTTTCAGCAGTAGAGAGAAGTGATCTCTTATTTTTGATATTTTTGATTCCTTCCGGTTTCCGCCTTCAGTTGCGCGTTCGCGCCTAAACTTTTCTTCGTCAATATGATTCTTGTAACCATCAAGGAATCCTAGTAAGTAGGATGCATGCGATATATAGATAAATGCTTTCTCTGTATTATTTTGTTCTACTTGTAGTTTTGCGCTTAGATAATAAACTTTTGCGTAGAAAAAATACAATTTAATTTTGCTTCTTTTTTCTTCGTCGTATGTGTTTGTCCAGCAGCTTAGAATGTCCTTCCATGTGATTTTTGGGGTTTCTAAAAACCTTGATATGCTCTGGTCTATGTGGCTGTTTAATTCCTTTGGCCAGTTTTTTTTCAGGGTCGCTCTGAGTATTAGGTGTGTGTGATTTAGTAAGTTGTTTAGTTTTTCTTCTTTTGCCTCTATTGGGTGAGGGAGAAGATTTTTACTTTTTTTCTTTAAAGGTTTATTTTTCGAATATAGAGAATTTAGAAGTTCGGTGAGAGTTTTATTGTCTTTCATTGTGTGGAGGCTCATTTATGAATTGTAGGCTATGGTAAGGATAAAAAAACAGCCCAGTCCGCCATTAGAGCACGGCGTTTTTCTAGAAAGTCTGAACGCGAGTAAGCCCCTTCTGTTTGATCCCTCTCATCGTGAGCCAGCGCCATTTCACAGACTTCACGTGGGTAGTGTGTGCATTCGCCAGCCCAATCACGAAATGAAGATCGAAAGCCATGGCGAGTGATGTGCTCGTACCCCATGTCGTGCAGGAGGGTTCTGATAGCATTTGCATGCATCACCCCTGTCTTGCCTTGGCCTGGGAACAGAAAGGGACTTCCTTCGTCTCGCAGAATACTCTTCACAAGCTTTACCACTTCTTCGGCAAGCGGGATTACGAAAGCTACTCGCATCTTCATTCGCTCATCTGGCAGTGACCAAGTGCATGCTTCCAAATCAAACTCATCCCAACGAGCGAACCTAATCATGTGGGCGCGTGCGCTGGTCATGATCAGCAGTTGAGCGGCCCAAGACGGAGGTGTGGCGTTTACCCTAAGCTTTACCATCAGTTCCGGCACTTCCTGCCAGCGCATTGCTTCGAAGTGCTCACGCTTCCGAGCCTTCCTCTTTTCAGAGCGGCTCAACAGATTGTCTAAGTGCCCGCGCCAGCGAGCAGGGTTCTCACCTTGTCGCAGGTTACGTGCCTTGGCTGCGTCCAGGACTTGTTCTATTTGTCCACGTACCTCGTCAGCCGTTCTGGTCTTGGTGGCCCAGATGGGTTGCAATATCTTAAGTACTTCGGGAGTACCTATGTCTTCGGCTGAAAGCTTGCCTATGTGATCAAACGCATACAGCTCCAGCTTCCGCAGCCACCCTTTACGCCACTTTTCCGACCACGCCGCGCCGTGAGCATCACGGTATTGCTTTGCGAGCGTCTCGAATTTTAGTTGCTTGGCTTCACTTGCACGCTGGGCTTCCCGTTGAGCGGCGCGCTCTATATCTCTGGCTATCAGGGGATCAATGCCATCACTTAGTTGGCTGCGTTTAGCGCTGGCGTCTTGTCTGGCTTTCTTGAGACTCACCTCAGGGAATGAGCCTAGGCCCATCTCTCTGCGACGGCCCGCCAGCTGGAAGCGAAGCAGCCAGGATTTACGCCCGGTAGATTTGACGACCAAGCGAAGCCCATCACCATCTTCATAGGTGCCGGGTTCGGTCAGATTTTCGACTTGTTTCGGATTCAGTTTACCCATTGGATTTCCCCTGTCGCCCGTTTTGTCCCCCCACCTGTCCCCCCACTTCATCGTCGGATGAGGTCGAATGGCTTTGAACGCCATCGGACAGGGGAATGCTTGAAACTCCCGGAATAGCTACGCTATCAGTAAGATTCTTGGATGGGGTAGGATTATTTCGGACAATTAAAAAGCCGGCTTGTGGCCGGCTTCTCGGGGACTGCCTCAGCTTGTTTTTGACAAGCCTCACCAGCCTTCAAATCGCTCAGCCCACGTTGCGTCGGGCTGAATAGTCGGGGCATCTGCGGGTGTTTTTCCGCATCGCCGGACAGGGTGGATAGCGCAAAGCTACCCCCTTGCCAAATGTGCGGCGGATGATACGCACATTCACTTCAAATGCCCACCTCGGGATCGGATTTAGAGCCTTCCCAGCCCAACAGGTGCTCATCCAGCGGTACCGGTCGACGGTTGTTCAGTGTGGACCACCAGAATACCCACCCCACGATCAGGAAGTTCTGTTCGAACCGTTGCTCATAGGTCAGGTATTCGTCCGGGTGTTCGCTGGCATTGTGGCTGCGCATGCGCAAGCCGCCACCTGGCCGGTTGTAGAGGTATTTGATGCGCAGCATGCCGTCGTGTTCGACGGCGTAGATTTCGCCGTCGACGATTTGGGTGCGGCCTCCGTCGATGGCGAGGGTGGCGCCTTGTTGGATGATGTCGGTCATGCTGTTGTCGACCATGTAGGCGCCTACCGCGCGGTCGGGGTTGACGTTGAGGGTTTCGAGGGCGTTCAGGGAGATGCGGATGCATTCAATGGAGGTGAAGGTGGAGTGGAGAGGGATCTCCACGTCGAGTTTTTCCGGGGGGCAGACGGGGCCTGTGAGGTATTTGCCTGTGTCTTCGCGGGCAGGGAGTCCTTTCCTGGTGTCCGGGCCTTCCAGCAGGAAGTTGGCCGGTGGGTGTTTGGGGCCTTCGCCAGTGCGCAGCCAACGGCTTGAGACGCACAGCAGTTCTGCGATCTCGTTGAGTCGGCCCATGGGTACACCGCGCTTGAACCAGTTGTTCACGTGTTGAGGCGTGACACCGCGGTTCTTGGCGAAGTCGGAGGCGGAAAGATGAACTTCCCGTAGTAGCGCTTTTAAGCGATCACCTGATGTATTCATAAACGCAGAGCTTACTGGCGGGTAAAACAGATCAAATAAACTATGCGTTGAGTTGTGCGTGTAGGTTTTTGCTTAGTTGTAGCCTGGCCCTACTTATTGGCAGTTAAATTAAACGACGTTTATAAAATATTGAACTTGGCGTTGATTTTTTTCCACAAAAAAGCCCCGATTATTCGGGGCTTTTTTAATTGCCGGGGCAATGAGGAATCGGTATCAGCCTTTGTAGGCAGCGACCGACTTCAGGATCTCGGCACGGGCGGCGTCTGCGTTGCCCCAACCGTCGATCTTCACCCATTTGCCTTTTTCGAGGTCTTTGTAGTTCTCGAAGAAGTGTTTGATCTGTTCCAGCAGCAGTGGCGGCAGGTCGGTGTATTCCTTCACGTCCACGTACAGCTGGGACAGCTTGTCGTGGGGGACCGCGATCACTTTGGCATCGCCGCCGCCGTCGTCGGTCATGTTCAGGATGCCGACTGGACGGGCGCGGATCACCGAGCCAGGCGTCACTGGGTAAGGGGTCACGACCAGCACGTCGAGGGGGTCACCGTCGTCGGCCAGGGTGTTGGGGATGAAACCGTAGTTGGCCGGGTAGAACATCGGGGTGGCCATGAACCGGTCAACGAACAGGCAGTCGCTGTCTTTGTCGATTTCGTATTTGATCGGCGCGTGGTTGGCCGGAATCTCGATGGCGACGTAGATGTCGTTCGGCAGGTCTTTGCCAGCCGGAATCTTGCTGTAGCTCATTGGGCGTTGCCCCCGTAGTTGGCCATATGACATGGCCGGATTGGCCTAAAAGTGGCGGCGATTATAGGCATATTCTGACGCCGATGCCATGCGTCAGACGTCGTACGGTCATTCGCCTTGCGGCTGATAACGCGGGTCGTGCGCTTGCAGCTGGGTGAGGCGGGCCAGAGGGTCCTGGCGGTAAAAATGGCTGAGTTGCGCGTAGACCTGTGGATAACTTTCCATCAGTAAATCCGGGGCGCTGAAAAAATATTCGCTGGTGACGGCAAAGAATTCGGCCGGGTTTTCGGCGGCATAGGGGTCAATGGCGGTCTTGGCATGGGGGTGGGCGTCGAGCTTGCGATTGAGGTCGTCAAACGCGCCTTGCATCACGCTGGCCCATTCCTGCACATGCATGTCGTGATGCAACGGCGGCAGGCCGTTGGCGCTGCCGTTGAGCATGTCGAGTTTGTGGGCCAGCTCGTGGATCACCAGGTTGTAGCCTTCCCAGTGGCCGCTGGCCATTACGCCGGGCCAGGCGAGGATGATCGGGCCCTGTTGCCAGGCTTCGCCACTGTGCTCGCCCTCCCACTCATGCTCGACGCCGCTGGCATCGCGATGGCGCTGGGGGCTCAGGAAGTCGTCGGGGTACAGCACGATTTCGTGGAAACCCTGGTACCAGTCGAGGTCGCCGAGGTTCATCAGCGGCAGTTGCGCCTGGGCGGCCAGGAGCAGGCGTTGCTCCTGGTGCAGTTCGACGCCGGGCAGGGCGGTGAGGTGTTTTTCGGCGAGGAAGATCACGCAGGCTTCACGCAGCCACTGGTCCTGCTCGGCGCTGATGCCGTCGAGAAAGGTCAGGTGGTGACGCACCCGCTGCCAGGTGTCGTCGGCAATCGGGTGCTTGGCCAGCAGGCGCCGGCGACGCCAGGCGCTGAGGGACCACATCGCAGGTTACTGCGGCTTGGCTTCGGAGGATGCGCGGCCAAAACGGCTGCGGAACACGCTGATGATCATCGGCACCAGGGACAGCAAGATGATGAACACGACCAGCAGCGACAGGTTTTTCTTGATGAACGGTACGTTGCCGAAGAAGTAGCCCAAGGTCACCAGGCCGCCCACCCAGAAGACGGTACCCAGCACGCTGAAGCCGAAGAACCGTGGGTACGGCATTTTGGCGATACCGGCGACGAACGGTGCAAAGGTGCGCAGGATCGGCAAGAAGCGCGCCAGGGTTACGGTTTTGCCGCCGTGCTTGTCATAGAAATCGTGGGTTTTTTGCAGGTAGTCGCGGCGGAATATTTTCGAGTTCGGGTTGCTGAACAAGCGTTCCCCGGCGGTTCGTCCGATCACGTAGTTGGTGCTGTCGCCGAGGATCGCCGCCAACATCAACAGGCCCGCGAGCAATACCGGGTCCATGCCGCCGCCGGCGGCCACCGCACCGGCGATGAACAGCAACGAATCACCGGGCAGGAACGGCATGACCACCAGGCCGGTTTCGCAAAAAATCACCAGAAACAGAATGGCGTAGATCCACAGACCATAATTGGTTACCAGCAGGTCGAGGTACACGTCGAGATGCAGGATAAGGTCAAGCGGGTTGAAATCCATGGATGGCACCTGTGTGAATGGCCCGGCTCAGCGGGCCTGTGCGGAGGCTCGGGTAATAAGGCTACACAGTGTATGCCGCATTTCTTACAACCCTGAAAGGTCCGCATTATACGGATTGAGAAGTGAAAAACGTGTGGGTTTTGTAGCGAGGAATGTCGTGGTACCCATCTCCCGGGTGCTACAAACCTGACTGTGCGAGGGCGCTTGCTCCCGATAGCACAGTGTCAGTTATAAATAGTCCGACTGACGCACCGCCATCGGGAGCAAGCCCCCTCCAACAGGGGGATTTATGGTGTCTGCAGGTCAGTCTTCGCTGATCGGCAAGGTGTAGTTCTTGAACTCGGTGTCCTCGCGAAAGCCGATCGACTCGTAGGTCTTCTGGGCCACTTGGTTGTTACTGCTGGTCGATACCCGTAGCCGCACCGCGTGGGTGTCCTTGGCCATTTTCTTCGCCGTGCGGATCAAGTTATCCGCCACCAACTGCCGGCGGGCATCTTCGGCGACATAGATGTCGTTGAGAATCCACACCCGTTTGAGCGACAGCGAGGAAAAGCTCGGGTACAGCTGACAGAACCCAAGCAGTTTTTTGTCGTCGTCGTCGGGCAGGGCCAGGTAGATCACCGACTCCTTGCGGCGCAGGCGCTTTTCCAGGAAGGCCCGCGATGAGTCGGGGAAGGGCAGGGCCCCATAGAACTCGCGGTATTTGACGAACAGGGGGGTCAACAGGTCCAGGTGTTCCAGGGTCGCTTGAGTGATCCGCATGCCAGGCCTCAACTTCCAGATGGTGTATGACCACGCGAGCGGCCGTGACTCGATGCTGCCTAAAGACACGAAAAAGCGCAATCGTGCAGGGATCAGTCCTTGGGCGAGCTGAGTAGGAAATTGCCCTTCATCAAGTCGGGGTCGTCGGATTCAATCGTTTGAACCTCGGCCTCGTCCTTCAGATTGACCCCCGACAGCTGCCGGCGACACGCCTCTCGCATCAAGTACAGCAGGCGATGGGCCGCCATGCCATAACTCAAGCCTTCCAACCGCACGTTGGAGATGCAGTTGCGGTAGGCATCGGTCAGGCCGACCTTGGGGTTATAGGTGAAATACAGCCCCAGGCTGTCCGGCGAACTGAGCCCCGGCCGCTCGCCGATCAGGATCACCACCATCTTCGCGCCCAGCAATTGACCGATCTCATCGGCCACCGCCACACGGCCCTGTTCCACCAGAATCACCGGCGACAAGGACCACCTTTCGGCGTGGGTCTGTTCCTCCATGCGCGTCAGAAACGGCAAGGTATGTTTATGCACCGCCAGCGCCGACAGACCGTCGGCCACCACCACCGCCAGGTCCACGCCGCCGGGGTTGGCCACGGCGTAGTCACGAAGACGCTGGGCCGATTCATCACTCAAGCGCCGCCCCAGGTCCGGGCGTTGCAGGTAGCTGTGCCGGTCGTTGGCGGCGCTGTGCAGCAACAGGCTGTCACGTCCGCGCTCGGCCAGTTGGCTGCCGAGGCCGGCGTGGTCGAAGGGCAAGTGCACCGCGTCCCGCGCCTGGGCGTGGGCGAACTGGAAGTCCAGTTGCGCACTGGTGGGGATGCTTGTGCCGGTGCGACCGAGGGCAATGCGCGCTGGGGTGAGGCGGCGCAATTGCAGCCACGGGTTGTCAGGAAGTTCTGGTTGCACGGTCGGCTCCTTCATCCCAATTGCGCCAAGGCGTGGCGAAACGCCGGGGGCAGGCTGTTGCCGAAATGCACCTTGCCGTCGGCTTGCGTGAAGATGCCCATTTTCGCCAGCCACTGTTCAAACTCCGGCGCCGGTTTTAAACCCAATGTTTGCCGGGCGTACAGGGCGTCGTGGAACGAGGTGGTCTGGTAGTTGAGCATGATGTCGTCGGAGCCTGGGATGCCCATGATGAAATTGATCCCTGCCACCCCCAGCAGGGTCAACAGGGTGTCCATGTCGTCCTGGTCGGCTTCGGCGTGGTTGGTGTAGCAGATGTCGCATCCCATCGGCACGCCCAGCAGCTTGCCGCAGAAGTGGTCTTCAAGGCCGGCGCGGATGATCTGCTTGCCGTTGTACAGGTATTCGGGGCCGATAAAGCCGACCACGGTGTTCACCAGGAACGGTTTGAAGTGCCGGGCCACCGCGTAGGCGCGGGTTTCGCAGGTTTGCTGGTCGACGCCAAAGTGCGCGTTGGCCGACAAGGCGCTGCCCTGGCCGGTTTCGAAATACATCAGGTTCTGGCCCAGGGTGCCACGGTTTAGGCTCAAGCCCGCTTCGTAACCTTCCTGCAGCACGCTCAGGCTGATGCCGAAGCTGGCGTTGGCGGCCTCGGTGCCGGCGATCGACTGAAACACCAGGTCCAGCGGCACGCCACGGTTGATGGCTTCGATGGACGTGGTGACGTGGGTCAGCACGCAGGCCTGGGTCGGGATCTCGTAGCGCTGGATGATGGCGTCGAGCATTTCCAGCATGGCGCAGATCGAGGCAATGCTGTCGGTGGCCGGGTTGATGCCGATCATGGCGTCGCCGTTGCCGTAGAGCAGGCCATCGAGAATGCTGGCGGCGATGCCCGCCGGTTCATCCGTGGGGTGGTTGGGTTGCAGGCGCGTTGACAAGCGCCCGCGCAGGCCCATGGTGCCGCGGAACTGGGTGACCACGCGGATCTTCTGCGCCACCAGCACCAAGTCCTGCACGCGCATGATCTTGGACACAGCGGCGGCCATTTCCGGTGTCAGTCCTGGCGCCAATGAGCGTAGGGATTGTTCATCGGCGGCGTCGCTGAGCAGCCAGTCGCGCAGGCCGCCGACGGTCAGGTGGCTGACCGGGGCAAACGCCTGCCGATCGTGGGTGTCGAGGATCAGCCGCGTGACTTCATCGCTTTCATAGGGGATCAGCGCTTCTTGCAGAAAGTGCTTGAGCGGAATATTCGCCAAGGCCATTTGCGCCGCGACCCGCTCGCCGTCATTTTGCGCGGCGACGCCGGCGAGAAAGTCCCCGGAGCGCGCCGGGCTGGCCTTGGCCATTACGTCCTTGAGACTGTCGAAGCGGTAGGTTTGTGCACCCACCGCGTGGGAAAAGCTTGCCATACAGTGTCTCCTTGACGACGCGGGCAGGCGCCCGCGTCGAGGTTTACGGCTATCAGTGCAAGGCGGCTTCTGCGGCCTGGATCGCCGCGAATTCTTCTTCGGGCGTGCCTGCTACCAAGTGATGCCGGCTGTAGAAAGCAAAGTAAGCAATTAATACTCCATAGATGATCGCGGCGCCAATCACCACCCGTGGGTCGACCAGAAAGCCCGCCACCACGGCCACGCAGGCCAATATCAAGGCCACGCCGGAGGTGAAGATGCCGCCCGGTGTGCGGTATGGACGGTCCATTTTGGGGCGGCGGATGCGCAAGGTGATGTGGGCGGCCATCATCAGCACGTAGGAAATGGTCGCGCCAAACACCGCCACCAGAATCAGCAAATTGCCCTGGCCGGTCAGCGACAGGCCGAAACCGATGATGCCGGGGATCACCAGCGCCAGTACCGGCGCCTTGCTCTTGTTGGTCTGGGACAGTTTGCGCGGCAGGTAGCCGGCGCGGGACAAGGCAAAGATCTGCCGCGAATAGGCGTAGATGATCGAGAAAAAGCTCGCGATCAGGCCCGCCAGTCCGACCAGATTGACGAAGCTGCCCATCCAGGTCGAGCCGCCATAGGACAGCGCCAGGGCTTCCACCAGCGGGTTATCCGACTTGATCAGCGCATAAGTGCCCGCGCCGCCGGGGGCGATCACCAGGATCAACAGCGCAAAACTGGTCAGCACCACAATGGCGCCGATCAGGCCGCGGGGCAGGTCGCGCTTGGGGTTCTTGGTTTCTTCGGCGGCCAGGGGCACACCTTCGACGGCGAGGAAAAACCAGATCGCATAAGGGATCGCGGCCCACACGCCGACGTAGCCGAATGGCAGGAAGGTGCTGGCGCCCTTGGCCTCGGTCACCGGTATATCCAACAGGTTGGCGACGTTGAAATGCGGCACCATCGACACCAGGAATACCCCCAGGGCAATCGCGGCGATGGCGGTGATCACGAACATCAGCTTCAAGGCTTCACCGACACCGAAAATATGGATGCCGATAAAGATGATGTAGAACGCCAGGTAAATCATCCAGCCGCCAATGCCGAACAGCGACTCGCAATAGGCGCCGATAAACACTGCGATGGCGGCGGGGGCGATAGCGTATTCGATCAGGATGGCGGTGCCGGTGAGAAACCCGCCCCAAGGCCCGAAGGCACTGCGGGCAAAGCCGTAGCCGCCGCCGGCGGTCGGGATCATCGAAGACAGCTCGGCCAGGGAAAAGCACATGCACAGGTACATGGTGGCCATCAACAAGGTGGCGAGGAACATACCGCCCCAGCCACCCTGGGCCAGGCCGAAGTTCCAGCCGGCGTAGTCGCCGGAGATCACGTAGGCAACGCCGAGTCCGACCAGCAGGACCCAGCCGGCGGCGCCTTTTTTCAGTTCGCGTTGTTGGAAGTATTGGGAATCGACTTTTTCGAAGTCGACAGAGGATCCAGTCGGTTCGCTAGGCATGGGGAAGTACCTTTCATTCTTATTATTTTAATCGGCGTCTTTGTGCCGAATGCGTATCGCAAGTACTTGTGAAGCTCTAAGTGTGGGAGGGAGCAAGCCCCCTCCCACAGTTGATTGCATTTCAAATGTAGGAGTTGGTTGCCTGTGGGTTAGAAGAAGCCCAATGGATTGATGTCGTAGCTCACCAGCAGGTTCTTGGTCTGCTGGTAGTGATCCAACATCATCTTGTGGGTTTCACGACCGACGCCGGACTTCTTGTAACCGCCAAACGCGGCATGCGCCGGGTACAGGTGGTAGCAGTTGGTCCACACGCGGCCCGCCTTGATCGCGCGGCCCATGCGGTAGGCGCGGTTGATGTCGCGGGTCCATACGCCGGCACCCAGGCCGAACTCGGTGTCGTTGGCGATGGCCAGGGCTTCGGCTTCGTCCTTGAAGGTGGTGATGCTCACCACCGGGCCGAAGATTTCTTCCTGGAACACGCGCATGTCGTTGGTGCCCTTGAGCAGGGTCGGCTGGATGTAATAGCCGCCGGCCATGTCGCCGCTGAGCTTCTCGACCTTGCCGCCGGTCAGCAGTTGCGCGCCTTCGCCCTTGGCGATTTCCAGGTAGGACAGGATCTTGTCGAACTGCTGCTCGGAGGCCTGGGCGCCGACCATGGTGTCGGTGTCCAGCGGGTCGCCGCGTTTGATCGACTCGATCTTTTTCATCACCACTTTCATGAAGTCGTCGTAGATCGACTCCTGCACCAGTGCGCGGGATGGGCAGGTGCACACTTCGCCCTGGTTGAAGAACGCCAGTACCAGGCCTTCGGCGGCCTTTTCGATGAACGACGGTTCGGCTTTCATGATGTCGGCGAAGAAGATGTTCGGCGACTTGCCGCCCAGCTCAACGGTCGACGGAATGATGTTCTCGGCGGCGCAATGCATGATGTGCGCGCCCACCGGGGTGGAACCGGTGAAGGCGATCTTGGCGATGCGCTTGCTGGTGGCCAGGGCTTCGCCGGCTTCTTTGCCGAAACCGTGCACCACGTTCAGCACGCCCGGCGGCAGCAGGTCGCCGATCACTTCCATCAGCACGTTGATGCCCAGCGGAGTCTGCTCGGCGGGCTTGAGCACCACGCAGTTGCCGGCGGCCAGGGCCGGGGCGAGTTTCCACGCGGCCATCAGCAGGGGGAAGTTCCACGGGATGATCTGGCCGACCACGCCCAGCGGTTCGTGGAAGTGGTAGGACGCGGTGTGTTCGTTGATTTCGGCGCTGCTGCCTTCCTGGGCGCGGATGCAGCCGGCGAAGTAGCGGAAGTGGTCGGCCGCCAGCGGGATGTCGGCGTTGAGGGTTTCACGCACGGCCTTGCCGTTGTCCCAGGTTTCGGTGACGGCCAGCAGTTCGAGGTTCTGTTCGATGCGGTCGGCGATTTTCAGCAGCACCAGCGCGCGATCCTGGGCCGAGGTCTTGCCCCAGGCGTCAGCGGCGGCATGGGCGGCGTCGAGCGCCTTGTCGATGTCTTTGGCAGTGGAACGCGGGAATTCGGCGATAGGCTTACCGTTGACCGGCGAGGTATTGGTGAAGTAGTTGCCATCGACCGGCGCAACGAATTCGCCACCAATGAAGTTGCCGTACTTGGCCTTGAACGAAACGATCGCGCCTTCAGTACCGGGGTGTGCGTAACGCATGGTGGATTCTCCTGGCTTTTATGTTTATTGGAGTGCAGCGCGACTAGCGCTTGATAAAGCGTAGAGCAAAGGTCGGGCCACTGCCTTGAGGGCCCGTTAAATCAAGGGGATGGCGTCTGTTGCAAAGCGTTGCTGTGGCACGCTCGGTACAGTCCGGGTGACAGTTTGTGCCATAAACGGTACAGCCTGTGACCGGCGGGGCCGCCCGGGATTGCAATGGCTGGGGGCGTGGAGGATGCTGGGGGCTCTCACGCAGGGAGAATAATAAGAACATGCACAACGATCATTTCAGCCGCCATGCCCAGCAGGTATTGACCGTCGCGCGCGGCCAGGATCTGTCCCACGGCCCGGCCAGCGACCCGTCCATCGCCCGCTCCTGGCTGCGCTGCCTGCAGGACTACCACCTCGACCCCGCCCTGAGCATCGCGCCGACCGTGCTCGAACACGGCCGCCTGCTGGAGAGCCGTGAGCGTCTGCACCAGGTGTTACAGATCGCCGGCAGTGAGATGAACAGCTTGCATCAGCAGCTCTCGGGCGCCGGCCATGCCGTGCTGCTGACCGATGCGCGCGGGGTGATCCTCAACTGTGTCACCGCGCCGTCCGAGCGCAGGATTTTCGAGCGCGCCGGGCTGTGGCTGGGCGCCGACTGGAGCGAGGCGTGCGAAGGCACCAACGGCATCGGCACCTGTCTGGTGGAGCGCCAATCCCTGACCATTCATCGCGACGAGCATTTTCGCGGGCGGCATACGGGGCTGACGTGTTCGGCGAGCCCGGTGTTCGACCCCCATGGCCAACTGCTGGCGGTGCTCGACGTGTCATCGGCCCGGGAAGCGGTGTCGCGCCAGGCCCAGTTCCATACCATGGCGCTGGTGAATCTGTCGGCGAAGATGATCGAGAGCTGTTACTTCCTGCGTCACTTTGAAAACCACTGGTTGCTGCGCTTTCATTTGCAGGCCGAATCGGTGGGGCTGTTCAGCGAAGGCTTGCTGGCATTCGATGGCGAGGGGCGCATTTGCGCAGTGAACCAAAGCGCGCTGAACCTGCTGGGGCAGATGCGCGGTGGCTTGCTGGGGCAGCCGGTCGAGGCGTTTTTCGACTGTTCACTGGACCAATTGCTCGGACGCGCCAGTGCCAATGCCACGGCCAGTTGGCCGTTGTGCACCCGTGACGGGCGGCAGTTGTTCGCGGCGTTGCGCGGCCAGGCGCGCAGTGCGCCGGCGCCCGTGGCCAAGCCAGCAGCGGTGCCGCTGCCCGGCATTTGCCTGGGCGACCCGGCGCTGCAAAATGATTTTCGCAAGGCGCTGCGGGTATTCGAGCGCGACGTCCCCCTGTTGATCAATGGCGAAACCGGCTCTGGCAAAGAAGCCTTCGCCAAGGCCGTGCATCAGGCCAGCCAGCGCGCGAACAAAGCCTTTGTCGCCCTCAACTGTGCCGCCATCCCGGAAAGCTTGATCGAAAGCGAACTGTTCGGCTATCGCGGCGGCACCTTTACCGGCGCACGCAAGGAGGGCATGCAAGGCAAGTTGCAGCAGGCCGATGGCGGCACCTTGTTCCTGGATGAAATCGGCGATATGCCGCTGGCGCTACAAACCCGCTTATTAAGGGTGCTGGAAGACCGCATGGTGGTGCCCATCGGCGGTGAGCCCCAGGCCATCGACGTCAGAATCATCAGCGCGACGCACCGGAATTTGCTCGACCGTGTGCAGGACGGCAGTTTTCGCGAAGATTTGTATTACCGGCTCAACGGCCTGGACATTCGCCTGCCGGCCTTGCGTGAGCGCACCGACAAGGCGCAATTGCTGGATTTCCTGCTGGCCCAGGAGGCCGGCGATCAGCCGGTCGCCCTTGAGCCGGCGGTTCGCCAGGCATTGCTGGCGTTCGCCTGGCCCGGCAATGTGCGGCAACTGCGCATGGTGCTGCGCACATTGGTCGCTTTGTGCTCCCAGGGCGTTGTGCGGTTTGACGATCTGCCACCGACCATTGGCCAGCCTGCGGCGGCAAGCGTCACACCATCGACCGATTCGTCACTGGACGCCGCCGAACGTGCGGCATTGCTGACGGCACTGGCGCAACAACACTGGCATATGAGCCAGACCGCCGTGGTGTTGGGCGTCAGTCGAAATACGCTTTATAGAAAGTTGCGTAAATATGGAATTGCCCGTCAATTGCAAACTTCATGTTAATGGCCCGTCGCGTATTGACTGGGGCTTGTCAGCCGTCTAACAAGCCCGTTGTACGAAGGCTCGGGATTCTCGTGCGCCGTTGATTTTGTGGAACTGGATAAAGGTTTTTAAAGACGCAGACAGTAAGCCCAGGTTGCAACTTGGCGCTGAGTGATTGGCTTTAAGAACCCCCTGTTCCATCCATCATCAAGGTGAAGATTATGCGTATTCCCGGTCTGTTTCCGTCGACGGTGTTCAGGCGTCCGTCCATCGCGCCTTCGCGTGCGCCCAGCGTGGCGTCGTCTTCGGCACCCTCGCTGCGGCCGCCTGCCGTACCCGCCAGCCCCAAGCCCGCGCCGAGGTCTGTGCGCGACAGTTTCAGGGACATCTCGACCCGAATCACCGGCCAATCGGGTGAAAGTGTGTTGGCATCCCAGAGCCATATCGCACCCAAGACGTTGGCCCAAGTGACACAAAACCTGATCGTTGCCGACCGCTTGCACAAGGCCGGCGTGTTCTCCACCGCGCCCCAATTGGGCACCGTCGCCCGCGATGCGTTTGTGAATGCGGGTATCAATGGGCTTGTCAGTGCGCCGATGAGCATCGCAACTTACGCCGGCTCCACCTGGACCGGAGAGGCCATCAAAGGGCAGTACGCGGCGCAGACGCCATTGCTCCCCTCTATTCACCAGCCGGCGCCCAGCGCGCAAGCGGGGACCATCTCCTTCCAGGGCACGATGCCAGTCGGCACTGTCGCGGGGCAGGGGAACGATGTGGAAACGCGGATCAAGCTGGCCGAGCTGCGCATCGAAGTGGTGGCCAATAACATCATGGCGATACGCCAGGGAACGGATGCTCCCGCGCTTACGTTGAGTGAGCGTTCGCCGGCCTCCACGGGTGAACGTCTGACCATGCTTGAGGCGTTGTACGACGTGGCTGAGCGACAACTCAAGGTGATCGGTGACGAGCACGACATGGTCTTTCGCGCCTATCGCGACCCGGCCGGTACCGCCGCCGACACGGCCCCCCGTCGGCTGGAGCGCCTGGACAAGCGCTTTGAAGCGGTGAACAGGTTCATCGGCAAACTGATCGTGATAAAGGAGGCCGAGTTGCCCGTCGAAACAACCGCCGGGACCGCCACGGTCTAAGTCTCTGCGCGGCTCTTCGGAGCCGCCGCCTGACAGCTAAAGAGTGCGATTTCCCACGCCCTGCGCTAACCTGCCTCGATGTTTTACGAGGTCGACTATGCACATTCATATTCTTGGTATCTGCGGCACGTTCATGGGCTCGATGGCGGTTCTGGCCAAAGAGCTGGGCCATCACGTCACCGGTTCCGATGCCAATGTTTACCCCCCCATGAGCACCCAGCTGCAAGCCCAGGGCATTGAGTTGACCCAGGGTTACGACCCTTCCCAATTCGACCCGGTCCCGGACCTGGTGGTGATCGGCAATGCCATGTCCCGTGGCAATCCGGCGGTCGAGTACGTACTCAATAAAGGTTTGCCTTACGTGTCCGGCCCGCAATGGCTGGCCGACCATGTGCTGCAAGGTCGCTGGGTACTGGCCGTCGCGGGTACCCACGGCAAGACCACCACCAGCAGCATGCTGGCCTGGGTGCTGGAACACGCCGGCATGAGTCCGGGTTTCCTGATCGGCGGCGTGCCGCAGAATTTCTCGGTGTCGGCGCGCCTGGGCGAGACGCCGTTCTTCGTGATCGAAGCCGACGAATACGACAGCGCCTTTTTCGATAAGCGCTCCAAGTTCGTCCACTACCGTCCGCGCACGGCGATCCTCAATAACCTTGAGTTCGATCACGCGGATATCTTCCCGGACCTGGCGGCCATCGAACGGCAATTCCACCATTTGGTGCGCACCATTCCAAGCGAGGGCCTGGTGATCCACCCGACCACCGAGCCGGCCTTGCAGCGCGTGATCGAGATGGGCTGCTGGACCCCGGTGCAAACCACCGGCGCGGGCGGGCAGTGGCAGGTCAAGCTGCTCAGTGAAGACGGTTCGCGTTTTGAGGTGCTGTTCGAAGGCGAGGCTCAGGGCATCGTCGAATGGGACATGACCGGCCAGCACAACGTCGCCAACGCCCTGGTGACCCTGGCGGCCGCGCGGCATGTCGGCGTGGTGCCGTCGATGGGCATTGCGGCGTTGAGCGCGTTCAAAAGTGTGAAGCGCCGCATGGAAAAAGTCGCTGACGTGAATGGGATTACCATCTACGACGACTTTGCCCACCACCCAACGGCGATTGCCACCACCCTTGATGGCTTGCGCAAGCGGGTCTGCGATGCACCGATCATTGCGATTATCGAACCGCGCTCCAACTCCATGAAACTCGGCGCCCACCGCGACGGCCTGCCGGAAAGCGTCAACGATGCCGATCAAGTGGTGTGGTACGCCCCCGCCAACCTCGGTTGGGACCTGCCGGCGGTTGCCGCGCGGTGCTCGGTGCCCTCGACCGTGCGTGATTCCATCGAGGGCATCATTGAGTTCGTCAAACAACAGGCCAAGCCTGGCACCCACGTGGTGGTCATGAGTAACGGCGGCTTCGGCGGCCTGCATGGCAAGCTGGCCGAGGCGTTGAAGTGAGTGGCCCGGAACGCATCACCCTGGCGATGACCGGTGCATCCGGCGCGCCTTATGGCCTGCGCCTGCTCGATTGCCTGGTGCGCGAGGACCGCGAGGTGCACTTCTTGATCTCCAAGGCCGCGCAACTGGTGCTGGCCACCGAGACCGATGTCGCGCTGCCCGCCAAGGTGCAGTCGATGCAGGCGTTCCTCACCGAGTACACCGGTGCGGCGGCGGGGCAGATCAAGGTCTACGGCAAGGAAGACTGGATGTCGCCGGTGGCCTCCGGCTCCGGCGCGCCAGCGGCGATGGTGGTGGTGCCGTGTTCCACCGGCACGTTGTCGGCGATTGCCACCGGGGCCTGCAACAACCTGATCGAGCGCGCGGCGGACGTCACCCTCAAAGAGCGTCGCCAATTGATCCTGGTGCCCCGGGAAGCGCCGTATTCGAGCATTCACCTGGAGCACATGCTCAAGTTGTCGAACATGGGCGTGACCATCCTGCCGGCGTCGCCCGGCTTCTATCACCAGCCGCAGACCATCGATGACCTGGTGGACTTTGTGGTGGCGCGGATTCTCAACCTGCTGAATATCCCTCAGGACATGTTGCCGCGCTGGGGCGAGCACCATTTGAGCAGCGATGAATAAGGTCCTGCTGGTGGTACTCGCGCTGCAACTGGCCGGCTGCGCCACCGCACGCACCCTGGATGCCGCCAAGCCCGGCGCGCCCGTGGTGTATGCCGGTACGCGGCTGGACTTGTACGCCATGAACGGCGGCTGTTGCGCCATGGACCGGTTTGGCGCCGAGGCACCGAGCTACCCCGGCGTCGACCTGCCGGCCAGCGCAGTGCTCGATACCTTGCTGCTGCCGTTGTCGGTGCTGACGGTGCTGGGCGTCGGCTTTAACGCAACGGGCGGCCTGTAGGCGCGAGCTTGCTCGCGAAGATCGTCAACGATAACGCGGGCATTCTGAATGAACGCGGCGTTCTCGGGTTCTTCGCGAGCGAGCTCCTACAGGGTGGGACGATCATTTGCCGAGTTTGCGCAGCTCGTCCGACTCCACCACCCGCACGCCGTCCTGTTGTTCCAGCGCCAGCCGCCACATGGCGCGAGCCAGTTCGCAGACTTCGATGCCGTGGTACTTGCCCGGAATCAGGCGTGACAACGGTCCGGCCAATTGTTCGGCCAAGCGCGGTTCCAGGCGTTCCCCCAGCAGCAGCGACGGTCGCACGATGGTCAGTTGCGGCCAGCCTTGCGCCTTCAGCGCCTGTTCCATCTCCCCCTTGACCCGGTTATAGAAGACCGAGGATTTCGGGTCGGCGCCAATCGCGCTGATCACGATCAGATGCCGCGCGCCCATTTCCCGCGCACGTTTGGCGAAGGCCACCACCATGTCCAGGTCGATGGCGCGGAAGGCTTCTTCGGAGCCCGCCTGCTTGATGGTGGTGCCCAGGCAGCAGAAGGCTATATCCACCGGGCCGCTCAGTTGCGGCAGAAGTACCGCCGGGTCGCCCACCGGGCTTTCCAGGCGCGGGTGTGCCGCCAGCGGTTTACGGCTGGGTGCCAGCACGCGGGTTACGGTGGGTTCGTTGAGCAGGCGGTCGAGCAAATGCTCGCCGGTCAGGCCAGAGGCACCGGCCAGCAAGATATGTTGAGGTGTCAGATACATGGTGTTTCCCCCCTCGTTACGCGTTACAGCTTAGTTGTCTTTGGCTTCCTTGCTATTCATTGAGACGCTTTCGAGCGCCTTTCGTGCCTGCTGCTTGCGTAATAGTTGCCAGTGGGCGATCACGCCCTTGGGGGCCCAGATCTGCGGTTCGGAAGGCTCGAAGTTATCCGCCTGTTCGCGTTCGGCCACATGCAGTTGCGCCAGTTTGAAGGCTTGCTGCAGGTCATCGGTCTGGTTGAAGGCTTGGGCGAAGAGGGCGTCGCCGAAGTAGGTGAAGTCGGCTTCCTCGGAGCAACCGAAGGACACGCGGTCGGCGCGCGAGGCGGTCATGATCAGGGTGCGTTCGTCTTTCAGCGCCGGGATGAACCCGCCGGAGTAACAGGCGGAAATCACGATGATCTTGTCGCGATTCTTCAGCGGCGTGAGCACGGCCGCCAGTTCGTCGGCGGGCAGGTCGGCCAGCTCCATGCGCGGCTGGTCCAGCACCAGTTCGTGTTCGTGGGTGCCGTGGCTGGTCAGATAGATGAACACCAGGTCTTCCGGCCCGCTGCGTTCGGCCAGGGTTTGCACCGCGCGGCGCAGGCTTTCGCGGGTGGCCAGGGGGCGGTCGGCGATATGGTCGCGGTGGTTGACCAGGCGAATCTGTCCACGGGCACCGAAGCGGGTGGCGAGCAGGTTGCTGACGTAATCGGCTTCGCGCAGGAACACGCTTTGCTGACCGTCGCCGGCCAGTGCGAGGGTATACAGCTCGACGGCGGGGGTGGAGGCGGGCACGGCGGCAAGTGCGGCATCCAGCAGGCGGCCCTGGGCCAGTACGCCGGTCTCCAGCGGATCGGGGAGCAGCTTGCCGTCGGCGTCCCGCACGCGCATGCCGTTGACCCAGGTGCCGGCCTGCACGGTGCCATCGGTGAGCACCAGCGTGCCACGGCCCTGGTAGTTGTCGCTGTCGAAGCCGCCAATATAGAAACTGCCATCGGTGAGGTTCAGGCGACCTTCGCCGCTGAAGCGCCAATCGCTGAACTGGCCGACGTAGTGGCTGCCATCCACGCCGATCAATTCGCCCTTGCCGCTCAGGGCGCCTTCCTTGAACTGGCCGATCCACACGTCGCCGTCGGCATTTTCATAGCGACCCTTGCCGTTGAGCTGGTTTTGCTTGAACTGGCCGACATAGATGTCGCCATCGGCGCTGTTGAACGTGCCGTTGCCTTCCAGCTGTCCATCGACGAAGTGGCCGCTGAACTGGTTGCCGCTGTCATCGTTGCGCTGGCCTTCGCCATTGGGCTTGCCATGGGCGAACTGGCCCTGGTACTGGCTGCCGTCGGCCAGCTCCAGGCGACCCAGGCCGGAGTACTGGTCGTCCATGAATTCGCCGCGATAGGTCATCTGCCCCTCTTTGAGGGTGCCTTCGCCGTTGCGTCGACCGTTCTTGAAACCGCCGACATACTGGCTGCCGGCCGTGGTCAAGCTGCCCTGGCCGTCGAACAGCCCCTGCTTGAACTGGCCTTTATAGACTTCGCCATTGCTGCCATGCCATTCGCCCGTGCCGTGCCATTGGCCTTTGTCGAACTGCCCGGCGTACCAGCTGCCGTTGGGGTAGTCCACGCGGCCCTGGCCTTGCAGCAAGCCATTGACCACATCGCCACGGTAGCGACCGCCATCGGGCAGGCGCGCATCGGGCGGCAGCAGCGATTCGCCGTCTCCGCAAGCGGTGAGCAATAGGGCAAGGGCAAGGGGAGCGAGTGGGCGCATAGCGGGATCCGGATAATTGAGCGCCGAGTATGCCGCAGCGAGGGAGCCATACCTAGTGGTCTGTCAGGGAATAGATGACCTGTAGGAGCCGGTTTGCTGGCGAGGAGGGTCAGCAATGACGCGGGCGTTCAGGGGGAACGCGGCGTCTGGGGGGCTTTTCGCTGGCAAGCCAGCTCCTACAGAGGGGGGGCGCGGTTATACGAAGCAGAGTGACAGCGACTCGGCGATGTAAGCGGGTTTTTCCTGGCCTTCGATTTCCAGGGTGGCGGTGGCCTTGAACAGCCATTGGCCGGGTTTTTTCTCGGTGACGTCGGTGAGGGTCACGTTCAGGCGGACCTTGGAGTCGACCTTCACCGGCTGGATAAAGCGCACGCTGTCCAGGCCATAGTTGACCGCCATCTTCAGGCCTTCGGGCATGATCAGGATGTCTTCCATCAGCTTGGGCATCAGCGACAGCGACAGGAAACCGTGGGCGATGGTGCTGCCGAACGGCGTTTGCGCGGCCTTGACCGGGTCGACGTGGATGAACTGATGATCGCCGGTGGCTTCGGCGAACAGGTTGATGCGTGCCTGGTCGATGGTGAGCCATTCGGAACGTCCCAGTTCCTTGCCGACATAATCTTTGAGCTGCGCTACGGGTACATAGGGCATTGCGTCTCTCCTTGGTTCATCGGTGTGTCCCCATCCACGGGGGATGGAATGTTGTTATGGGTTACAGAGAACCAATGTAGATCATCATGGCCATTCGGCTCGGTCAACCCAACATGCTTACGGCGAATGCCAGAGCATAGGGCGGGCATGCTTATAATGCGGGCGGGTTTCGAGGGGGAGAGGAAGGATGCTGTTACGTGGCCTGACATGGCTGGTGCTGTTTCAACTGATCGGCACGGCGATCAACCATTTGCTGTTACCGGTGCTGCCGGGACCGATCATCGGCCTGCTGCTGATGCTGGGCTACCTGGTGTGGCGCGGCGAAGTCGGCGAGCCCCTGAGTCTGGCCGCCAGCAGCCTGCTGCGTTACCTGCCGTTGCTGCTGGTGCCGCCGGCGGTGGGGGTGATGGTGTATGCCAAGGACATTGCCGCCGACTTCTGGGCCATCGTCGGCGCGCTGGTGTTGTCGCTGGTGATCGCCATGGGGGTTGTCGGCGTGATGATGCAAAAACTGGTCAAGCGCCAGGCACAGCGGGAGGACGAGCAATGACGGTCGACTGGCAAGGCGCGTGGACGGCGGTGATCCACCACCCTTTATTCGGCATCGGTATCACCCTGGGCGCTTATCAACTGGTGCTCGCGGGGTTCGAGAAAACCCGCTGGATTTTCCTGCAGCCGGTGCTGGTGTCCATGCTGCTGGTGATCGGTGTGTTGCTCACCTGCGGCCTGAGTTACGCCGAGTACCGCAAGAGCACCGAGATCATGAGCATCCTGCTGGGCCCGGCGACCGTGGCCCTGGCGGTGCCGCTTTATCTGAATCTGCGGCGGATCCGCCAATTGTTCTGGCCGATTTTTACTACGCTGGTGATTGGGGGGGTGTTTGCCACCGGCCTGTGTGTACTGCTGGGCTGGTGGTTTGGCGCCGAGCACATGATGTTGATGACCATGGCGCCCAAATCGGTGACCTCGCCCATCGCCATGCTGGTGGCCGAGCAGATCGGCGGCGTGGCGGCGTTGGCGGCGGTGTTTGTGCTGATCACCGGGGTGATCGGCGCGATGATCGGCCCGGCATACCTGTCGCGCCTGGGCGTGCACAGCCCCGAGGCGCGGGGTATGGCGCTGGGCATGACGGCGCATGCGGTCGGCACCTCGGTGGCCCTGCAGGAAAGCGAAGAGTGCGGTGCCTTCGCCGCGCTGGCCATGAGTCTGATGGGTGTGGCCACGGCAGTGTTTCTGCCGTTGGCCGTGTCGGTGATCGTTTGAATCGGGTTTAAGGAAAGCTTTATGAGTCTGGCGCTGTTCCCGCTCAATACCGTGCTGTTCCCTGGCTGTACCCTCGATCTGCAACTGTTCGAGGCGCGCTACCTGGACATGATCAGCCGCTGCATGAAAAAGGGCGAAAGCTTCGGCGTGGTGTGCATCCTCGAAGGCAAGGAAGTGGGCGTGGCCCCGGATGGCTACGCGCTGATCGGCTGCGAGGCGCTGATTCGCGACTTCAAGCAGCAGGATAACGGCCTGCTGGGGATTCGCGTCGAAGGCGGGCGTCGCTTCCGTGTACGTGACGCCGGAGTGCAGAAGGACCAATTGCTGGTGGCCGACGTGCAATGGCTGGAAGAGTTGCCGGACCAGGCGCTGGAAGAAGAAGACGCCGATTTGCTGGCCTTGCTCGAGGCGCTGGCCGAACACCCCATGGTCGCCTCGTTGGACATGGACACCCACGCCGACGGCCAGCAGGCCTTGGGCAATCAATTGGCGTATCTGCTGCCGTTCGACGAGGCCGACAAGATCGACCTGCTGCAACTCGACGACCCGCAGCAACGCCTGGATGCGATCCAGATGTTGCTCGATGAGCTGCAGGGCGAGTTGTTTACCTAATAGGCGTAGCGCAGCAATGCATGGGATGTACCGCTCAGCGCAATAAAGCTGAGTACCGCGACCAACACCGGTAACAGCAGCCACCAGGTCTTTTGCGGCATGGCCGGCAGCGGGCTGCGGTACTGGCAGGCCGTCAGACTGAATGCACACACGGTCATCGCCAGCAGCGTGCCGGCCAGGATGTCGGTGGGCCAGTGGGCGCCAAGATAGACCCGTGACAGGGCAATGAAGGCCGCGGGAATACAGCCCAGCAGCATCCAGGTCAGGCGCAACCGCGTGGGCTGTCCGCGCCCGGCCAGCACCGCCAGCGCCAGGAAAAACGCGAACGCCCCGGAAGCGTGGCCGCTGGGCATGCTGAAACTGGTCAGCGGCTCGCTGAGGATTTCCGGGCGACCACGGGCGAAAAACAGTTTGGTCCCGGTGTTGATGAGTGCCGCACCGGCCAGGGTGGCGGCGACGAACACGGCGTGCCGCCATTGGCGCGCCAGCAAGAGCAGCACGGTAAACACGGCGCTTGCGACGAGCATCTTCTTGAATTCACCCAGTTGGGTCACCCGCACCATCACCTCATCCAGCCACGCGCTGCGGTGTTCCTGCACCAGGGCGCTGAGGCCCTGATCGAAGTCGTTCAAGTGGGGGTAGCCGATAAACACTGCGATCAGCGAGGTCAGGCTGGCGCAACCGATCCACAAGGTGGCGCGACGATGGCCGCGCAGGCTGCTGTTCAAGCTCAGGCCCAGCAGCACCGCGAGGCAGGCCGCGACAACGCCGGCTTCCGGCCAGAAACCTGCCGGCAACGGCAGACGGAACGCGGCACCGGTCGCCCAGCCCGGCAGCAGATACGCCACCGTCCAGCCCGCCGCCGCGACAATGCTGACCGCCGCGAAGCGTGGGAATGGCATGTCGCACATGCCCGCCACCATCGGCAGCATGGGGCGTAGCGGGCCGATGAAACGTCCGACCAGCAGGCTGGCGATGCCGTACTTGTGGAAGTAGGTCTCCGCGCCGTTCATCCATTCAGGGTGATGGCGCAAGCCGGGCAGGCGTCGGATGTTCTGGTGGAAATGTCGGCCCAGGTAGTAGGAAACCCCATCGCCCAATAACCCGCCGAGGAAACCCAGCAGCAGGGTTTCGCTCAAGGACAGTGCACCGCTGCCAGCCAGCGCCGCGATGGCGAACAGCAAGACCGTGCCCGGTACGATCAGCCCGGCAATGGCCAGGCACTCCACGCACGCGACAAGAAACACCGCGACTGCCAGCCATTGTGGGTTCAGGGTCAGCCAGCCGGTCATGCTATCGAGCCATTGGCCCATACAATCAACTCCATCTATAAATACCCCCTCCCACTGTAGGAGCGAGCGTGCTCGCGAGAAACTCAAACTCGCCGCGTTTATCCAGGCCCCCCCAGCGTCATCGTTTACGCCCTTCGCGAGCACGCTCGCTTCTGTGGGGGGGCTCAAATCAGAAAGTAATCGCGGCCTTCGACCTGGCCCCGGCGCAGCGGGTTCCGCGTGCAATAGGGCGCGTAGCCGGCGTCGACGAAGCGGTACATCAGGTGCTCATCACGGCCGCCGGGAATGCCCAGGCGCGTGGTCTGGATAATCTGCGTCGGGGTCTGGCCGACATCCTCGACATACAGCCGCGCCGGGTCGAAGCGCTTGGCATCCCACATCGGCACCTTCAGGCCCAATGCCTTGCACAGCAAGGTCTGGCCGGCGCAGAGCTTTTGCGAGGGGCGCGGCCGGCCGTCGGCATGCGGATTGTTCAGCAGCATCTGCGCCAGGCTGGCCGGGCCCGAGGTTTCATCGAGCCACGGATAGGCCGATTTGATCAGCACCGCATTGCCCGGGCCGTGGGCGCTGAAGTTCAGCGAATCGCCGCCACGGGCGTAGTACATATAGATATGACCGCCATCCAGAAACAAAGCCTTACGCTTTTCTGTGTAGCCGAGTGACGCGTGACTGCCTTTTTCGGCCAGGTAATAGGCTTCGGTTTCAATGATTCGCGCTGAAAGCCAGATTTCGCCGACACGATGGCGTATGACTTTTCCGAGCAATTCCCGTGCGAGTAATTGCGCATCGCGGTCGAAGAAGCAGTCGGGCAGGGCGCTGGCGGGGCGTTGCAGCGAAGGGCTGGGCATGGTGGTCAGGGGTAAATACGGCTAAATGTGACGGAATCATAACAACTCCCACCTTAATTACGGCTGAAGGCGGGGTTTTTACAGTTCATTTCGACCATCCGCCCCTCACCGCTGTCCGTAGGACAGCGTCACAGCTATAATCTGCCGCTTTCCTCTTTACCAAGACTCCCTGACCATGACTGAGTCCGTTCTTGACTACATGACCCGCCTGGGTCGCGCTGCCCGTCAGGCCTCGCGGTTGATCGCCCGTGCGAGCACCGCGCAGAAGAACCGTGCCCTGCTGGCTGCCGCCGATGCTCTGGATGCCTCGCGCTCCGAGTTGACCGCCGCCAACGAACTGGACCTGGCCAACGGCCGCGCCAATGGCCTGGAGCCGGCCTTGCTGGACCGCCTGGCGCTGACCCAGGCACGTATCGACGACATGATCGAAGGCCTGCGTCAGGTGGCCAAGCTGCCCGACCCCATCGGTGAAATCCGCGACATGCGTTACCTGCCGTCCGGCATTCAGGTCGGCAAGATGCGCGTGCCCCTGGGCGTGATCGGCATCATCTATGAGTCGCGTCCGAACGTGACCATCGACGCCGCGAGCCTGTGCCTCAAGTCCGGCAACGCCACCATCCTGCGTGGCGGTTCCGAGGCGATCCATTCCAACCGTGCCATTGCCGCCTGCATCCAGCAGGGCCTGGCCGTGGCCGAACTGCCCGCCGAAGTGGTGCAAGTGGTGGAAACCACCGACCGCGCCGCCGTTGGCGCGCTGATTACCATGCCCGAATTCGTCGACGTGATCGTGCCGCGCGGTGGCAAGAGCCTGATCGAACGGGTCAGCCGTGATGCCAAGGTGCCGGTGATCAAGCACCTGGACGGCGTGTGCCACGTCTACATCGACATCGCCGCCGATATCGACAAGGCGATCCGCATCGCCGACAACGCCAAGACCCACCGTTACGCCCCGTGCAACACCATGGAAACCCTGCTGGTGCACGTCGGCATTGCCGATCGCGTGCTGCCGCCGCTGGCTGCCATCTACCGCGACAAGGGCGTGGAGCTGCGTGGTTGCGAGCGCACCCGTGCACTGCTCGGCGCGGACGTGATCGAGGCAACCGAACAAGACTGGTACACCGAGTACACGGCGCCGATCCTGTCGATCCGCATCGTCGACGACCTGGACCAGGCCATCGAACACATCAACAAGTACGGCTCCAAGCACACCGATGCCATTGTTACCGAGCATTTCAGCGATGCCCGGCGTTTCCTCAACGAAGTGGATTCCGCTTCGGTGATGGTCAACGCCTCGACGCGTTTTGCCGACGGCTTCGAGTATGGCCTGGGGGCGGAGATCGGTATCTCCACCGACAAGCTCCATGCACGTGGCCCGGTTGGCCTGGAAGGCTTGACCAGCGAGAAGTACGTGGTATTCGGCGATGGTCATGTGCGCACTTGATGGCTAAACGCATCGGGCTGCTCGGCGGTACCTTCGACCCCGTACACATCGGCCATTTGCGCAGCGCCCTGGAAGTCGCGGATGCCCTCGCGCTGGATGAGTTGCGCCTGACACCCAATGCCCGGCCACCCCATCGCGACATGCCGCAGGTGTCCGCGCAGCAACGTCTGGAAATGGTGCGCGTGGCTGTCGCCGGTGTAGCGCCGCTGGTGGTGGATGACCGCGAGCTCAAGCGCGATAAACCGTCCTACACTGTTGACACCCTGGAACTGATGCGCGCCGAGTTGGCCGCCGATGACCAGTTGTTTCTGCTTTTGGGCTGGGACGCATTTTGCGGCCTGCCCTCTTGGCATCGCTGGGAGGAACTCCTCCAGCATTGCCACATCCTGGTTTTGCAACGCCCGGATGCCGACAGCGAACCGCCGGATGCCCTGCGCAACCTGCTGGCCGCGCGGTCGGTAAGTGACCCCTTGGCCCTGACCGGACCGAGCGGGAATATTGCATTCGTCTGGCAGACCCCGCTTGCGGTGTCCGCCACCCAGATCCGTCAACTGCTGGCCAGCGGGAAGTCGGTACGTTTCCTGGTGCCTGACGCGGTCCTGGCCTACATCGATGCGCACGGGCTTTACCGTGCGTCGAACTGAAAAGGCGCGCTTGAACGCACGAACCGTCGTGCAGCGGGCGCCCGAACATATGAGCAAAACGAGTTTTTTATGACGAACAAAGACGTAAGCAAAGTTAAACGCAAAGGCACGTTCAAAAGCGCGCCACTGCCGGTCGAAGCCCATGTCGGCCCGGAACTGGCTGGCGAAGAGCTGGTGAAAGTGGCCGTTGCCGCCCTGGAAGACGTGAAGGCCCAGGACATCCAGGTCCTGGACGTGCGCGACAAGCAGAGCATCACCGACTTCATGATCATCGCCACCGGTACCTCCAACCGCCAGATCGGCGCGATGCTGGACAAGGTTCGCGAAGCCGTCAAAGCCCAAGGCGTGAAGCCGCTGGGTGAAGAAGGCAAGGGCGACAGCGACTGGGTGCTGCTGGACATGGACGACGTGATCGTTCACATGATGACGTCCAACGCCCGCCAGTTCTACGACCTGGAACGCCTGTGGAAAGGCGCCGAGCAGAGCCGTGCCGCCGATGGCAAGCACCACAGCCCGGAAGTGGGCCACGCGCACTTCGACAAGCTCAACAAAGACCAGGAATAAGGAACGGCTGTGCGCCTGCGTCTGATTGCTGTCGGTTCACGCATGCCCAAGTGGGTGGAAGAAGGCTGGCATGAATATGCCAAGCGCCTGCCCGCTGAGCTGTCGCTGGAACTGGTGGAAATACCGCTCAACACCCGGGGCAAGAATGCCGATGTGGCGCGCTTTATCCGTCAGGAAGGCGAAGCCATGCTGGCCAAGGTCGGCCCCAACGAGCGCATCGTCACCCTTGAAGTGCACGGCAAACCCTGGAGCACCGAGCAACTGGCGGTGGAACTGGATCGCTGGCGCCTGGACTCGCGGACGGTCAACTTCATGGTCGGCGGCCCCGAGGGGCTGGCGCCGGAAGTCTGCGCACGGGCGGACCAACGCTGGTCGCTGTCGGCGCTGACGTTGCCGCACCCGTTGGTAAGGATTCTGATCGGTGAACAGCTGTATCGCGCCTGGACAGTTCTGTCCGGGCACCCTTACCACAAATAGTCTGCGCCCCTCCCGATGACTCAGCCGATCCGCATCAAGGACCACGAGAAAGACGCACGTCTGGTGCGCTCGCGCGTGGTATTTGGCGCGATCATGGTGGTGACGCTGATCGGGGTGTTGATCGCTCGCCTGTATTTCCTACAGGTGATCCAGTACGACTATCACTCCACGCTGTCGGAAAACAACCGGGTGCATGTGCAGCCAATCCCGCCGACCCGTGGGCTGATTTTCGACCGCAACGGCGTGGTGGTCGCGGATAACCGTCCCAGCTTCAGCCTGAGCATGACCCGCGAGCGCTCTGGCGATTGGCAGCAGGTCCTCGATGTAATCGTCGAAGTGCTGCAGTTGACCCCGGAAGATCGGGTGATCTTCGAGAAACGCATGAAGCAGGGGCGCCGGCCATTCGAGCCGGTGCCGATCCTGTTCGAGCTGACCGAGGAGCAGATCGCGCGGATCGCGGTGAACCAGTTCCGCCTGCCGGGTGTGGAAGTGGTGGCGCAACTGGTGCGCCACTATCCCCAAGGGCCGCACTTTGCCCACTCTGTCGGCTACATGGGGCGGATCAACGAGAAAGAGCTGAAAAGCCTCGATCCGGTCAATTACAGCGGCACCCACCATATCGGCAAAACCGGCATCGAGCGTTTCTACGAGCCCGAGCTGCACGGCCAGGTGGGTTACGAAGAAGTCGAGACCAATGCCCGTGGCCGCGTGCTGCGGGTGCTCAAGCGTACCGATCCGGTGCCGGGCAAGGACATTGTGCTGAGCCTGGACATCAAGTTGCAGGAAGCGGCCGAGATGGCCCTGGGCGGGCGGCGTGGTGCGGTGGTAGCCCTGGACCCGAAGACCGGCGAAGTGCTGGCCATGGTCAGTCAGCCGAGCTTCGACCCCAACCTGTTCGTCACCGGGATCAGCTTCAAGGCCTATGCCGAGCTGCGTGACTCCATCGACCGCCCGCTGTTCAACCGTGTGCTGCGCGGTCTGTATCCGCCCGGTTCGACCATCAAGCCGGCGGTGGCGATTGCCGGCCTGGATGCGGGCGTGGTCACGGCCTCCAGTCGTGTGTTCGACCCCGGCTACTACATGCTGCCCAACTACGATCACAAATACCGCAACTGGAACCGCACCGGTGACGGCTATGTCGACCTGGACACCGCGATCATGCGCTCCAACGACACCTACTTCTACGACCTGGCCCACAAGCTGGGGATCGATCGCCTGTCGGCCTACATGGGCAAGTTCGGCCTGGGTCAGAAAGTGTCCCTGGACATGTTCGAAGAATCCCCAGGCCTGATGCCTTCGCGGGAATGGAAGCGGGCGACCCGTCGCCAGGCCTGGTTCCCCGGTGAAACCCTGATTCTCGGTATCGGCCAGGGCTATATGCAGGCCACGCCGCTGCAACTGGCCCAGGCCACGGCGCTGGTGGCCAACAAAGGCGTCTGGAACCGCCCGCACCTGGCCAAGACCATCGAAGGCGAAAAGCCGGTGGATGAAAACCCGATCCCGGACATCGTGCTGCGCGACCCGTCGGACTGGACCAAAGTCAACCACGGCATGCAGCAAGTGATGCACGGCGCGCGTGGCACCGCGCGCAAGGCCGCGATCGGCGCGCAGTACCGCATTGCCGGCAAGAGCGGTACCGCCCAGGTGGTCGCGATCAAGCAGGGCGAAAAATATGACCGTTCCAAAGTCCAGGAACGCCACCGCGACCACGCCTTGTTTGTCGGCTTCGCTCCGGCGGACGATCCGAAAATCGTGGTGGCGGTGATGGTCGAGAACGGCGAGTCCGGTTCCGGCGTCGCCGCGCCGGTGGTGCGCCAGGTGATGGACGCCTGGCTGCTGACCGACGACGGCAGGCTCAAACCCGAATATGGCGGCCCCCCTTCAAGCACCGAGGTTACGGCCAGTGAAGAGTAATTTTGACCGCATCCTCTCCAGCGAGGATGTGATGCGTCGTCGCGCGACGTTGCTGCAGCGCATGCACATCGATGGCCCGTTGCTGATCCTGCTGCTGACCCTGGCCGCCGGCAGCCTGTTCGTGCTGTATTCGGCCAGCGGCAAGAACTGGGACCTGCTAATCAAGCAAGCGTCGTCGTTCGGCCTGGGGCTGTTGTCGATGGTGGTGATCGCCCAGTTGGAGCCGCGTTTCATGGCGCGCTGGGTGCCCTTGGGTTATGTCGCTGGCGTATTGCTGCTGGTGGTGGTCGACGTGATGGGCCACAACGCCATGGGCGCGACCCGCTGGATCAACATTCCAGGGGTGATTCGCTTCCAGCCGTCGGAATTCATGAAGATCCTGATGCCCGCGACTATCGCCTGGTACCTGTCCAAGCGCACCCTGCCGCCGCAGCTCAAGCACGTGGGGATCAGCCTGATCCTGATTGGCGTGCCGTTCATCCTGATCGTGCGCCAGCCGGACCTCGGCACGTCGCTGTTGATCCTGGCGGGCGGGGCGTTCGTGCTGTTCATGGGTGGCCTGCGCTGGCGCTGGATCCTCAGCGTGCTCGCCGCCGCCGTGCCGGTGGCGGTGGCGATGTGGTTCTTCTTTATGCATGACTACCAGAAGCAGCGAATCCTGACCTTCCTCGACCCTGAGAGCGACCCGCTGGGTACCGGCTGGAACATCATCCAGTCGAAGGCGGCCATCGGTTCCGGCGGTGTATTTGGTAAGGGCTGGTTACTGGGCACCCAGTCGCACCTGGACTTTTTGCCCGAGAGCCACACCGACTTCATCATTGCGGTAATGGGCGAAGAGTTTGGCCTGGTGGGCATTTGCGCGCTATTACTGATTTATCTGCTGTTGATCGGTCGCGGCCTGGTGATCACTGCCCAGGCGCAGACCTTGTTCGGTAAATTGCTCGCCGGCAGCCTGACCATGACTTTTTTTGTTTACGTTTTCGTCAACATCGGTATGGTCAGTGGCCTGCTGCCGGTGGTGGGGGTGCCGTTGCCATTCATTAGCTACGGCGGAACTTCGCTGGTGACCTTGCTGTCAGCGTTTGGGGTTTTGATGTCGATTCATACGCATCGCAAGTGGATCGCTCAGGTTTGAATAAGGTGAAGATGTCAATGCAAGTAATGCGCGGCTGGGCGACTCGGCATGCGTCCTGGATGGGCCTGATTGGGCTGCTGGGGGCAACGCAAGAGGCGCTGGCCGGTGACTACGATGGCTCGCCCCAGGTCGCCGAATTCGTCGGTGAAATGACCCGCGACTACGGTTTCGCCGGTGAACAGCTGATGGGCGTGTTCCGCGAGGCCCAGCGCAAGCAGGCGATCCTCGACGCCATTTCCCGTCCGGCCGAGCGCGTGAAGCAGTGGAAGGACTATCGCCCGATGTTCCTCACCGATGCCCGCGTGGCCCGGGGTGTGGACTTCTGGCGCCAGCACGAGGCCGTACTGGCCCGCGCCGAGCAGGAATACGGCGTGCCAGCCCAGGTGATTGTGGCGATTATCGGCATCGAAACCTTCTACGGGCGCAACACCGGCAGCTATCGGGTGATCGATGCGCTGTCGACCCTGGGCTTCGATTACCCGCCACGCGCCGATTTCTTCCGCAAGGAGCTGCGCGAATTCCTGTTGCTGGCCCGTGAAGAGCAGGTCGATCCGTTGACCCTCAAGGGTTCCTACGCGGGGGCCATGGGCCTGCCGCAGTTCATGCCGAGCAGCTTCCGCGCCTATGCGGTGGACTTCGACGGCGATGGCCACATCAATATCTGGAGCAATCCCGACGACGCCATCGGCAGCGTCGCCAGCTACTTCAAGCGCCACGGCTGGGTGTCCGGCGAACCGGTGGTCGTGCGTGCCGAGGTTACCGGGGAACGCGCCGACGAAGGCCTGACCCAAGGCATCGAGCCGGCCAAGACGGTCGGGGAGTTGCGGGCGCTGGGCTGGTCGAGTCAGAATGCGCCACGCGATGATGTGCCGGTGACGGCGTTCCGTCTCGACGGCGAAAACGGCCCTGAATACTGGATGGGCCTGAACAATTTCTACGCAATCACGCGTTATAACCGCAGTGTGATGTACGCCATGGCCGTGCATCAGCTGTCAGACATGCTGGTCCAAGCACGGGGCACCAAGTAATGCGGGCATCGCTGTTCAATAAACCGCTCAAGCTGGTGGCGTTTGCCGCGTTGTCCTTGCTGGTTGTCAGTTGTTCCACCAGCCGTGGCCCGACGCAGAAGTACGGTGGCACCGCCGTCCGTTCCCAGCCGGGACTGGATATCAACCGTGCGCATAAAGATGGCGCGCCGTGGTGGGATGTCGACGTGTCGAAAATCCCGGATGCCACGCCGACCCTGCATACCGGTGCGTACAAGGCCAACCCCTATACCGTACTGGGCAAGACCTACTTCCCGCTGCAGGACTCCAAGACCTACGTGCAATCGGGCACAGCGTCCTGGTACGGCACCAAGTTCCATGGCCAGAACACCGCCAACGGCGAAGTGTATGACCTGTACGGCATGAGCGCGGCCCACAAGACCTTGCCGCTGCCCAGCTATGTGCGGGTCACCAACCTAGACAACAATCGCACGGTGATCCTGCGGGTCAACGACCGTGGGCCGTTCTATTCGGACCGGATCATCGACTTGTCCTACGCTGCCGCGAAGAAACTCGGTTATGCCGAAACCGGCACCGCACGGGTCAAGGTCGAAGGTATCGACCCAGCGCAGTATTGGGCCCAGCGCGGCAAACCGGCGCCGTTGATGCTCAATGAACCGCAGACGCCACAGCCGCAAATCACCGCGTCGGCCGGCAAGATCGAGCAGTGGACACCTCCGCCGGCACAACATGCGCCGGACACCGTGGCCGTGCCCAAGTCGGCACCCGGCAGTTCGATGGCCGGCGGGCAATACCTGCAGGTCGGCGCTTTCGCCAACCCGGATGCGGCAGAACTGTTAAGGTCCAAGCTCAGCAGCATGGTCAACGCGCCCGTATTTATCAGTTCCATCGTGCGTAACCAGCAAACCCTGCACCGTGTGCGCATGGGCCCGATCGGCTCGCCGAGCGAGGTCGCGCAAGTGCAGAACAGCGTGCGCCTGGCCAACCTGGGGCAACCCAGCGTCGTCACCGCAGAATAAAAAAAGATTGATGGTTCAGGCGCGCATGCGGGCCTGGACCCTGGTTGCTGGCTCGTTGAACAATAAAACCCAGGGGCAAGGGGTGAGCGGGCAACCGAACACGTGACAGTCTGCTAACGGGCTGTCTGAATAAGTTTTGCCCGCGAGGGCAAGTTTCCATAAGTAATTTCGAGAGACGGATGAACATCACCACCTTAGCCAAACGCACGTGCCTGCTTATCTCGCTGATCATCACCCCGGCCGCCTGGGCGGTTGAAATGGTGCCGGCTTCCCCGCAACTGGCTGCCAAGGCCTGGGTCCTCATGGATGCCGCCAGCGGCAACGTGCTGGTCGAGAACAACGGTGACCAGCGCCTGCCGCCGGCCAGCCTGACCAAACTGATGACCGCCTACATCGCGACCCTGGAAATCCGTCGCGGCCAGATCGGCGAGAACGACCCGGTGACCGTCAGCGAAAACGCCTGGCGTACCGGCGGTTCGCGGATGTTCATCAAAGTCGGCTCGCAAGTGACGGTGAGCGATCTGCTGCACGGCATCATCATCCAGTCCGGTAACGACGCCAGCGTCGCCCTGGCCGAGCACATCGCCGGCAGCGAAGATGCATTCGCCGACATGATGAACAAAACCGTGGCCGACCTGGGCATGACCAACAGCCACTTCATGAACCCGACCGGCCTGCCGAACCCCGAGCACTACTCGTCGGCCCATGACATGGCGATCCTGGCGCGCGCGATCATTCGTGTCGACCCGGTGCACTATGCGATCTACTCCCAGAAGGAATTCTTCTGGAACAACATCAAGCAGCCTAACCGCAACCTGTTGCTGTGGCGCGACAAGACCGTCGACGGTCTGAAGACCGGCCACACCGAAGAAGCCGGCTACTGCATGGTGTCGTCCGCCGTGCGTGATGGCCAGCGCTTGATCGCCGTGGTATTCGGCACCAACAGCGAGCAGGCCCGTGCGGCCGAGACGCAAAAACTGCTGACCTATGGTTTCCGCTTCTTCGAAACCCAGACCTTCTATCAGAAGGGTGCAGAGCTGGCGACCGCACCGGTCTGGAAAGGCGCGACCTCGCAAGTCAAGGCCGGCCTGGCTGAAGACCTGACCCTGACCATGCCTAAAGGCCAGCTGAAAAAGCTCGCTGCCAGTATGACCATGAACCCGCATCTGGTTGCTCCAATTGCCAAGGGTGACGTGATCGGCAAGGTCGAGGTGAAACTGGACGATAAAGTGGTACACAGTGCCGACCTGATCGCCCTGGACGCCGTCGACGAAGGTGGCATCTTCCGCCGCGTGTGGGATAGCATCCGCCTGTTCTTCTACAGCTTGTTCAACTGATAAGTGTGCACCTGCAAAGCCCCGTGTTGATCCGACACGGGGCTTTGCCCGTCGCCACGGCTTACGCTTACGAGGCCGTTACGCCATGACCGATACCGAAGTAAAGGCGCCAAAGATCGAGTTCCCAAACGTGGACTATCCCGTCAAGGTGATCAGCGATACAGGTGTGGGCAACAGAGACAAGATCATCGAGATCGTCAAGAAACACGCGACAATCAACCACAACCGCGTGGATGAGCGTCAAAGCACCAACGGCAAGTACACCACGATCCAGTTGCACATCGTTGCGACCGGTCAAGACCAGCTCTACGACATCAACAGCGAACTGCGGGCCACCGGCTTCGTACATATGGTGCTGTGATGCCACAGGTCCTGGGCTTTCGCGAGCTCGGCCGGATGGACTACGAGCCCGTCTGGCACGCCATGCAGCGCTTCACCAACGAGCGCGGCAGCTCGGCACCCGATGAAATCTGGCTGGTGGAACACCCGCCGGTGTTCACCCAGGGCCAGGCCGGCAAGGCCGAGCATCTACTACTTCCGGGTGATATTCCGGTGGTGCAGGTCGACCGAGGGGGGCAAGTGACTTACCATGGCCCCGGTCAACTGGTGGCTTACTTGCTGCTGGACGTGCGCAAGCTGGGTTTTGGCGTGCGTGACCTGGTGAACCGCATGGAGGCTTGCCTGATCGAGCTGTTGGCCAGTTACGGCGTGGGCGCCGCGGCCAAGCCCGATGCACCTGGTGTGTACGTGGACGGCGCGAAGATCGCTTCCCTCGGCTTGCGGATTCGCCACGGCTGTTCCTTTCATGGCCTGGCCTTGAACGTGGACATGGACCTGGCACCGTTTCGACGGATCAACCCGTGCGGTTACGCAGGACTGGCGATGACCCAACTGAGCGACCACGCCGCACCGATTAAATTTGCCGAGGTAAGTGCCCGGCTGCGTGAGCAGCTCGTCAAACACCTCGACTATGCTGAGCAGACGACCCTCACGGGCGGAATCGACTGATTATGACTACTGATGCAGTGCAAACCATGATCCCGACGCTGGACATCTCCGAGAGTCCGGCCCCGCGTGCCAAGGTGGAAGCCGGCGTCAAGCTGCGCGGCGCCGAGAAGGTTGCACGCATCCCGGTGAAGATCATTCCGACCACCGAACTGCCGAAAAAGCCTGACTGGATTCGCGTGCGTATCCCGGTCTCGCCGGAAGTCGACCGTATCAAGGCCCTGCTGCGCAAACACAAGCTGCACAGCGTGTGCGAAGAAGCGTCCTGCCCGAACCTGGGCGAGTGCTTCTCCGGCGGTACCGCCACCTTCATGATCATGGGCGACATCTGTACCCGTCGTTGCCCGTTCTGCGACGTCGGCCACGGCCGGCCGAAGCCACTGGACGTCAACGAACCGGAAAGCCTGGCCATCGCCATCGCCGACCTGAAACTCAAGTACGTGGTGATCACCTCGGTCGACCGCGACGACCTGCGTGACGGCGGTGCCCAGCACTTTGCCGACTGCATCCGCGAAATCCGCAAGCTGTCGCCGGACGTGATGCTCGAAACCCTGGTGCCGGACTACCGTGGCCGCATGGACGTGGCGCTGGAAATCACCGCCGCCGAGCCGCCGGATGTGTTCAACCACAACCTGGAAACCGTACCGCGCCTGTACAAAGCCGCGCGTCCGGGTTCCGACTACCAGTGGTCGCTGACCCTGCTGCAGAAATTCAAGCAGATGATGCCGCACATCCCGACCAAATCCGGCCTGATGCTGGGCCTGGGCGAGACCGACGAGGAAGTGATCGAAGTCATGCAGCGCATGCGCGAACACGACATCGACATGCTGACCCTGGGCCAGTACCTGCAACCGTCGCGCAGCCACTTGCCGGTGCAGCGTTTCGTGCACCCGGACACCTTCGCCTGGTTCGCCGAGGAAGGCTACAAGATGGGCTTCAAGAACGTAGCCTCGGGCCCGCTGGTACGCTCCTCGTACCACGCCGACGAACAGGCCAAGCTGGTCAAGGCCAGCCTGGTTTCGTAATACAGATCTGCCGATGTGGGAGGGGGCTTGCTCCCGATAGCGGGGGTGTCAGTCGCTACAGATGCTGGCTGATCCGCCGCCATCGGGAGCAAGCCCCCTCCCACAGTTCGTTGCGCGTTATATAGGGAGATCCATGGATGACCAGCCAACGAGCGGCCGCCGTCCCGGCCTTGCGCCCCGAAGGCACAATCGCCCTGATCGCCCCCGCCGGCCCCGCCGCGCTGGATATTGAAAAGGCCGGCCAATGGATGCGCTCCCGTGGCTACGACCTGCGGATTTCCCCCGGTGTCCATGAGCGCGACGGCTACCTCGCCGGCAGCGATGACATACGCCTGCGTGACCTCCACACGGCCTTCGCCGACCCCGAAATCGATGCGATCTTCTGCCTGCGCGGCGGCTACGGTACACCGCGCCTGCTTGATCGCCTGGACTTCGACCTGTTGCGCGCCAACCCCAAGCCGTTCGTCGGCTACAGCGACATCACCGCCCTGCACCTGGCGATCAACCGCTACGCCGGTTTCGTGACCTTCCACGGCCCGATGCTCAATGCCGATCTGCTGGGTGACAAGCAACCACCGACCGAGTCCTCGCTGTTCAGCCTCTTGCGCGGCCGATTGGGCGCCGGCAGCGTGTTGACGCACCCGGTGGCCTACCCATTGACCACGATCGAGCCTGGCATCGCCTGTGGGCGCCTGCTGGGGGGCAACCTGTCGATGATTGCGGCGGTGATGGGCACGCCTTATGAAATCGACGCTGAAGGCATCATCCTGTTTATCGAAGACGTCAACGAGCCGATCTACCGCATCGACCGCTTGCTCACGCACCTGCGGTTGGCGGGCAAGTTGGCCCAGGTCGGGGGTGTGCTGGTGGGGGATGTGGCCGGGGTGGATCGGGTTGCGCTGGAGCGCTTGCTGAAGCAGACCTTCGCGCCGCTGGGTATCCCGGTGTTATCCGGTTGGTGCAGTGGGCATTGCGATCCGAACCTGACGCTGCCGATAGGGGCGCTGGTGCGGCTGGATGCGGGGGAGCAGCGGGTGGTGCTGGAACAGGATGTGGTGTTCAGGCCCTGAAGCTGTCGTCGTTTGTTAAACCGCTATCGGGAGCAAGCCCTCTCCCGATAGCAGTAGTCGCCACAAACCGATCTAGCGGTTCTTCAGCGACTCCAGCAGTTTCACGGTCGGATACCCATCCGCCGGCCAGCCCAACGATTGCTGTGCCGAGCGAATCGCCTTGCGCGTGTTCGCGCCGATAATCCCGTCCGGGTTGCCGGCGTCATAGCCATTGGCGCTGAGCACTGTTTGCAGGTCGATGCGCTGCGAGCGGCTCAGGGGCAGCTCGTCTTTCGGCCAATCGCCACGAATCACACCGCCGCCGCCAAAGCGCTCCGACAACAGGCCCACGGCCAGTGCATAAGACGACGAGTTGTTGTACTTGAGGATCGCGCGAAAGTTATCCAATACCAGGAACGCCGGGCCACGGTAGCCGGCCGGCAGCAGCAGGGCGGCGGACAGTTGCTCGACATTCGGCGGCATGCTCGCGCCTGCTGGCAGCTCGATCCCCAGTTTCAGCCACTCGGCAACGGTCTTGCGAATGCCGCCGTCGGCCAGGGCGTAATCGAAGTTCGCCGGCAATGGCTTGACTTCAAAGCCCCACGGCTGGCCCCGCTGCCAGCCGGAGCTTTGCAAGTAGTGCGCGGTGGAAGCGAGGGCGTCGGCCGGGCTGTTCCAGATGTCGCGGCGACCGTCGCCGTCGAAGTCCACGGCATGGGTGTTGTAGGTGGTCGGGATGAACTGGGTCTGGCCCATGGCGCCGGCCCAGGAGCCTTTCATTTGGTCGGCCTGGATATCGCCATGCTGGATGATCTGCAGCGCCGCCAGCAATTGCGCCTGGGCAAATGCCGGGCGACGGCCTTCGTAGGCCAGGGTCGCGAGGGAGCGGATCACCGAGTTGTTGCCCTGGAACTGGCCGAAGTTACTCTCCATGCCCCACACCGAGACCAACGCCTGGCGGTCGACGTCGTAACGTTGTTCGATGCTTTGCAGGATGTCCGCGTACTTGATCAACTGTGCCTGGCCATTGCGCACGCGCACTGGCGACAGGGCGCCCTCGAGGTATTCCCACACCGGCCTGGAAAACTCCGGCTGGCTGCGGTCGGCGCGGATCACCGCCATATCGGGGGTGACGTTGGCGAAGGCATTGTCGAACACCGCAGCAGTGATGCCGGCCCTCAAGGCTTCCACGCGAAAGCCAGCCTGCCATTCGGCGAAGGTCTGGGTCGGTTGGATATCGAGGTTGTCCACGGCCAGTGGGGCCACGACAGCGGGCGTTGCCACCGGGGCGGTCTGGAGCGGTGGTAGGGGTTGGGCGTCGGCGGCGGTAGGTTTTTCGGCGCAGGCGACTAGCAGTACGAGGCTGGCGGCAGCGATCAATTGGCGAAGGTGCCAACGACGGGAAAGACTAGAGGGCATGCACAGGTCCAGGGGTTACAAATCAGGTACAGACCTTATCATGCCAGAGGGGCGCTTGCCTTCAGGCAGCCAGAAAGTAAGAAGCCTCCCAGCTATTAGACTGGAAGGCTTCGCGGCGGTAGCTGCCTTTGCCCTTGCCGGCGCGTTCTTGACGGCTGCGGAACAGTGGCTGGGCGATGATGGATTTGGCCTTGTTGGGGCCATGCTTGGATGGCTTTTTGCTCATGATCGATACTCTCTTGGGTTGGGGTGCAGCGGTGCAAATCATCGGCCTAAGTCGCACGGCTGTAAAGCCCGGCAGGTGTCTTGAAATGTAAACGCGGTCCAGATGTGGGAGGGGGCTTGCTCCCGATTGCGGGGTGTCAGTCGCTATAGATGCTGGCTGATCCATCGCTATCGGGAGCAAGCCCCCACATGGGTTTTGCGGTGTTTTTAAGCGAGGGGTTATTCGGCGGGTAATGCCAGGCGCTGCCCGGACATCAGCAGTGACAGGCGGCTGAGGCTCATCCATGGCGAACCGGCCGCCTGGCCCTTGATCTGGGCATCGATGCATTGCGCATCCAGTAACAACTGCGCCCAGCGTTGCGCCGAGTGCCGTTGCAGGGCCTTGCTCATCAGGGGTTTGCGCTTGTCCCACACCGGTGGCCTGGCCTGGCTGAAGCATTTGTCCAGCGGCGTGCCCTGGCTGTATTGCAGGGAAATGTTGGCCAGCACCCGCAGCTCCCGGGCCAGGGCCCAGAGAATCACCGGTGGCTCCACGCCTTCGCCGCGCAGGCCTTCGAGCATGCGCAGGGCATGGGCGGGCTCACCGTTGAGAATTGCATCCACCAGCCCGAATACGTCGAAGCGTGCGCTGTCTGCCACTGCGCCCTGGACGGTCTCGACGGTGATCTGCCCGTCTTCGGCCATCAGCTTGAGCTTTTCGATCTCTTGGGCGGCGGCCAGCAAGTTGCCTTCGACCCGGGCCGCGATCAGCTCTACCGCGTCCTGGGTCGCCGACAGCCCCGATTGAGACAAGCGCTGGCGAATCCACTGCGGCAACTGGCTGCTGTCCACCGGCCAGATCTGGATGAACTGGGTCTGTGCCCCTTCCACCAGAGCCTTGCCCCATTTGGTTTTCTGCGCGCTGCCGTCGAGCTTGGGCAGGCTGATCAGCAACACCGTGTCTTCGGCCGGGCGCGAGCAGTATTCCATCAGGGCGGCCGCGCCTTTGTCGCCCGGCTTGCCTGAAGGCAGGCGCAGTTCCAGCAGACGTTTTTCGGCGAACAGCGACATGCTCGCGCCCGCTTGCAGCAGCGTGCCCCAGTCGAAACTGGCGTCGGCGCTGAACACCTGGCGTTCATCGAAACCTTGCTGGCGCGCGGCGCTGCGAATGGCGTCGGCGGCTTCCTGACACAGCAGCGGGTCGTCGCCGCTGACAATATAGACAGGCGCAAGGCCACCTTGCAGATGCTTGGCGAGTTGGGCGGGGGCGAGTTTCATAGGCGGGGCGAACGGGGCGCTGGGAGCGCCCCGTCTGGCTTACTCGACAGGAACTTCGACAGGCGATTGTTTCGGCGTGTTGTCTTCGTATTCCTTCGCGGCTTTCAGCGCGTCGGCATCGGCCTTGGCCTTGTCGTCAGCACGTTGCTGCAGGGTAGCGAGTTGTTCCGGGGTCAGCATCGACAGGCGCAACACCATGCGCTGTACCAGTTCGCGACGCATTTCCTTGCGCACCTGGGTGATTTCGGAGTCCGAACCGACCAGGTTGTTGCCGTCGTGGCTGACGATTTTCTGCACCTGGATGTCATCACCCATCAATGGCAGGTGATCGCGGCCCTGGATTTCGAAGCTGAGCACGCTGCTCAGTTCGATGTCGGAGGCACGGCCGGCGCTGGCGTAGCTCAGGTTACGCTGGGTTTGTTTTTCGTTGGCCAGGAACAGCTTGTAGGTCGCGCCGGTGTAGACGTGCACGCCGCTGTTTGTCAGGACCTGACGCAACTGGGTCACTGTTTCGCTGTAGGCGTCGCGAGCGCTGACGTCCAGTTCCTTGATCGTCAGGTCATTGGTGCCGGTACCGCGCAGCTGGAAGCCGCAAGCGCTCAGCAGCACGGCGAGGCCCATAACCAGCAGATTGCGTTTGATCATTTTGTTGCTCCCCTTGAAACCATGTGGGCCTTATCGAGGCCCTGAAGGCTTTGTTCGGCGCAAGGCTCAAGCCCTGCGCCCGATCCGATTAGCTAGCGACGATATTGACCAGTTTGCCAGGCACCACGATCACTTTGCGGATCGTCAGCCCTTCGGTAAAGCGCAGCACATTCTCGTTGCTGCGGGCGGCCGCTTCGACTTCTTCGCGGCTGGCGCTGGCAGGCATGTCGATTTGGCCGCGCAACTTGCCGTTGACCTGGATGACCAGTTGCAGCGTGTCCTGAACCAGGGCGCTGTCATCCTGTACCGGCCAGCGCGCATCGATGACGGCCTCGCTGTGGCCCAGACGGCTCCACAGGTCATGGCTGATGTGCGGCGTGATCGGCGCCAGCAGCAGGGTGACCGTTTCCAGGCCTTCCTGCACCAGTGCGCGATCCTGTTCGGTGGCTTGCGGCGCTTTTTCCAGCACGTTCATCAGCGTCATCACCTGGGCGATGGCGGTGTTGAATTTGTGATTCTGGCCCACATCCTGGCTGGCTTGCTTGATGGCCAGGTGGGTGCTGCGGCGAATGGCTTTCTGCTCGTCGCTCAAGGCGGCCACGTCCAGTTTGCCCGGCAGGCCCTGGCTGACATGGGCGTGCGCCAGGCGCCAGACGCGCTTGAGGAAACGGTGCGAACCTTCGACGCCGGAGTCGGACCATTCGGCGCTCATGTCGGGCGGCGAGGCGAACATCATGAACAGGCGGCAGGTGTCGGCGCCGAACTGGTCGATCATCGACTGTGGGTCGACGCCATTGTTCTTCGACTTGGCCATCTTTTCGGTGCCGCCGATCTCCACCGGCAGGCCGTCGGCGATCAGTTTGGCGCTGATGACCTTGGCTTTGCTGTCGCGCTCGAGCTCGACGTCGGCCGGGTTGAACCAGGTATAGGCGCCATTGGCTTCGCGGCGATAGTAAGTCTCGGCGACCACCATGCCCTGGGTCAGCAGGTTCTTGAACGGCTCGTCCGAGCTCACCAGGCCTTCGTCGCGCATCAGCTTGTGGAAGAAGCGTGCGTACAACAGGTGAAGGATGGCGTGTTCAATACCGCCGATGTACTGATCCACCGGCAGCCAGTGGTCGGCCGCGGATTTCTCGACCATGCCACCCTCGTAGTGCGGCGAGGCATAACGGGCGTAGTACCACGAGGACTCGACGAAGGTGTCCATGGTGTCGGTTTCACGCTTGGCCGGCGCGCCGCATTTCGGGCAGTTGCATTCGTAGAATTCGGGCATGCGCGCCAGCGGCGAGCCGGCGCCGTCCGGCACCACGTCTTCGGGCAGGACGACCGGCAGTTGGCCTTCCGGTACCGGCACGTCGCCACAGGTGTCGCAGTGGATGATCGGGATCGGGCAGCCCCAGTAGCGCTGGCGGCTGATGCCCCAGTCGCGCAGGCGGAACTGGGTGCGCGAGGCGCCGAGGTTTTTCTTGATCAGGGCGACTTCGATGGCATCGAAGGCGCCAGCGAAGTCCAGGCCGTCGAACTCGCCGGAGTTGATCAGGGTGCCGTGTTCGCCGTAGGCGTCTTGCCACGGGGCCGGGTTGGTATCGCCCGAGCTGGTGCGGACCACGGACTTGATCGGCAGGTTGTATTTGGTGGCGAATTCGAAATCGCGTTCGTCGTGGGCCGGCACGGCCATGACGGCGCCATCGCCATAGTGCATCAGCACGTAGTTGGCGACCCATACCGGCAACTTTTCACCGGTCAGCGGGTGTTCGACGAACAGGCCGGTCGGCAGGCCTTTTTTCTCCTGGGTGGCGACGTCGGCTTCGGCCACGCTGCCGCCTTTGCATTCGGCGATGAACGCCTGCAGCTCAGGGTTGTTCTGTGCGGCCTGGGCGGCCAGCGGGTGTTCGGCGGCCACGGCGACGTAGGTCGCGCCCATCAGGGTATCCGGACGGGTGGTGAAGACTTTGAGTGCGCCCGCTTCGCCGATCGAGTCGACGTTGTACGGGAACTGCACTTCCATGCCCTTGGACTTGCCGATCCAGTTGCGTTGCATGGTCTTGACCTGTTCGGGCCAGCCCGGCAGGTCGTCGAGGCTCGACAAGAGTTCATCCGCGTAGGCGGTGATCTTGAAGTAGTACATCGGGATTTCGCGCTTTTCGATCAGCGCGCCGGAACGCCAGCCGCGACCGTCGATCACCTGCTCGTTGGCCAGCACGGTCTGGTCGATCGGGTCCCAGTTCACGGTGCCGTTCTTGCGGTAGATCACGCCTTTTTCGAACAGGCGGGTGAACAGCCATTGTTCCCAGCGGTAGTAGTCCGGCTTGCAGGTGGTCACTTCGCGGGACCAATCCACCGCCAGGCCCAGGCTGCGCAGCTGGTTCTTCATGTAGGCGATGTTTTCGTAGGTCCACTTGGCGGGGGCTACGTTGTTTTTCATCGCGGCGTTTTCCGCCGGCATGCCGAACGCGTCCCAACCCATGGGTTGCAGGACGTTCTTGCCTTGCATGCGCTGGTAACGGGAAATCACGTCGCCGATGGTGTAGTTACGCACGTGCCCCATGTGTAGCTTGCCGCTGGGGTAAGGGAACATCGATAGGCAGTAGTAAGTCTCCTTGCCTGGCTGTTCACTGACTTCAAAGGACTTTTGCTCGTCCCAGAAGGTTTGGGCGGCATTTTCTATTTCACGGGGCTGATATTGTTCGTGCATGGCTACTTTTGAACTGAATAGGGGTGGCCTAATCCTCTTCGGTGCAATGTCCAGGCTGATCGACACCAAAAAGCGCCGCGTCCGTGCCCAAACCCTGCGGGAAGTGGAGTTACAGGAAGCGCCGTAGCATACATGACCCCACTCTATCGAGGGAAACCCTGATTGCGCGGCCGAGGCCGTCTGTCGCGGCGCCAGGCAGGCGTAGCGATGGGGACTACGCTGTTTATTGGGGAGTGAGTCTTATCTTCAATGAGGTGAGGGGATGGTTGAATCGCAGCGAAGCGCAACGAAAACGGACATCTACGAAGGATTGATCGATCGATTGGGTCGAGCATTGGATGCAGCGAGAACAGCGGGCCGATTGCGTGATGAACGGCCTGTCGAGTTGGAACTGCGCGGTCTGACCCGCGCGGAGCTGGAACTGATCAAGGCTTTTCTGCAGCGTAATGGGCGCAGTACACCTCCTTGTGTGGCAACCCCGCCAGCCAAGGAACCTGCGCATTCTGCCAAGGTGGTGTGGCTCAAGGACGTGTCGGCCGGTCGCGGCCCGGAAAAGCTCCGGTCCGTCCGCTAGCGTCATCCATTCCCCCTTGTGCGTCATGTCACGGTAAAGATTGTCGTTAAACCCCGTTACACCTTAGGCTTCGGGCATCTGTGGAGATGCCCGATGCCTATTCGTTACTTCATCAAACAACTGCTTTTGCCGCCCGGCATTTTCTTGCTGTTGCTGGCCCTTGCCTGGTGGTTGCGTCGCAGCCGTCCCCGTTTGGCCGGTTGCTGCTTTGCCCTTGGGCTGGGTGGCATGTGGTTGATCAGCCTGCCGGTGATGGTGGAGTGGGGCGCCCGGGCCCTGGAAAGCGCGCCGCCGCTGGCCCGTGAAGACTGGTCGACCCTGGCCCAGCGCGCCGACGCCATTGTGGTGCTAGGCTCGGGGCGCGAGCGTGGCGACCCGGCGTGGGGCGCCGACCAGCCGACAGGCATCGGCCTGGAACGCCAGCGCTATGCCGCGCGACTGGCCAAAGCCTCCGGGTTGCCGGTGTTGACCACCGGCGGCTTGCATTACGGCACGCCGCCCAGTGAAGCGCAGTTAATGGCGGTATCGATGCAGGATGATTTCGGCGTCGCGGTGCGCTGGAAGGAAGAGCGCAGCCGCACCACCTGGGAAAACGCGCAAATGAGCGCCGAGATTTTATTGCCCGAGGGTATCAAGCGGGTGGTGGTCGTCACTCAGGCCTGGCACATGCCGCGTTCGGTATGGAGTTTTGAAAAGGCCGGTTTCACCGTGGTACCGGCGCCCGTGGGCTTTCTCGGCGTGGACAACGCCCGGCCGCTGGGCGGCTGGATGCCGGAGTTCAAGTCGGTGTGGCAGAGCGGACAGTTGATCAACGAGGCCGTAGGGCAGGTGGGTTACCGGTTGTTCTATCGCTGACGCTGCACACAGAAATAGATGTGGGAGGGCGCGAAACCCCTCCCACATGGGGTTTCGCGAGGAGCTGTCAGACCGCTTTGGACATCCGACCGGCCAGCAGCGCCCAGCCGAACAGCGCCAGGCACACAACGATCAACGGCCACGAGCGCCATTGCAGGTACGGCGTGAGTTCGTGCATCGGCACCACTTCGCCATACAGAATGCCGCGCTCGAACTGCGGGATCTGTGCGGTGATCTGTCCATACGGATTGATCAGCCCGGTCACGCCGTTGTTGGTGGCGCGGATCATCCAGCGCCCGGCTTCCAGCGCACGCATCTGCGCCATTTGCAGGTGCTGCAAGGGGCCGATGGAGCGACCGAACCAGGTGTCGTTGCTGATGGTCAGCAGCAGGTCGCTCTGGGCCGACAGGCCGGCGGCGAATTCCGGGTAGACCACTTCATAGCAGATGAACGGCGCGATCTGATAACCCTTGGCTTGCAGCATCGCCTGGTCGGACGGGCCACGGGCGAAGTCCGACATCGGCAAGTCGAAGAACGCGATCAGCCCACGCAGCATGTCCTGCAATGGCACGTATTCGCCGAAGGGCACCAGTTTCTGCTTCAGGTAAGTGCCGTCGCCTTCGCCCACCACGGTGATGCCGTTGTAGTAGCGCTTGTGGCCGTGGACTTCCTGGCGAATCGGCACGCCAGTGATCAGCGCGCTGTGCCGCTCGGCGGCGAACTTGCCCATCATCCCGAGGTAGCCCTCGACGGACTCCTTGAGCACCGGCACGGCGGTTTCCGGCCATATCAGCAGGTCGACACGCTTGGAGCTGAAGCTCATGTCGCGGTACAGGGCGAGCTGGGCATTGAGCTGCTCCGGGTCCCATTTCATGCTTTGCTCGACGTTGCCCTGGATGGCCGCCACGCTCAGCGGCGCGCCGGACGGGCTGGTCCAGGCGTGATGCTTGAGCGCCAGGCCGATCGCCCAAGGCGCTACCAGTAACACCAGGCCCGCGCCGATAAAGGCATTGCGTTTGCTCGCCAGCAGGCGCGGCAGGTTGCACAGCAAGGCGGCGGTCAGGGCCAGGGCGAAGGAAATCAGCCACATCCCGCCCACGGGTGCGAGGCCGGTGAGGGGGCCGTCAAGTTGGCTGTAGCCGGAGTACAGCCACGGGAAACCGGTGAGGAACCAGCCGCGAAAGGCTTCCTGGCCGACCCACAGCGCGGCGAACGCTAGGGCGTCGGCCAGGGGCGCTTCGTTGCGGCGCAGCCAGCGCGCCCACAGCCAGGCGGGCAGGGCGAAAAACCAGGCAATGGCGGCGGTGAACAGCAGCATCAGGAAACCCGCCAGCAGCACCGAAGCGCCGCCGAAGTGGTGGATGCTGTAGTAGATCCAACTGGTGCCGGCGCCGAACAGGCCGAAACCGAAACACCAGCCACGGCCCAGAGCTTGGCGTGGGGACAGTTCCCGCAGCCCGACATAGAACAATCCGACCGCAATCAGCGCAAACGGCCACAGATCGAACGGCGCCAGCGCCAGGGTGGTGATGGCGCCGGCCACCGCGGCCAGCAGGTTACCGGGCCAGCCGGGAGCGATGAAACGGCGCATGTCAGTCCTTAGCGGGCAATAGGTGTCAGGCGGATCAGATGAATCCGGCGGCTGTCGGCATTCAGAATGCGGAAGCGATAGGCGCCGATTTCAGTGGTTTCGTTACGTTTGGGCAAGTGACCGAACGCACTCATCACCAGGCCACCGACGGTGTCGAACTCGTCGTCGGAGAATTCGCTGTCGAAGAACTCATTGAAGTTCTCGATCGGCGTCAGCGCTTTGATCAGGAAATCACCGCTGGGCAGGGGCTTGATGTAGCTGTCTTCTTCGACGTCGTGTTCATCTTCGATATCGCCGACGATCTGTTCCAGCACGTCTTCGATGGTCACCAGGCCCGCGACGCCGCCGTATTCGTCGATCACGATGGCCATGTGATTGTGGTTGGCGCGAAATTCGCGCAGCAGCACATTCAGGCGCTTGGATTCGGGCACGAAGGTGGCCGGGCGCAGCAGGTCCTTGATGTTGAAGCTGTCGCCGTTCTCCTTGAGGATCAGCGGCAACAGGTCCTTGGCCAGTAGGACACCCATGACGTCGTCATGGCTTTCACCGATCACCGGGTAGCGCGAGTGCGCCGAGTCGATCACGGCCGGGAGGAATTCCCGTGGGGTCTGGGTCGCCTTGATGCTGATCATCTGCGAGCGTGGGACCATGATGTCCCGAACCTGCAGGTCAGCCACCTGGATGGCGCCTTCGACGATGGCCAGCGCTTCGCTGTCCAGCAACTTGTTCTGATGGGCCTCGCGCAGCAGCTCCAACAGCTCCTGGCGGTTTTTCGGCTCGTGGGCAAAAGCCTGGGTCAGTTTACCCAGCCATGACTTTTGCCCGTTGCTCGATCGGTCTTCGCTCATAGCGATTACTCTAAATCCTTTGATGTTTCAGTTAGGTGTCGTGTCGGTTTCGTCGTCGGCATACGGATCGCGATGACCCAGTTCTGCAAGCAACGTTCGTTCCAGTGCTTCCATCTCTTCGGCTTCGTCATCGTCTATATGGTCGTAGCCCAAGAGATGCAAGCAGCCGTGGATGACCAGGTGGGCCCAATGGGCCTCAAGCTCCTTGCCTTGTTCCTTCGCTTCGCGCTCGACCACTTCGACGCAGATCACCAGGTCGCCCAGCAAGGGGATATCCAGCAGCTCATCGGGAACGTCGGCGGGAAAGGACAGCACGTTGGTCGCGTAATCCTTCTGGCGCCAGGTGTGATTCAGTTCGCGGCCCTCGGGCTCGTCCACCAGACGAATGGTCAGTTCCGAGTCGGCGGTGCGCTGGCGCAGGGCCAGGGTGCACCATTGGCGGAACTGGGCTTCGCTGGGGGCCGGCGCTTCGGTGGCCAGTTGCAGATCAAGCTCAAGCATCGCGGCGAGTGTCCTTGGCGGATGCGTCGTTCTGATGGTCGAAGCGCTCGTAGGCTTCGACAATGCGCTGCACCAGTGGGTGACGGACCACGTCCTTGGGCATGAAATGCGTGAAGCTGATGCCCGGCACGTCCTTGAGCACTTCGATGACTTGGGCCAGGCCCGACTTGGTGCCTTTGGGCAGGTCGACCTGGGTGACGTCGCCGGTGATCACGGCGGTGGAGCCGAAGCCGATACGGGTCAGGAACATTTTCATCTGCTCGACGGTGGTGTTCTGGCTTTCGTCGAGGATGATGAAGCTGTTGTTCAGGGTGCGACCACGCATGTAGGCCAGCGGGGCGATCTCGATCACTTGGCGCTCGATCAACTTGGCCACGTATTCGAAGCCGAGCATCTCGTACAGCGCGTCGTAGAGCGGTCGCAGGTACGGGTCGATCTTCTGGGCCAGGTCGCCGGGCAGGAAGCCGAGCTTTTCGCCGGCCTCGACTGCCGGGCGTACCAGCAGGATGCGGCGCACTTGCTCGCGTTCCAGGGCGTCGACGGCACAGGCCACGGCCAGGTAGGTCTTGCCGGTACCGGCCGGGCCGATGCCGAAGTTGATGTCGTTGCCGAGAATTTCTTTGACGTAGCGCTGCTGATTCAAGCCGCGTGGGCGAATCATGCCTTTTTTGGTGCGCAGGGCCACGCTGGCTTCGGCTACCGGGTTGTTGGCCAGGTCTTCCACGGCCGATTCCTGCAGGTACAGGTGCACGGTTTCCGGCGACAGCTCACTACCCTTGGTTTCGCGGTAGAGGCGGCGCAGCAGGTTTTCTGCGGACGTGGTGTGCTGGGGATCACCAATGAGTTCGAACTGATTGCCGCGGTTGCGGATCTCGATGCTCAGGCGTTGTTCGATCAGGCGCAGGTGCTCGTCGAACTGTCCGCACAGGTTGGCGAAACGGCGAGCCTCAAAGGGCTCGAGGAGAAAACGATGGGGTTCTGCTATGGGTGCGTTCAAGGTTGCTTTTAGCCGCCCTTTGGCTGTTTAAGTGAAACAGAGGATAACGCCAGCCGCCTGTGTGCGAAAGCACTTATCCAACCCGAGTCCAGTGTGGGAGGGGGCTTGCTCCCGATAGCGGCGTGTCAGGCAGCTTATGTGCTGCTGATGCATTGCTATCGGGAGCAAGCCCCCTCTCACATTTGAATAGCTGTTACTGCAACAGCGAGCCGCGCAACGAGTGCGGTTGCGCCGCATCGATGTGCACATCGGCGAACTGGCCGATCAGGGTGGGATTGTCGCAGCGGAAGTTGACGATCCGGTTGTTCTCGGTACGGCCCTGCAGTTCGCCCGGGTCTTTTTTCGAGTAGTCGGTGACCAGGATGCGCTGGGTCGACCCGACCATTTGTCGGCTGATCTCGAAACCCTGCTGGTTCAGGCGATGTTGCAGGGCGTTCAGGCGCTCTTTTTTAAGCTCTTCCGGGGTTTCGTCCGGCAGGTCGGCGGCCGGCGTGCCGGGGCGCGGGCTGTAGACGAACGAGTAGGAGAAGTCGAACCCGACGTCCTCGATCAGCTTCATGGTCTGCTGGAAGTCTTTCTCGGTCTCGCCGGGGAAGCCGACGATAAAGTCCGAGCTGATGCAAATGCCCGGCACCGCCGCGCGCAGTTTGCGCAGTTTGGATTTGTACTCCAGGGCGGTGTGGTTGCGCTTCATCGCCGAGAGGATGCGGTCCGAACCGGATTGCACCGGCAAATGCAGGTGTTTGACCAGTTCCGGCACTTCGGCGTGGGCCTGGATCAGGCTGTCGGAGAACTCCAGCGGATGGGAGGTGGTGTAGCGAATGCGCTCGATGCCGTCCACGGCGGCCACCACGCGGATCAGCTCCGCCAGGTCCGCCAGGCGCCCGTCGTGGGTCAGGCCGCGATAGCCGTTGACGTTCTGGCCCAGCAGGGTCACTTCACGCACGCCGTTTTCGGCCAGGTGGATGATTTCCGACATCACGTCGTCAAACGGCCGACTGACTTCCTCGCCACGGGTGTAGGGCACCACGCAGAAGGTGCAGTACTTGCTGCAGCCTTCCATCACCGACACATAGGCGCTCGGCCCATCGATACGCGGTTCGGGCAAATGGTCGAATTTTTCGATTTCCGGGAACGAGACGTCTACCTGGGGCAGCTTGGTGATGCGCGCGGCGTCGATCATTTCGGGCAGGCGGTGCAGGGTCTGCGGGCCGAAGACCACGTCGACATAGGGCGCGCGATCGCGGATGGCTGCGCCTTCCTGGCTGGCCACGCAACCGCCGACGGCGATCACCATGTCCGGGTTGGCCAGTTTCAATTCGCGCCAGCGGCCCAGCTGTGAATACACACGGTCCTGGGCCCGCTCGCGGATCGAGCAGGTATTGAGCAGGATCACGTCGGCATCTTCGGCGCGGGCGGTGACTTCCAGGGCCTGGTGTTCACCCAGCAGGTCGACCATGCGCGAGCTGTCGTACTCGTTCATCTGGCAACCGTGGGTTTCGATATAAAGCTTCTTGGCCATGGGAATCGTCAACTGGTGGTAAAGAACCGCGCATTATAGGGGTCATGCCCATCGGTTCCTAGCACTGTGCATCGGGTGCCATGCTATAGTTCGCGCCCTCTTTTATATCCCCCATGTGTTCCTCGCCCACCATGACCAAACGTGAAGCTCCAATCTACAAGGTGATTTTCCTCAACCAGGGCCAGGTGTTCGAAATGTACGCCAAGCAGATCTATCAAAGCGATCTGTGGGGCTTCCTGGAAGTGGAAGAGTTCGTCTTTGGCGAGCGCACACAACTGGTCGTCGACCCGGGCGAGGAAAAACTCAAGGCCCAGTTCGAAGGCGTGGTGCGCAGTTTTGTGCCGATGCATTCGATCGTGCGTATCGATGAAGTCGAACGCTTGGGTACGCCGAAAATCAGCGAGGCGCGGGGCATGAGCAATGTCATGCCGTTTCCGATGCCGATGCCTGAGAAATAAGCGCCTCAGTTAATTTGTAGGATGCTTCTGAAATGTTCCTGTCGTGCATGGACAATCTGCTGGAAAAGTAGCAGTTTTCGTCCATGCAGAGAGGGCATCATGAATACATCAATAATAAAAACGCCTCGAAATCCCCCGTAGTTCAACACCGTTGAACCACGTCATCAGTTAACGCCGAGTTTCTTATCACTCAGTCATTAACGGACTTATCTGTTCGGGAGTAGCCCTGTGCGCGATCCTCGCTATGACATTCTGTTTGAGCCGGTCCAAATAGGCCCGGTCCGCACCCGTAATCGCTTTTATCAAGTTCCCCATTGCAATGGCATGGGCCATGTACACCCCTCGGCTATGGCGCGCATGCGCGGTATAAAAGCCGAGGGCGGGTGGGGCGTGGTCTGCACCGAGGAATGTGAAATCAGCCCGCTGAGCGAGTTCTCTCCCTATATAGAGGCGCGCTTGTGGGATGAGCGCGACATCCCGGCACTGGCGAGGATGTGCGAGGCGGTCCACCAGCATGGTTCATTGGCCGGCGTGGAATTGGCGTTCAATGGCTATTCCGCGCCCAATCGCTACAGCCGTGAAATTCCCTGGGCACCCTCCGACACGCCGGTGCGTGGTTATGACCCGGTGCAGGCCCGGGCCATGAGCCGTGCCGATATCCAGCAACTGCGCGCCCTGCATCGGGCCGCCGCGTTACGGGCGCGGGAGGCCGGGTTTGACATCATCTATGTCTATGCCGGGCATGACCTGGGCGTGCCGTTCCATTTCCTCACACCCCGCAACAACCGTCGGACTGACGAGTACGGCGGGGTGCTGGAAAACCGCGTGCGCCTGCTGCGCGAATTGATCGAGGACACCCGCGATGCGGTGGGTGACCGCTGTGCCGTGGCGGTCCGCCTGGCGGTGGATGAGCAGATGGCGGGCGGCCTGTGTCGCGAGGGCGAAGGTGCAGAGATCTTCTCGATGCTGGCGGACTTGCCGGACTTATGGGATGTGAATGTCGCCGATTGGTCCAACGACAGCGTGACGGCACGTTTTGCCACGGAAGGGTATCAAGAGGCCTTTCTGTCGGGACTCAAGGCCCTGACCCGTAAGCCCGTGGTGGGCGTTGGACGGTTCACCTCGCCAGACACCATGGTCTCCCTGGTCCGCCGGGGTGTCTTGGATCTGATCGGGGCGGCCCGCCCTTCGATTGCCGATCCTTTCTTGCCGAAAAAGATTGAAGAGGGCCGCGCGGATGAGATTCGCGAGTGCATTGGCTGCAATATCTGCGTCAGTGGCGACCACACCAGTACGCCGTTGCGCTGCACGCAGAATCCGACCATGGGCGAGGAGTGGCGACGCGGCTGGCACCCTGAATCGGTCAATTGTGCACATCGCCCTGGGCGGGCGCTGGTGGTCGGTGCCGGTCCTTCCGGGCTTGAGTGCGCGCGGATACTGGGCGCGCGGGGCATGGAGGTGGCGCTCGTCGATAGCCAGCGCACCCTGGGCGGACGCGTGGCCCTGGAGTCCAGGCTACCGGGGCTGGCGAGCTGGGCGCGGGTCATTGACTATCGACTGGATGCCTTGAGCCGGCTGGCGTCGGTGGAGATTTATCGGGAAAGCCCGCTGCACGCCCAGGACGTCGTGGATTTCGCTGCCGAGCATGTGTTTATCGCCACCGGTGCCCACTGGCGCCGGGACGGGCTGGGCCGTGCCCTGCGTCAACCGTTACTAGGCCTTGCGTGCCTGCCGGTGTTGACGCCGGACGATCTGCTGGCGGGTGCCCTGCCGCCTTCGCCGGTGCTGCTGTTCGACGACGATCACTATTACATGGGTAGCGTCCTGGCCGAACACTTGGTGGCAAAAGGGCTGGAGGTGATATTCGTCACCCCGGCGGCGGATGTGGCGACCTGGACCCACAACACCCTCGAACAGCATCGTATCCAGCGCCGATTGCTGGAGTTGAATGTCACGATCATCCCGTCCCATACGCTGGTCAGGGGTACACCTGAAGGCTTGGTCGCCGGGTGTGTCTACACCGAACGGACACGCTTCATTCCCGCCGCATCGTTGTTGTTGGTCACTTCCCGAGCGCCTGAGCAGGCCCTGTATGAAGGGTTGAATCACATGCCTGAACAGTTGCACGCGGCTGGTATCCGTTCGGTGGCGTTGATCGGCGATTGCTTGGCGCCCGGCACCATTGCCGCCGCCGTGTATTCGGGGCATCGAATCGCGCGCGAGTTTGATGTGCCTGCCGAGTCTTTATTGGTCCGCCGAGAAATTCCCTATATCGAGGTGTAGTCAGTCCCGCTGTTTCATCAATAACGAGGAAAACAATAATGAAAAAAATCATCCTGATGTTATTCGCCACTCTCTTTATAAGTGCGCCACTGTTTGCCAAAGACTATACGGTGATCCGTTTTGGTGCCGATCCCAACTACGCACCTTTTGCCTATAAAGATAAAACGGGAACTTTGACGGGTTTTGAAGTTGATATCGGCAATGCCATTTGCACCTATCTGAACGTTCGCTGCCAGTGGGTCGAGAGCGACTTCGACGGGCTGGTCCCCAGCCTGAACGCCGGCAAGATCGATGCGATCCTGGCGTCAATGACGGTCACTGAGGCACGGCAGAAGGTGATCGATTTTTCCTCCGAGGTGTTTTCCAGCCCCACTGCCATGGTGTTCCGTCCCGGTACTGAGCTTGCCAAGGGCACGGCGGTTGGTTATTTGCAGGGCAGTACCCAGGAAGCCTATGCCCGGCAGGTGCTCTCCAAGCAGGGCATGAAAATCGTGGCTTATGCCGACCAGGAGCAGGTGTATGCCGACCTGGTGGCGGGCCGTTTGCAAGCTTCGCTGCAGGATGCGCAGCAGGCTCAAAGCGGATTTTTACGCGCGCCCCACGGCTCGGGATTCGTCCTGGGGCCGTTGATTGAAAGCGAGCTGATGCCGTCCAAAAGTGCCATCGGCATCGCCAAGGACAACCAGGCGTTGAAAGCCCTGCTGGACAAGGGGCTGGCGGCACTGCACGCCGATGGCACCTACGCCCGGCTGCAAGAACAGTACTTTCCCGGTGTGAACATGTTCAGCGGTCAATAACCGCCCTTCAATAGTCTGCGAGGGCGCGAACATGCTACCCACCTTCACTCAATTCGCCTCGACCCTCGGCGGTTTTGCCCCGCTGTTGCTGAGCGGTATCTGGGTCACGCTGCAACTGGCGCTGCTGTCACTGTTGCTGGGGCTGATATTCGGCCTGCTCGGTGCGGGCGCCAAGCTGTCCAAGGTCAGGGGGTGGCGCCTGTGCGCACAGCTCTACACCACCCTGATCCGTGGAGTGCCGGACCTGCTGTTGATGTTGTTGATTTTTTATGGGGTGCAAACCGGCTTGAGTCGTCTGACACATGAACTGGGTTGGGCCTACATCGAAATCGACCCTTTCACCGCTGGTGTGCTCACCCTGGGGTTTATCTACGGCGCCTATTTCACCGAAACCTTTCGCGGCGCATTGCTGGCTGTGCCCCGCGGCCAGTTCCAGGCGGCCAAAGCCCTTGGCATGAGCTTCAGCCAGGGTTTCGTGCATGTGATATTCCCGCAAATGATGCGCTTTGCCCTGCCGGGGTTGGGCAATAACTGGATGGTCTTGCTCAAGGCTACGGCGCTGGTGTCGATCATCGGCTTGGCGGACTTGGTGAAAGTCGCCCAGGTGGCGGGTAAAAGCAGCCAGCAGTTGCTGGCCTTTTTGCTGCTGGCGGCGTTGATCTACCTGTTGCTCAGCAGCGCTTCGAACGCGGCATTGGGGTGGTTGACGCGTCGCTACGGCGCCAGTCAGCAGGAGTCGTCACGATGATCGAGCTGATCCAGGAGTACTGGCGACCGTTCATCTATTCCGATGGCCAACAATTGACCGGCCTGGCCATGACCTTATGGCTGACCAGTGCCTCGCTGTGTCTGGGCCTGTTGTTGGCATTGCCACTGTCCATCGCCAGGGTGTCGCCGCGGCGCTGGCTGCGGTGGCCGGTGCAGGGTTTCACCTACCTGTTTCGCGGCACGCCGCTGTATATCCAGTTGCTGATTTTCTACACCGGTATCTACAGCATTGCCGCCGTGCGTGAACAGCCGTGGCTCGACGGGTTTTTCCGCGAGGCGCTGAACTGCACACTGTTGGCGTTCGCCCTGAATACTGGGGCCTACACCACGGAAATCCTGGCGGGTGCCATTCGGACGATGCCTCGCGGTGAAATCGAGGCCGCGCGGTCCCTGGGGTTTGACGGCTGGAAGCTATACGTCCACCTGATCATGCCCTCGGCCCTGCGCCGTGCATTGCCTTACTACAGCAATGAAGTGATTTTCATGCTGCATTCCACCACGTTGGCGTTCACGGCCACGGTGCCGGACATCCTTAAAATTGCCCGGGATGCCAATGCCGCTACGTTCCTGACTTTCCAAGCCTTTGGCATCGCGGCGGTCCTTTACCTGTGCATAACGTTTGCCTTGGTTGGCCTGTTTCGTCTGGCTGAACGGCGTTGGCTGAGCTTTCTCGACGCAGGCCGATAGGAGGCCGATATGCAAACTCACGTACATCAATTACTGGCGCCCGTACCGGGTACCACGCGGCAGATCCATAGCTTTCATTACGGTCCGGCCCAGGCGGCGCGCAAGGTTTACCTCCAGGCTTCCCTGCACGCCGATGAACTGCCGGGGATGTTGGTGTTATGGCACCTGAAGCAGCAACTGGCGTATCTGGAGGCGCAAGGGTTGCTGCGCTGGTCGGTTGTGCTGGTGCCAGTGGCCAATCCGCTGGGGTTGGAGCAAGTGTTGATGGACGTGCCTCAGGGGCGCTTCGATAACGACAGTCGGGAGAACTTCAATCGTTTCTTCCTGGATGTCGGCCAGCAGGTCGGCGATCGTGTCCAAGGCGTGTTGGTCGATGATCCGGCTGAAAATCTGCACCTGATCCGCTCGACCCTGCGGCAAACACTGGCCAGCCAGGTACCGACGACGCAATTGCAATCCATGCGCTTGATCTTGCAAGCGCTGGCCTGTGACGCCGATATCGTGCTCGACCTGCATTGCGATTTCGAAGCCGTGCAGCACCTGTATCTGTCGCCGGATTTCTGGTCGGACGTGGAGCCCCTGGCGCGCTACCTGGGCGCCAGGGCCTGCTTTTTGGCCAAAGAGGCGGGAGGGCAATCGTTCGACGAGTGCTTTACGTTGTTCTGGGCGCAGATGCAGGCGCGTTTTGCCGGACGCTTTGCGTCGCCAGGCTTCGCCGTGACCGTGGAATTACGAGGCGTTGCCGACGTGGATCACGGGCTGGCGCGCCAGGATTGTCAGGCGTTGATTCACTACCTGATTCAGCGCGGCGCCATTGATGGCCAGGCGCCGCCATTGCCGCCCTTACTGAACCCGCCGACACCGTTGGCGGGAGTCGAGCCGGTGATCAGCCCGGTGGGGGGCTTGATTGTGTTTTGCGCGCAGGTGGGGGATTACCTGAAAGCCGGGCAAATCCTGGCCGAAGTGATTGACCCGATCACTGACCGGGTGACACCGGTTGCGTGTTCGCGAGAGGGGCTTTTGTATGTTCGATCGGTGCGACGCATGGCGACTGCGGGGATGACGATTGCCCATGTCGCGGGCCTGGAGGCCTATCGGCAGGGCTATCTGTTGTCGCCTTGATTCAGTCTCGAATCAGGGCAGGGGTGAAAAGGGCGAACGTCCATCCGCACTCTGCAGTTCCTGCAGGTAGTTGCGGAAAATCTGTCCAAGCACCTGGGTGGCCAACTCGAGTTCGTCGCGCTGCATGTGCTCGGCGACTTCGTCGGCGGTGTCCAGTGCGTCTTCGGCACCATTGACCGCGGCCATTTTCAGCACGATGTAGGCCTGGACGTTATTGGCCGGTACGCCTTCACCTTTGTAGAACATGGTACCCAGCTGGAACTGCGCCTGGGCATGGCCTTGCAACGAGGCTTTCTCGAAGTAGTTCAATGCTTTGTTGAGGTCGCGGGCGGGGTTATTGCTGTCGTGGTAGTACTCGCCCAACTCGTATTGCGCCTGCGCATCCCCGCCGTCGGCCAGTTTCTGGCACGCGCTCAGGGCTTCGGCCTGGCTGTCTGGCTGGGTATTGAGGGTGCAACGACCCATCGCTGGGATTAACAACGAGTTGCCGCCTGCTTGTGCATGTGCCAGCAGCGGCTGAAGGAGCAACAGGCAGCCCAGAACCAGGGTGCGGCCGGTGCGTTTCATGGGAATCGACTTACCTCTGACGGGGCACGCGGACCCTCGCGGGATCCAATAAGCGCGCATTATGAAATAAGCAGGCCCCTGCTTACAAAGTCTTTACTCGTTTTTCTGCTGGTTGGGCAAGTTATCTGCCGGATTGCAGGTGGTTTCTCGAAAAAAAACCGAAATTTCTGTAAGCAAAGACGCAAGTCAGACACCGCCAGGACGGTGTCTGATTTTTTCGGCCATTTATTTCAGGGCAGCGAACGCGCGTTCGGCGGCATCGAGGGTCAGTTTCAGTTCGGCGTCGCCATGGGCGATAGAAGTGAAGCCGGCTTCGAAGGCACTGGGGGCCAGGTACACGCCACCTTCGAGCATCAGATGGAAGAAGCGCTTGAACAGGTTGGCATCGCTGCCCATCACGTCATCGAAGGTGACGATGTCGTCTGCACCGCTGAAGTACAGGCCGAACATGCCGCCCGCCTGGGTGGTCACGAATGGGATACCGGCGGCGTCGGCGCGCTGTTGCAGGCCGTCGAGCAGGCGGGTGGTGTAGTCGGTCAGCTCGGCGTGGAAGCCAGGGCGGCTGATCAGGCGCAGGGTGGTCAGGCCGGCGGCCATGGCCAGGGGGTTACCCGACAGTGTGCCTGCCTGGTACACCGGGCCCAGTGGGGCGATGTATTGCATGATTTCACGCTTGCCACCAAAGCAGCCGACCGGCATGCCGCCGCCGATGATCTTGCCGAAGGTGCTCAGGTCCGGCGTGACGCCGTAATGCGCCTGGGCACCGCCAAGGGCCACACGGAAACCGGTCATCACTTCGTCGAAGATCAGCACCACGCCGTGCTTGTCGCACTGCTCGCGCAGGCCTTCGAGGAAACCTGGCGCCGGTGGCACGCAGTTCATGTTGCCGGCAACCGGCTCGACGATGATGCAGGCCACGTCCTGGCCGACTTCGCTGAGCATCTGCTCAACGGCGCCGATGTCGTTGAACGGCAGGGTCAGGGTGTGTTTGGCAAAGGCGGCGGGCACGCCGGCCGAACTCGGTACGCCCTGGGTCAGCGCGCCGGAGCCGGCCTTGACCAGCAGGCTGTCGGAGTGGCCGTGGTAGCAGCCTTCGAACTTGATGATGCTGTCGCGGCCGGTAAAACCACGGGCCAGGCGGATTGCGCTCATGGTCGCTTCGGTGCCGGAGCTGACCATGCGCACCATCTCCATCGACGGCACGATCGAGCAGACCAGATCGGCCATCTCGGTTTCCATGGCGGTCGGCGCGCCATAGGACAGGCCGTGTTCCAACTGCTTGCGCACGGCGTCCAGCACATCCGGATGGCTGTGGCCGAGGATCATCGGGCCCCAGGAGCCCACGTAGTCGACGTAGCGTTTGTCGTCTTCGTCGGTGACGTAGGCGCCTTCGGCATGCTTGAAGAACAACGGCGTGCCGCCGACGCTCTTGAACGCACGCACGGGGGAGTTCACACCGCCGGGGATGTGTTTCTGGGCATTGGCAAACAGGGTTTCGGAACGGGACATGATCGGGCTCTCTAAACGGAATGCTTAAGAAGGTCGTTGAAGGCGCGGGCGCGGCGCGTGACTTCCTGGGTGCTGTCGGCGCCGAACAGGCCGTGTACCACGGCGAGCAGGTCAGCCCCATGGGCTATCAGCGGTTCGGCGTTTTCCAGGGTAATGCCACCGATCACGCAGATCGGCAACTGCAACCGCGCACGGGCCTGGGCCAGCATCTCGACGGTGGCGGCGGATGCGCCGGGCTTGGTGTTGGAATTGAAGAAGCGGCCAAAGGCGACATAACTGGCGCCTTCCTTCGCGGCCTGCTCGGCCAGTTCGATCTGGCTGTGGCAGGTCGCGCCGATGATCGCCTTGGAACCCAGTAGCGCGCGGGCCGGGGTCAGCGGGCCATCGGTCTGCCCCAGGTGCACGCCGACGCCCAGGCGCGCGGCCAATTCGGCATCGTCGTTGATGATCAGCCGGGTCTTGTAGCGCGAGCACAACTCACGCAGCTTTTCGGCTTCGCGCAGGCGCCGTGCTTCGTCGGTGCTTTTGTCGCGGTACTGCAGCAGGGTCACGCCACCGTCCAACGCCGCTTCGACGTAGGCGAGGAACTTGCCGGCCAACAGTTGACTGTCGGTAATGGCGTAAAGGCCACGTAGTTTCATCGGGCAGGCCCCTTGATGTTGCGAACAGAAAGTTACGAGCAGAAATCCAGCGGCAGACGGCGCGGTACAAATTGGCCCTGGCCGAGTTGTTCGGCGTCACGCAGGGTACGCCAAGTGTAGTTGAGCGCCGATTGCACGGCGCTGACCAGGCCTTCACCCTGGGCGATCCGCCCGGCCAGGGCGCTGGCCAGTGTGCAACCCGAACCGTGATAGCTGCCGGGCAGGCGTTGGCAAGTAAAGGTCTGGCGCGTGCCGTCGCGGCTATAGAGACGATTGTGCACTTCGTGTTCGTCGCCATGGCCACCGGTGATCAACAGGTGCTTGATAAACGGCAGCAGCTTCTCGGCGCATTCGTCCGCCGTGCCTTCTGGCAGTTCGGCGAGGATGCGTGCTTCGGGCAGGTTCGGTGTGGCGATCAGCGACAACGGCAACAGCCGCTCGCGCATGGCGTAACCCACTTCGTCCTTACCCAGGCTGCCACCGCCGCCGGCGCGTAGCACCGGGTCGCACACCACCGGCAGGTGCGGGTGCGCCTGCAGCAGCTCGACCACGGTGTCGACCATCGTGGTGGAACCGAGCATGCCAAGCTTGACCGCCGCCACTTCGGAGTCGCTGAGCACGGCATTGGCCTGGGCCAGTACCCACTCGCGGTCGAGCACGCGGAAATCGCTGACATTGACGGTGTTCTGCACAGTCAGGGCCGTGACGGTCGGAGCCGCATGGCAGCCTTGGGCGAGCAGGGCTTCGATATCTGCCTGCAAGCCGGCGCCACCACTGGGATCATGGCCGGAGAGACAGAGGACAACAGGGCGAGAGCTGTAGATATTCATGGTGCGCGAGCTTACCACCAAACGCTTTTTGCGTGGCTGTCTGGCGATGGTTGAATTTTGCCCTGATCGTGACGCTTTTGGGGTGTGTGGATAAGTCGCGAAACTGCGCTGAAAGCCTCGATCTAGAGCCTCTCAAAAAATTATAAGGATGGTGTCAAATGGCCTCTGGCGGCTATGCTAAAGTGGATTCAAATAACTTACGGTACCGCCGGTGTACGTCTTCTCAAAGGGAATGGGGGCTTTTTGACATAACCGGACAGGCCACGCTGGGGCTCTATGCGCTATTTGTTGATTTTATTGTTGTGCGGGCTGCCCATGCTCGCCAGCGCCATCGAGTTCAACCAGGACACGCAACGCCTGCCGCTGGGCCGGGCCATGCAAGTGCTCGAAGACCCGACCACCGCACTCACCATCGCCGATGTCAGCGCGCCTTCCGCCGCCACACGGTTCAAACCCCACGATAAAGACACTCTCAACGCCGGTTACTCGCGCTCGGTATTCTGGCTCAAGGTCAATCTGCAGTACCTGCCCAACGACCTCCAGACCCAGCGCACCTGGTTGCTGGAACTGGCGTACCCACCCCTGGACCACCTTGACCTTTACCTGCCCGACAGCTCAGGCACCTATCGTCTGGCCGGGCGCACCGGCGATGCGCTGCCCTTTGCCAGCCGCGAGATTCGTCAGAACAACTATTTGTTCAAGGTCGACTTCAGCCCGGGTGAGGCGAAAACCGTGTACCTGCGCCTGCAAAGCGAAGGCTCGATCCAGGCCCCGCTGACGCTCTGGTCCAGCACCGCCTATCTGGAACAACAACCGCTGCGGCTGTACGTGCTCGGCCTGATCTACGGTGTGTTGCTGGGGATGCTGGTCTACAACCTGTTCATCTACCTCAGCGTGCGCGACACCAGCTACCTCTATTACATCTTCTATATCGCGTCGTTCGGCATGTACCAACTGTCGGTCAATGGCGCGGCGGTGGAGTATTTCTGGCCGGACAACCCCTGGTGGGCGAATGCCGCAACGCCGTTCCTGATCGGTTCGGCGGCGTTGTTCGGCAGCCTGTTCGCGCGCAGTTTCCTGCACACCGCCCAACACAGCCGCTGGATCAACCGCTTGCTGCTGGGGCTGGTGGCCGCTGGCGCGGTGGTGATGCTGCTGTCGCTGATGACCAGCTACGCCCTGGCGCTGCGCCTGGCCACCGCGCTGGCGCTGGTGTTTACCGTGACCGTGTTTGTCGCCGCCATCAAGGCTTGGTACTGCGGCCAGCGTGTGGCGCGCTATTTCATCATCGCCTGGTCGGCGTTCCTGCTCGGTGGGGTGGTCAATACCCTGATGGTGCTGGGCTATTTGCCCAACGTATTCCTGACCATGTACGCCAGCCAGATCGGTTCGGCGATCGAGGTGGCGCTGTTGTCGCTGGCCCTGGCCGATCGCATCAACGCTATGCGCGAGCAGCAGGCACAGATCCTGTTCGATGCCAGCCAGAAGCTTGAAGCGCTCAATGTGCAACTGGCTCGCAGCAACCGGCTCAAGGACGAATTCCTGGCCACCTTGACCCACGAGTTGCGCACGCCCATGAATGGGGTGATCGGTTCGCTCGAACTGATGCAGACCGTGCCCCTGGACGCGGACCTGGCGCAGTACCAGCAAACCGCCGCCGGTTCGGCGCGGGACATGATGCGCATGGTCAACGGTATTCTCACCCTCACCGAGTTGCAGGCCGGACGCCTGACCGCCCAGTCCGAAATGTTCAGTCTGCGCGGCATGCTCGATACCCTGCACCAGCAATTCAGCGCCAGCGCCCAGAGCAAGGGCCTGGCGTTTTCCATCGAGGTGGCGCACGAACTGCCGGACCGCGTAGCGGGCGACGCCGACAAATTGCTCCAGTGCCTGGATTGCCTGCTGGACAACGCCTTCAAGTTCACTCACGCAGGGGCGGTGCGTCTGCAAGTGGTGGGGGCGCCCCAGAGTGACGCAGGCTTGCGCCTGAGCTTTATTGTCACGGACACCGGTATTGGCTTTGCGTCCCTCGACGATGCCACCCTGTACCAGCGCTTTTTCCAGCTCGACGGCTCCAGCACCCGCGAATACGGCGGCCTGGGTATCGGCCTGGCGATCTGCCGGCAGTTGATCGAGCTGCAAGGGGGCTGTCTCACCCATCATTCCGAGCCACGCAAGGGTAGCCGCTTCCAGTTGGAAGTGGCGGTCATCCCGGTGCCGCCAGAACCCAGACAAGCGCCGGACCGACAGCGCGCGCCCCAGGACTGCGCGGTCCTGCTGGTGGATGACAACAGCGTGGGCCAACTGGTGGTGCGCGGCATGTTGCTCAGGCTTGGCTATCGGGTCAAAACCGTCGACAGCAGCCTGGCGGCGTTGGCGGCCTTGCGGGGGGAACACTTCGACGCCGTCTTGTTGGATATGCCTGAAGGTGGTTTCTCATTGTGTTGCCAGATTCGTGCGTTGCCTGGCTGCGGCGAATTGCCGGTGATTGCCTTGAGTACGTCGCTGAATGTGTCGCAGCGTGAGCATGGCCATGGCATCGGTGTCTCTGATCGACTGGCCAAACCTGTGCGTTTCGAGGCGTTGCAGGCCGTGTTGGCGCGCCGTTTGTTGGGTGCAGACGAGGGTGAAAGCGCCGGTCATTCGGCGGGTATGCCACTTTTTTAAGTGCCGGGACGATGCTTAACTGAAATGCCGGCCTTAATCGACATGCCCCGTTTGTAGGAGCGAGCTTGCTCGCGAAAAACCTGAGAGCGACGCGTTTATCCAGGATTTACGCGTTATCGTTGACGTTCTTCGCGAGCAAGCTCGCTCCTACAGAAGTGCTGCACTCGACATGGCCTTTTTTCCAGGAGGCCCGTCATGAACCTGCATCAGTTCGCCGAAACCCACGACGTCACCAACCAGCCCCCGTCCCTGGACGGCACCAATCTGTACCGCATCGACCTGCCCCTGCAGGAGTGGTCGCGTCGCTTCGGCGCCGGCTGGGCCGAAGCGCGTATCGATGCCTATGGCGCGCTGGCCGGCGGGCCGCTGATGGCGGCCGGGTTCCTGGCCAACCAGAACAAACCGGTGTTCAGCAGTCATGACCGTTATGGGCACCGCATCGACCTGGTGGAATTTCATCCGGCCTATCACGAACTGATGCGCACTGCTGTTGAACATGGCCTGCCGTCGTTGCCATGGGCACATCCGCAATCCGGCGCCCATGTGGCCCGCGCGGCCCTGACCTACCTGCACAGCCAGGCCGAGGCTGGCACCGGTTGCCCGTTGACCATGACCTTCGCCTGTGTCCCGGCCCTGCGCCTGCAAGCGGATCTGGCCAAAGCCTGGCTGCCGAAAATCCTCAGCACTCAATACGACCCGCGCAACGTCGGCATTGCCCACAAGCCCGGCGTCACCATCGGCATGGCCATGACCGAAAAGCAGGGCGGCACCGATGTCCGTGCCAACACCACCCGTGCTTATCCGGTGGGCGCCGGCGGTCCGGGGCAAGCCTATGAACTGGTGGGCCACAAGTGGTTCTGCTCTGCGCCGATGTGCGATGCGTTCCTGACCTTGGCCCAGACCGACAAGGGCCTGACCTGTTTCCTGCTGCCCCGGCACCGTCCAGACGACACACGCAACCAGTTCTACATCCAGCGCCTGAAAAACAAGCTCGGCAATTGCTCCAATGCGTCCAGCGAAGTGGAGTTTCGCGGCGCCCTGGCCTGGATGGTCGGCGAAGAAGGCCGTGGCGTGCCGACCATCATCGAGATGGTCGCCATGACCCGCTTCGATTGCATGGTCGGCTCCAGCGCCTTGATGCGCCAGGCGCTGACCCAGGCCAGCCATCATTGCGCCCATCGTTCGGTGGGCGGGCGCGTACTCAGTGAGCAACCATTGATGCAGAACGTACTCGCCGACCTCGCCCTGGAAAGCGAAGCCTCGCTGGCCTTGAGCATGCGCATGGGCCGCGCCCTGGACCACTTGGGCGATGAGCGGGAAGCCAAGTTCGCCCGGCTGGTGACGGCGGTGGGCAAGTATTGGATCTGCAAGCGCGCGCCGGCGATGATTAACGAAGCCGCCGAGTGCATGGGCGGCGCCGGGTATGTGGAGGACAGCATCCTGCCGCGCCTGTACCGTGAGGCACCGGTGAATTCGACGTGGGAAGGTTCAGGCAATGTGCAGTGCCTGGACGTGCTGCGCGCACTGTCCAAGGAGCCGGGCGTGCTGGAGGCGCTGTTTGTCGAGCTGGGCGACGGGCATGGCGACCGGCGGTTGGCGCGGCATATCGAGCAGTTGAAGTCGGCATTCATGGATACCCAGGACATCCAGTACCGTGCGCGGCAACTCACCGAAGACATCGCCGTGGCGCTACAGGCCAAGTTGTTGCTGGAGGCCGGTCATGCGGCGATCAGCGATGGCTTTATCGCCAGCCGTCTGGGCGAATCCTCCGGCCGCGTGTATGGCACCTTGCCGCGAGGCATAGATGTCGAAGCCATCGTCGCTCGCGCAACTCCTCCTTCATCTAGGTAAACGCGGTCCAATTGTGGGAGGGCATTCCAACTTCGGTGTTTCGGTGAGGGCGGGATACAGGCAAGATGAATGCCTGCACGTCAGAACACAGGATGCTTACCGTGACCGAAGCTTTTGTTGTCGTTCAAACCGCTGAAGAAGCCGTGGATCGGCTGGCGGCTCTGCATGAGCGTGCCACCGGCGCGCTCAACCGGGCCCTCAAGCAATACCTCAAAGATCGGGTCGAACCCGACGCCGAACAACGCGCGCTGTTTCGCTACCCGGAACTGCGCTTGACCTACCATTGCCACGGCGAAGTCCCACAGACGACTCGGGCATATGCCAAGGTTCAGTTACCGGGAACCTACAGTGTCACCGTCACTCATCCCGCGGCCTTCCGTAAGTATTTGCTGGAGCAACTGGTGCCGCTGATGCACGACTTCACCGTGACGGTAGAAGTCGGCGTCAGCCAGCAGAACATTCCCTACCCTTACGTGGTGGAGCAGGGCGACGAACTGGCCGGCTCCGGCGTGACCGCCGCGACCCTGGCTCGTGTGTTCCCCAGCACCGACCTGTCGGCGGCCACCGATGGCATCGCCGATGGCCTGTACGATTGGGAAAACACCGACCCGCTGCCCCTGGCGTTGTTCGACGCGGCCCGCGTGGACTTTTCCCTGCGCCGTCTGGTGCATTACACCGGCAGCGACTGGCGCCATGTGCAGCCATGGATCCTGCTGACCAACTACCACCGCTATGTCGACCAGTTCATCCTGCATGGCCTGGAGCAACTGCGCAGCGACCCGCGGTTTATCCGCATGGTGTTGCCGGGCAACGTGGTGATCGACAAGAGCATGGATCACGGCGAAGCGTCCGCCATTGCCTCCGGCGTGGTCTGGCACCGTTACCAGATGCCGGCCTACCACCTGCAGGCCAGTGATGGCCACGGCGTGACCCTGGTGAATATCGGCGTCGGCCCGTCCAACGCCAAGAACATCACCGACCACCTGGCCGTGCTGCGCCCACATTGCTGGCTGATGATCGGCCACTGCGGCGGCCTGCGCCAATCCCAGACCATCGGTGACTACGTCCTGGCCCACGCTTATATGCGCCGCGACGGGATTCTCGACCGCGTGGTGCCGCCGAACATCCCGATTCCGGCCCTGGCCGAAGTGCAGATGGCCTTGCAGCAAGCGGCGGCCAACGTTACCGGCGAAAAAGGCGAAGAGCTGAAAAAGCGCCTGCGTACCGGCACCGTGCTGACCTACGACGACCGCAACTGGGAGCTGCGCTGGGCCCAGGAACGGCCGCTGATCAACCTGTCCCGCGCCGTGGCCGTGGACATGGAAAGCGGCACCATCGCCGCCCAAGGCTATCGTTTGCGCGTGCCTTACGGCACGTTGTTGTGCGTGTCGGACAAGCCGCTGCACAGCGAGATCAAGCTGCCGGGTTCGGCCAACGCGTTCTATGAACGTGCGGTCAGCCAGCACCTGAAGATCGGCATTGAGGCGGTCGACCTGTTGCGCACTGAGCTCAACTCGTTGCACTCGCGCAAACTGCGCAGCTTCGACGAACCGCCGTTCCGCTAAGCGGTTGGGATGGTCATTTAGCGGTCAGGCCACTAGCATTGTCGGTCCTGACCGTTAGATGTTCCTTTGCCATGTCCCGTCCCACCCGTCCCGATTCGCGCCGCCCTAGCGTGAAACCTCCGTATTCCGCTGCGCGTCGCGTCGCCAAGGCGCCACCGGCCGAGCCGAAGTTGATCCTGTTCAACAAACCGTTCGATGTGCTGACCCAGTTCAGCGACGAAGGCGGGCGCGCGACCCTCAAGGATTTTATCGACATCCCCGGCATCTACCCGGCCGGCCGTCTGGACCGTGACAGTGAAGGCCTGTTATTGCTGACCAACGATGGGCAATTGCAGGCGCGGATCGCCGATCCCAAGCACAAGCTGGCCAAGACCTACTGGGTGCAGGTCGAAGGCGAGCCCACCGAAGCTCAACTGCAACGCCTGCGCGATGGCGTGGAGCTTAACGACGGGATGACCTTGCCCGCCGAGGCGCGGCAGTTGGACGAGCCTGAGCTGTGGCCGCGCAACCCGCCAGTGCGTTTTCGCAAAAGCGTGCCGACCCACTGGCTGGAGCTGGTGATTCGTGAGGGGCGTAACCGCCAGGTACGGCGCATGACGGCAGCGGTCGGGCTGCCGACGTTGCGTCTGGTGCGGGTTCGTATTGGGGAGTGGACCCTCGACGGCCTCGATCAAGGCCAGTGGAAAGCTGTGCCGGCGCGCTTATAAAGCGCCGGACTCGATCAGGCCGATCACCACGCTCTTAATGATGAACGCGGCCACGCCCAGGCCCAGCACGAAAAACAGGATGAACGAGCCAAAGCGTCCAGCCTTGGACTTCTTCGCCAGGTCCCACACGATAAAGCCCATGAAAATAATCAGGATGGTGACCAGTCCGGTCATCATCCATTCTTCAAGCAGGGCAGGGTCGATCGAATTCATTGCAAGTCTTCCGACAGAGGCGGGCGGGAAGTATACGGCAGCGCTACAGGCACAGCATTGACTTGGGTCTTCATCGATCTCAGGTTCGCAGGTGAGTCAATGGCAACTCGGTGCTGTTGAGCACCTGGTTGAGTACAAAGCTCGACCGCACGCTGGTCACGCCTTCGATGCGGGTCAGATGGCCCAGCAGCAGTTTCTGGTAGTGATCCATGTCCGGCACCACCACTTTCAACTGGTAGTCCGCATCCATCCCGGTCACCAGGCTGCATTCCAGTACCTGAGGCAAGGTGCGGATGGCCGCCTCGAAATTCTCGAAACGCTCGGGGGTGTGGCGGTCCATGCCGATCAGCACATAGGCCGTGAGGCTCAGGCCGAGCATCTTGCGATCGAGCAGGGCAACCTGGCGCGCGATGTAGCCGTCGTCTTCCAATTGCTTGACCCGGCGTGAGCAGGGCGAAGGCGACAGGCCGATACGCTCGGCCAACTCCTGGTTGGAGATCCTCGCGTCGCGCTGCAATTCCGCCAAAATACTCAGGTCGTATCGGTCAAGCTTGCTCATTGGGTTGGCCTTTGTCGTAACTATTGCGGCGAATTATCCCTTGAGGGTTAAAAATTGCGCAAGCACTGTTTATTGACGCAATCTTCGCAATCATCTGTCGGGCGAGAGCGGGTATCTTTATCAACAGAATCACCGCCTGGACAACAGTCCACAGCAGCTCGCCCAATCAGGCCCGCTGCGGCCGCCACCCCAGCAGGGTTGAGTCGGCCTCCAGGCTGCACACTGTCCACAAGACGGCGTGAGGTGAGCCAACGTCAAAAGCGTTGAGCCAGGACGAAGTTCTCAAGGGGTGGCCGACGGGTCACCCCTTTTCTTTTGCCGCAAGAAAATTGTTCTCGTGACTGATAACCTGTCCCAGAACCGGGCGAGGCTTTTCCAGTCTCATGTGTATGCCCTAAACCGCAGTGAGGAAAAGCATGAAGCGCATCTGGCGTATGGCAGGTGTTGGTGTGTTGGTGGTCAGTGTCGGCGCACAGGTAATAGCCGACGAACGCGATAACGCACCCCGTGAAGGCCAAGTGCCGCCGGGGGCGGGTAGTCAGCATGAACGGGGCGTTGAAGGTGGCCGGCGGCCGGAGAACAATCCACCGCGTCCTGAGAACAATCAGCCACGCCCGCAGAATCAGCCACGTCCACAGAATCAACCTATCGAGCGTGGCGGCCAGAACGGCAACGCTCAATGGCAAGCTCACCCTCAAGGCAATGAACAGCCACGCCCGGCACCCCAGCCACAACCCGCGAACACCCTGCCGATCCAGAGCCGCCCGGATACGGTGCGCCAGACCCAGGAACCGCGCCAGGGTTACTACCGCGACATCCCGCGCCGCAACGACGGCAACCCGCAGTGGGAAGCCGGTGGTCCTGGTTCGCGTCCCGGCGCCAACCCGCGCCCGGATGACCACCGTTGGCCAGGTCGTCCCGACGGCCATGGCAATGGCTGGGGCCCAGGCCCGCAGTATCGCCCCGGCTATGTTGTCGACCGCTTTCCCGACCGCAATTACCGTGTGCCGTATCGCGGCCAGGACTATTTCTTCTCAGGTGGCTACTGGTACCGTCCACAGGGGCCGCGTTATGTCGTCGTGGCGCCGCCGTATGGCATCCGTGTGCATTACTTGCCGGACTATGCACGCGAAGTATGGGTAGGCGGTTCGCTGTTGTTCCTTGCCGCCGGCGCCTACTACGCCTACGAAGAAAGCACCCAGCAATATGTGGTGGTGGAACCGCCGGCCGCCGTCCCCGCGCCACAACCTGCGCCCCAGGGCAACGGCTATGACGTGGTGGCCTATCCCGCCAATGGCCAGTCGCCGGCCCAGGTGCAGCAGGACGGTTACGACTGTTATCGCTGGGCGGTGCAGCAAAGCGGTTTCGACCCGCAGGCCGTCACCTATGCCCCCGATCCAGCGGTGGTCCAGGCCTACCGCCAGGCCCAGGGCAACTGCCTGAGCAGTCGCGGCTACCAGGTGCAGTACTAGGCCTGGGCGCCGTTGACCACATCCAACGGGTCGGCGTGCACCAGCACTTCGGCGCGCGGGTAGGCGGCGTGAATGGCATCGGCGGCCTGGTCGCTGATGCCATGGGCCACTGATAGCGTCAGTTCCCCCGGCAATTCCAGGTGCAACTGCACAAACCAGTGGTTGCCGGATATCCGCGTGCGCAAATCGTGGGCGCCCAGCACACCCGGCACGCCACGGGCCAACTCCAGCATGTGCTGGCTGACGTCCGGCGGCAGCTCTTCATCCATCAACACCGCAAAGCTTTCCCGGGCGATCTGGATGGCGCTCCACAGGATATAGACCGCGATGCCCAGGCCAAACCAGGCGTCCACCTGATGGAAGCCCAAGCCCGCCACCACCAGCGCAATCAGAATGCTGCCATTGAGCAGCAAGTCCGAGCGGTAGTGCAGCGAATCGGCGCGCACCGCACTCGAGCCCGTTTCCCGCACCACCCGGTGTTGCAGGATCAGCAGGGCCACGGTCAGCACCAGGGACAAAATGATCACCCCAATACTCAACCACGGAGCCCCGACCGGCTCGGGATGCTTGATGCGCTCGAAGGCCTGGAGCGCAATCAGTATGGCGCTGCCGGCGATGAACAGGGCTTGCGCCATGCCAGCCAGCGATTCCGCCTTGCCATGGCCATAACGGTGATCGTCATCGGCCGGGCGCAGGGCGTAGTGCACCGCGATCAGATTCAGCAGCGAGGTCACGCCATCGAGCAGCGAGTCGGTCAACCCGGCGAGCATGCTCACCGAGCCGCTCAGCCACCAGGCAATGGCCTTGGTAACAATCAACACAGATGCCACGCCGACTGACGCGCGGGTGGCCAGGCGCAATAGCCTGGCGTGTTCGGGACTGCTGGTCATAGGGGGTCCTTAAGCGGCGGGTTGCAGGCCCAGGGAAGCTAACTGTTGCACGCTGCCCTTGAACTGGATCAGGCGCGGATCGTCCAGCGGCAGGGTGCGGCCGGTTTCTTTCTGGATGATGGTTTGCAGCTTGGCGTTGTCGACCTTGCCGTCGGCGCCGATGGCTTCGTGGAGTTTTTCCGGGGCGACCTGAGCGGTCTTGCCCGGCTCGAAATAAATCGCACCGGTGGCGAAGTCGACACCAAAGGCGATCAGGCCCGGGATCACATAGAACAGCAGGCCCACGGCATCGAGCACCGCAATCGTCGGGTCGATCTTGCCGTCGATCTGGCCACGGCGGTCGGGGTAGAAGATCGAGCCGCAGGCGGTCAGTTGGCTCAGCAGGGTGACGGCGAGGACACCGCCGATGACACGGGAAGCGATACGCATGGAATATCTCCTGTCAGGCTCTAGTAGGAGCGAGCTTGCTCGCCAAAGACGTCAACGATAACGCGTGCCGCCTGGATGTGCGCGGCGCTCTCGGGTTTTTCGCGAGCAAGCCCGCACCTGCAAGAGACCATCGCCGGCATCCGACAGTTCGCCGTTATACTCGCCGCTCTGCTTTGGAGCCAGTATGAAATCGTTGCCGATCGATGATGTTTTACCCGCCCTGCGTGACGCCTTGGCGAATCGCCATGAAGCCGTGCTGGAAGCGCCGCCCGGTGCCGGTAAAACCACCCGCGTGCCCTTGGCCTTGTTGAATGAACCCTGGCTGGCCGGGCAGACCATCCTGATGCTCGAACCCCGTCGCCTCGCCGCCCGCGCCGCCGCCGAGCGGCTGGCCAGCGAGCTGGGCGAGAAAGTCGGTGACACCGTTGGCTACCGCATCCGCCTCGACAGCAAGGTCGGCCCCAACACCCGCATCGAAGTGGTCACCGAAGGCATCCTCACCCGCCGTCTGCAGGACGATCCAGCATTGGACGGCGTGGGTTTGCTGATCTTCGACGAATTTCACGAACGCAGCCTCGACGCCGACTTGGCGCTGGCCCTGAGCCTGAATGGCCGCGAGCTGTTTCGCGACGAGCAACCGCTGAAAATCCTGCTGATGTCCGCCACCCTTGAAGGCGAGCGCCTGGCCAGTCTGCTGGACGACGCGCCGATCCTGCGCAGCGAAGGGCGCATGTTCCCGGTGCAGATGCGCTGGGGGCGCCCGTACCAGGCCGGTGAATTTATCGAGCCGCGCGTGGTGCAGACCATTCTCGACGCCCTGCACGACGAAACCGGCAGCGTGCTGGTGTTCCTGCCGGGGCAGGCGGAGATTCGTCGAGTCCATCAGCAACTGATCGACGCCCTGGGCGATCGCCATGAGGTGCTGTTGTGCCCATTGCATGGCGAGTTGGACCTGAACGCCCAGCGTGCCGCGATCGACCCGGCACCCGCCGGCAAGCGCAAAGTGGTGCTGGCCACCAACATCGCCGAGACCAGCCTGACCATCGACGGCGTGCGTGTGGTGATCGACGCCGGGCTGGCGCGGGTGCCGCGGTTCGACCCCGGCAGCGGCATGACCCGCCTCGACACCCAGCGCATCTCCCGCGCCAGCGCCACCCAGCGCGCCGGTCGGGCCGGGCGCCTGGAGCCGGGGGTGTGTTATCGGTTGTGGTCCGAAGACCAGCATGAAGGCCTGGCCGCCTACGGCAGTGCGGAAATTCTCGCGGCCGATCTTGCCGGGCTGGCCTTGCAACTGGCGCGTTGGGGCGTCACGCCTGCGCAACTGGTGTGGCTCGATCTGCCGCCGACCGCCGCGTATGCCCAGGCGCAGGATTTGCTGCAACGCCTGGGCGCCTTGAATGACGACACCCTGACCGCCCATGGCCAGAAAATGGCCGAACTGCCGGCGCACCCACGTATCGCCCATCTGTTGTTGCGCGGGCAGGACCTGGGGCTGGCGGCCACGGCCTGTGATGTCGCCGCGTTGTTGGGGGAGCGCGATATCCTGCGCGGCGGCGGCGCGGACTTGCACAGTCGCCTGGCGCTGTTGTCCGGCGAAGAACGCACACGCGGCACTCAAGGAGGCGTGCAGCGGGCCCGGCAACTGGCGCGGCAATATCGCGGCTATTTACGCGGCAAGGCGACTCAACCGGTCGCCGATCCAGAACATCCGCGCTGGCTCGGCGCGTTGCTCGCCCTGGCCTACCCCGACCGCGTCGCCCAGCAACGCCGCCCCGGTGGCGCCGAATACCGCCTGGCCAACGGCCGCGCCGCGCTGTTCGCCGAGGCCGATAGCCTGATGAAACAACCCTGGCTGGTGATCGCCGACCTCGGCAGTCGCCAGGGCCAGCGTGAAGAACGCATCTACCTGGCGACGGACTTCGATCCGGCGCTATTCGATAGCGTCCTCGCCGAGCAAGTGCGCAATGTCGACCAACTGGATTGGGACGAGCGCGAAGGCGTACTGCGCGCCGAACGCCAGCGCAAAGTCGGCGAACTCGTCCTCAGCCGCGAACCGCTGACCGGCCTGGATGAGTCCGCGCGCACCCAGGCGCTGGTCAACCTGGTGCGCCGCAAAGGCCTGGAACTGCTGCCCTGGACCCCGGAACTGCGCCAATGGCAGGCCCGCGTGATGCTGCTGCGCCAACTGGACGCCGGCAAAACCAGCGAATGGCCCGACGTCAGCGACAGCGCCTTGCTCGCCGGCCTGGAACACTGGCTGATGCCCTACCTGGGCAAAGTCTCGCGCCTGAGCCATTTCGCCAACCTGGATCTCTCCAGCTACCTGCACAACCTGCTGCCCTGGCCGCTGCCCCAGCGCCTGGACGAACTGGCACCGCACCATGTGAAAGTCCCGTCGGGCTCGTCGGTGCGCCTGGACTACAGCGAGCAACCGCCGATTTTGGCCGTGCGCCTGCAAGAATTGTTCGGCCTGGCAGACACCCCACGCATCGCCGGCGGGCGCCAAGTGGTGAAGCTGCACCTGTTGTCGCCGGCGCGGCGGCCGGTGCAAGTGACCCAGGACCTGGCGAACTTCTGGCGCAGTACCTACGCCGAGGTGAAGAAGGACCTGAAAGGGCGCTATCCGAAGCTATTCCATAAGTTAGACCCTTGGGTTGAATCGCTTAACAACAAAAAGATTGACAGGTAGCGATTGTAAACTGACGCATAACATATAGGATTGACTGATTCATCAGGGGGGGCGAATGTCCTACACCAATCCGCGTCACGAAGGTCGTCTGATTCTCATCCCGAATTTGCAGGATGCCTTCGCTATCCTGCATGTCAGTGAAACGCCTCGCGGCTCTATTGAGTCAGCGCTTGAGGGGGCTGAATCCAATCTGCTTTATAAATGCGATGAAGTCGGTTCAGGGAATGACCGTGCCCTGTTCAATTTCCCATTTTTGTTTAGTGCTAATGGCAACCCTTGGCACGAAGCGAACGACTACTTGCTGAGTCTCATGCGTGATAGGGCTCCTGCAAGTCGACGCACTGATGATGTTAGGCGTCGTGCCAGTAAACTGTTGGATTACCTCCTATTCTGTGAGGATAACAATCTGGATTGGCTCGACTTTTCCGGTGCCCGTCCTTCGCTTCGCCCGACTTACAAGTACTTCTATCACCTGATTAAAGAAGGCCGTCGCAGTAATCAGGTCATCAATCAATATACCGCTGCGGTCTATCACTTTTATAAGTACGTTTCCGAGCATTGGCATTACCTCGATCTAAAGCGTGTTGATACGATCAAGCAAGTGCGGCTTATCGTGCAGAGCCCAAAAGGCGCGAAAATCATCGATGCTGAAAAGCGCAGCCAAACGCGGCGTACGCCGCCTAGTAGCTCCGTTCCTTTGGGATTCGTGCGTGAAGATGGCGAGGATCTTCGACCTCTCTCCAATCTTGAGTTAGGCGCGCTTTTGGAGGCCATTAATGAAAAGAAATGGTCAACGATTGAGCGGTTGATTCTTCTCACGTCTCTGATGACTGGAGCTCGTAAGCAAAGTGTTTTGACCATACGCTTGAAGCATTTGAAAGGATTTACAGAAGACAAACTAGTGCCGGAATGTGCCTATAAATTGCATGCCGGCCCGCGCACAGGCATTGATACGAAATTTGACAAAACTCAAGTTCTGTATGTTCCAAAGCAACTTGCTGAAGAATTGGTCACGCTTGCACGTAGTCCGATGATGAGGAGACGGCGGGAAAAATTTCGTGCTCAATTAGAAGTCAGTCATCCCGGTCTGTTGATAGAAGAGGACGATATGTATTTGTTTCTCTCCGATCAAGGCAATTGTTATTACATGGCTTCAAATGATCCGCGTTACGCAATTGTTAGGTCGCCACAGACAGGGCAGGTGACGGAAACAATAAAGCGAAAATTGCAGAGTACAGCTTCTAGCCAATTTCCAAAAGATTTTACATATCACTGGCTGCGAGCGACTTTTGCCTATCAACTCTACCAGCGCCTGCAACCGTTGGTTCAAGAAGGCGTTTTGAAATTAGGGGAGGATATTGATTTTATTCAAAAACGTATGCATCACGAGTCTAGGGAAACAACTGAAAACTATCTAAAGTTATTCAATATGACTCACGAAAAAGTCATCGCCCAAGAGGTGTGGGAGAAGAAATTGTTTAACGGTAACTACGAAGTCATGAAATTGACGGTCCAAGAATGAGTAGTCGGCAGCTGTTAGAGCATCGCGAAAATACAAAAATTATTACGCTAAATGAGTTGGTTCAGGAGTTTTCCGAACCTGAGCGTTTGCGATTGCAGCTGACCGTTAAGGTTAAAAAGAAGCCGTTAGATATTGGTAGTTTTGCATATCTCATTCGTGGTAAGAATAAAAGTGTTCATGATGATCGCGGGACGCCATTGGTGATTGAGTCGTTCGTTGAAAGTCGTCGTGAGCTGATTGTGAGAGTTTTGGAGTCTTTTGTCGGTCTGCGTGATAAGTCAGTCTTGGCAAATTTCTTCCATACCGAATATTTTATTGATTGGTTGAACGCTGAGGGTTACCGAGAAATATTTTCCAGTAGCGTGGATGCTCAAAAGGCATATCGAGATTATACAGCGCATCTAAATCAAAAAATATCCGATAAAAAGCTGAAGCCCCGGACCGCGTCAAGCTACCAAACTAGAGCATCCAGCCTGATCAAATTACTTTATCCAGATAATAGTGTCCATATTCTTGCTGGTGCAGTAAGGATTGTTCCAGATAGAGGTTCTGCAACAGCAGGCGCTGCTCATGTCGAGTTGTATAGAGATGTTTGCTTTGCCATTGCCCAGCAGTGCAGTGATTTTATCTTGAATAAAAAACCTTACCCGCTCGTGGTTGGAGTTAGAGATTATGAAGTTGTTATATTTCCGTCCAACCGAGGCGCGAGCAGCCCATTTAAGGATGCTGCTCCTTCATATAACTCAGCTGAGCGGCGAATTGCTACGGCCGAAGAATACTTCGCGGCCTTCGAGAGGCTTGGCCGAAAAAAGCCGAGAAATTATAATGTCGCGCGCGAACTAAGAAGCTCCCAGGCATCTTTGGATGCGGCTAATGAAGATGGGCGCAACTGGCATCGTCTTAATCTAGCGAGTCTTGCGGCGAAAGCCTATGCTATCCTTTTTTTTATGATTACAGGTGCCACTCCGGCTGAATTTGAGCAGTTTAGTTACGAAGACGCACTCAAAGTTGAAAAGTCCCCTCTCAAGAAAGAGTTGTCGGCTGTGAAATTTCGGGCTGGCGGAAAGTCAACGCTTTACAACATTGGGCGGGGCTCGGGTTTGTCGCTGCTGAAAGAGTATTTAAAGCTGCGTGCGTGGATTTTGGATGGTGCGAGACATGAGCGACTATTCTTTGCAATGCCTACGTCTGGTCAGCTTAGAACTTGCAAAAGCTTTGGTGATCTTAACGTGACAAGCTCCTTAGAAAAATTTTATGAGTTTATTAGCGGGGTCTTTCTTGATCCGACTGTACCAAGACTTTCAACTCGTAAAATACGCAAGCACAAAAGCACTGAAATGCACTCTGCACGTTTGTCGCCGTCCACGGTAGCGGCATCCCTCAATCACACCGAAGCGGTGAATCTTTCTACCTATGCAGAGGCAACACCTGAACAGCAGCAATCCGAGTTCAGCCTGTTTTGGGATGCAATACGCCACGCTGCTCATGTTGTGCGTGAGCGAAGCCGCAAGGCTGTAGCAAGTAGTGTCGCAATAGCGGCGGGTCACTGCGAGGATTTCAATAAGCCGACGTCTGCCACTGATGTGGGATTGATTATAGAGCCGAACTGCCGCACCCAATATGGTTGTTTGTACTGCGAAAACTATTTATGTCACGGCGATGAGGAGGATCTGCATAAAATTCTGAGTTTGCAATACGTGGTCAATGCCGTGCGTAAATCGGCCCCCGATGCAGCGCATACTGAGGCACTTTTCAAAGAGTTATCTATCCGGATCGAGTTTATAGTCGATGCTCTTAGTGAGCGCTCTAGCTCGGTGAAACAGACAGTCGAAAAGGTTAAAGCTAAGGTGTTTGAATACGGCGAGTTAACTAAGTTTTGGGAAGTCCGGTTGGGTCGCTATGAAAAAATGGGGATCGTATTTTGAGTGCTGCTGTTCAGTCGATAGGTAGTCTTTTTTCTAGCGGCCAGTTTCCAGTCACCAGCCAGCCAGATAGTGCGGCTCAGCTGTATGGGAAGCCCGCGTCGGATTTTGTTATCTGTCGCACTGAGTATGGCAATGCAACGGCAGTGTACGGCGAGTCTGTATGGGACTTTAACCCGTACAGGCTGAGTGCAAAAAAAATTGGCCGAATACGCTTCGATATGGTGTTCGGTGATTATGGTCATGATCAGCAAGCGCTGATCGAAGAAGCCAAATATCTTCTGTATTGTCTTATTTATTTCGCTGGCGGTGGGCGGATTGGTAAGCTGAGTGCATCTACGATTATTTCATATTGGGTTGTGCTGCGCATCGCTATGAAGTTCTGCTATGCGCAGAAAAAGAAGTCAATGGTTGGTGTGCTGTCCTTGCAGCAGCTTTTTACCGTGCCTGTTTATCTAGCGGCTTTTGTTAGTGAAAGTAATTTTGACAAGACGGTTCTTAGTGGGATATTGCACGGATTGATTAGTGTGGGCGAGGAACGCCTAGGGTATGTTGTGCTGAATCCAAGAGTTTTTGATTTGAGAAGACCTGATTCTAAACAGCATCCGGTAATTCCGACACGCCTTTATTTGAATTTAATAAATATTTGTGGCGACCTGCTCGATCATCTTTACTTGGGTGTTGGGAATATTGATTCATTTATATCGTGCTTTGCTGATGAGTATTTCGGTCTTACTCCGCACCGTCAAAAATCTTTGGGGGTTGGTGGTAAGTCGCGCTATCGCCCCGGTATTCAGCAAGCAATAGAGGAATATGGTCTGGCTGCGGTTTTTGTCGGTGAGTTTGCCTGTTCCGAAAAGAGAAAGCTGCAGCGAGTCCTTCTCAAGATGCAGTATGTGGTGAGAATGGTGATACACCTATATACCGGCATGCGTGATCAAGAGGTGATGCGTATGTCTTATAACTGCTTATCTGATCAAGTCGTGAGATGTTCAGTGGTTGATGATCAAGGTTTTATGCGCGATCAACCGCAATCAGTACACATATTATCGACTACCACGAAGTTTAGCGGTTACAAGAAAGAAAGCGCATGGTTCGCGGCAGGCGAAGTCGTCAAGGCGGTCGAGGTTGGCCAGGCGATTTGTCGTGGTTTAGCCCGGCTCTATAGGATTGAACTGGATGATCGTTGTCCGCTATTCATCAATCCGTCCGTCCTGTGTAAAACGAAGAATTGTGCAGAAGTTGGTGTAACAGACTTTACATTGAGAGCAACGATGGGCAGTGCTTTGAAATCCTTATCGATTCAATCAGAGGATTTACAAGAGTTGGCTCAGAGCGACCCTTCTCGTGACTTTTACAATGAGCCAGATTTTGCAGTAGGCCAGCCCTGGCCGCTGACTAGCCATCAATTCCGACGTTCGTTGGCCTTCTATGGAAGCAGTAGCGGCTTTCTCTCGCTACCGACTCTGCGAGCGCAGTTCAAGCATATGACCATTCAGATGGCGCGCTATTATGCGAATGGCTTTGATAACTTGCGCACCATTTTTGGCTACTATGACGAGAAGAAAATAGACTTCGTGCTACCATATAACCACTTTGCTTTCGAGTTCCAGATGGCCATGCCGATGTCGGTGGCCAATCAGTTGATTGCAGATCTGCTGTTCAAAGAAGAACCGCTGTTTGGTGGCACCGGTTCATACATGCAGAGGCAGAAAGAACGTGTTGAAGCTGGCGAGATAAAGATTGAAGATATTCGTGCCGATACAGAGCTTCGGGTGAAGAACGGTGCAATTAGCTATCGGCCAACGCTACTCGGTGGTTGCACCAAGGTGGGCCGCTGCGATTCCTTCATGCTCGGTGACTATACTGAATGTTTGTCCTGCGAGGGTGCGATTATCAAGCCCTCCAGGTTAAGTGCGGCCATTGAGGATGCGAAAAACGAGTTGTCAAACTACGCAGAAGACTCAGGCGAATATCAAATTGTGAAGGGCGATATTGAGCGCCTAATGGTTTTCAAGACTCGCCTGATCGACACTGTGGAGCTTTAGTCATGAAGTCTGGTGAAGGAATAAGCAAGGGGGTTGGTGCCTGTCAGGAAGCTTTGCAGCGCCTTCTCGATGGGAAGCCTTTTATGCCCGAGCATGTAGGGCTAGACCTATCCAAACTTACCGCGAGCATCGTCAGTCATGAGGCTGGATTTGACCGTGGTTATCTGAAAAAGTCTCGCAAAACACATTTGCCATTACTCGCAAAGATCGAGGCTTGTCGTGCTGAGGCTGACAAGGGCTGCGGCTCATCAAGTGGTAAAAGCATTAAACGTTTAGCAGATAAAGTTTTGTTTTTAGAAAAAGAGCTGGCGATGGTCAGTTCGCAGCGTGATCGAGCGCTTACACAGAACCTCCAGCTATGGGCGCGCGTGAGAGAACTGGAACTAGCTGAGCGTCAGAACAAGTCACGCCGGGTTCGGCTACATCATTGATAGATTTACGCCTCCTCGACAGCATCACAAGCGTCGGGGAATGTTCTAGCTAGTAGTCTGGATAATGAGGTTAGGGCCGACAGCATTAATGCAATTTCAAGCCTTCTTGAGCGCCAGCGTCGATCAGGTGGGCTAAAGCTCTGACGCCTGAGGCAGTAGGCCGCATGGATCGCATGCAAGCACGCTTGCGATGCGATACAGCTTCTCGACGGTGATGTTGACCTCGCCACGTTCGATCCGCCCTACGTAGCTGCGGTCGATATTGCACGCCAGCGCCAGTGCATCCTGGGAAATCCGGCAGGCCTTCCTCTGCACTCGGATGCGTTCCCCTAACGCTTTCGCCAACTTATCCATGACCGTCTCAATTCAACTTGAGGCGGCACTATCGTGCGTTTGCGGACGCACAGGCCACGGATTATAATCCGCATTTCTTTCGCGCTAACTCTTCTGGTGCCTCAATGAAATCGGCCTCGTTTATCTTCGACAGGCGTCTGTATGAGCTGCTTCAGGAGCCAGGGCGTACAACCTTTACGACCCGTGAACTGCGCGATGCCTATGCTGCTCGCCTGAATGGCACACATTTCCGTATCGCCGATGTGCGACGCTATGTGTATGAGCAGATCCGTCGACTAGTGCGCGCGGGCTGGGTTGCACTGGACGAGGACCGTCGTGTCCGAGGACAGGTCTACCACCTGCAGCCGATTCCGGCACACCTACAACTGGAACTGATCGACAACGGTTTTGAGAGCAGCCTTATGGCTGCCGGAGTGCCCGAACCAGACACGGCGGTACGCGACGTGGAGGCTTTGCCGGCCAATACGGATTTGCAGTTGGAGGCGCTCCACAAGGAAATCCGCTTGGACTTTCTCACTTCAATGGGCGAGGCAGAGCGATTCAAGCTGCTTCTGGACGAGATGCCGCATTTGCGCGACAAGGTTGAAGGCGATTACCTGGAGGCCAGGGATCGCAGTTCTCGCCTTCTGGGCCATTTACGCGCCATAGAAAAGACCCTCAAAACGCTCGCAGCGCCACGATGAGCAGATCGCTACGCAGCTGGCAGAACAGCTGCATCACCAAGGCGTTGGAGCACCTTACCGTCACGCAGCACTTCTTCTGCCAGGCAACGCCGGGAGCCGGGAAGACGCGCATGGCCGCGGAGCTGACCAGCCGACTGCTTCAGCAGGACAGAATTGACCTGGTGCTGTGCTTTGCGCCGTCCTGCCAGGTCGTGGAGGGTTTTCGTTCGACTTTTTCGGAAGTGCTAGGCAGACGTCTCGATGGCCAGATGGGTGCCGTGGGGGCGGCCTATACCTATCAGGCCATGGAATACCGTGATGAGGGATTCTGGCAGCTTCTTGATGACTACCGGGTGCTTGTGGTCTTCGATGAAATCCACCATTGCGCCGGCCACGATCCGCTCCTCAGCAATGCCTGGGGGCAGCAGATACTGCACCGGATACAGGATCGCGCTGTCTTCACGTTGGCCCTGTCTGGCACGCCCTGGCGTTCGGACGACAAGGCCATTGCCTTGGCTCGCTATTCGTCGCCCGAAGGGCATTTGATCTGCGATTACCGCTATGGCTTGAAAGACGCCATTGCCGACGGCGTGTGCCGATCCCCTCGCATTGTGTTGCTCGATAATCAGAAGGTGAAACTCACTGAAGAACTTGGCGCGGATAGCTCCGTCAGGCTGTTTCCCAGCATCGCCAAGCTTTTGGGGGAGTCACCTGTCACCTATGAGGAACTGCTGCGCCATGACGACGTGATCAATCCAATCCTCGACCTTGGCTACAGCAAGCTCAACGAGCTACGCCAGATCAAGCCTGATGCCGCCGGCTTGGTGGTGGCTACCGACATCGAACACGCTCAGCAAATAGCCCAGGCTCTGGAAACAATGGGTGAAGAGTGCCGTATCGTGACCAACAAAACCCCGGATGCGCAGCAAGTGATCAATGCATTCCGCAGCAACACCTGCCGCTGGATTGTCGCCGTAGGAATGATCAGCGAAGGCACCGACATTCCACGCCTGCAAGTGTGCTGCTATCTCAGCCGTATCCGCACCGAACTGCATTACCGGCAAGTGCTGGGACGGGTACTGCGACGCACAGGTGAATCGGATGACCAGGCTTGGCTATTCATGCTGGCAGAACCGAAGCTTCAGGGCTTTGCGGAGCGAATTGCAGATGACTTGCCGGATGACCTGGCCGTTTTGAGAGATGTGCAGATGCCTGGATTTAATCCAGACTCAAGGCCTGAACCGATGGGTGCTTCGGGCCATGTCAAGGGTATCGGCGATGCTGGGTTAGGTGGCGCAGAACCTGGTATTGGGTCGCAGGCTACGAACATCATTTCGCTGGGTGGCTTTGCAAATGAGCCCGCTTACCAGGTCAGCTTTTCCCAGCATTACCGGCAGCAGCTACTGGCTTGTTTCTGATGCTCAGCCAGTCGAGGCTGCTCGAATGATGCCGGTGTGCATGAATCCATAACCGGCCGGTGCCGCGTGGAACGTAATCGTGAGGTGCGTATGGAGGTTAGGTCGCAGGCATTGGTCGATGTCGTTGAGGATGTGATCTGCGACGTGTGCCGCTCTGGAACTCGTATCCCTGGCTATGGCCTTCAATACGGCAAGCTTGAAGCCCAATGGGGATATGGATCACAGCATGACGGAAAGCACTATCGGGTGCATCTCTGCGAGCCCTGCTTTTTCAGGGTGCTGAGTGGATTGCGTCGGGAGTGTATGGTCAATGGCATGTTCGATGATGAGCAGCCATTTTCCTCTGAGGATTTTGGCTTGGTCAGCAAGGGTAACTACTGGGAAAAGAGCTGATGACAGGACTGCGGCTGAGCGATCTTCTTGAACCCGTCATGCAGCTTGCTTACGAAGCAGGCCTACTTATTGAGTCAGAGCTTAATAGACCAGACGGCCCAAGGGGCAGTGGCTTTAAGGCAGACGTCGATGTTGAAATCGAGGTACTTCTGCGACAGCGACTGAAGCACATCCTTAATTGCGATTTTGTCGGAGAAGAAACGGGCTGCGAGCTATCAGGCCACCCATTTAGTTGGGTTGTTGACCCCAATGATGGAACAGGCGACTTCCTCAATCGTCGGCCGGGCTCTGCCATTTCTATCGGATTGCTGCATAACGCAACGCCAGTGCTGGGCGTGGTTTACGCCCCCGTCACGCCTAGTGGTCCTGACTGCATAGCATGGGCTGAGGGTGCACCGGCTTTACTGCGTAATGGTCGTCCCGTGAATAATGACCTGCAATCTGCGATCTTGGGTAAGCGTCCAGCCAAGTCACCTTCCGAACTCCAGCATTAAGGGCGATGGTGTCCGCGTATTTTTAAGCGGACGCGTTCGTCCTTAACGTTAGGATTTCCATGCGCCAACGAAGCTCTTACCCCGAACCGTTCAAGGTCCAGGTCGTTCAGGAATGCCTACAACCGGGTGCGACCGTCTCCAGCGTTGCCATCCGCCATGGCATCAACGCCAACGTCATTCGAAAATGGCTACCGCTTTACCGAGATCAGCTACCCGCGGCGTTGCCGGCGTTCGTTCCATTGAGGGCTACGCCCAAACGGCCGACTGCAGCATCGGTGATTATTGAGCTATCGCTTGGCGAGCAGTCAGTCACAGTGAAATGGCCAGTGTCCGATCCTGACGGCTGCGCCCGCTTTGTCCGGGGGCTTGCCCCGTGATCCGCATCGATAGCATCTGGCTTGCCACTGAGCCGATGGACATGCGCGCCGGCACCGAGACCGCATTGGCCCGTGTAGTGGAGGTATTCGGTGCGGCGAAGCCGCACTGTGCTTATCTGTTCGCCAACCGCCGCGCCAACCGCATGAAAGTGTTGGTGCATGACGGTGTAGGGATCTGGCTGGCCGCGCGGCGATTGAACCAGGGCAAGTTTCACTGGCCAGGCATCCACCGCGGCTCGGAAGTTGAACTCGACACCGAGCAGCTTCAGGCTTTGGTGCTCGGTTTACCTTGGCAGCGGGTTGGTGCAGCCGGTGCGATCACAGTGCTGTAGCGCCGGCCATTAGCCCATCGCTTTATCTGCGCTGATCGCCTGCTCTGGCACAATCAGCGGCATGACTTCCTCGCCCAATCTCGACCAACTGACACCTGGTGGTTTCGTCGGGGATGCGCTCCAGGTTCAGCCCGGCAAACTGGCGCAGGATCGTGGTTTCGTACAGCGCTTCCTCCATCGCTGGATCGCTGTAGCCGAACCAGTTCTGCAGCAGATGCACACGCAGCATCGCCATCAACGGGTAGGCCGGACGGCCACCTTCACCCTTCGGATAATGTGGCTCGATCAAAGCAATCAAGCCCTTCCACGGCACCACCCGATCCATCTCGATCAGGAACAACTCCTTGCGGGTTTGCTTGCGCTTGCCAGCGTACTCGGCGTCGGCGAAGGTCATCTGCTTCATCGGGAAACTCGGTGGGTGGGGTCGCGGTATTTTGCCAAATCAGAAAGTCTTTTTCAGAGTTTCCCTAGGCTGACAAGCCAAGCGCTGGATCGCAACCATCCATCACCTTATCCAGCTAGATCTGCCTCCTCCAATAAGTGCCGCACAAATCCCGGCGGGTGCAGATTTCCGGGAGGTTTGCGCCAGATCAGTTGGAGACGCTTTTCAAGCCCCGGGATGGGAAGAGCTACCAGCGCGCCACTGCGAACTTCGTCTTGTACTGCGGAAGCCATCACCAACGACACGCCGAGTCCCGCCCTCACTGCTTGTTTGACTGCCTCGGTGCTGCCTAGCTGCATACCGCTGCGAGGCACGCCCAGTTCGCCAAAGTATTCGGTCAGAAGCCGTCCGGTACCGCTACCCGGTTCACCTCCCAGCATCGGCAGGTCCACCAGACGATCACGTTCTATGCACCCTGCTTCAGCCAGCGCATGGTCGGGGCTGACGATAAGCACCAGCGGCTCGACCCGCCAGAGGCGGTGTTCGAAGTCGGGGTGAGGTAGCCACCATTCCATGATCGCGGCGTCGAGCTGGCCCGCCAGTAGCTGGTCGGCCACATCCGGGTTGGCGGCGATGCGCAGATCCACCTCGCCCCTCTCATTTGCGGTCGTCAGATAGTTGCGCACGAATGGCAGGAGAAGGTAGGTGCCGATGTTGGAGCTGGCCCCGACGCGCTCACGATTGCCATGCAGGGCTTCTAGCGCCCGGGCGTGCATGTCGAGCAAGGCGGTCGCATGCGGCATGAAGGCCAGCGCCCGTGTGGTAGGCTGGCAGCCGCTACGACTGCGCTGCACCAGCGTTACGCCGACCTGCTCTTCAAGCTTCTGCAAGTGCTGCGACACCGTCGGCTGGGCCAGCCCCAACGCCCTCGCCGCGCTCTGAAAACTGCCTGTTTGAACGATCGCTACCAGGCTCTTCAGCCAGACCGGATTCAACATGCGGCAGGCTCGGCCTTGGGCAGACGGTTCGCAGCGTTGATTGGGCGCGCACCTGCCAATGCCTGGATGATGTTCTGCGCTGCACAACGTTCAATCTCCAGGCGCACCGCGCGCACTGCCGACCCTATGTGCGGAGTGAACAGCGTATTCGGATGCGCGAGCAGCGCAGGATCGATCAGCCGCGGCCGGTCCGCGCGAGCCCAGTCTTCCATTTCGAATACATCCGCCGCATACCCGCCGAGCTGGCCTCGCTCAAGCGCCGCGAGCACGGCGGCTTCATCCACTACCGAACCACGACAGGGGTTTACAAGCAGAGCGCCCGGCCGTACGAGGGCAAGCAGCTCGGCGTTGACCAGATGCTGGGTATCGGCATTCAAGGGAAGCGCCAGCAGGATGAAGTCCGAGCTGGCGAAGAGTTCGCTGCACGCCACCCGGCGCAGGCCGAGCCGTTGCTCGGTTTGTGTATCCAGAGCCTTCGCCTCGTGGTACTGCAGGGTCGCGCCCCATCCCTGCAAGCGATCAGCCATGGCCAGTCCGATGGCGCCCATGCCAAGGATGCCGACCGTAGCGTTATCCAGCCCCGTGCCGTAGAACTGTGGTTGCCAGCCCTGGAACTTGCCAGAGCGGACGAACGCATCTGCTGCCCGCAGATGCCGCCCCAGCCCCACCGCCAGTCCGATCGCCAGCTCGGCAGTCGGGACCGTCAACAGATCAGGCACGAAGGTCAGCCAGACCCCGCGGGCAGTACAGGCGTCCACATCGAAATTGTCGAAGCCCTTGAGCGCGCAGCCGACTACACGCAGCTCAGGGCAGGCTTGAAGAAAGTCTGCATCGACCCGATCGGGCATGAACGCCATCATCGCCTGAGCATCGCGGCAGCGGCGCAGAATTTCCTCGCGCGGCAGCGTGCTGTCGGTCTGGTTGGTCATCAGCTCGCAATGTGGCGCCAGCAGTTGCAGGATCTCATCGTGTACTCGGTGAGTTATAACGAGTTTCGGCAGCATGGTTTGTCCTATTTGAAACGTTTGCGCAGCACGCCACTGAAGGCGTCTACTAGCGTGACCATGGCCAGGATGACCAGCAGGATTGCTGCAACCTCCTGGTACTGCATGATGCGCAGCGAGCCCATGAGTTCGAAGCCGATACCGCCGGCGCCAACCATGCCCATCACGGTGGAGGCGCGAAAGTTGTATTCCCAGCGGTAGATCGCCACGTCGGCGAACTGCGGCGTCACCTGTGGCAAAACCGCGTGCAGCAGCACTTGCATCGGCGTAGCCCCCGCCGCCCGAGCGGCTTCCACCGGCGCTTCGTCGACGTGCTCGATGGCCTCGGCGAAGAACTTGCCGACCATGCCGACCGAATGCAGACCCAGGGCAAGCACGCCCGGCAAGGCGCCGAACCCTACGGCTGCAACGAAGATGATGCCCATGATCAGCTCCGGCACCGACCGCAGGGCATTGAGCAGCACCCGGGCAACACCGAACACAAGGGGGTGCGGCGCCGTATTGCGCGCTGCAACGAAGGCCACCACCAGCGAGAACACCACTGCGATGGCCGTACCGGCGATGCTCATCGCCAAGGTGTCGATCAAGGGGCGAATCCAGCTTCGATAGCCCGAAAAGTCTGGCGGCATGGCCTCGCCTGCCAGGGTCGCGATGGAGGGCAGCCCGTTCAGCAGCGTGGTGGCATCGAGCAGCCCCACGTACCAGCAGGCCAACAGCACCACTCCGAATACAATCGCCACCTGCCCCAGCTGGCGCCACCAACCGAGGCCGAAGCCTCGAAGGATGTGCTCGCGTTGCTCTGCAGGCAGCGCCTGCACGTCGTAATGAGTAGACATATCGGTGCTCACATCGTGGCGAAGTCGAGGCCGAGCAGCGATCCCATGTTGCGGATCACATCGTAGTCGGCGTCGGTGATTGGCGCGAAGGCCTCGGCCTTGAAGTTGCGCAGCACTTCGGGATCGTCGATACCGACGAATACATCCCGCACCTTGGTTTTCAGCTCGGGGCTCAGGTTCGAGCGCATCGCCCAGGGGTACTGGGGGTATTCGCCGCTGTAACCAAGTACTTTCACCTTGCTCGGATCGATTAGGCCACGTTCGACTGCGTGATTGAAAATTACCTCCGACAGCCCACCCGCATCGGCGTTGCCGTTCGCCACGTTGACGGCAACGGCGTCATGCGTGCCCACAAAATGTTGTTCGTAGTCCTGCCCACCCGTCAAACCGGCCGTCTCAAGAAGCACGGCTTTGGGAATCAAATGGCTGGACGTCGATGCCCGGTCACCATAGGCCATCTTCTTGCCCTTAAGGTCGGCATACTCATTCACGCCTGACGCCACATTGGCGATAATCACCGAGCGATAGGTCGGCTTGCCGTCGATGACCATGGCAGCGAAGGGCTCGATGTCGCTTTTGCTTTTGGCCATGACGTAGGACAGCGGACCGAAATACGCCAGGTCGATACGGCCAAAGCGCATCGCCTCAATCATCGAGGAATAGTCGGTGGTTACGATCAGCTGCACCTTCTTGTCCAGATGCTCTTCCAGATAATCCTTCAGCGGCTGGTTACGCTTGATCAGCTCGGAGGCGTTTTCGTCCGGCAGCAGGGCAACCTTTAGCACATCCGGATCGGCATCGGCCGCTAGGGCGGACAAACTTGAAACAGCGGACAGCAAGCAAGTCAATAAGAGCGCGGATAAGCGTTTCATCGGGACATCTCCAGTGAAGGTTCGAGCATGACAGGTGGTTCAGCCGGAGCATTCGCTGGCTGAGTCGTAGAGCGGCCTGCATAGATGCGCTCAAGCTGCGCATCGGTGAGTTCCGAGGGCGCGGCATCGAAAACGATCTGAGAATCGGCCAGCCCGACGACGCGATCGGCGAAGCGGCGGGCATATTCGAGTTGATGCAGCGAAACGATGGCGGTGATGCCGTCTTCCTTGCAGATGTCGCGCAGCAATCCGAGAACACGGACCGAAGTGGCCGGGTCGAGACTGGCTACCGGCTCATCGGCCAGAATGATCGCCGGCTGTTGCGCTAGCGCACGCGCGATGCCTACCCGCTGCTGCTGGCCACCGGACAGTTTGTCCACCCGGCTTAGCGCCTTGTCTGCCAGACCGACCCGAGCGAGGCAACTGAGCGCAATCTCCTGATCGGCACGCGGCAGAGGAAACAGCGAGCGGAGCGTGTTGTGAAAGGCCAGCCGACCGGTAAGCACATTAGCCAGTGCGCTTTGACGTTCGATTAGCTGGTGGTGCTGAAAGATCATGGCGGTACGCCGACGATGCTGACGCAAGGCCGAGCCGCTGCCGAGTTCACCGAGTTCGCTGGTGACACTGCCGCCAGTGGGCGTGACGAGTCGATTGAGACTACGGAGCAAGGTCGACTTGCCTGCGCCCGAGAGACCAAGCAGCACGGTGAACTCACCACGCCGAAATGCAATCGAGGTATCGCGTAGGGCTGTCACGCCGCCTGGATAGACGACGCTCAACCGGTCGACCCGCAGCACGGCGTCCTGTATCGGATGGGGCGTCATTTGATCACCTTTCGCAATATTGCTGGCCGCACAATTGCGGTTCGCGATGCAAAGGGTAGAAATTCCTTGTTAACGCACTGTTTCTAAAGGATGACATTTCGATGAATACTTCGAATCTGCCGTAGCGGGGCGGCAAGCGAAGCCGTGGAAGAACGGGCGCAACGTAGCGTCTTTCTTCACGCGGGATACAGGAGGCTTTGATTGATACTGCTGCGGATTCGCTACAGTAACGTTGGGCCAGAACGTAATGCCATCCAAGCAAGAGAGCGCACACTAGGGAAACTCTGAAGAAGACTTCCAGATTTTGGCAAAATACCCGGATTCCACCCACCGAGTTTCCCGATGAAGCAGATGACCTTCGCCGACGCCGAGTACGCTGGCAAGCGCAAGCAAACCCGCAAGGAGTTGTTCCTGATCGAGATGGATCGGGTGGTGCCGTGGAAGGGCTTGATTGCTTTGATCGAGCCACATTATCCGAAGGGTGAAGGTGGCCGTCCGGCCTACCCGTTGATGGCGATGCTGCGTGTGCATCTGCTGCAGAACTGGTTCGGCTACAGCGATCCAGCGATGGAGGAAGCGCTGTACGAAACCACGATCCTGCGCCAGTTTGCCGGGCTGAACCTGGAGCGCATCCCCGACGAAACCACCATTCTCAACTTCCGCCGCTTGCTGGAGAAACACGAGCTGGCGGCCGGCATCCTCGCTGTCATCAATGGCTCTGGGCGACCGCGGCCTGTCGCTGCGCCAGGGCACCATCGTCGATGCAACGCTGATCAATGCGCCCAGTTCGACCAAGAACAAGGACGGCAAGCGCGACCCGGAAATGCACCAGACCAAGAAGGGAAACCAGTATTGTGTGTCACGAACACAGGTCAGATGACCTGTGCTGCTGTGCCGAAGATGGAAGTAGGCCTTCCGAAGTCGGCTTGCAGGAGCGGACTTCAAACCACCCGGTGCTGCTGCATCCAAAAGGTGTGGTGGTGAGCGACCGAGGAAAAGTCATCCCTGAGGATGGCAGGTGAGTATGGAGAAGATGAGCGAAAGCAAACCGTCCGATGACGCATCGTTATGCCCAAGGTGCTGCCGAAACTGAGGTGGAGTACTGGCTTCAGGACAAGTCGGGGCGTTACCTGCTTACGGACCCGATGGCAGCCGGTGTATAGGCGGCATGATCTTCATACAGGCTTTGGTACGGAACGTGAGAACCTTGTTCCAGATGCGAAGGAAAATGACAAATGGCCAACACCATGAGGAAGAATACCGATGCTGGAACGAGGGGCGGAGCTTCCCGTAGTAGCGATGAAGCCTCTGTAATGGAGGTGGAGCGAAGGGGCGGCGTTATCCGGCCGACGAGCGTTGCCAACCTCCGGGGATGAGTGGCGTGAGCTCGGCGAAACCTTATGACATAGCGAAACGCACGGTATGGGACGCCTACCAGCAGGTCAGGGCCAACCGCGGTGCTGCCGGCATCGACGATGAAACCATCGCCGATTTCGAGCGGGATCTGTCTAAGAATCTCTACAAGCTGTGGAATCGGATGTCGTCGGGGTCGTACTTCCCGCCTCCGGTCAAGCAAGTAGAAATTCCCAAGGCATCGGGAGGCACGCGCAAGCTGGGAGTGCCCACGGTTGGTGATCGTGTCGCGCAAACCGTGGTCAAGCTTCTCATCGAGCCGGAGCTGGACTCGATCTTCCACTCGGACTCCTATGGGTACCGGCCGGGACGATCAGCGAAGCAGGCGGTGGCGATCACGCGTGAGCGCTGCTGGCGATACGACTGGGTGGTGGAGTTTGATATCAAGGCAGCCTTCGATCAGATCAATCATGGGTTGCTGATGAAGGCGGTGCGCCTGCACATCAAGGAGGACTGGATACTTCTGTACATCGAGCGGTGGCTGGTTGCGCCGTTCGAAACGGATGACGGCATGCGCGTCCCACGCGAACGCGGCACCCCGCAAGGTGGAGTGCTCAGTCCCCTCCTGATGAATCTGTTCATGCACTATGCCTTCGACACCTGGATGCAACGTACCAGCCCCAACTGCCCGTTTGCCCGCTACGCCGATGATGCGGTGGTGCACTGCCGCAGTCGAAAGCAAGCGGAGTACGTGATGCGCTCCATTGCTTCACGGCTGGCTGCCTGTGGCTTGACGATGCACCCGGAGAAATCGAAAGTCGTGTACTGCAAGGACAGTAACCGTCGCGCAGGTTATCCGCATGTGAGCTTTACCTTCCTCGGCTTCACCTTTAGGCCGAGGAAGGCGCTCAGCAAACAAGACCAGCTCTTCACGAGCTTCCTTCCGGGAGCGAGTGCGGATGCCTTAAAGCGGATGCGGCAAGCGGTACGCAGGTGGCGACTCAATCGCCAAACCCACGTGACGCTGGTCGACGTGGCTCGGCTCTACAATCCAGTGATACAGGGGTGGTGGCAATACTATGGCTCGTTCTATCGGACAGCCATGCTTGGCATCTTCCAGCACATTGACCGCGCGCTTGAACGCTGGGCCCGACGAAAATACAAGGCCCTTCATAGGCGCAAGCGGCGCATTAGCCAATGGCTGGACAAGATGCGGACTGTGGTACCCCGGCTGTTTCATCACTGGCGAGTGACCGGGCAGCAAGGTTGGATAACGGGAGCCGTATGACGCGAGAGTGTCACGTACGGTTCTGCGAGCGGCTGCGGGGGCAGTTCCCGCGGCCGACTCACCATTTCGGCAGTGCGACCTGAAAGTCGCATGGGTTTCTGTTCCGCAGGTTAACGCCCGACGGAACCGACTGTTCCACCACTCGTTCCCTACCCAGACAGGCGTGGCCGGTAACAGCCGGGTCTGAAGCTCTGGGGACAATGTAACCGCCGATATTTCGGTAGGTCGAACCGCGAGGCCAGACTGAATCTGCCAGCATCAAGGCGGAGAGGCGCTAGGGATGAACAGGTACCCGCCAACTGCACGGGGGTGATGGTGCTCGCTTGGCGACTGGCTTCTTGCTGGAGGTTAGAGATTGCTTCGGCAATTGCCTTGGTCTGAGCCACATAGCTGCCGGATAGGTTGGCAATCACAATGCAGCAACGCGGTAACTCCAGAGCGGCGCTCATCAGGCAGCTGAGTGTGTAGGTGCTCACGGTAGCCAGCGTACCGCCGCCGATGACAGTAGTGCTCGCGTTTTCAAGGTAGGGCGGCAACTCATCGAGCATGATCAGGGTCGGTTTGTCCCCGATAATTTTCTTCCAGCCAGCCTGATCGACCGCGCGAGGGCCATTGACCCAGTAGGGCTTGATGGCTTCCTCTTCGCCTAGTTGGGTAGTCGCGAATGATGGGGTTGAATGTGCATGCCTGCTTGACTGTCTTGAGCATCTGCTCGACTCCCTGAGAAATACTTAATCGTTGCTCGACTGACTGGAGGGTGGGGTGGGCTGCGGAATGGAAAGCTCCTGACTCACCTGCTGCAGAAACCACTCACGCATGGTCAACCCACGCGCCTTGAGTGCGGCGTAGATCTGCTGCTTTTGGGCAGGATCAACCTCGATCACAACGCGATTGCTAGTTTTCATAGGCATGGGCACCTGGCTTAGGTTTGTAACGTGACGTGATGTTATGTTCGAAGGGGAGGGGCTGGAAGCCCTGGCGTACATTAATTTATTTTCTCTTTTAGGAGCATCTTGAGGTAGGCCCCCGTGGCCTGGCCGTTACTTCTGCCAAGTACTAAAAACGGGGTACCGGCCGGTCATCATGGCCTTCGACTGCTCAGGGTTAAGATCCTGTTGTTGCTCCTGCCAGTTGCCTGATCAGACGAAACGTCCCCGGTATGAGCGGCGGGCTGCTAGTCCAGATGCCGACTCGCCTGGGGACCAGCCCGAATTACACCGGGACTTATGGGCTGAGTGGGCAGCTATCGCAGGAACCACAGCAAGGCTTGCCGTGCATGGAGTCCCAATATTGCCGCTCAGCCTCTTCCCAGTCCCGCAATGCGAAAGCCAGTTCGGTAGCCTGCTTTGCATGGTCATGGCAGCGTCGAATTCGTTTAGGACGGCGGCGTCCATACAGGCCGCAGAAGCAGCGCCTTTTTTGGTTGATTACCCGCCGGGACTTTTCCCACACGCTAAACAAAGGCACTGTTCCGGAGATCACATCCAAGATAGGTCGCTCTTTGGACTTTCTGCGCTTGAGCCCTAGCTGATTTACCGCAAGATCGTTAGCGATTTTGCCACTGATTGCGCTCGCAGCCTTCTGCGCTCGCAGTTGATGTCGAGCTGCGTCGCCGTGTGCCCACGCGGAACCATTCGGCCATCTGCGCAGAGTGCGAGCGCGCTCTTGAAGCTTTAGGTATTTGTAGATTGTCTCAAGCCAGGCACGAGCGGACGGCTCGTCTGAGACAGGAAGCGGATTGGCGCCCGCGTAAAACAGACAGAACGTACCATCATAATTGATGTGCCGTTCCGGGCAAAAGCCTGGCAAGTGATGTGGTGTGCTTTCGCGTGCTTCTATCCATTCACCGTCTTGGCGTAAATGCAGCTTGTAGGGGAGCGTTCTCCCGTCCACCAGCCGAATCGGAAGATCAAGCGTTGCTGTCTGCGGAACGGATGTTACACAGGTACCCCCGAAATCTGGGGCGACCTGTGCAATCAGGTCGAGCGCTGTGCTCAACGGCTGCCGTCTACTTTCTGGCGGGAGTGGGGCTGCACCTGACGCTCATCTGCGCGAATGATGGCGGCGGAACCCGCATAGGCTTCCGAGCGAGCTTGCTTCGCAGATGCGTCCCCATCATCTGCCAGGGCTTCGGTAGCTTCGTTGTAGTCCAGGTGTGATGTCTTACGACTCTTCCCAAACAGGTTCTGCACAGCTTTCGATGCTGCGTCGTAAGCTACTTGCCCGATCGCGGTTTCCACCCCCGAACACGCGCATTGGCGTTTCTCAGACTCGATCACGCTACGCCCGATAGCGCACCTAACTCTATTACCCTTGGCGCCCAGGCGCGTGACGGCTATTGGGCCCAGATCGAAGCCAATCGCGAGGCCGAGGTCGCCGGTTTCAATACCTTCGGCGTTCAGCCGCTCAATTGCGAGATTGAAGCTGCTGCGCAGTGCACCTGCTAGCCGTGTGGCCTCGGATACTGACTTCTCTTCGTCAGTAGTATGCGCGGTGCCGTCACAGGATAGGGCTTGCACGCAGTCTCCGATGAAGCGCACCCGGCGCCCTTCGAAGTCGGAAGTCACGACCCGCTCCAGCTCGGAGCGGATGACATGCAAAGTCCGCACGACATCGTCGGTCTTCTCGTTGATGTGATCGGCCACGTAGGCTGTGAAGCCATCAATATCGGCGTAGAGGCTCACCATCTCCTGTCGCTTCGAGTTGGCCGGAGTCAGCGAGTAAATGTCCATATCACGCAGGGGTGGGGTTTGGCGGGAAAACTGGTAACCGCCAATGGGGTTCTTTTTCAGATCCTCACGCCACTCCTCGACGATCTCGTCGGACGTGACATCCAGCTTGGCCGCATCCTGACATGCCTTGATCTCTATCGCGGTTAGGGCAGATTTTTCCGGCTCATCGCTTTCCGCAAGGCCGATGGCCTTACGAGCATTGTTGGTCAGATAGATACCCCTGGCCTTGTTATTACTGGCCAGTTTCGCGGCATGGTTCGCTGGATCGCCCAGGAACAAGGGTTCGCGGTACCCGCTGCGGCCATTGTTTACAGCAAGAGCTAGGCCGGTATCGATGCCAATTCGAACCTTGGCTGCTGGGATTTGCTCATCGTCGTCGCCCGTCTCTGCAAGCACGTCAATGATCAATTGCGCAGTCGCAACGGCGCGTTGAACACGCTTGGTCTCAGCGCCGGACTCAGTGTTGTACGGCTTAGTGAAAAGGGAGTGCAGCCGCTGACTGTGGAAGTCGACGCGGCGCGCATCAACCTTGTTGAGAATTCGCTTGACTGCCCGGTAGTGCTGGTCAAGAAAGCGCAGCGTGCGCTTGTGACACTCTGTGCCCTCGACTGCAGTGATGTTCAGCATGTCCTCGAGATTCATGATGTCCGCATACATGTGGACCCCATCCACGCGGTACGCGGTACTGGTAGGAATCGATTCCAACGACATGTCGCGCACGTAATCCTTGATGGTGATTTCCTCAACATCAGCGATCTTCTGGTCTATGTGTTTTGCAGCGCGATCATGGTTCCAGCTCTTGCTCATCGATCACTCCTTCGGGTGATTGGGCGCGCTGCAATGCGGTAGGCAAGCGCATGCCAAATTTGCTTGTTGACAGATATCCGTTACTTCGGTCCTAGCTTGTTGAAAATGGTGCGTAGCTGATTGCAGGCTGGAGATAGGCTGGAGGGCAGCTGGTCTTCACTTTTCGTTAGGCGATATCCGATGGTTGTCAGCCCTTTCAGATCTGACGGCAGATGTACCTCGTCACCCCTAGGCTCAAGAAGGAAGGTTCGTGCCCTGCCAAGTCGTCCTACGAACAGGCCAAGCTCGAAAATGACGTTGTCGCGCGGCGTATTCTTGGTTTCCTCGCGCATTGTGACGGAGTCGTCCGGCTGTGCGATTGCGATGGCAAAATCGCACTCGTCCAGTTGCTCTTCGAGGCTTTCAAGGGCGTACTGCGATGCGCGGAAAACGCCTTGTGTCCAGGTCTTTACGAAGAACTTGTCGTGCTCAAGGTTATTCTCGATTGCCCGGGCAATAGGGAGTGCCTCGACCGAGCAAATGATGAATACGTGGGATGACTGATGGGCAGGAAGCACCATGTCGTTTCGCTGGTGTAGTCGATCGACCAGTTGCCGAGTGACCTGTCGCCAAACCGAGGGATACGCGTCCGCAATGGACTTGAAGTCTGCCGCGCTGACCTTCAAGACAATCGAGGGCTCGGTGGCCAGTACAGTAGCAGAGCGCTTCGCTGTTGGGACCAGAGCAGCCATTTCTCCGACGTGATCGCCGCCCCCTCGTGTTGCGACTTCACGATCATGGACCTTCACCTGGAAATGCCCTGTGATGATGAAATAAACCTCGGAGTCCTCCGCGTCCTCGGTAATGAGCACAGCATCCTTAGCGATCTCCTCCAGCGTTCCTACCTCTGCGAGGCGGCGTGCTAGGTCTTGATTTCCGAGTACCAGCTTCTGCTCAAGCAGTACTTCCTCAAGAACGGCGCGGCCTGACGGCCCTTCAAAGCGATCGATCAACTTCCCAGTAGTCATGATGGTGAGCATTCCCTTGCGAAGAGGTTGCGGGGGCGTTCACAGAGAAATGGGGACGTGCGTCACCCTTTCAAGGGGCGCTGAAGAAAAGATCTGGGCATGGCGGGCGCTCAGGGACGCAGGTTCAAACTCTGTTTGATTGCATTCGGGAGTAGTGGGCCGAATGTTCAGTGTCAAACATTTTGTGCTGTAAGACCTGACGTGCTCTGGTACACCTGTCAAACCTTCTCTTGATTGGCGTCAGTTTTTGTCAATCAATGGGGGTGAGTTTGACGGTCAATGGGGAGTCGCCGAAATAGCATCATAGGTAGGGATTACGGGCGATTTGGCGGTGTCAATCGAAGGAACGTAATTTGATACCTGACATTATTGGCCGGACGACCCACTGGTAGCCGAGGCGACGGCGCGGATCAAACCGCGTAAATAGGGGGGAGTTGAGAGGGATATTGTTTATCTGTGGCTATAGTCCCTTCCCACACTGACATCGATTAGGTACCTCGCGGTATTCGGATCACGCTCATCGCGACGGGCGTAGCATTTGACGATGAGTGACATGCCGTATTTGCGAGGTACTAGAAGCGTCGCAACGACGACTCTATCGAATAGTAAACTTTGTAGGGCGCTTCTTTCAGTCTTGGTGCCTGTCTTGATCCAGCTGTAATCTTGGTCGTCATCCTTTGGTATCCATCCGGCACTTTTTAACATTCTCTGAATATGGTCGAGCAATGGAATTAATTGGTCGAAAGGCAAGGTTTCAAGCATCGGAGAGGTGGTGATAGTCACGACTTTCCAATCACTAAAACTTACGAGGCCGAATTTTGTCGGAGGTAAGGTGAAACCGTGTTCAGGGTCGTCGAACTTCACAATGACCGAACCTCTAAGCCAAACGGAGTCTGGCTCCGGCGGATCACTTGGATAGATCACTGTTTTGGTTTTGATCGGAAATGTCGAGTCTCGTGCTACACGTTCATAGGGCTTTCCGATGTGAGCGGAAATGACAGTAGTGGTTTTGGGGTCGCGGGTGATATAGATTAAAAGACATGATGAAATAAAAACTAGTGCCCCAAGGCGTAGTCTTTGCATTGGTTAATTCCTTTGTTATGGGTAACTTGGAAAAGGCGAGGTTTGTTATGGGTTGTGCGTGATTAAAGTTTTAAGTTGGCTGTTAAGTTGTAGTGCTGCTCGTGTTACAGATCTCATGCGTTACCATTCGTTCGTCAAATCACCTAGGGGCGTTGAGGGGGGGGGCTGTTGCTGAAATCCTCTCCAATACTGACATCAATCAGATATTTCGCCGTGCTCGGATCGCGCTCGTTGCAGCGCACATAACATTTGACGATCAGCGACATGCCGTATTTGCGAGGTATCATAAGCGTCGCCGTTCTGGCGTTATTGAACAATGAGCCTTGTAAGGCGCTCCTGTCGGACTCACTCTCTATCTTGACCCAAGTGTAATTCTCGTTGTCGTCTTCTGGTATCCATCCGGCTTTTTTTAGTATCTGCTGAAGATGGTCGAGTAGTGGAATTAACTGATCGAAAGGCAAAGCCTCAAGCATCGGGGAGGTGGTGAGGGTTGTTACAACCCCTTTGTTATAGCCTATAACGCCGAACGTTGTTGGGGGTAAGGTGAAGCCGTGTTTAGGATCATCAAAATTCACAATGGTTGGGCTGGTAATCCAGGTTGAATCCTCTACTGGAGGCGTCGTTGCGCGCATTGCAGTATTGGATTTTACTGGGAATGTTGAATCATTAAGGATGTCTACGTAGTGTTTTCCCACATGCAGGGAAATAGTGCCGATTTTTCCGGGAGCACGGTTGAGATGAAACATAAAAACAGCCAAGGTTGCGGATAAGATGCTTAGATGTAATTTGCGCATTACTCTGTTTTCTCAGTCTTGGCGATTTTCATTATGTAAATTCTTAACTTTTCTTGGCGGGTTGGAGTTTTACGTTGGCTGTAAAGGAGTGTTGCTCCTTTTTTGCGTTTACCCCTGTTCGCCAAAACATCAAGGAGGCTTCCACGCTGGGAATCGAGAGGGCCATTGTTTATCTGCTGCTATAGTCTCTTCCCACACTGACATCGATTAGATATCTCGCCGTGTTCGGGTCACGCTCATCGCAACGGGCGTAACATTTTACGATGAGCGACATGCCGTATTTTTGAGGTACTAGAAGCGCCGCGCTGACGGCTTGTTTGAATAGGAGGCTTTGTAGCGCGTTTCTATCGGCTTCATTCTCTATCTTGAACCAAGAGTGTCTTTCGCCTTCAAATTCCGGCATCCATCCGGATTTTTTTAGCATCTGCTGAATATGGTCGAGCAGTGGAATTAGCTGGTCGAAAGGTAAGGTTTCAAGCATAGGGGACGTAGTGATGGTCACGACTTTCCAATCACTAAAACTTACGAGGCCGAATTTTGTCGGAGGTAAGGTGAAACCGTGTTCAGGGTCGTCGAACTTCACAATGACCGAACCTCTAAGCCAAACGGAGTCTGGCTCCGGCGGATCACTTGGATAGATCACTGTTTTGGTTTTGATCGGAAATGTTGAGTCTCGTGCTACACCTTCATAAGTCTTTCCAATGTGAGCAGAAATGACTGTAGTGGTTTTGGGGGCGCGGGTGATATAGATTAAAAAACATAATGAAATCAAAGCTAGTGCCCCAAGGCGTAGTCTTTGCATTGGTTAATTCCTTTGCTATGGATAACTTGGAAAAAGCGAGGTTTGTTATGGGTTGTGCATGATTAAAGTTTTAAGTTGTATTGCTGCTCGTGTTGTAGGTTTCATGCGTTGCCTTTTGTTCGTCAAATCACCCTGGAGCGTTGATGGGGCATTTACAAACTCTATACGTTGACCCTTGTTTGCCAAAATATCAAGGAGACTTCCACGCTGGGAATCGAGAGGGCCATTGTTTATCTGTTGCTATAGTCTCTTCCCACACTAACATCGATTAGATATCTCGCCGTATTCGGGTCGCGCTCATCGCAACGGGCGTAACATTTGACGACGAGCGACATGCCGTATTTACGAGGTATTAGAAGCGTCGCGACGACGACTTTATCGAAGAGTAAGTTTTGTAGGGCGTTTCTTTCAGTCTTGGTGCCTGTCTTGATCCAACTGTAGTCTTGATCGTTATCTTTTGGTATCCATCCGGTACTTTTTAGCATCTCCTGAATATGGTCGAGCAATGGAATTAATTGGTCGAAAGGTAAGGTCTCAAGCATCGGGGAAGTGGTGATGGTTGTAACTTTCCATTTGTTGAAACCTACGAGGCCGAATTTTGTCGGAGGTAAGGTGAAACCGTGTTCAGGGTCGTCGAACTTCACAATGACTGAACCGTCAAGCCATACTGAGTCCGGCTCCGGCGGGTCACTTGGATAGATCACTGCTTTGGCTTTGATCGGGAATGTTGAGTCTCGTGCCACACCTTCATAAGTCTTTCCAATGTGAGCGGAAATGACTGTAGTAGTTTTGAGGGGGCGGGTGATATAAATTAAAAAAAATAATGTAATCAAAGTTAGTGTACTGAGGCGCGATATTCGCATTAGTTAATTCCTTCGCCACGGGCAATTTCGGTAATAGAAGCTTTTAATTGAGAGTAGGTGCTAGGTTTTTTTAATAAGGTATCGAATTGATTTGCTGCTCTCACTACAAATTCCATCCGCTGATCCTTGTCCGCCAAGTTTGCGATGGGATTACGGCTAAAAGAAATTTCTCGATCATCTGACGCTTTGCATTGGCTAGCCAAGGTTAATTGTATTTTTTCTGGTATTCCAGAGAATAGGCCCGTGACGAATGACACGACATCACCCGCCTGGGTTCCTCGCATTAATAGTGCAAAACGTTCTACATCATACAATGCAGGTTGAAGGATGTTTATTTGCTCGTGCCGTGCCATCGTCCGTACGCTTTCACCAATATCACCATGATCAATGTAGGTAAACGTTTCAAGGATTTCTTGCTGAAATCCGCCAAATTCAACTCTATCTGCAATCGGCCAAATTACCTCATCTTTTAACATGTTGCGTGTGCGCAAACACTCCTCCATTTCTTTAACCCCCCGCACCATAAAAAAACGATGCAACGGATAAACATCCAGAAATAGCGCGGTGTTACCCAATGCCAACATCTCATATACATAGTCCAATTGCGCCTGCACCAGAGAGCGCTGGTTATCCCCTAAAGTGATATCCGTAGTGGGTAGCGGATTTTCGGACCTGGCTTTTTCAACGTCCTCCCAAACCTTGGGGTCGATTCGACTGAATTTAAATCCAAACCCCTCATAGAGTGTTTCAGATGGTGTTTCTCGTAATTTTCGATGCGCCTCTTTTTCCATTGCGATGCCTTCTTGCAATTTCGTGGCATGCAACAACCCACACCCCACCTGCTTCGACGCAAACGCCGCCAAGCCCGCCCATTGAAACCGATTATCCGCCAGCCACAATTGCGCATATGCCGCGTTGATCCTGCGGTTGCGGGCGAGTGGGTCGGCGATGAGTACGCCGCCGGGGGCGATCCACTCTTCGGCTTCTTTTTGAAACCTTTTCCAGAGGCAGCGACAGGTCAGTATCGGCACTACGATGGTGGTCTTCGGGTTTCTGCCATCGTGGCTGGTGACGCGCTTGCAGGCGGACAGTTCGCAGGTGCTGTCCCAGAGTTTCTTGAGGTCCAGTTCGTGTGGGGTGATGCATTGGTCGGTCATGGGAGGCTTCCTTGAGGCTCAGCTCGTCCAGCGCACGATGGCGAGGTCCGGCTGGGGGTTATCAAAATGAACGCTTTAATAGGTTGCTCGTTAAAATGCACCCTCACTGTTGAAGTGCTTATCCCGCTGTTTTAAGTGCGTTCTCGCCCAATGCTGATGTCGATCAGGTACTTTGCGATCTTCGTATCGCGCTCACTACAGTGCTCGAAGCATTTAATGCTCAGAAATAAGCTGTATTTTCCGGGGATGTATAAACTGATACTGCTGGCTTGGTCGAAAAGTGTTTTCTGAAGTTGTTCTTGTTGTGTGGCGGATTCAAGTTTGAACCATCCGTTTTTGTCTTTTTTCTGAAGTTTCCAGTCACGGTTTTTAAGTGTTTTCTGTACTTCCGTCAGGCGCAGGATAGCCTCTGTAAAATGTGAGCTTTCTGACATTGGCGATGTTGTAATTGTTGAAACCCTAAGGTCCTTATAAGTTACTGCCCCAAATATCGTTTCAGGTAGGGTGAATCCGTAGTCAGGGTCGTCAAACTCAATAATTGTAGGGGTGCGGACCCATGTTGAGGCCGGGTAGGGTGGGTCTTTTTCATCGCTTGGGTCACCAGGATAGATCGCGGTGTTGCGGCTTACCGAAAATGTCGAATCATTAATAACCTCGGTGTAAGGTTTTCCAATATGCACCGATAGAGTCTTGCTACTCCAAGGTAAATTCAAGAAACTAAGACTAACTGTGATAAAAACTGCCAGTGTCAGAAAAAACAGCCGCTGTCTATTTGGTCGGCTCACGGGCGGACTCCGGTTCCATCGGCAATATTTGCAATGGATTTTTCCAGCTGGCTTCTGCTCGCGGGATATTTAAGAAGGTTGTTGAATTGTGCGGCAGCTCGCAGTACGAACTCCATTCGTTGATTTTTATTAGCAAGATTGGACAGTGGATTACTACTGAAGGAAACACTTCGTTCGTCCGAAACTCTGCATTGACTGGCTAAGGTGAGTTGTATGCCTTCAGGAACGCCAGACAACAAACCGGTAACGACTGATAATTTGTCCGATGCATGTGTGCCCCATATAAGTGACGCGAAATGTGCGTCATCGTACATTGCTGGTTGCAGGATATTGATTTGTTCGTGAGTCGCCATGTGGTTAACGCTTTCTGCGATATTTCCTGATTCAATGGCTTCAAATGTATCAAGGACTTCTTGGTGGGGAGTTCCGAAGTTTACCCGGTCTTTTATCGGCCATATCACATGGTTGGCTATTTTTTCCCGGATTCCTATGCACTGTTCCATTTCCTTATATCCTCGCACCATAAAAAACCGGTGCAACGGATAAACATCCAGAAACAGCGCGGTGTTACCCAATGCCAACATCTCATATACATAGTCCAATTGCGCCTGCACCAGAGAGCGCTGGTTATCCCCTAAAGTGATATCCGTAGTGGGTAGCGGATTTTCGGACCTGGCTTTTTCAACGTCCTCCCAAACCTTGGGGTCGATTCGACTGAATTTAAATCCAAACCCCTCATAGAGTGTTTCAGATGGTGTTTCTCGTAATTTTCGATGCGCCTCTTTTTCCATTGCGATGCCTTCTTGCAATTTCGTGGCATGCAACAACCCACACCCCACCTGCTTCGACGCGAACGCCGCCAAGCCCGCCCATTGAAACCGGTTATCCGCCAGCCACAATTGCGCATACGCCGCGTTGATCCTGCGGTTGCGGGCGAGTGGGTCGGCGATGAGTACGCCGCCGGGGGCGATCCACTCTTCGGCTTCTTTTTGAAACCTTTTCCAGAGGCAGCGACAGGTCAGTATCGGCACTACGATGGTGGTCTTCGGGTTTCTGCCATCGTGGCTGGTGACGCGCTTGCAGGCGGACAGTTCGCAGGTGCTGTCCCAGAGTTTCTTGAGGTCCAGTTCGTGTGGGGTGATGCATTGGTCGGTCATGGGAGGCTTCCTTGAGACTCAGCTCGTCCAGCGCACGACGGCGAGGTCGGGGTCGGGGGTTGGGAGGCTTTGGGTCGTGCCTTGGGGGTCGGTCTGGCCTTTTACACGCCGGCCTTCGGCGGTTTCGAGTTCGTAGGCTTGCAGGGCAATGGGTTCGTCATCGACTGCGCTGATGGCGGTGAAGTCCACCAGCGCCTCGCCAACAATCGGCAAGGGCGGAATAAACGGCGCAGGGGTGTGGGTGTTGCCGATGATGACGCTGCCTGAACCGCCGATCACGACGCCGCCGTGGTCGGTGGTGCCGTCCAGGGTCATGGCGTTGCGGCCGTTGATAAACACCGTGGGGACGAATTCGCCGCTGAGGGCTTGGCCGCAGGTGCAGGTATCGCCGACTCGGGCGGCGGGGAGGCCGTCGAAAAAGACGTCGGGCGAGCCGCTGGCGATGGGGTTGGTGCCGTGTCCGGGGACGGGGCAGGTGGTGGGGTCTGAAACGCGCGCGGCGGGTTTTCCTGACATGGGCATTGCCTCGTCATTGTTAGCGTTGACGAGGAACCTAAGTCAGCAAAATGGGCAGGAGCAACCGTTAAAAGCCGATCACGCGGAAAATACGAAGTTACTGTCGGATGCCGTCGGAATGGCGGTGGGATGCGCCTGATAAGTGTGTCGGAACAGGCTGATAATGCTGAAAACCCTACTGCGCAGGGGGTAGCAGGAAGCGCGCAATCACTGGCAAATGGTTGGAGATGCGCAGTGTGTCGTCCTGGCGCACTTTGGCTTCGATGCGTTTGATCCGGGAACTGTAGAACAGGTAATCCAGGGTGCGATCCGGGCCGTTGATGCTCGGGTCGTTGGGGAAGTGGGTCAGCCATTTCTCGCGATCAATGCCGCTGGATTCGCTGTTGCTGGGGATCATCGGGTACTTGTCCCACAACAGGTGCAGTTCGCTGTCCGGCGAATAGCGCCCGCGTTTGCTGGCGTCCAGGCGCAGGAATTGGCCCAGGGGCAGGAGGTTGAAGTCGCCGCCGATCAGCCAGGGCGTGCCACGGCCTTCGAATTTATCCAGCAGCTTGACCGTGGCGGTGACCTGCTCCTGCACGGCGCTGCGGCCTGGGGCGTCGCCGTCGAGACGGGTGTTGAGCACCGCCAGTTGGCCGCCGTCGCTCAGGGGCAGGTAGGTCAGCAGCAGGGCGGGCTTGGGTTGGAACTGGCGACTGATGAAGTTGGCGTCCGGTGCCGGCAATTGCAGGCGTTCGGCGTGCTCGATCTGGTAGCGGCTCAGGGTGGCCAGCTTGCGGCCGACGCTGCCGAAGATATGGCGGTCGGGGACGAAGTCGGCTTTCCAGTCGAAGGCCTGGGCGCTGCACGGGTAGAGGTCGACCAGGCGCTCTTGCAACAGCGCGAACTGGTCCTGGTAGTGGGACGGCTTGGCGTTTTCGTCGAGTTCCTGCAGCAGCAGGATGTCGGGTTGTTCGTCGCGGATCACCCGCGCCACTTCGTCGAGGCTGGCGGCCATGTCTTCCACGGTGGGGCGCTCGTCCGGGCCGCTGCCGTCGGCGGTGTCGTACCAGAACACGTAGTTCTTGCCGGCCAGGTATCGCACATTCCAGGTCATGACCTTGAGCGCCTGCCCAGGCAGCAGGGTCGGCGCACGGGGCGCGACGCAACTCACTGCCAGGGTTTCCTTGGCGGCGGGGCGCCAGGTCAGGCTGTAGATCAGGGCTGTCAGCAGGCCTGCGACGATCAGCAGGCCCAGCAGGGTGATGCGCAATAAACGGGTCATCGGCTCGGCTTATAGCGTGTCAGGAGTGGGGTGGAGCATATCACCGCACATCGGCATCGCCAGCGATCAGCATGAATAAACGGAACAGCACCACGCAGGTGAACAGTTGCAGGAAACTGTGGGCGCTGTCGATCAGCACGCCGATCAGCGGCGCAGGCTCGGGATACGCCGCCACGCTGGCACCCTTGAGCAGCCATAACGGGGTCATCACACACAGCAGGCACACCAGGATTCGCCAGAAATGCCCACGGGTCAGGCGGAAACTTTCCTTCATCGCCTCCAGCGCCGACATACCGCGCAGTACCAGCAGGTATTCGGCAAACGCCAGCACCACCATCAGCCACAGGCCCGGCAGGAAATACAGCGACAGGCCAAGCAGTATCAACAGCGTGCTCATGGCCGTCAGCAGCGCAAAACGCGGCCACAGGGCCAGGGCCATGGCCCACACGTCCTTGGTGCGCGGCGACTCGCCACGGGTGCGGGCGTCGAGAAACAGGATCAGCGCGCCGGTATACAGCGGGTACACCAGCAACCCCACCACCACGCTGTAGCCGGGAAACGCGTCCGGACCAAGCGTGTGGTCGAGTACCTGTTGCAGCAGGGCTTCAAGGATCACCAGCGGCAGGCACAGCTGGACGATGGCGCCCAGGTTGCGCTGGGTAAAACGGAAAGAGTCGCGCAGTACGTCTAACGGATTCATCAGGTTCATCGCTGGCCAGGAAGCAAGGGCGACACTTTAACCGATCAGGGTCAGAGGGACGCAAACGTAAACCTTGAGTAAAGACCATTGAAACAACTGGTAACACCCCCATAACTAGGTGCGTACCTAGCCTGAGCCCAGGCGGGACCACGATTTCTACCGGCAATCTAACGAGGTCGCCATGAACAGCGAAGAGCAAACCCTGATCGACGGACTGTTTTCACGGTTGCAACAAGCCGAAACGGACTCAGCCCCCCGCGATGCGCAAGCAGAAGCGCGGATCAAGGAGCATATGACTCGCCAACCAGCGGTCGGGTATTACATGACCCAGTCGATCCTGGTGCAGGAACACGCGCTCAAGAGCCTGGATGCGCAGAACAAACAGCAGGCCCAACAGATCCAGCAATTGCAGGATGAGCTGCAGCGGGCCAAGTCCCAGGCGGCACAACCGGCGCCTGCCAGTGGTGGTTTCCTGTCGAGTATTTTTGGCGGCGGCCCCCGAGACCCCCAACCCACCCAGAGCGCGCCGGCCTCTTCCGGCGGCGGCTGGCGTGAACCGGGCAGGCCTTCGTTCGGCCAGCCTGCGCCGCAGCAGAACTATGGCGCCCCGCAACAGAACTATCAGCAGCCACAAGCGCCCGCCGCGCCGATTGGCAGTGGTTTCCTCGGTGGCGCGCTGAAAACCGCCGCGGGCGTCGCCGGTGGTGTGATGCTGGCCGAGGGCATCAGCAGCCTGTTCAACCACAACTCGCAACAGCCGCAAGTGGTGGAAGAAATCATTCGCGAAGTGCCGGCGCCGGCCAGTGACAACAGTAACTGGGGCAACGACGACCAGAAGTTCGCCGGCAATGACAGTTGGGGCAGCAACAATGCCGACAACTTCGCGGACAGCGATTATTCCGATAATTCCTCGTCTTTCGACGACGACGATTCCTTCGTCTGATCACAGCCAGATCGGGGCGGCTGGTCGCTCCGATCTGATTTTTTCCGGAAACTTTCTCGCGGCTGGCATACTGGCACCCTTTCCGGGCCGTGGTGCCTGGCTGTCATGAGGAAGTGCGGTGAAGAAAATTGCAGTGTTCGCCGATGTTCAAAACCTCTACTACACCGTTCGCCAAGCCTATGGCTGTCACTTCAATTACGCGGCCCTGTGGGCTGATATCAGCGCGCGCGGGCAGATCGTCGAAGCCTACGCCTATGCCATCGATCGCGGCGACAGCAAACAGCAGCAGTTCCAGCAGATCCTGCGCAACCTGGGGTTCACGGTAAAACTCAAGCCCTATATCCAGCGCAGCGACGGCTCGGCCAAAGGCGACTGGGACGTGGGCATCACCCTCGACATCATGGACGCCGCCGATCACGTCGACGAAATCGTGCTGGCCTCCGGCGACGGTGACTTCGACATGTTGCTCGACCGCATCATCAGCAAGCATGGCGTCGAAGCCGTGGCCTACGGCGTACCGGGGCTGACGGCCAACTCATTGATACGTGCCGCCAGCCGCTATGTGCCGATCGAAGGCGCGCTGCTGCTCAAATAGATGTTTAGACGGAGTTGGAACAGGTTTGGAACGTATAGCGGTCATCGACTTTGAAACCACCGGCATCACCCCGAGCAGCCACTGCCGGGCCACGGAAATCGCGGTGGTCATCCTCGAACGTGGCCAGATCGTGGACCGCTACCAGAGCCTGATGAATGCCGGTGTGCGCGTGCCGGGCTTTATCGAACAACTCACCGGCATCAGCAACGCCATGCTGCGCAGCGCGCCGCCGGCCGAACGGGTGATGAACGAGGTCAACGAATTCGTCGGCACTACGCCGCTGCTGGCGCATAACGCCGCGTTCGACCAGAAGTTCTGGGACTTCGAACTGGGCCTGATCCGCCGCACCCGCCTGCAGAAATTCGCCTGCTCCCTGCTGCTGGCCCGCCGCCTGATGCCTTCGGCACCCAACCACAAGCTCGGCACGTTGAACGCCTTCGCTCAACTGCCTCATACCGGCAAGGCTCACCGGGCGATGGCGGATGCGGAGATGGCGGCCAACCTGACGGCGTACCTGGCTGAGCAACTGCGTCGCACCCATGGCTTGCGCGAGCTGTCCCATGACCTGCTGTGTACGTTGCAGAAAGTGCCGGCGGCGAAGATCAATGAGCATCTGAAGAAACATCGCGGGTTCTGAGGTGGGAGGGGGCTTGCTCCCGATGGTGGTGTGTCAGATACAGGTCGTCTAGCTGACCCAATGCTATCGGGAGCAAGCCCCCTCCCACAATTCGACTTGCCCCGATGGCGGTAGATCAGCCGCCACTCTTCCCATTTCCTTCCAGTTGCCCCAACGGTACCCGCCGTTCTATCGCGCTCGAGAGAATGATCGAGGTCTTGCTGAAGCCGAACTTCGCAATCCGGTTGATCAAATCCTCCAGCTCGGGCATCGAGCCCACCGCCGCCTGCATGATCACGCACGGGTCGCCCGTGACCCGGTGGCATTCGGTGAGTTCGGGGATGTCGGCCAGCGCTTCGTAAACCTTCTGGCTGCCATGGTGGGTCAGCCTCAGTTCGATCACGCACTGGATCGGCAAGCCCACTTTGGACAGGTCGACCTTGGCCTGGTAGCCGGTGATCACGCCGCTGGCTTCGAGCTTGGCTACGCGTTCGGCAACAGCGGGCGCGGAGAGGTTGACCGTGCGCGCCAGTTGCGCGTAGGACGCGCGGCCGTCTTCGAGCAGGGCGCTGAGAAGCATGCGGTCGTATTTGTCCATGAAAAGGTTCCAGCGTCAGGTGGCTTTCGAAAGCATGGGTTATAGCCCTCACAACCATGTTTTGAAAAGTATACGGGCGGTTTAAACAGGTTTTGTAACTTATGTTTATGCACCTGCCTTTTTAGAATAAGCCTCTCTCTTTTCTGCCGCAGAGCTGCCCAATGCCTGGCCCACGTCGTTTTTCCTTACCGCTGATAGCTGCCTTTTTTGCGTTGTATGTGATCTGGGGTTCTACCTACCTGGTGATTCGTATCGGTGTGGTGTACTGGCCGCCGTTGATGCTGGGCGGGATCCGCTTTTTGCTCGCCGGGGCTGCGATGTATGGCTTTTTGCGCTGGCGTGGAGCCCCTGCGCCGACGTGGCAGCAGTGGAAGGCCGCCGCGAAGATCGGCATTTTGCTGCTGACGTTCGGCAATGGCGCGGTGAGTGTGGCTGAGCACACTGGCGTGTCTTCCGGCGTGGCTGCGCTGGCGGTGGCGACCGTGCCGTTGTTCACCTTGCTCTGTGGTTATTTCTGGGGGGCGCGCAACACCCGCCTGGAATGGGCCGGGGTGATCCTGGGAATGATCGGCATCGCCATGCTCAACATGGGCAGCACCTTGCAGTCGAGCCCGATGGGTGCGGCGTTGCTGTTGTTCGCGGCGGCTTCGTGGGCATTCGGTTCGGTGTGGAGTCGGCGCCTGCCGTTGCCGCCGGGCGCCATGGCCAGCGCCGCAGAAATGCTGGTGGCCGGTGTGACCCTGTTGATCGCCAGCGCGCTCACCGGTGAACACCTGCAGGCCATGCCGCCGCTGGAGGGCTGGCTGGCGCTGGCGTATCTGGCGGTATTTGGCTCGATCATCGCCTTCAACGCCTATATGTACTTGCTCAAGCACGTGCGTCCGGCGGCAGCGACCAGCTATGCCTATGTCAACCCGGCGGTGGCGGTGTTGCTGGGGATTGTGTTCATCGGCGAGACCATCGGCCTGGAAGAGTCCCTGGCCATGCTGGTGATCATCAGTGCCGTGCTGTTGATCAGCCTGCCCCAGTGGCGAAAGCCCAAGCTGGAAATAAGGTAAACTGCCGCGCATTACGCCCTTGCGCTGAATTTTTCCTACGGTAAACACATGACTTTCGCCACCCTTGGCCTGATCGAACCCTTGCTGCGCGCCCTTGAGACGCTTGGCTACCAGACCCCGACGCCGGTACAGGCGCAAGCCATTCCGGCGGTGCTGGCCGGTCGCGACCTGATGGCTGCGGCCCAGACCGGCACCGGCAAGACCGCCGCTTTCGCCGTGCCGCTCCTGCAACTGCTGACCATGGAAGGGCCGAAAGTCGCCGCCAACTCGGCGCGCGCGCTGATCCTGTGCCCGACCCGCGAATTGGCCGAGCAGGTGCACGCCAGCGTCGCCGAGTACGCCCAACACCTGCCGCTGACCACTTACGCCGTGTACGGCGGCGTGAGCATCAACCCGCAGATGATGAGGCTGCGCAAAGGCGTTGACATACTGGTCGCCACCCCCGGCCGCCTGATCGACCTGTTCCGCCAGAACGCGCTGAAGCTCAATCAGCTGCAAACCCTGGTTCTGGATGAAGCCGACCGCATGCTCGACCTGGGCTTCTCCGAAGAACTGGCGAACATCTACCGCATGCTGCCGAAAAAGCGCCAGACGTTGCTGTTCTCCGCGACCTTCTCCGATGAAATCCGCACGCTCGCCGGGCAGATGCTCAACGACCCGCTGAGCATCGAAGTCAGCCCACGCAACGTTGCCGCCAACACCGTCAAGCAATGGGTGGTGCCGGTGGACAAGAAGCGCAAGGCCGAGCTGTTCGTGCACCTGATGCGCAAGGGCCGCTGGAAGCAGGTGCTGGTGTTCGCCAAGACCCGTAACGGCGTGGACGCGCTGGTGGATAAGTTGCAGGGCCTGGGCATCAATGCCGACGGCATCCACGGCGACAAGCCCCAGGCGACCCGTCAACGTGTGCTGGACCGCTTCAAGTCGAGTGATGTGCAGATCCTGATCGCCACCGACGTGGCGGCCCGTGGCCTGGATATCGAAGACCTGCCGCTGGTGGTCAACTTCGACCTGCCGATCGTGGCCGAGGACTACATCCACCGTATCGGCCGCACCGGTCGCGCGGGCAATACCGGCGAGGCGATTTCCCTGGTGTGCGCCGATGAAGTGAACATGCTGTCGGCCATCGAGATGCTCACGCGTCAGACCTTGATCCGCAAGATGGAGGCGGATTTCGAACCGGAGCACCGCGTGCCGGACACCGATGCCAGCGGGCAAGTGGTGAAAAAGCCGAAAAAGCCGAAGAAACCTAAAACCTCCGGCGGTGGCGGCAAGCGCAATCTGGGCAAGTGGGTGGACAGTGGTGAAGTAGCGCCGGCTGAGCCGTCGATCAAGCCGGTGCGCAAGGTGCCGGTGTTCAATACCGGGCCGCGTAAGAAGAAGTGATGTTGCGGCGTGGCTGATGTCCTATCGGCAGCAAGTCCCCCACATTTTGAATGTATTCACAAATCAAAACTGTGGGAGGGGGCTTGCTCCCGATAGCGGACTTGAGTTCACCGCAAATCTCAAGTGTTCAACCATTCCAGCATGCCGCGCCCGGCGGCTCTGCCACTGGCAAAACACCCCGTCAGCAAATACCCGCCGGTCGGCGCTTCCCAGTCCAGCATCTCTCCCGCGCAGAACACCCCTGGCAATTGTTTGAGCATCAGGCGCTCATCCAGCGCTTCAAACGGCACGCCGCCGGCGGTGCTGATGGCCTCGTCCATTGGCCGGGTGTTCACCAGGGTCAACGGCAACGCCTTGATCGCCAGCGCCAACTGCGCTGGATCATTGAAGTGTTCCGCCGGTGCCAGCTCGCGCAACAGCGCCGCCTTCACCCCATCCAAGCCCAACTGGCTGTGCAAATGCTTGCTCATCGAGCGCGAGCCGCGCGGCTTGGCCAAGGCGGCCCGGACCTTGTCCAGCGGCTTGCCCGGCAGCAGGTCGATATGCACGGTGGCCGCGCCGTGGCGGTTGATCGCTTCACGAATCGGCGCCGACAGGGCGTAGATCAGGCTGCCCTCGATGCCGGTCGCGGTGATCACGCATTCCCCCAGGCGGGGCTTGTCGTCTGCCAGGCCGATGGCGACGTTTTTCAGCGGTGCGCCGGCGAATTTGCTGACCATCAGTTCGCTCCAGGCCGACACCTCGAAGCCGCAGTTGCTCGGCTGCAACGGAGCGCAAGACACGCCTTTGCCTGCCAGCCTCTCGACCCAGGCGCCATCGGAGCCCAGGCGCGACCAACTGCCGCCGCCGAGGGCCAGCAGCACGGCATCGCTGTGGATAGTTTTTTCGCCGTCCGGGCTGTGGATAAGTAAGCCGCCGTCCGTGCTCCAGCCCAGCCAGCGATGACGGGTGTGGATAACCACGCCCTGGTCGCGCAGGCGCTTGAGCCAGGCACGCAACAGCGGCGCAGCTTTCATGTCGGTAGGAAATACTCGGCCGGAGGTGCCGACAAAGGTCTGGATGCCCAGGCCGTGAATCCATTCGCACAATGCCTCGGCGCCAAACCCACGCAACAAGGGCGCCATCTGCGGTGCGCGTTCGGCATAACGGGCCAGGAACGCCGGGTAGGCTTCGGAGTGGGTGATGTTCATGCCACCCACGCCCGCCAGCAGGAACTTGCGTCCCACCGAGGGCATGCCGTCGTAGAGGTCCACCCGTGCGCCCGCCAGGCTCAAGACTTCGGCGGCCATCAGCCCGGCGGGGCCACCGCCGATGATGGTGACGTGTGAGGGAGCGGTCTGAGGCATGGGCAGGGCTACGGTGAGGTGAATAGGCCGAGCATTCTACCCGACGACAGCGCAGCTGCCTGATCAAAAAATGTACACCTTCCTACAAGCCATGAGGCGACTCGCTTTCAGACGCTTACGCTCAACTTATCCACAGGCCGTTCCACAGGCATTGTGGGTAACGCCCACACTTCAATGACAACCTGATGACGTCCACACCCGCTGGGCGCTGTGATGCAGGATGCCGTGGCGGCGGGCCAGGGCAGGGCGGTCCTTGCTGTAGCCGCCGCCGATCACGCCCATCACCGGAATGTCGCGGCCCAGGCAGTGGCGCATCACACTTTCATCCCGGGCGGCGACGCCTGCGTCTGTCAGCTTGAGGTAACCGAGGGCGTCATCCTTGTGCACATCGACGCCGGCGTCGTACAGCACCAGGTCGGGCTGGTACAGCGGCAGCAGGTAATTGAGCGCGTCGTCCACCACCTTGAGGTAATCGGCATCGGCCATGCCCATGGGCAGCGGGATGTCCCAGTCGCTCTGGGCCTTGCGCGCCGGGAAGTTCTTTTCGCAGTGCAGCGACACGGTGATCGCATCCGGCGTGTCGTGGAGGATGCGTGCGGTGCCGTCGCCCTGGTGCACGTCGCAGTCGAAGATCAGCACGCGGTTGACCCGGCCGCTGGCCAGCAGGTAATGGCTGATCACCGCCAGGTCATTGAAGATGCAAAAGCCTGCCGGGTAGTCGTAATGGGCGTGATGGGTGCCGCCGGCCAGGTGGCAGGCCAGGCCGTGTTCCAGCGCCTGTTCGGCCGCCAGCAGCGAGCCGCCGACCGCGCGCACCGTGCGCCGGGCCAGGGCTTCGCTCCAGGGCAGGCCGAGGCGGCGTTGGTCTTCGCGGGACAATTCGCCGCTCATGTAGCGCTCGATATACCCAGGTTCATGGGCCAGGGCCAGAATCTCCGGGGGGCACAAGGCCGGGCGCAGCAAGTGGCTGTCCTGGGTCAGCCCGCTGGACACCAGGTGGTCGCGCAACAGGCGGAACTTGTCCATAGGGAACCGGTGGTCTGCCGGGAACTCAGGGCTGTAGTCATCGTGGTAGATCAATGGCAAAGGCATGGGATTTTCTGACAGGAGTCTGCGAAGGATCTTAACAGCGCTGTACACTCACGCACACGGCAAGAGAGGGGCCCCATGGAGCCGATACTGGAATTGGAAAGTGCACGCCTGGTGCTGCGCCAATGGCGCGACAGCGACCTGTCGGCGTTTGCGCAGATGTGCGCCGACCCGCAGGTGATGCGCTATTTCCCGGCGCTGCTGGACCGCCTGGAAAGCGCGGCGTTGATCGGTCGGATACGCGGCCATTTTGCCGAATACGGCTTTGGCCTGTGGGCCTTGCAACGCAAGGACACCGGTGAACTCATCGGCCTGACCGGGCTGCAGAATGTCAGCTTCGAAGCCGGCTTCACCCCGGCCGTGGAAATCTGCTGGCGCCTGGCCCGTGAGCATTGGGGCCTGGGTTACGCCAGCGAGGCGGCATGGACAGCACTGCGTTGCGGTTTCGACCGTCTGCAACTGGACGAAATCGTCGCCTTTGCCACTGAAGCCAATCTGCCATCACAAAAAGTCATGCAGGCCATCGGTATGCATTACGATCCGCAGGCAGATTTTGAACACCCCAAGGTCGCAGTCGATGACCCGCTGCGAGCCCATGTTTTGTACCGCATCACCCGCGCCCAATGGTTGGACACGCTGCACGGATAAGCAGGCGGTCATGCTCAATAGACCCCTTGTAGGAGCGAGCTTGCTCGCGAAGTACGCCAAAGCGCCGCGCAAGCGTTACGACCGCGCCTACAGGTAGATACCGTTTTGCTCTGAGGAGAGTTTGAATGAGCCAAGTATTGGAAGATCTGGTGGACCTGCTGACCCTGGAGCCGATCGAGGAAAACCTCTTTCGCGGCCGCAGCCAGGACCTGGGTTTTCGTCAATTGTTCGGCGGCCAGGTGCTTGGCCAATCGTTGTCGGCCGCCAGCCAGACTGTAGAAGACATGCGGCACGTGCATTCCCTGCACGGTTATTTCCTGCGCCCCGGCGATGCGGCCTTGCCGGTGGTGTATTCGGTGGACCGCGTGCGCGATGGCGGCAGTTTCAGCACGCGCCGGGTCACGGCGATTCAGAAAGGCCACCCGATCTTCACTTGCAGCGCCTCGTTCCAGTACGACGAAGCCGGCTTTGAGCACCAGACCAGCATGCCCGTGGTGGTCGGCCCGGAGAACCTGCCGTCCGAACTGGAGTTGACCAAACAGCGTGCGCATCTGATCCCTGAGCACATGCGTGAAAAGCTGCTGTGCCCCAAACCGATCGAGGTGCGCCCGGTCACCGAAAAAGACCCGTTCAACCCGCAGCCGTCCGACCCGGTCAAGTACGTGTGGTTCCGCGCCGACGGCGCTCTTGCCGACACCCCCGCGCTGCATAAATACCTGCTGGCCTACGCCTCGGATTTCGGCCTGCTGACCACCTCGCTGCTGCCCCATGGCAAGACCGTGTGGCAGACCGACATGCAGGTCGCCAGCCTCGACCATGCACTGTGGTTCCACGCCGACCTGCGCGCCGATGACTGGCTGCTCTACGCCATGGACAGCCCGTGGGCCGGCAACTCCCGTGGGTTCTCCCGCGGCAGCGTGTACAACCGCGCCGGGCAATTGGTGGCGTCGGTGACCCAGGAAGGCTTGATTCGTCATCGCAAGGATTGGGCATGAACCTGGCGGACATTAAACATTGGGTGTTCGACATGGACGGCACCCTCACGGTGGCGGTGCATGACTTTGCTGCCATCCGCGTAGCCCTGGAGATTCCCCCCGAGGACGACATCCTCACGCACCTTGCCGCATTGCCGCGCGACGTGGCGGCTGCCAAGCACGCCTGGCTGCTGGAGCATGAGCGCGAACTGGCGTTGGGCTCGGTCGCCGCCGAGGGGGCGGTGGAGCTGGTACGCGAGCTGGCCGCGCGGGGTTATCGGCTGGGCATCCTGACCCGCAATGCGCGGGAGTTGGCCCATGTGACGCTGGAGGCGATCGGCCTGGTGGATTGCTTTGCCGTCGACGATGTACTGGGCCGTGATGACGCGCCGCCCAAGCCCGATCCCGGTGGTCTGCTGAAACTGGCCGCCGCCTGGGACGTACCGCCGAGCCGGATGGTGATGGTGGGCGATTACCGCTTCGACCTGGATTGCGGTCGGGCGGCAGGGGCGAAGACGGTGTTGGTGAATGTGCCGCAGAACCCGTGGCCGGAGTTGGCCGATTGGCATGCCGAGGATTGCACGGCGCTGCGCCGGATGATCTAGCCCAGGCACTTCCCACCTTTTCATTGGGTTTCGTCGGTTATTTCGCGAACAACACCTTCTGGCCCTCGGGCGACGTAAACATCCCATCGCCGTTATGCCCCACCCCCGGCACTTCCACCAGCGTCTGGCGCAACTGCGGATGACGCTGCTGGAGGTCGTCGAAATAGTAGTGTCCGCGAATCAGCCGATACGCACCCTGTGCTTCGGCGGCGCAGCTCTTGTCCAGGGCCGGGTGGTTCGGGTCGGTGTCCTGCTGGCCCAACAGGTAGGTGATATCCCGTGACACGTAGGCCTGTTCCAACCGCTCGGCGCTCTGGCCTTTGGCGTAGGCCGGCAGGTGCTGCAGGCCGTACTTCCAGTCGTTGAAGCCAGGGCAACTCGCGGCGTCGAACGTCACCGGGCGCGCGGGGCTGAAGTAGGCGTAGGACGATGGATTGGCCACCACGTAACGCAGTCGGATGCCTTCGGTTTGCAGGGTCGGGTGGTCGTGGCCGATGAGCGCGAAACGCTGCACCACCTGGCCACCGCCGGAATGCCCGGCTACCACGATTTCCTTCAATGCCGGGAAGCGCTGGCGGTTGCCCAAGTGCTCGATGATCTGGTCGAGGGCAGCGTAGGAACTGATCTGGCCAGGGCCGGTGGAAGGCGCGCCGGCCATCCAGTCGTTGCCGTTCCAGCGCAGTAGCCGGTCATCCAGGTGGTTTCGCTTCACGTCGGATGCATTCAGAAATTGCGGCGCAATGACCAGCGTCGTGCTGCCAAGCCCGGCACGCTCGGCGGCCTCGACACCGCTTTGCAGGTAGGTCTGCGCATTACGCAGGCGACCGTGCACGATGATCAGCGCGCGGGTGACCTGGGGCAGTGGCTGGCGCCAATCCTGGCTCAAGCCGAGGCTGAGGTCGCCGGACTCCAGGTGAAATCGATCGGGACTGACCTCCTTGACGCCATGTTCGGCAGCCCAAGTGGGTGAGGTGATTAACAACAGGCCCAGCAGCCATCCCGATCGTTTATTCATCTAAAGACTCTTGGCCCCGAAGGTGTCGCATTGAGTGATCTGGCCCTGGGCGAAGCCGGTCTTGAACCAGCGCACCCGCTGCGCCGAGGTGCCATGGGTAAACGAGTCGGGCACCACGCGGCCTTGACCTTGTTGCTGCAGACGGTCATCGCCAATGGCGTTGGCCGCATTCAGGGCTTCTTCGATATCACCGGGCTCCAGCCAATTGAGGCGCTTTTGCGCGCGGTTGGCCCACACGCCGGCGAAGCAGTCGGCTTGCAGTTCCTGGCGCACCAACAGGCCGCCGTCGCCCTGCATCTGCCGGCCTTGTTGGCGCGCGGCCTGGATCTTGGCCGAGATCCCGAGCAGCGTCTGCACGTGGTGCCCGACTTCGTGGGCGATCACATACGCCTGGGCAAAATCGCCGGCGGCCTGGAAGCGTTGGGACATTTCGCGGAAGAAATCCAGGTCCAGGTATACCTGCCGGTCGGCCGGGCAATAGAACGGGCCGCTGGCGGAGGTGGCACCGCCGCAGGCGGAATTGATCCGGCCACGGAACAGGATCAGTTTCGGGTTCTGGTAGGCCAGGCCGTTTTCCTTGAACACCTGGCCCCAGGTGTCTTCGGTATCGCCCAGCACCGCGCGGACAAAATCGGCTTGCTCATCGTTGGCCGGCGGCGCCTGGCGCGACTGGGTGCTGACCTGGGGCGCCTGGTCCATCTGGCCGGTGAGTTGGCCGAGGAGTTGCAGCGGGTCCTGGCCGGTCAGCCAGCCAATGCCGACGATCAGGACCACGGCCGTCAGGCTCAGGCCCTTGCCGCCGCCAAAACGCATACCGCCGCCACCGCCGTCATTGTCATCGCGGGCATCCACCACGTTGTCGCTGCGTCGGCCTTTTTTCCATAGCATGGGGCAATCCTCTGTGTGCTAACCGTGGTTGAGTATGGTCGCGGTTAACGGCAATAGCCTTCGCCGGTGGCGACGATCAGGCAGTCTTTTTTATCCGCCAGCCACTTCAGGCCGGTGGCGGCGCCATCGCCAGCGCGCAGCGATTGCGGGCCGTCGGGGCGGGTGAAGGCGATGCCGTCTTCCGCGGCTTCCCCTTTGAAGGTGCCCGCGTCTTCGGCGTCGAGACCGTATTGCATGGTCAGAAGATAGTGGCCACGGCCGATGCTGTCGTCCTTGGCGATGGTCAGGTGGAGGCCTTCGACGCCGATCCATTGGCCAATCCACTTATCGGTGGGCGGCGTTTCCGGCACCAGGGTCGCCTGCACGGAAGGCGGCGCGGGTTTGGCGGGGGATTTCGCGTCCTGATCGCACGCGGTGAGCAGGGCAAGGGTGGACAGAACAAACAGGGCTTTTTTCATAACGGCAGGGCCTTGGTTAAAAAGTGTGCAACGCTGGGGCTGGCGTGCAGCGTTGGACTCGAATCCCGTGATTTAGTGCGCTGTTCGCACGGTGTTTGGTTATGCTCTCGGGGCAGATGCATGCCCGGCTGCTAGATTACCGGGTTGAGTGCCAGCGCGTTCAGCTCGCCACGCAAGAGAATTCAATGACTGTCAGCACCCCCCTCTCCGGCATCAACCACCCCTTCAAAGGCATTCTGCTGATTGTGGTGGCGACCTTCCTGTTCTCCAGCCACGACGCCTTGTCCAAATACCTGGCCGGGTTCTACCCGATCGTGATGGTGGTGTGGGCGCGCTACGTGGTGCACACCTTGCTGATGGCCGGGATCTTCCTGCCGCAATCGGGCTTGCGTGTGCTGCGCAGCAAGCGGCCGGGGATGCAGGTGGTGCGGGCCTTGTGCCTGTTGGGCACCAGCCTGTTTTTTACCGCGGCGTTGCATTACATCCCGTTGGCGGAGGCCACGGCGGTGAACTTCCTCGCGCCGATCCTGGTGACGGCGCTGTCGGTACCGCTGCTCGGCGAGCATGTGACACGCGGCCAGTGGCTGGCGGTGGTCTGCGGCTTTGTCGGGGTGCTGGTGATCATCCACCCGGGCGGCGAACTGTTTACCCCCGCTGTGCTGCTGCCGCTGTGTTCGGCACTGTTCTTCTGCTTCTACCAACTGCTCACGCGCATCCTCAGCCAGTACGACACTCCGACCACCAGCAACTTCTTCGCTGGCCTGTGCAACACCTTGGTGATGAGCGCACTGGTGCCGTTCTTTTGGCAAGTCCCCACACTGTGGCACGGCGTGCTGATGCTGGCGCTGGGCACCTGTGGGATGACCGCGCACTTGATGTTGACCCAGGCATTCCGCTTTGCGGCGCCGGCCTTGCTGGCGCCGTTCGGCTATTGCCAGATCGTGTTTGCGGGGTTGTTGGGTTGGCTGGTGTTTGCCCATACCCCCGACTTGACCACGGTGGTCGGCATCGGGGTGATCTGCATGAGCGGGTTGGCCGCTGCCTGGCAGCAGCGGCGTCGGTAGATCAGACGTCTACGGTAGGAATCTTGCGCGGGGCCATGAAGTACAGCCAGGTCAGCGCAATGAAGTACATCGCCGGAATCAGGGTGAACAACACGGTGTAGTTGTTGTTCGTCACCGTCAGGATATGGCCGACGATCTGGGTCATGAACATGCCGCCGATGGCCGCGCACATGCCGCCGAAGCCGAACACCGTACTCATCATGTGCTTGGGCGTGTAGTCCATCACCAGGCTCCAGATGTTGGCGGTCCAGGCCTGGTGCGCACCGATGGCCAGGGAGATGGCAAACACTGCGACCCACAGCTGGCTGGAACCGGCCGCCATGATCACGCCGATAATGCAGCAGGCGAACATCAGCATCGACAGGAGCCGCGCCTTGATCGGATTCATCCCGCGGCCGATCAGGAACGACGACAGAATCCCCCCACCCACACTGCCGAAGTCGGCTGTCAGGTAGATGATGATCAGCGGGATACCCATCTGGGTCACGTTGATGCCCAGGTTGTATTGCTGGTTCAGAAACGGCGGCAGCCAGTACAGGTAGAACCAGAACACCGGCGCAGTCATCGAGTAGGCCAGGGCAAAAGCCCAGGTGCCGCGCATGCGCAGGATACGGCTGAAGGGCACGCGGGGTTGTTCCGGTTCGACTTCCTTTTGCACGTAATCCAATTCGGATTGCTTAACGGTCGGATGCTCTTCCGGGTTGTAGTACTTCAGGCCCCAGCAGATCAGCCAGATACCGCCGAGCGCCGACATGCACAGGAACGCCGCCTGCCAGCCCCACGCGTGCAGGATCAACGGCAGCAGCATTGGCGTCATCATTGCGCCGACGTTGGTGCCGGCGTTGAAGATACCAGTGGCCACCGCGCGCTCACCGGCGGGGAACCACAGGCGGGTGGTCTTGACGCAGGCCGGGTAGTTGGCGGCTTCGGTCAGCCCGAGGATGAAGCGGCAGACCATAAAGCCGACCGCCGAGGTGGCCAGGCCGTGGGCGCCGGTCGCCAGGCTCCACAGCAGCACCGCGCAGAAGAACACGCGTTTGACGCCGACACGGTCGATCAGGCGGCCTTGCAGTACAAAGCCGCTCGCGTAACCGACCTGGAACCAGAAGTTGATGTTGGCGTAGTCCATCGCCGTCCAGCTCATTTCTTTGGCGAGGATCGGTTGCATCACGCCCAGGGCGGCGCGGTCGATGTAGTTGAGGGTGGTGGCGAAGAACACCAGGGCCAACATGCCCCAGCGTGTCTTGCCCACGGCCAGTGCGCCGCGGATCTTGTCGCCGATGCCGGCGTGCGGGGTGGCCGCACGAGCGGCCAGAACGGAGTTTTGCGTAGGCATGAGGGAGTACCCGGTTTTTGAAATTTTTATGGTGTGTGCTGGGTCTTTTCTGGGGTGTAGCTACGGGACCGATGGTGCGCAGTGGCTAAAAAATCGTCAATTCGCAACATGGCATTGTGTTCGATAATCGCCCTGAAAACTAACCGGTTCGTACATTTCAATTGCTGTGTACAGTTTAGCGGCCAATAATTTGCGGTAAATAAGACCAGCCAAAAATGCCGGGAGTCGCCCCATGCAACGCTCTATTGCCACCGTTTCCTTGAGCGGAACCCTGCCGGAAAAACTTGAAGCCATCGCGGCTGCTGGGTTCGATGGTGTCGAAATCTTTGAAAACGATCTGCTGTATTACGATGGAAGCCCCCGGGAAATCAGGCAAATGTGTGCCGACCTGGGCATTGCCATCACCCTGTTCCAGCCGTTTCGTGACTTCGAAGGCTGCCGCCGCGACCGCCTGGCGCGCAACCTGGAGCGGGCCGAGCGCAAATTCGACCTGATGCACGAGTTGGGCACCGACCTGGTGCTGGTGTGCAGCAATGCCTCGGCCGATTGCGTCGGCGATGAGCGTATTTTGCTCGATGACTTGAGCCTGTTGGCCGAACACGCCGGGCGCCGAGGTATGCGTATCGGTTACGAGGCGTTGGCCTGGGGCAAGCACGTCAACACCTGGCAGCAGGTGTGGAACCTGGTGCGCCAGGTCGATCACCCCAGCCTTGGGGTGTTGCTCGACAGTTTCCACACGCTGTCGCTCAAGGGTGACCCGAGTGCCATCGCCCAGATCCCCGGCGACAAGATTTTCTTCGTGCAAATGGCCGACGCACCGATCCTGGCCATGGATGTGCTGGAGTGGAGCCGGCATTTCCGCTGCTTCCCAGGGCAGGGCGAATTCGACCTGGCGGGGTTCCTCGCGCCGATCATCCAGAGCGGCTACACCGGGCCGCTGTCCCTGGAGATTTTCAACGACGGCTTCCGCGCCGCGCCGACCCGGGCGAATGCGGCGGATGGATTGCGCTCGCTGCTGTATCTGGAGGAGAAAACCCGCCAGCGCCTGGCTGAAGTGGCGCCCGCCGTGCCGGTGGACATCCTCTTTGAAACCCCGCCCGCCAGCGAGTATGACGGCATCGAGTTCCTCGAATTCGCGGTGGATGAAAACCTCGCTGCCAAGCTGAGCCATTGGCTGGAGCGCCTGGGGTTCGTCAAGGCCGGCCAGCACCGCTCCAAGAGCGTGAGCCTGTTGCGCCAGGGTGATATCAACCTGATCCTCAACTGCGAACCCTATTCCTTTGCCCATAACTTTTTCGAAGCCCATGGGCCGTCGCTGTGCGCCACGGCGATTCGGGTCAAGGACAGCGCCAAGGCCCTGGAACGGGCGGTGGCCTACAAAGGTCAGCCCTATCGCGGTCTGGTCGGGCCGAACGAGCTGGAACTGGCAGCGGTGCGCGCGCCGGACGGCAGTCTGATTTACCTGGTGGACCAGAACGAAGGTGGAATCTACGCCACCGATTTCAACCTGCAACCGACACCCGCCGCGAGCGGTGGCCTGCTGCGTATCGATCACATGGCCATGGCCTTGCCGGCCGACAGCCTCGACAGTTGGGTGCTGTTCTACAAGAGCCTGCTGGATTTCGAGGCCGATGATGAAGTGGTCCTGCCCGACCCCTACGGCCTGGTGAAAAGCCGCGCACTGCGCAGCCGCTGCAGCTCGATTCGCCTGCCGCTGAATATCTCCGAGAACCGCAACACCGCGATTTCCCACGCGTTATCGAGCTATCGCGGTTCGGGCGTGCACCACATTGCCTTCGACTGCGCGGACATTTTCGCTGAGGTGCGCCGGGCCAAGGACGCGGGCGTGCCGCTGCTGGATATCCCGCTCAACTACTACGACGACCTGGCGGCGCGTTTTGATTTCGACGACGAGTTCCTCAGCGAGTTGGCGTACTACAACGTGTTGTACGACCGCGACGCCCAGGGCGGTGAGTTGTTTCATGTGTACACCGAGCCGTTCGAAGGGCGGTTTTTCTTCGAAATCATCCAGCGCAAGAACGGTTACGCCGGCTACGGCGCGGCCAACGTCGCGGTGCGTCTGGCGGCGATGGCCAAATCGCGCAGCGGTGCTGTACGCCAGGCCCGTTTATGACGGCAGGTCAGGTGCTTCCTTCGGGAAGCGCCGCGGCCCATAATCGCCGTCTGCATAACAATGGCCGTGAGCGCACCATGACCTCGAGTCCCGAACTCCCCGCGGTATCCGACGCACCGCGCAAGAGTCGTAAGAACAATCCAGAAAAGACCCGCGAAAACATTCTTCAGGAAGCCATCGTCGAATTTGTTCAGCAGGGCCTGTCCGGCGCTCGCGTGGATGCGATCGCCGAGCGCATCCACACCTCCAAGCGCATGATCTATTACTACTTCGGCAGCAAAGAGCAGTTGTACGTCGAAGTGCTGGAGAAACTCTACGGCGACATTCGCAACACCGAATCGCGCATGAATCTCACCGCCCTGGAACCGCGCGAAGCGATCCGCCGGCTGGTGGAATTCACCTTCGATCACCATGACCAGAACGTGGATTTCGTGCGCATCGTCAGCATCGAAAATATCCACAATGCCGAGTACGTGAAGCGTTCCGATGCGATCAAGGCGATGAACAACAACATCCTCGAAGCGTTGGGCGCTACCTTGCGCCGTGGCGCCGAGATGGGGTTGTTCCGCGAGGGGCTGGTGCCGTTGGATGTGCACCTGCTGATCAACTCATTCTGCTTTTACCGGGTGTCCAACCGTCATACGTTCGGTGAGATCTTTCAGATCGAACTGTCGGATGAGGCGGTTAAACAGCGGCATCGCGAGATGATCTGCGAGTCGGTACTGCGTTACCTGCAGGCCTGAAAAAAACGTTGATGCCTGTGGTGAGCGGGGCAAGCCCGCTCGCCACAATTCGCAGTTCACAGCACAGCCACAAGCAACGAGCGCGGTTCACTCAGTGAGTGTTCATGCTCTGAAAGTGCGCCAGCATGCGTTGCGCATCCGGGACTTCACCGCTGAACAACTCAAACGCCTTCACTGCCTGAAACACGGCCATGTTGCCGCCATCCAGCGTGCGGCACCCCAAGGCGCGGGCGGTGCGCAGCAGTTCGGTTTCCAATGGGAAATACACGACCTCGGCGACCCACAGCTGCGCGCGTAACAGGGCAGCCGGTACCGGCATGCCGGGCAGTTTGGCCATGCCCATCGGGGTGGTGTTGACCAGGCCATCGGCCTCGGCCATGGCGTTCTCAAGATCATGGCCTACCTGGGCGCGACCGCTGCCGAAACGCTGGGCGAGGTTATCCGCCAAGTCGCTGGCGCGGGTGGCGTCCACGTCAAAAATACTCAACTGTTCCACACCCTCGGCCAGCAGTGCATGCGCCACTGCCGCGCCCGCGCCGCCGGCGCCCATCTGCACCACGCGCTGGCGCGGCACGTCATTGAGGTTACGTCGAAAGCCTTCGGCGAAGCCCAGGCAATCGGTGTTGTGGCCGATGCGCTTGCCGTCCTTGAACACCACGGTATTTACCGCGCCAATGCCCCGGGCTTCGTCAGACAGTTCATCCAACAGCGGCAGGATCGCCTGCTTGCACGGGTAGGTAATGTTCAGCCCGGTGAAGTTCATGTACTCGGCTGCGCGCAGCAGGTCGGGCAGGGCGTTGATGTCCAGGTGCAGGGGCTCAAGGTCGATCAGGCGATACAGGTAGCGCAGCCCGTTGGCATCGCCTTCCTGCTCATGCAGGGCCGGGGTGCGGGAGGCCTGGATGCCGGTGCCGATCAGCCCGGCGAGAATGCGTGGTTTCATTGGGAAGTCCCTTTCAACAGCTGGCTGAAATGTTCCAGGGCCAAGTGGTAGCCATGGCTGCCGAATCCCGCCAGCACCGCCTTGGCGATGGGCGATACGAACGAGTGATGCCGGAACGCTTCGCGGGCGTGCACGTTGGATAAATGCACCTCGATCACCGGCACTTCACTGGCCACCAGCGCATCGCGAATCGCCACGGATGTGTGCGTCCAGGCCGCCGGGTTGATCACGATTCCGGCGCAACGGCCGCGCGCGCCGTGGATCCAGTCCAGCAGCTCGCCTTCGTGGTTGGTCTGGCGAAATTCGATCTTCAGTCCCAGTTGTTCAGCGCTGCGACCGCACAGGGCAGCGACGTCGGCCAGGGTTTCGTGGCCGTAGGTGGCGGGCTCGCGGGTGCCGAGCAGGTTGAGGTTGGGGCCGTTGAGCACCATCACGATGGACGGCATAAGGGGCATCTCCACAGTTATTGTTCGTTGTGGAGATAAAATGTACCGGATGGTTAATTTGGTCAATTGATGACGGCGGATGTGTTCGATTATCGAACCGTAAATCGGGGGAGGGGGCTACGCTCCTCCCCACATCGAGGACTCAACGCCGGGTCAACAACACCCCGGATTCCATGTGATGCGTCCACGGGAACTGGTCGAACATCGCGCATTGGGTGATCTGGTGCGTGTCATGCAGTTGGGCAATGTTTGCCGCCAGCGTCTCCGGGTTGCAGGAGATGTACAGGATGTTGTCGAAACGCCGGGTCAGTTCGCAGGTGTCCGGGTCCATGCCGGCGCGCGGGGGGTCGACGAACACGCTGCCGAACTCGTAGCTCTTCAGGTCGATGCCGTGCAGGCGGCGGAACGGGCGTACTTCGTTGAGCGCTTCGGTGAGTTCTTCGGCGGACAGGCGCACCAGGGTGACGTTATCCACCGCGTTTTCATCGAGGTTGCTCAGGGCTGCGTTGACCGAGGTCTTGCTGATCTCGGTGGCCAGCACTTTACGCACGCGCGTCGCCAGCGGCAGGGTGAAGTTGCCGTTGCCGCAGTACAGCTCCAGCAAGTCGTCCGGGCGATCGCCCAACGCTTCGTAGGCCCAGTTGAGCATCTTCTGGTTCACCGTGCCGTTGGGCTGGGTGAAGGCGCCTTCGGGTTGGCGGTAGCTGAAGGTGCGCCCGCCGACGTCGAGTTTTTCCACCACGTAATCGTGGCCGATCACGTCGCGCTTGCCCTTGGAGCGGCCGATGATGCTCACGTTCAAGTCGGCCGCCAACTGGTTGGCGGCGGTGTGCCAGTGTTCGTCCAGCGGGCGGTGATAGCACAGGGTGATCATCGCGTCGCCGGCCAGGGTGGTGAGGAACTCCACCTGGAACAGCTTGTGGCTCAGGGCGGCGCTGGCTTGCCAGGCGGCCTTGAGCTGGGGCATCAACTGGTTGATGCGGGCGCTGGCGATCGGGAAGTCTTCGATCAGGATCGGCGTGCGCTTGTCGTCCTGGGAGAACATCGCGTAGTGGCGTTCGCCGCCTTCGCGCCACAGGCGGAACTCCGCGCGCAGGCGGAAGTTCTGCAGTGGCGATTCGAAGACCTGCGGCTCGGGGGCGTCGAACGGTGCCAGCAGGTCACGCAGGCGCGTGACCTTGTCTTGCAGTTGAGCGGTGTAGCGTGCGGCGTCAAAAGTCATGCGTTGAACCAGCCCAGCTTGATCACGAACAGAATCGACAGAATCACCAGCGCCGGGTTCAGCTCACGGTAGCGGCCCGAAAGCAGCTTGATGGCGGTCCAGGCGATGAAACCGAAGGCGATGCCGTTGGCGATGGAGTAAGTGAAGGGCATCGCCAGGGCGGTGATCACCACCGGCGCTGCAACAGTAATGTCGTCCCAGTCGATTTCGGCCAGGCCGGACGTCATCAGCACGGCGACGAACAGCAGCGCCGGCGCGGTGGCAAAGGCAGGCACGCTGGAGGCCAGCGGCGAGAAGAACAGCGCCAGCAGGAACAGGATCGCCACCACCACGGCGGTCAAACCGGTACGGCCACCGGCACTCACGCCGGCGGCGGATTCGATGTAGCTGGTGGTGGTCGAGGTGCCCAGCAGGGAGCCGGCCATGGCGGCGGTGCTGTCGGCAATCAGGGCGCGGCCCATTTTCGGCATATGGCCGTTCTTGTCCATCAGGCCGGCGCGCTTGGCCACGCCGATCAGGGTGCCGGAGTTATCGAACAGGTCGACGAACAGGAAGGCGAAGATCACGCTGACCAGGCCGATGTCCAGCGCGCCTTTGATATCCAGTTGCAGGAAGGTCGGGGCCAGGGACGGCGGCATGGACGTCACGCCGCCGAACGGGGTGAAGCCCATCGCGATGGAAACGATGGTCACCGCCAGAATGCCGATCAGCACCGCACCGCGCACTGCCAGGGCTTCCAGCGCAACGATCAGCGCGAAACCGAGAGTGGCGAGGATCGGCGCCGGTTGTTTCAAGTCGCCCAGGCCCACCATGGTGGCCGGGTTGCTCACCACGATACCGGCGTTGTGCAGGGCGATCAGCGCGAGGAACAGGCCGATACCGGCCGCGATTGCCGAGCGCAGGGGCAGGGGGATGCTGTTGATGATCCATTCACGGATACGGAAGATCGACAGGATGAAGAACAACACCGCCGAGATGAACACCGCGCCCAGCGCGACTTGCCAGGTATGGCCCATGTGCAGGACCACGGTGTAGGTAAAGAAGGCATTGAGGCCCATGCCCGGCGCCAGCGCGATCGGGTAGTTGGCGATCAGGCCCATCACGGTCGAGCCGATTGCGGCGGCCAGGCAGGTGGCGACGAACACCGCGCCTTTGTCCATGCCGGTCTCGCCGAGGATGCTCGGGTTCACGAACAGGATGTAGGCCATGGCCAGGAATGTCGTGATGCCCGCGAGGATCTCGGTGCGCACGTTGGTGTTGTGTGCTTTGAGTTGAAACAGCTTTTCCAGCATGCCTGCTCCCTGTGACGCTATGTTGCGTCGTGATTTGTTGACCTCTAAGTCAAAGCACAAATTGCGCCAAGCGCCTTTGGTTTCAGAGAGGATCGGAAAAAGCGGCGCATCATACCAGCAGCCGAGGCCGTGTGGCGCACGGGCTGCGTATTCTCGGTCATGGCCTTGAGGCATACTGCGCCGATGTTTATTTCAGGGTCATCGACAGCATGAAAAAAGCCACCGCGTGGAGTCTAGCTCTGATCCCTTGTGTCGGCCTGTGGCTCGGCGCAGCACCGGTGTGGGGCGCGACTGCACCGCCCTTGAGCGAGGTGCGCGTGTTCAAGGTCGAATCGGCGCGCTGCAGCGAGACCATCCCGGAGGGCGCACAAAGCACGCAGATGTGCACGCACCGTGGGCCCACCCGGGTGTCGGTGATGGAAGTCGGCCTGGGCAACAGTCCCATGGGCCGCTTCAACGGCGCCGAACTCGATGGCCAGCGCACCCCGGTGTGCCAGGTCGGTCACGTCAGCGAGGCCTGCCAGGGCGCGGGCACGCTGATGGGCTACATCTATGTGTTCGACCTGAATGTCGAAGCCCAGGGCTGGTTCGAATACAGCAACTCGTCGATCAACCCGCCGCGAAATACCCTGAAGACCCTGCTCAATATCCGCTGACCCCCCTCCCACCTAGCTCATGCGCTGGTTTTCAAGACGGGTTCTTCTACCGACGCATGCATGCGGTCGCGGTGGGCCAGGGTCGGGAAGAGTTTGATCCAGGCCCCGGTCACCACCAAGGTCCCGATCCCGCCCATGACCACGGCGGGCACGGTGCCGAACCAGTGGGCGGTGATGCCGGACTCGAACTCGCCCAATTGATTGGACGCACCGATAAACAATCCATTGACCGCACTGACCCGCCCGCGCATTTCATCCGGGGTTTCCAGCTGCACGAAGGACGCGCGGATCACCATGCTGATCATGTCCGCCGCGCCCAGCACCACCAGCACCGCCAGGGAGAACCAGAACGAGGTGGACAGGCCGAACGCGATGGTCGCCACGCCGAACACACCCACGGCGGTGAACATTACGCGGCCCACGTGGCGGTCCACCGAAAACCGCGCCAGCCACAGCGACATCAACAACGCGCCCACCGCGGGGGCCGAACGCAACAGGCCCAGGCCCCAGGCGCCGGTCAGCAGGATGTCCTTGGCGAACACCGGCAGCAATGCGGTGGCGCCGCCCAGCAGCACGGCGAACAGATCCAGGGAAATCGCCCCGAGGATATCCGGGCGGCTGCGGATAAAGCGGATGCCGGCCAGCAGCGAATCCAGGGTGGCCTTGCCTTTGTTCAGTGGGGTCTGGCGCGCGGGCAGGTTGAGGGTCAGCAGGCAGGCGATGAGGTACAGCACCACGGTGGGGCCGTAGACCCACACGCTGCCAAACGCATAGAGCAAGCCGCCGAGCGCCGGGGCGACGATGGTCGCCAACTGCTGCGCCGACTGCGACGAGGCCACCGCCCGCGGGAACAGCGCGCTGGGCACGATGCTCGGGAGCAGGGCCTGGGTGGTGGGCATTTCAAAGGCGCGGGCGGCGCCGAACAGGAAGGCGAGGATGAAGATCATCTCGCGGGTCACGCTGCCGGTCAGGCCGCCGATGGCCAGGGACAAGGCAATCAAGGCCTGCACGGTCTGGCAGATAGCGGCGACCTTGCGCCGTTCATAGCGGTCGGCCACATGCCCGGTGTGCAGCATGAACAAGACGCGCGGCACGAACTGCACCAGGCCGACGAGACCCAGGTCCAGCACATTGCCGGTCAGTTGATAGAGGTTCCAGCCAATGGCCACGGAGAGCATCTGGTAGCCGCTGGCGGTAAAGATGCGCGCCAACCAGAACGCGATGAAAGGGCGGTGATGACGCAACAACAACGTGGGTTCACTGGGCATCGGGAATTCGGATCAAGGCCGGACGGAACGGCGAGATTAGCATCAGGCTGTAACAAATAGTTGCGCGAACGGCAGTGAGGCAAGCTGTCACGCGGCAAAAGACCACACAGTTCGTTCCTGAAAATGGGACTACTCTTTGACCAATGCTTGATCCAGGTCAAAACCCTTGCGGGGATTGTTCTGGTGGCCCTCGGGCTTGATTCCCTGCGTGGCTGGTTAAAAAAAGAAACGAATTGAAATTCGCCAGACTCCATATCCGTGGGGGCAGTGGGTGCAGGCTTTCGCCCGCAACCGGTATTACCTGACAGAGGAAGACTTATGTTCGGTTTGGAGGCGCTAGATCTCGCCCGAATTCAATTCGCGTTCACCATCTCGTTCCACATCCTGTTTCCGGCGATCACCATCGGCCTGGCCAGTTACCTGGCGGTGCTGGAAGGCTTGTGGCTCAAGACCCATAACGACACCTACCGCGACCTCTACCATTTCTGGTCGAAGATCTTTGCCGTCAACTTCGGCATGGGCGTGGTGTCCGGCCTGGTCATGGCCTATCAGTTCGGCACCAACTGGAGCCGCTTCTCGGACTTCGCCGGCGCCGTCACCGGGCCCTTGCTGACATACGAAGTGCTCACGGCCTTCTTTCTCGAAGCCGGTTTCCTCGGGGTGATGCTGTTCGGCTGGAACAAGGTGGGGCGCAAGCTGCACTTCTTCTCCACGGTGATGGTGGCCGTCGGTACGCTGATCTCCACGTTCTGGATCCTGTCCTCCAACAGTTGGATGCAAACGCCCCAGGGCTTTGAAATCATCGATGGCCGCGTGATTCCCACCAATTGGCTGGCCGTGATTTTCAACCCGTCCTTCCCCTACCGCCTGGCCCACATGGCCACGGCTGCGTTCGTGGCCACGGCCTTCTTCGTCGGTTCCTCGGCGGCCTGGCACTTGCTGCGTGGCAAGGACAACCCGGCGATCCGCAAGATGCTCTCGATGGCGATGTGGATGGCGTTGATCGTCGCGCCTATCCAGGCGGTGATCGGTGACTTCCACGGCCTCAATACCCTGGAACACCAACCGGCGAAAATCGCCGCGATCGAAGGCCACTGGGAAAACATCGGCAACGAACCGACGCCGCTGATCCTGTTCGGCTGGCCGGACATGAAAGCCGAAAAAACCAAGTACGCCGTGGAGATTCCCTACCTGGGCAGCCTGATCCTGACCCACTCCCTGGACAAGCAGGTGCCGGCGCTCAAGGAGTTCCCGCCCGAGGACCGTCCCAACTCGACCATTGTGTTCTGGTCGTTCCGGGTCATGGTCGGCCTGGGCTTTTTGATGATCTTCACCGGCTTGCTCAGCCTGTGGCTGCGCCGTGGCGACAAGATGTACAGCGCCCGGCCGTTCCTGTACCTGGCGTTGTGGATGGGCCCGTCCGGCCTGATCGCGATTCTCGCCGGCTGGTTCACCACCGAAATCGGGCGCCAGCCGTGGGTGGTCTACGGGTTGATGCGCACGGCGGACGCGTCCTCCGGGCATAGCCTGGTGCAGATGACCATCACCCTGGTGTTGTTCGTGGTGGTGTACTTCGCGCTGTTCGGTGCGGGCCTGGGCTACATGATGCGCCTGGTGCGCAAAGGCCCGGTGATCAACGAAGGCAGCGAATCGACCCACGGTGGTCCTGGCCAGAAACGCACACCGGCCCGTCCGTTGTCCGCCGCCGATGACGGCAGCGATGACGACCACATTCAGCACAAGGGGCATTGAGATGGGTATTGATCTTCCGCTGATCTGGGCCGTGATCATCATCTTCGGCATCATGATGTACGTGGTCATGGACGGCTTCGACCTGGGTATCGGCATCCTCTTTCCGTTCATCCCCGGAAAAGTCGACCGTGACGTGATGATGAACACCGTGGCTCCGGTCTGGGACGGTAACGAAACCTGGTTGGTCCTCGGCGGCGCGGCGTTGTTCGGCGCGTTCCCGCTGGCCTATTCGGTGGTGTTGTCGGCGTTGTACCTGCCGCTGATGCTGATGCTGATCGGGCTGATCTTCCGCGGCGTAGCCTTCGAGTTCCGCTTCAAGGCCAAGGACCACAAACGTCACCTGTGGGACAAGGCATTCATCGGCGGCTCGCTGGCGGCGACGTTCTTCCAGGGCGTGGCGCTGGGGGCGTTCATCGACGGCATCCCGGTGGTGGATCGCCAGTTCGCCGGCGGCTCGCTGGACTGGCTGACGCCGTTCACGTTGTTCTGCGGCGTGGCGTTGGTCGTGGCCTACGCCTTGCTCGGCTGCACCTGGCTGATCATGAAGACCGAAGGCGCGTTGCAGGAACAGATGCACAACCTGGCGCGGCCATTGGCCTTTGTGGTGCTGGCGGTGATCGGCATCGTGAGCCTGTGGACGCCGCTGGCGCACCCGGAAATCGCCTCGCGCTGGTTCACCCTGCCAAACCTGTTCTGGTTCCTGCCGGTGCCGATCCTGGTGCTGGTGACCATGTACGGGCTGATCCGCGCCGTGGCCCGCAATGCCCACTACACGCCGTTCCTGCTCACCCTGGTGCTGATCTTCCTCGGCTACAGCGGCCTGGGGATCAGCCTGTGGCCCAACATCATCCCGCCCTCGGTGTCGATCTGGGATGCGGCCGCGCCGCCGCAAAGCCAGGGCTTCATGCTGGTGGGCACGCTGTTCATCATCCCGTTCATCCTGGGCTACACCTTCTGGAGCTACTACGTGTTCCGCGGCAAGGTCACCCACGAAGACGGTTATCACTAGGAGGCGCGTTGCATGTCCGGCAAACCGACGTTGCACGAAATCGAACAGGCCGAGAAACAGCCGTTGTGGCGGCGCCTGGGGTGGCTGGCGATGATCTGGACCGGCAGCGTGCTGGCCCTGTTCGTTGTCGCCAGCCTGATGCGCATGTTCATGAATGCGGCCGGCCTGACCACCCACTGACCATCCCATCCGGGCTTTGCGGCCCGGTTTTCAACCCTGCCTTTCGCGAGATCGGCAGGGTTTTTTTATTTGCGCGCTTTGAGGATGACGAACTTCGGCGTGGCTGCCACTTGTTCGACGCCACGGAACAGCCGCGCCAATTTGCTGTGATAACCCAGGTGACGGTTGCCGACTATATAGAGGGCGCCGCCGACCACCAGGGCTTCCCGTGCCTGCTGGAACATGCGCCAGGCGAGGAAGTCGCCGACCACCTGCTGCTGGTGGAACGGCGGATTGCACAGCACCACATCCAGGGATTGCGGCGCCTGGCCGGCCAAGCCATCGTCGGCACGTACGCTCACGTCCCGTGCGCCGAGGGCGGCTTGCCAATTCTCCAGCGCCGATTGCACGGCCATGAAGGACTCGTCCACCAGGGTGTACTGGGCATCGGGGTTGTGCAGCGCGCTGGCAATCGCCAGGACGCCGTTGCCGCACCCCAGGTCTGCCACGCGGGCACTGCCCAGGTTTGTCGGCAGGTGGGGCAGGAACGCGCGCGTGCCGATGTCCAGGCTTTCGCGGCAGAACACGTTGGCGTGGTTCAACAGTTCGATGGCGGGAGCATCAAGGGTGTAACGGGTGGGGTAAGGCGAGACGGCGGCAGGGCGCTCGCCAACGGTGGCGATCAACAGCCGGGCCTTTTTCAGCGCGAGCGACGCATGCATCGGCCCGATATAACGCTCCAACAACTCGCCCGCCGCCCGAGGCAGGTGCTTGACCATCGCCCCGGCAATCACTTCGGCGCCCGGCGCCAGTTGGCCCTGCAGACGGATCAGCTGTTCCTCGAGCAGCGCCAGGGTCTTGGGCACACGGATCAGCACCCGGTCGAACGGCCCGCCTGGCAACCGGCTGGCGGGAATGAACGGCACCGCATCAAAGGCTTTGCCGTTGCGCACCAGGTTTTTCTCCAGGCCCTGGGCGGCCAGGAACGAGTCGCCGCTGGACGTCACCTGCACCCGGCCGGCCAGGCTGGCCGCCAGCGCGCCGAAGCTGTCGTTGAGCACCAGCACACGGGTCGCGGCATCCGGCTGCTGCTCGGCCAGATAGCTGAGCAGGTACTCGTCGGCGGCGTCGAAGGCTTGCAGCGGATCGTTATGTTGCTCTGGCTGGCGGATCAGATCGAGCTGGGCGAAGGGGCTGTCGAGCAGGGGCATGGCGGGGGAGGCTCTGGGTCATCGATGGGCGGTCGGCAGTGATTTGCACAACCGTCTGAGTGAACGACGAAGCGGCGCCCGAAGGGCTGCTTCAACACTCAGAATTGGCCGCAAATGTTACTTTTTTTCCAGAGGGATTACATGCGGTGTTTAAACGATGGCTAAAACAAACCGGCCTTGGAGGCACACAACACGGCAGCGATCTTGTTGTTGACCCCCAGCTTTTTGAAGCAACTGCAGATATGAAAGCCCACCGTACGTTCGGACAGGCACAGGATGGTGGCGATGTCCGCTGCAGTCTTGCCCATGGCAGACCACTTGAGGATTTCCGTTTCTCGCGGGCTCAATGTATTGGCAGGGCTGAGGCTGGGTACCTTGACGTACGTCTGCGCCACGACCGCATGCAGCGCATGGCACATCCACAGGACCTGGCCGGCCTTTTCGTACAATTCCTCGGGGCTGACCGTGCCTTTGCCGCGGCCCAGGGTCAGCATGCTGAACACACCCTGGAAATCGTGGACCGCCTGGGTCCAGCCCAAGTGCACGCCGTAGGAGCGGGCCAGCTCCCACAAGTTAGGCGCGGCGCGAAAGGCTTTTTCTTCCCAGAGGATCGGCAACACGCAACGTTTGCAGTGGGCGACGACAGGGTCTATGTCGAAGAAGTGCGCGCGTTGATACAAGGTGTTCCATTCGTTGGGGTAATTGTTGACGTTGATGGGTTTCGTTCTATTGCTGGTGAGTTGTGAACTCATCGTAAAGGAACAGAATTGGAAGCCGAGTTCCTGAGTGTGGTTGACGACCATCTCGAAAACGCTGGTGACCTCGTTCTCGCCTTTCAGTTTGGGGAGTCGTGTATTGCGCCAGTTGACCATAGGACACTCTCCATGGGTTTCTCCGTGCCATGGGATACCTCCTCAACTCCCAGAGCAGCACGCAAATGAGTGTAGGACACGGACTACATGTAAAGAGAAGATTTTCGTTCTTGCTCGGCGTGGTTTAAGAATTTTTGTTCACCTGAGTGCGTTGGCTATGCCAGGGCTTAGTTGGTTTTCCGCGATTTTTTAGAGGGTTGAGCCATTTGTAACATTCGACTTACAGTTCAAACGCATTGCCGATAACAAGGCTAATAGCGAATTGATCAGTGTCGCCATTAAAGTGCTACTACTGCGGGCGGATGGATGCCACTACAAACCAGCGGTGTTTCCGCGCGCGACTTTGGGGGACACTAGAGCCCCTGTAGAACGGAGCCCCCCATGACGGCCAGTGCTGAGAAATTTACCCGCCAGACCTTGCTCGATGTGCAATCGCTGACCCCCAGCCTGTTCACGCTGCGAACCACCCGTGACCCGGGTTTCCGTTTTACCGCGGGGCAGTTCGTGCGGCTGGGCGTGACCAAGGCGGATGGCAGCACGGTGTGGCGCGCTTATTCAGTGGTGTCTTCACCGTTTGACGAGCACTTGGATTTCTTCTCCATCGTCGTCCCGGGCGGGGAGTTCACCAGTGAACTGAGCCGCCTGCGGGTCGGCGATACCTTGATGGTGGAGCGCCAGGCCACGGGGTTCCTGACGTTGAACCGTTTCGTCGATGGCCGTGACTTGTGGATGTTGGGCACCGGCACCGGGGTGGCGCCGTTCCTGTCGATCCTGCAGGACTTCGAAGTCTGGGAGAAATTCGAGCGCATCATCCTGGTGTACAGCGCCCGTGAAGCGAAGGAGCTGGCCTACCAGTCACTGATCCACGAACTGGGCGAGCGTGAATACCTCGCTGAGTACGCACACAAGTTCACTTACATCCCGATCGTCACTCGCGAGCAACACCCCGGTGCATTGAACGGGCGCATTACCACGTTGATCGAAAATGGCGAATTGGAACGGGCGGCCGGCGTCGCGTTGAGCCCCGAGCACTCCCGTGTACTGATTTGCGGCAACCCGCAAATGGTCGATGACACCCGCCAGTTGCTCAAGCAGCGCGATATGCAATTGAGCTTGAGTCGCCGGCCGGGCCAGGTGGCCGTGGAAAATTACTGGTAATAAAAAAGGCGCCTCGGAACAGGCGCCTTTTTACCAAGCCCAGGCCGATTACAGCGGCTTGTCGTTCTGTGCCTTGAGCAGATCCCGGATTTCACCCAGCAAGACTTCTTCCTTGGTCGGCGTCGGCGGCAAACTCGGGGCCACGGCTTCTTCGCGCTTGAGGCGGTTGATCGCCTTCACGCCCATGAAGATCGCAAACGCGACGATCAGGAAGTCGATCACGCTCTGGATGAACTTGCCGTAGGCCAGCACCACTGCGGGTACGTCGCCCTGCGCCGCTTTGAGCGTTATCGCCAGATCACCGAAGTCCACGCCGCCGATCAACAGACCCAGGGGCGGCATCACCACGTCGCCGACAAACGAAGAAACAATTTTGCCGAAGGCGGCGCCGATGATAATACCGACGGCCATATCGACCACATTACCTTTGACCGCGAAGGCCTTGAACTCACTGATCACGCCCATAGGTTATTCCTTGTTACAGTTGAGAAGGGTGGAACTCAGTGTAAGTCAGTCGTATCGGGCTTGCCTGAAACAACTGTTAACACTCTTGGTTTTTATCGACACATTAAATCGCAAATAGTTTGCAAAGTGCCAGCATTCGCGCGCAAATTACTCATGATTTCAGTGGGTTACAACACTATTTTATTTATCAGGCTGGTACGGCTTTTCTATTTATCTTCTGCCTCTCGGATCACTAGCCTCTGGCAAGCACAACTGAATGTGCACTGAAAAACCCAGAGGAAACTTCGATGAAAAAACCAAACAGCCGCGGGCCCGTGTCGGCACGCTACGCGCTGGTACTGGTGACTGCCAGCCTGTTGTCCCTTTCCGTGCAGGCCGCCAACCTGACGCGGGACAACGGTGCCGCCGTCGGTGACAACCAGAATTCGCAAACCGCCGGTGCCAACGGCCCGGTGCTGCTGCAGGACGTTCAACTGATCCAGAAGCTGCAGCGGTTTGACCGCGAACGCATCCCGGAGCGCGTGGTGCATGCCCGTGGCACTGGTGCCCATGGCACCTTCACGGTGACTGACAGCCTCAGCGACCTGACCAAAGCCAAGGTCTTCGCCGCAGGCGAGGCCACCCCGGTGTTCGTGCGTTTCTCTTCCGTGGTCCACGGCAACCACTCTCCGGAGACGCTGCGTGACCCGCGCGGCTTCGCCACCAAGTTCTACACCGCTGACGGCAACTGGGACTTGGTCGGCAACAATTTCCCGACGTTCTTTATCCGCGATGCGATCAAGTTCCCGGACATGGTCCACGCCTTCAAGCCGGACCCACGCACGAACCTGGATGACGACTCCCGTCGCTTCGACTTTTTCTCCCATATCCCCGAGTCCACGCGCACGCTCACCGAGTTGTATTCCAACGCCGGCACCCCGGCCAGCTATCGGGAAATGGACGGCAATGGCGTACATGCCTACAAGTTGATCAACGCCAAGGGCGAAGTGCACTACGTCAAGTTCCACTGGAAGAGCCTGCAAGGCCTCAAAAATCTTGATCCCAAGCAAGTCGCCGAGGTACAGGGCCGTGACTACAGTCACATGACTCAAGACTTGGTCACCCATATCAACAAGGGCGACTTCCCCAAGTGGGACCTGTATGTGCAGGTACTCAAGCCTGAAGACTTGGCCAAGTTCGATTTCGACCCGCTGGATGCCACCAAGATCTGGCCGAACGTAGCCGAGCGCAAAGTCGGGCAGATGGTGCTGAACCGCAACCCGGCCAATGTCTTCCAGGAGACCGAGCAAGTGGCCATGGCCCCGGCCAACCTGGTGCCAGGCATCGAGCCGTCCGAGGACCGCCTGCTGCAAGGCCGCGTATTCTCCTACGCCGACACGCAGATGTACCGCCTGGGCGCCAATGCCCTGCAACTGCCGATCAACGCCCCACGGGTCACCGTCAACAACGGCAACCAGGATGGCGCGATGAACGGTGGCAAGACCAGCAGCGGCGTGAACTACCAGCCAAGCCGCCTGGAGCCTCGCGAAGAGCCGCAAACGGCGCGCTACAGCCAGTCGGCGTTGGTGGGCAGCACCCAGCAGGCGAAGATTCAGCGTGAGCAGAACTTCAAGCAGGCCGGCGACTTGTACCGCTCCTACAGCCAGAAAGAGCGTCAGGACTTGATCGACAACTTCGGCGGCTCCTTGGCGACCACCGATGACACGAGCAAGCACATCATCCTGTCGTTCCTCTACAAGGCCGACCCGGAGTACGGCACCGGCGTGGCGAAGGTCGCCAAGGGTGACCTGGCGCGCGTGAAGGCGCTGGCGCAAAAACTCACCGACTAACCCACACCCCCGTGTAGGAGCGAGCTTGCTCGCGAAGAGCTCACAGGCGACGCGTACATCCAGGATGCACGCGTCATCGTTGATGTTATTCGCGAGCAAGCTCGCCCCTACAAGGGGCTTTGTAGAGGATTTGAATCATGCGTACCTTCATCGGGGCGCTGCTGGCCTGCTGGGCGCTGAGCGGGGTTGCCGGGCAGCCTTTGCCCAATGATGCGGCCGCGCTCAAGGCGCAATTGCAAGGCTACTACTTCGATGCCGCCCGCCGCGGCGACCTGCCCATGCTCGATACCTTCATCGACGCCGGCTTCCCCCTCAATACCCAGGACGACAAGGGCTACACCGCACTGATCCTCGCCGCCTACCACGGCGAAAGCGCCTACGTGGAGCGTCTACTCGCCGCTGGCGCCGATGCCTGTGTGCAGGACAAGCGCGGCAACACCGCGCTGATGGGCGCGATCTTCAAGGGCGAGCTGAAGATTGCCCAGCGCCTGTTGACCACCGACTGCAACCCCGACCAGCGCAACGGTGCCGGGCAGACCGCCGCCATGTACGCCGGGTTGTTCAAACGCATCGAGTTGCTCGACGAATTGAAGGCCAAGGGCGCCGACCTGAACGCCGAAGATCCGCTCGGCAACAGTGCTTCACGATTGGCCAGCGGTGAAATCCGGACCCCGGCGCCGCGCTGAGCTATCATCGCGGTTTTTCGGTTGGAGGTTCTCGAATGGCAAAGGCCAAGCGCATGTACGGCTGCACGGAGTGCGGCGCGACCTTTCCCAAGTGGGCCGGCCAGTGCACCGAATGCGGCGCATGGAACACCCTCACGGAGACCATGATCGAAAGCGGTGGTGCCGCGGCGCCCAGCGGTCGTTCCGGCTGGACCGGGCAACAGGCACAAATCAAGACCCTGGCTGAAGTCAGCGTCGAAGAGGTGCCACGGTTCTCCACGGCGTCCGGTGAACTCGACCGTGTGCTCGGCGGTGGCCTGGTGGATGGCTCGGTGGTGCTGATCGGCGGTGACCCCGGCATCGGCAAGTCGACCATCCTGCTGCAAACCCTGTGCAGCATCGCCAGCCGCATGCCGGCGTTGTACGTCACCGGCGAAGAATCCCAGCAACAGGTGGCCATGCGTGCCCGTCGCCTCGGTTTGCCCCAGGACCGGTTGCGGGTCATGACCGAAACCTGCATCGAAAGCATCATCGCCACGGCCCGGATCGAAAAGCCCAAGGTCATGGTGATCGACTCGATCCAGACGATTTTCACCGAGCAACTGCAATCGGCGCCGGGCGGCGTGTCCCAGGTGCGCGAGAGTGCGGCGCTGCTGGTGCGCTATGCCAAGCAAAGCGGCACGGCGATTTTCCTGGTCGGCCACGTGACCAAGGAGGGCGCATTGGCCGGGCCGCGGGTGTTGGAGCACATGGTCGACACTGTGTTGTATTTCGAGGGTGAATCCGACGGTCGCTTGCGTTTGCTGCGGGCGGTGAAGAACCGCTTCGGCGCGGTGAACGAGCTGGGTGTGTTCGCCATGACGGATCGGGGGCTGAAAGAAGTCTCCAACCCCTCGGCGATTTTTCTCACCCGTGCCCAGGAAGAAGTCCCAGGCAGTGTGGTCATGGCGACGTGGGAAGGCACCCGACCGATGCTGGTGGAGGTCCAGGCGTTGGTGGATGACAGCCATCTGGCCAACCCGCGCCGCGTCACCTTGGGCCTGGATCAGAACCGCCTGGCGATGCTGTTGGCGGTGTTGCACCGTCACGGCGGCATACCGACCCACGACCAGGACGTGTTCCTCAACGTGGTGGGCGGGGTCAAGGTGCTGGAGACCGCGTCCGACCTGGCATTGATGGCGGCCGTGATGTCCAGCCTGCGCAACCGGCCATTGCCCCACGACCTGCTGGTGTTCGGCGAAGTCGGTCTGTCGGGCGAAGTGCGACCGGTGCCGAGCGGCCAGGAGCGCCTGAAGGAAGCGGCCAAGCATGGCTTCAAGCGCGCCATCGTGCCCAAGGGCAACGCGCCGAAGGAGGCACCGCCGGGGTTGCAGGTGATTGGGGTGACGCGTCTGGAGCAGGCGCTGGACGCGTTATTCGAGTAGGGCGGCCAACTCCCGATCCAAATCGTGCTGATCGCCGAGGTTCAACTCGATCACCCGCCGCAAGTGGCTGATCGAGTCCAGGTCGATGTGCTGGCATACAAAGCCCAGCAGGCCGTGTGCGTCGTGGGCCAGGCGCACTTGCATCTTTATCGGGGTCTTTGGATCCAGACGTATATCGACATCGAACGGCAGCGCCTTATTTCCCTTCCAGTCCCCAGGCCGTTGCGCCAGCAAGCCTTTTAGCGATAAATCCACCAACTGTACCGGCCATTCCTTGCCGTTTTGCCGAAGTTCTGTCTTGGCATCAAAGGCTATCCGGCGGAAACGACGGCGATCAGACGCTTGCTCGGTCATGGTGAAACCCTCTGTGGATAAAGGGATTGTAGCCCTGCGCTATTATTGAGCCATTATTTCTGCTTTTTTTGCCGTGCAGGGCTCTAGACCAACGTAGGGGGCTGGCCTTTAAAGCCAGTAGCGCTAAACTCGAGGTGGTTGTCCTTTCTGTCCACCCTGGCTGGAATATAAAAATGAAGAATAATAATAGCCTGCTACGCCACTTACCCTGGCTGGTGCTGGCAATCGTAGGTGCGTGCGCCCTGGGCGTAGTGGCATTGCGCCGCGGCGAGGCAATCAATGCCTTGTGGATTGTGGTCGCAGCCGTGGCCATTTATCTGGTCGCGTATCGTTACTACAGTCTGTTCATCGCCAACAACGTGATGCAACTCGATCCACGACGGGCCACCCCCGCAGTGGTCAATAACGACGGTCTGGACTTCGTGCCGACCAACAAACACATCCTTTTCGGTCACCACTTTGCGGCGATTGCCGGTGCAGGCCCCTTGGTCGGCCCGGTGCTGGCGGCGCAAATGGGTTATCTGCCCGGCACCCTGTGGCTGATCGCAGGCGTAGTACTGGCCGGTGCGGTTCAGGACTTCATGGTGCTGTTCCTGTCCACTCGTCGCAACGGTCGTTCCCTGGGGGACATGGTTCGCGAAGAGATGGGCCGCATTCCAGGGACCATCGCGCTGTTCGGCTGCTTCCTGATCATGATCATCATCCTCGCGGTGCTGGCGCTGATCGTGGTCAAGGCCCTGGCCGAGAGCCCATGGGGCATCTTCACGGTGATGGCGACCATCCCGATCGCGATGTTCATGGGCATCTACATGCGCTACATCCGTCCGGGTCGCATCGGTGAGATTTCGATCATCGGCGTGCTGTTGCTGCTCGGTTCGATCTGGCTGGGCGGGCAGATTGCCGCCGACCCGGTCTGGGCCAAGGTCTTCAGTTTCACCGGCATCCAGATCACCTGGATGCTGATCGGCTACGGTTTCGTCGCTGCGGTACTGCCGGTGTGGCTGATCCTGGCACCGCGTGACTACCTGTCCACCTTCCTCAAGATCGGCACCATTGTCGCCTTGGCCATCGGCATCCTGGTGACCATGCCCGACCTGAAAATGCCGGCGCTGACCCAGTTCATCGATGGCACCGGCCCGGTGTGGAAGGGCGGCCTGTTCCCATTCCTGTTCATCACTATTGCCTGCGGTGCGGTCTCGGGCTTCCACGCGCTGATCGCTTCGGGCACCACGCCGAAGTTGCTGGCCAGTGAAGGCCATGCCCGGTACATCGGGTATGGCGGCATGTTGATGGAGTCGTTCGTGGCCATCATGGCGATGGTTGCCGCGTCGGTGATCGAGCCTGGCGTGTACTTCGCCATGAACAGCCCGGCGGCGATTGTCGGCAGCGATGTCGTTACCGTTGCGCAAACCGTCAGCAGCTGGGGCTTTGCGATTACGCCTGAAGCGCTGTCGGCCGTGGCCCATGACATCGGCGAAACCACCGTCCTGGCCCGTGCCGGCGGTGCGCCGACGCTCGCCGTGGGGATCGCGCAGATCCTGCACAGTGTGCTGCCGGGTGAAAACACCATGGCGTTCTGGTACCACTTTGCGATCCTGTTCGAAGCGCTGTTCATTCTGACGGCGGTCGACGCCGGTACCCGTGCCGGTCGCTTCATGCTGCAGGACCTGCTGGGTTCCTTCGTGCCGGCGCTCAAGCGCACCGAGTCGTGGACCGCCAACCTGATCGCGACGGCGGGTTGCGTGGCGATGTGGGGGTATCTGCTGTACCAGGGCGTGATCGACCCATTGGGTGGCATCAACACCTTGTGGCCGCTGTTCGGTATCTCCAACCAGATGCTGGCAGGTATCGCGCTGATGCTGGCGACCGTTGTGCTGATCAAAATGAAACGCCAGCGCTACATCTGGGTGACCATGCTGCCGGCAGTATGGCTGCTGATCTGCACCACCACGGCGGGCTTCATCAAGCTGTTCGACGCCAACCCGGCGATCGGCTTCCTGTCGCTGGCCAAGAAGTACAGCGATGCGCTGGCAGGCGGCCAGATCCTGGCTCCGGCCAAGAGCATCGACCAGATGCAGCATGTGATCTGGAACGCGTACACCAACGCCACACTGACCGCGCTGTTCCTGTTCGTGGTATTCAGCATCCTGTTCTATGCGCTCAAGGTCGGCGTCGCCGCCTGGGGCAACAAAGAACGTACGGATAAAGAAGCCCCGTTCCAGGCAGTACCGGACGCTTGATCGAGGATTGCAGCCATGTTCAATGACATCAGTCGCCTCGGTAAATACCTCGGTCAGGCCGCGCGCCTGATGGTCGGCATGCCCGACTACGACACCTACGTCGAGCATATGCAAACCAAGCACCCGGACAAGCCGATGATGGACTACAAGGCGTTCTTCCGGGAACGCCAGGAAGCCCGTTACGGCGGCAAGGGTGGGCCCAAGTGCTGTTAAGTTGGTAAAACCGCTTCACCTGTAGGAGCGAGCTTGCTCGCGAAAAACGCAAGGACACCACGTGCATCCAGATAGCACGGGTTATCGTTGACGTTCTTCGCGAGCAAGCTCGCTCCTACAGTTGTTTTTGCCTCCCCATCTTTCAGGAGAACTGTCTTGTCCTCTCCCATCCCCGTCACCGTCCTCAGTGGCTTCCTCGGCGCCGGCAAGACCACCTTGCTGCGCCACCTGCTCAAAGCCGAGCACGGCTTGAAAATCGCCGTGATCGAAAACGAATTCAGCGACGCCGGTATCGACACCCAACTGCTGGGCGCCGAGCCCGTGCAAGTCATGACCCTGTCCAACGGCTGCGTGTGCTGCACCATCCACACCGACCTGACCAAAGCCCTGTATCTGCTGCTCGAGCGCCTGGACAGCGGCGAGATCGCCTTCGACCGCCTGGTGATCGAATGCACCGGCCTGGCCGACCCGGCCCCCGTGGCCCAGACCTTTTTCATCGATGAAGAACTGCGCGAGCGTTACATCCTCGACGGCATCATCACCCTGGTGGACGCCGCCCACGCCGAACACCACCTGACCCAGACCATCGCCCAGGCGCAGATCGGGTTTGCCGATCGCCTGCTGGTGAGCAAGCGCGACCTGGTGGACGACGCCAGCTTCGAGGCCCTCAGCCAGCGCCTGACCCGCATCAACCGTCGCGCGCCGATTCGTGTGGTCGACCACGGCGCCATCGACCTGGCCGAACTGCTCGATGTGCGCGGCTTCAACCTCAATGCCAGCATGAGCCTGCGCCCGGTCAGCGCCACGCCGTCCGTCGACCGTATTTCCAGCCTGGTGCTGCGTACCGAGCAGCCGCTGGATATCGATCGCCTCAGCGAGTTCATGAACGAGTTGTTGGAAGACCACGGCAAGCAATTGCTGCGCTACAAGGGCGTGCTGAACATTGCAGGGGAAGACCGGCGCATGGTGTTTCAGGGCGTGCTGAAACTCTACGGCTTCGATTGGGATACCGAATGGGCCGAGGGGGAAGTGCGGGAGAGTGTGATTGTGTTTATTGCCGATGAGTTGCCGGAAGACAAGATTCGCGAGGGTTTTGCGAAGGTCTATCAAGCCTAACTTGGAAATACGATCAAAAATGTGGGAGGGGGCTTGCCCCCTCCCACATTTGATCGCATTTCAGTTGGCATAAAAAAAGCCCGGCTCAAGAGCCGGGCTTTTTATTCAAGCAACTGCAATCAAGCGCCGTACACGGGCAGCTTTTTGCAGATGGCCTTGACCTTCTCACGGACCGCATCGATCACGGCTTCGTTGTTCAGGTCTGCCAGGATGTCGCAGATCCAGCCGGCCAGTTCCTTGCACTCTGCTTCCTTGAAGCCACGGGTGGTCACTGCCGGGGTGCCGAAGCGCAGGCCGGAGGTGACGAACGGCGAACGTGGGTCGTTCGGTACGGAGTTCTTGTTCACGGTGATGAAGGCTTTGCCCAGAGCGGCGTCAGCATCTTTACCGGAGATGTCCTGCTTGATCAGCGACAGCAGGAACAGGTGGTTTTCAGTCCCGCCGGACACCACGTCAAAACCACGAGCGATAAACACATCAGCCATGGCCTTGGCGTTTTTCACCACTTGTTGCTGGTAAGTCTTGAACTCAGGTTGCAGCGCTTCCTTGAAGCAGACCGCCTTGGCAGCGATGACGTGCTCCAGCGGGCCGCCCTGGGCGCCTGGGAATACGGCAGAGTTCAGCTTCTTCTCGATCTCGGCGTTGGCGCGCGCCAGGATCAGGCCGCCACGTGGACCGCGCAGGGTCTTGTGAGTGGTGGTGGTCACGACGTCAGCGAACGGCACCGGGTTCGGGTAGACGCCAGCGGCGACCAGACCGGCCACGTGGGCCATGTCGACGAACAGGTAGGCACCGACTTTGTCGGCGATGGCGCGGAAGCGTGGGAAGTCGAGGATCTGCGAGTAGGCAGAGAAACCGGCCACGATCATTTTTGGCTTGTGCTCGACCGCCAGGCGCTCGACTTCGTCGTAGTCGATCAGGCCGTTGGCATCGATACCGTACTGAACGGCGTTGTACAGCTTGCCGGAGGAGGAAACGCTGGCGCCGTGGGTCAGGTGACCGCCGTGGGCCAGGCTCATGCCCAGGATGGTGTCGCCGCCTTGCAGCAGGGCCAGGTACACGGCGCTGTTGGCTTGGGAGCCGGCGTGTGGCTGGACGTTGGCGTAATCGGCGCCGAACAGTTGCTTGGCGCGGTCGATGGCCAGTTGCTCAACCACGTCGACGTATTCGCAACCGCCGTAGTAGCGCTTGCCTGGGTAGCCTTCGGCGTACTTGTTGGTCAGAACCGAACCTTGAGCCTCCATTACCGCAGGGCTGGTGTAGTTTTCCGAAGCGATCAGCTCAATGTGCTCTTCCTGGCGCACGGCTTCTTGCTCCATGGCGGCGAAGAGATCGGCGTCGTACTTGGCAATGGTCAAATCACGGCTGAACATGGCGGTCCTCAAGGATCGGGGGCAGAAAAGGAGGGCATTCTAACCCAATGGGTTTTAGATGGCATATGAAAGGACGTCATGTCGCGGACAAGTGGGGCTCATCTGGGGATAAGCGGCTTCATCGCAGCTAATCAGTCGAACATGAACAGCGCGTCATTGCTGAACTGCGCCGCGAACCGATGCGGTGGCATCGGCCGCCCGAACAGATACCCCTGCACTTCGTCGCAGCCATGCTCACGCAGGAACTCCAGTTGCTCATGGGTTTCCACGCCCTCGGCGATCACCGCCAGGTTGAGGCTGTGGGCCATGGCGATAATGGCGCGGGCGATCTGTGCGTCCTGCTCGCCCGACGGCAGGCCGTCGACGAAGGTGCGGTCGATCTTCAAGACGTCGATGGGGAATTGCTTGAGGTAGTTGAGCGACGAATAACCGGTGCCGAAGTCGTCCACGGCAATGCTCAGGCCCAGGTTTTTCAGGCTGTCGAGGATGTGCATGGCTTCGTTGACTTCGCGCATCAGGATACTTTCGGTCAGCTCCAACTCCAGGCACGCCGGCGGCAGGCCGGTGTCCTTGAGGATGGTGGCGATGCGCTCACCCAGTTGACCATCGGAGAATTGCCGCGCCGAGATGTTCACCGAGACTTTCGGTACGCGCACCTTGTTCTGGTGCCAGCTCTTGAGTTGGCGGCACGCTTCGCTGATCACCCAGTCGCCGACGTCGACCACCAGGCCCAACTCTTCCAGCACCGGAATGAAGTCGCCCGGCGGCACCAGCCCGCGACGCGGATGGCGCCAGCGCAGCAGGGCTTCGGCGCCGGTCAGGCGTTTGCCGTCGCCGCTGAATTGCGGCTGGTAATAAAGCACGAATTCGTTCTGGTCCAGAGCGTGGCGCAGGTCGCTTTCCAGCTCCAGGCGTTCCAGGGCGCTGGCGTTCATGTCGGCCTGGTAGAACTGGAAGTTGTTCTTGCCGCGCTCCTTGGCGTGATACATCGCAGTGTCGGCGTTTTTCATCAGCTGGCTCAGCTCGTTGCCGTCCTGGGGGCTGAGGGCGATGCCGATACTGGCGGTGACGAAGAACTCGCGGCCTTCCAGTACGAACGGCTTGACCAGGCTGGCGAGGATTTGCTCGGCCACATGAATCGCACGGTTCAGCGCCATTTCGCGGCTGATCCGCGGTTGCAGGAGCAAGGTGAACTCGTCACCGCCCATGCGCGCCACGGTGTCGTCCTCGGCCACGCAGCCCAGCAGGCGCGTGGCCATTTCCTTGAGCATGCGGTCGCCGGCGGCGTGGCCCAGGGAGTCGTTGATCGGTTTGAAGCGGTCGAGGTCGAGGAACATCAGCACCACCCACGACTTCTGCCGTTCGGCCGACTGCAACGCGGTGTGCAGGCGATCCTGGAACAGCGTGCGGTTGGGCAGGTGGGTCAGGGCATCGTAATAGGCCAGGCGGTGGATGCGCTGTTCGCTGGCCTTGCGCTCGCTGATGTCACTGAAGAAACACACGTAGCTGGCCAGGTCGCCTTCGTCGTCGAACACCGCGGTAATGCCGACCCAGGCCGGGTAGTGCTCGCCATTGCGACGCTTGAGCCACACTTCGCCTTCCCAGGTGCTGTGCTGGTGCAGTTGCTTGAGCACGTAGTGCAGATGGGCTTCCTGTTGCTCGTCGACGGTCAGCATGTTCGGCAACTGGTCGAGCACATCGCTGACCGCATAACCGCTGACCCGGCTGAATGCCTCGTTGGCTTGCACGATATAGCCCGCCGGGTCGGTGATCAGGATCGCCGAGGTGGAGTGCTCGAATACCGTGGCGGCCATGCGCAGGTCTTTTTCGGCGCGGCGCTGCTGGCTGATGTCGCGGCCCACGCCGAGGATGCCCTCGAAGGCGCCGTGTTCGTCCCACACCAGCACCAGGCGCGCCTCGATCGGCACTTTGCGCCCGTCGGCGCGCAGGCAGTCGAACAGGAACAGCTGGGTTTGCACGTCGTCGCGCAATTTATTCAGCGCCTCGGGATCGCCCAGCGCGCGGCTGACCTGTTCCACTAGGTTATGGATACCGGTCAGTTGCTGCGGGTTGGCGATGATCGACTGCCAGCCGTTCTTGAATATCCAGTCCACGTCATAGCCCAGCACGGCGCTGACCGACGGGCTGATGTAGTTGAGCGCCAATTGACTGTCGGTGGCGCAGATCACGTCGCTGATGCTTTCGGCCAGCATGCGGTAGCGCTGTTCGCTGTCGCGCAGGGATTCGCTGGCTTCGATCTGATCGGTGATGTCCTTGGCCACGCCGATGATGCGCGTGACTTGTGCGGTCTTGTCCCGGGCTAGGGCCTGCTCGCGAATATCGAAGCGCCGCCAATGGTTGTCGCGGTGGCGGAAGCGCAGCTGGCATTGCAACTGGGCGCTATAGCCGGCCAGGCGTTGCTGCTGGCGCAAGTCGTGGTAACGCTCGGCGTCTTCGGGGTGCAGCAGGATTTCCCAGAAGTACTCGCCCATTTGCTGCAGTTCGGCCTTGTTATAGCCCAGGGTGTGGCCCAAGTGGTGGTTGCTGAAAATCATGCGCTGGCTGATCACGTCCTGCACATACAGGTGGTCGGGCACGGTGCGCACCACGTCCGACCAGAAGCTCTCGCGCTCCACCAGCGAGAGTTCGATCAACTTGCGGCTGGTGATATCGCTGATGCTCAGGATCACGGCCTTGAAATCGTCCTGCTGTTCCGGCAGGCGCATCACCAGCCACAGGTATTGCTCATTGCCAATCGCGTCCTTGAGTTGGATTTCCAGCTCCAGCTGGCGCTGTTGGGTCAGTATGGCCTCAAGAACCTGGTAACCGATGGCGGTGGTGTTACGCGGGCAGTCGTCGATCAGCCGTTCCCATGCCTCTTCACAGGAACTGACGTTCAACAGGCTTACCGCCACCTGATTGACCTCGGTGATGCGCAGTTCCTTGAGCAACTGCCGGCCTTCGATGGGGTTGTCCCGCAACCAGTCTTGCAGTTGCTCGGGGGTCTGCAAGCGCTCCCTGTCGAAGCAGGCACTCAGGCCCGACAGGTCCAGCACGCACAGGGCCACGCCGGTGCCTTCGAAAATATCCTGGTAGCGCCGCCGGCCCTCATGCACCTGGCGCTGGCGGCGGCGCATGTTCAGCAGCACGACGAGCGGGATCAGCGAAAATGCCAGGCCCAACAGGCATTTGCCGATAAACGCCGGCAGCAGCTCCTCCAGCACGGCCGTGCGGTCGAACAGCCCGCGCAATTGCCAGTCGCTTCTGCTCAGGGGGGTGATCAGTACGCTTTTATTCAGTTCGTCCGGGGTCAGGGCGCTGGGCCATTGGGCCGGCATGCCGCTGTCCCGGCTGATGACGCGGTGGTTGAGGCGGTTCTCGATGGCCCACGTGGGGCGCTGGCCCTGGCTGTCCTGACGGGTGAGGTTGGTCAGGTAGTCGGGCGAAAGGCGCAGGACCCAGTACATCCTGGAGCCACCGCTGGGCTGGTGCAGCAATAGATAGATGAGGGTGCCATCGTCGGTGTTGCTCAAGTAGTAGGACTGGCCATGACTGCGTTGCACCAACGCTTCGAGCCAGGCGCTGTCCTGGCTGTCGCTCGCGCTGTCACTGATCAGTGCGCCACTGGGGGCGAGCAGGGCAATGCTGCGCAGTTCCGGCAGGGTGCGCATCAGGGTTTGTTGCTGTTCGCTGTCGTGCGGCGGCTCGACCATCGGCAGCAGGTTGAGGGCGATTTTTGCGCTCAGGGCCATGTTCAGGCTGATCTGCTCAGCCAGGTCGGCGCTGTAGTCGATGGTGTATTGCTGCTGGTTTTTCCGGGTCTGCTGCAACTGGTCCAGCAACTGCCAGAACAATAACGCGAGCAGCAGCAGGACAAGCGTCGCCAATGCGCCTTTGAGGGTGCCGTGCAGTGGCGCTCCCGGCGCTATATGAGCAGCGCGCAGGGGAGTTGGCGGCGTGACTTTGGACAAGCTGTGATCCTGCGGTTTGGCTGGACTGGCGCGCGACGTGCACTATAGCCGGACGCCCGGAGGGCAGCTAGCATGCCTTGACTTGTGGCAAAGTGCCAGTCCTGCCTGGCGGAACTAAGGCATGACGCTGGTGTGCGTCAGGGAGTCCGCCAGCCGGGAAAGGATCGCCACCGCAAAGCCGCAGATAACCACAGATGCCGTGCGGTTGATAGTGTGGGCCGTCAGCCAGGCATAGCCGCCACGCTTGATGCGTGCGCCAAACAGCACCCAGGCGCAGCCGACCGGGATCACCACTGCCGTGAATTGCCCGACAAATTGCAGGTACAAGGTCGGGTCGGTAAACGTCTGGGCCGGGACGATGAACGAGACCACCAGCAGGCCCTTGGGGTTGATCAGCGTCAGCAAAAAGAAATGCCGCCTGGACACGCGTGCTTCCGGCGCGGCTTTCAAGGTGTCGTCGGGACGGCGCCAGAGCATGTACGAGGTCTTGATCAAATAGCATACCGAGGCGAACTGCACGAGCCTCAGGCACCAGGGCGCGCTGTCGCCGAGATGGCTGAGCAGGTAGCCCCAGAAGGATATTTGCACCAGGTACGCCAGGCACTCCAGCAGGCTCAGGGGCCAGGCGCGCTTGAAGCCGGTGAGCAGCCCCGAGCGTAATAGCAGGGTGTTGGTTGGCCCCGGCATTAATAGCAGCAACCCAAGTGCAGACATGACATTGAGCATGAAGGTAGTCTCCAGGAGCCTTTGAGAGCATTGAACGGTTAATCCACCAGATAGATTTCGACGCGCTCTTTGTGCGCGCCGATGTTATTGCGCTTGAGGCGGATCCGACCGATTTCGCCGGTTTTGCGCAAGTGCGTACCGCCGCAGGGTACCTGGGAAAACCCTTCGATACGCCAGCACCGCCGCAACTGCTCGGTGTCGGTGAAGCGACTTTCAATCGGCAAGTCGGCTGCCACCAGCGTCTCGACGTCTTGCAGGATGCTGGCGAAGTATTGGCTGATATTACCGTCCAGGGCAAAGTCGATCCGCGCTTTGCCCTGGGCGATGTGGGCGCCGATTTTCTCAAGGCCGGGGAATTTCTTGTAGAACAGTTCCAGCACGACTTCAGCGGCGAAGTGCAAGCGCATCAGCGCGTAGCGCCGGGGCCAGTCGATCTGCACATTGACCCGATCGCCCACGGCAAAGTCCGGGTCGGCGGCCAGGCGGTAGATAATCCGGTCCCCGTCGACGATGGCCTGGCTGACCTCAATGTGGTTGATGGTGCCGCTGTCCGACTCTTGGCCGCCGGATTCGGCGAAGAAAATCGTCGGGCTGATCATGACATCACGGCCCTCGACGCTCAGCACATTGGCGTCCAGGTTCGACAGGTAAGGGGTGTTCCAGAATGCACGTTCCATACGGCTTAGCGGCCTTGTTCACTGAGGTGGGTTAAAAGGGTCAAGTAAAAGCGCGGAAAGTCGCTTTTGAAGAAAAAGTGCCCGCCAGGCAGGCATTGGCTATGGAACGCCACGCTGCTGTAGGGGTGCCACTCGTCGAGACGGTGGGTGTCGATCAACGGATCGTCCAGGCCGTTGAGGGTCAGCAGCGGCATCGGCAAGGGCTGGAGAAAGCGGTAGGTGAGCTGTGCGTTAAGCGCCAAATCGGCCTTGAGCTTGTTCAAGGTGGCGCGGGCGAAACTGCAATCGGCGTCTGGCGGCAAGGGTAATAGGCTTTGCGCACACACGTGCTGCCACAACTGCTCGTCGTCCATTGCCCCCAACAGGGGGGAATAACCGGTGTGGGGCGGCATGCGACCCGACAGCACCAATTGGGTGGGCAGCGTGTGGCCGCGTGTGGCCAGGGTGTGGGCGACATCGAGTGCCAGGCCCGCGCCGAAGCTGTGGCCATAGAAGGCAAAGGGCAGCGTCAGCGCTTGCAGCGCGTCGACGATGGCCTCGATCAGCTCGTGGACGTTGGCCACGGGGGGCTCCTTTATCCGCTCTTCGCGGCCCGGCAGTTTGACCGCCCATGGTGCGATGCCGATGCTGTGCAGCGCGCTCAACCCCTGGAACGACGACACTCCGCCACCGCCATAGGGGAAACACAGCAGAATGCTCCGGGCCTCCTTGGATGAGGGCCCGGGCAAGGGCGCAAGCCAGCGCGATGGCGCTGCCAGGATGTCAGCCATGGCCTCTCCTTAGCCGGTGATCTCGAACAAGCCCACGGCCGGGTGGTACATGTGCGAAGTGGTCAGCGAGCAATGTTCGGCCGTCGCTGGATAGGGAATCGTCATCGCCGTGGTCACCGTCACCCCGCCAATCTGCGCCAGGGAGGCTTGGGTAGCCGAGAGGTCGCTGACCCTGAAAGCGGCGTGATACAGGCACGCGTCCACGTCCTGCAATAACCGGCTGACCACGCTGTCGGGGCGAAAGGGCTCGACCACTTCGACGATTTCGCCGGCCGGCGAGCGTAACTTGGTGATGAATACGCCGAACTTATCGATCGGTTGCCGATGGAACAGCACTTCAAACCCCAAGGCCGTGAAAAAGGCCGACGTTTTCTCCGTGGAGCGGGTGGCGTAGGCGATATGGTCGATCCCCAGGTAAGAAGGCTGTTCCATGGGCGTTCCTCAATAGCTGGCCAAGGGTTTCAGGTCCAGGCCACTGAGGCTCCTGGAGGCCACTCGGTTCTGCGGGTCGGTACGTGTACCGGCCACCTGCACCACGCCGAACTTGTCCAGGCGGTACTCGCCACCAAATTCCTTCACGTAGTCGGTGTCGGGATAGACCTTCACCCGACCTGGGACATAACGGGCCACATAACCGAGGCGGGTTTTGTCCGACGTCGAGTTGGGCAACGAGGAGTGCATCAGCATCGAGCGGAAAATCACGAATTGCCCGGCTTTCATCACAATCGGTACCGCGGCCGCTTCATCTGGCTGCCAGCCCTTGTCTTTTTGCAAGGTGCTGTAGTCGTAGCCATTGAAGCCACGCGCGTATTGGCCCTTGACCACGTCCTTGTTGGCGACCGGGTCGAATGTCATGCCGATGGACTCGTCGTAGTTCATTTTCCGGTGGGTGCCGGGGATGAACAGCATGCAGCCGTTCTCCGGGGTGGCGTCGGTGAATCCGGTCCACACGTTAATGGCACCCCCGAACGGCTCATCCTCAGGCCAGACCAACTGCGGCTCCCCGGATGCATGCCCGAAGGTATCGGCCTGGTGCCAGTCGGTGCCTTCATTGCCAGGGTATTTGGGGATGAATTCACTTCTCCAGCAGATGACGTCCGGGCCGAGGATGCTCCTGAGACGGTGCACGATCTCTGTGCGAAACACGTGGCGGGTCAGCAGTTCGACGTCCAGGTGCCGATCGTAATTGGTGATCGCCACATCGTGGGGTGCGTCATAGGGCGCGTGGGTGCGGTTGAACAGCTGCGCGCGAACCGTCTTGTGCAACTGCATCATTTCTTCAGGCTCATAGAGCGTGAAGGGGCCGATAAAACCGTCCCGGTCGAATTGCTGGAGTTCCTGTTCCGTCAACGAAAAGTCAGTGATGTCCATGTCCGCTCCTAAGCGTGGTGACTGAGGTTTTCATGCGTTACGTAGTACTGCACCCACTCCTGCAAGGTGTTCAACCGGGCGACTTCATCGAATGGGGTTTTCCTGCCAAGGGTCTGATTGATTTGGGTATGGGCCATCACGACGCTCAGGGACGAGGCGCCGTAGGCGTAAATGGAGTTTTCCAGTTGCAAGTCCTGCGTGCCCAGGATGCCGGACCACGCTTCCAGGACCGCCGATCCGGCTGCTGGCGCGCGCGCGCCCGTGGCGGGTGTTTTGCCGGCCAGTGATTGCAACGCGCGTTTATCGACCTTGCCGTTGGCGGTGAGCGGCAACTCGAATAACCGAATGATGCGGGCGGGCAACATATAGTGAGGAAGCCGGCCGGCCAACAGGCTCAGCAGCTTGCCTTCGTCCGTGTCCGGCCAGCCGTGCTGGAACACGATAAAGGCGTGCAAGCAGTTTTCCAGGGCGTTCATGGTCCGTGACAGCACCACGGCTTGTGCAATACCGGGCAATTGGGTCAGCGCCCGTTCGACCTCGGCGAGCTCCACGCGGTAGCCCTGGATTTTGACCTGTTCGTCGACACGGCCCTGATAGAAGAAAACGCCGTGTTCGTCCTCGATCACGTAGTCGCCGGTGCGGTAATAGAAGCCCTCTGGCCCGTGCAGGAAACGCAGGCGAGTCAGTTCATCGTCCAGGTAGCCCTGGGCCAGATTGCGGCCGCCCAGCAGCAGTTCGCCCGGAGTGCCGCGCGGCACCGGCCGAAGGTCAGCATCGACGACTTGGGCATGAACGTGCTTGAGCAGCCGGCCGATGGGAATCGCATCGTCGTCGATATCCTTGAGCGTGCTGAGGCAATGCCAGGTTGAAAACACGGTGTTCTCGGTCGGGCCATAGCCGTTCACCAGGGTAATGCCCGGGTTGGCGGCCAGCAGTGCCCTGGCATGGATCGGCTTGAGCACTTCGCCGCCGACATAGAGCACGCGCACCCCATCGAGCATCTGCAGACGGTGTTGCGCCACCAGATGAAACAGCGAGGTGGTCAGCAACAGCACCTCGCATCGGGCTGTTTGCACGCAGGCGGCCAGGGTCTCGATATTGAAAGCGCCGGCATGCAGGGTGACGCAGGCACCGGTGAGCAGCGGTACCCAGACTTCGAACACCGCAGCGTCAAAGCTGATCGAGGAATGATGCACATAGCGCCGGGCCCGGCCCTGGACTTGCTCCTGGACGTTCTCCACCAGGTTCAACAGGCCGTCCTCATGGATGCGGACACCTTTGGGCACCCCAGTGGTGCCGGAAGTGAACATTATTGTGATGACCCCGGTATCGACCGAGCGCGTCCTGGCCGGCCGACGAAAGGCCGGGCCTTGGGCAAGGAGGGCGCCTTGATCGTCCAGGCGAAAGTGGGTCAGGCGTGGATCGATATTTGTGTCGTCGGGCTGGCCGATCAACAACAGGTGGCTGCAACCGAGCTGATCGAGTTGCGCGACGATGCGTTTGGCCGGCGCGCTCGGGTCGAGGCTCACGTACGCCACGCCCAGCTTGCAGCAGGCCAGCAGCGCGACCAGGTAGGGCAGGCAACGACTGGCCATGAGCGGCAGGTAAGGCGCATCGGCCAGGCCATGGCGGCTCAGTTGCTCACACAGCCCGAGTACCTGCTGATGCAGCTGTCGATAGGTAAGACCGTTGCCCTGGTCGACGACCGCCACGGCGTTGGGGGTTTGCAGGCAGATCGATTGAAATCGGCGAAACACCTTGGTCGTTGGCCAGTTGTGCGCATTCATCGGGCAGCCCTCGGTGCATGACGGTTCAGGAACGCGGTCATTGCCTGATACAACGGTTCATGACCGTCGACAAAGTCATGGTGCTGCCCCACCGGGTCTTCGACCAACTCGGCGTGGGCCAGCCATGTCGCGACGTATTTGGAGGACGCCGTGTCGGTGTAGCCATCGTTGCCGCCACACCAGACCAGGGTCGGCGTCTCGACGGCCTGGGCCGCGTGGGTGATTTCGAGGGTCTTGAGGTGGTTGAGGAAGATCAGGTATTGGCGGAATGCCTCCACTTCACGCAGGGGCCGGACCTGTTGGTAGCGATAGTCGCTGGGCGCGTAGCGACTGTTGGCATGCAACAGGCTGACGGCCTCGTACACTTGGGCCCAGTTGCCCAAGGGGATCGACTGCATCATGCGTTCGACATCGCGCTCGTACTGGCTCTTGGCAATCGCGTCGCCCGGCAAGAAATACGCGCCGTTGAGCAACAGCAGTGCGCGGCAAGCGCCCTGGGCTCCCGCCAGCAACGCTACAGGCGCTGAAGAGCAATAGCCCACCAGCGCGTCCACCTGCATGCCTTCGGGCAACGCCGCGCATAGCTGCCGGTAGAAATCGGCGATGCCTTCGCTGGGCGTCGGCGCGGTGGCCGTTGCATAGGACAACACGGCGTCGCTTTCCAGGATGATCAGGTTGAAGCGGCTGATGAGAAACAGCGCGGCGTTTTTCATGTAAAAACACTGGGTACCCACTGGCGACAGCAGCAGCAAGGTCGGTCGCGTCGGGTCAACAGGCAGGCTCTGTACACACGCCACACTGCCGGCGCGCGACAGGTTCAGGGTCAAGTTGAAGAGGCTGTGCATAGTGCTCCCCGTCAGGCGTGTTGAGCGGCTGTTGCCGATGGCAACTGATCCAGGATCGTTTGTTTGCACGGGTTCAGGAAAAACTGCTCCATGTTGATATTGGCGCCAAACGTCGTGTTCACCTGACTGATCAACTGAACGGCGGTCAGGGAGTTGGCGCCCAAGTCGAAGATGTCTTCGTGATTGGCGACCGGGCGTTGGAATACGTCTTCGAAGAGTTTGTCGAGTTTTTCATCACGCATGATTGATCTGCCTTTTCTGTCAAAAAAGGGGCCGGTCGCCCGGCCCGTCAGTCGGCGTCAGGCGGCGACGCGATCAACTTCGGCCTGGAGCAGCGTGGCGTCGAGCAGGTCCCATAACGCCGCCAGGTTGTCGAGGAAGTCATCGGCGCCTTGAACGATCGCGGCGCTGTTCTGCGGGTTGAGGACTGAGCCGACGGCCTCGATGGCATTCTGTTCGTGCTGGCATTCGGCCCCGGTCTCGCCATAGTGCTCCACCAGATAGTGCATGGCCGGCTCATCGAAGCTGGCGCGATATAAGCCGCTGTCGACCAGGCAGGTTTTTTCCCCAGGGATCAGTTGTCGATTGGAGATGATCTCCAGCGCCAGCGCGGTGCCAAGGCTTTTGTACACATCCTGGGCGGCCGTCGACTTGCGTGTCTCAAACGTACGGATCGCCTTTTTGGTCTGAGGCATCAGGCCGGTGGCGAAGTCATAGCCGGGCAGTTGGCCGAGCAGTTCGTCGGAGCAGCGCTTGAGCATGGACTCAATGTGGATCTGGTCGGTCAGGTCATCGAAGATCGCCTTGCCGGGTACGGAGCGGTTGATGATATGGCCGGCCATCATGGCCAGTTCCGGGCCGTGGTTTTCCTCGCTGTCGACAATCTCCTGCAGCAAGTGGCTTTCGGTCGAAAGGCCGATCTCCTTGAGCCCTTGGGGCAGGTTCCAGCCGGGGCGAGTGGCATCGCAGAAGCTGCGAATATGGTGGAACAAGGCACCGATGGCCTCGGTTCCTGGGTTGACGCGGGCCCAGTTGTGAAAAATCGGATGGCTATAGCAACGGTGGGCTTTGACACGCTCTACAAGGGTTTCTACGCGCATGGTTGATCTCCCGATGAGTGGCGACTACATAGGATTCCTTACTGTTCAAGGTTGGGTGTTGCTCTAATGACCGACAATCAGGCGGCTGCCGGAAAGGCCGGGTTTACTTAAGGTCACGTCCATGAACCCGGCCTGTTCGAGCAGGGCTTTCCAGCCCTCCTCTGAGGGGAATTTGCGGTCCATGAAGTGGGTATGCAAAAACGTGAAGGCCAGCGAATAGGCGTTGTTCTCCCAGGGCGCATCGTCGGGGATGGCATCCGCTATCACCAGTTTGACGCGGGGCGAGGCGGCCTTGATGGCGGCCAGCAGGCTCGGCAGCACCTGGCTTTGCGTGGGGTTGAGGTCGTGGAAGACGAAACCGGCATGGATGACGTCGACATCCTTGAGCAAGGTGGGGTCGTCGATCAGGCTTTCAACCGGCGCGTGGATCACTTGGAGCCGATGGCTCAAGCCTTTGTCTTGAATGATTTCGCGGGCCTTCTGGCAGGCGCTGGCGCTCAGGTCGATGCCGATCGCAGTGGCTTGTGGCAACTGCTCCAGCAATCGGATCAGCAGGCCGCAGGTGCCTGAACCGAAGTCGATGATTTTCTTGGGCTGGGCTTGCAGGATTTCCCGTTCGGCATGGGGATAGAAGTCGGTCGCGCCCATCCACTTGGACGTGCGGGCCACGTGTTCGCCGTTGCGCACGTAGGTGTCGATGGCTGCATGCATGTTGTTGGCGAACTGCACCGGATGTTCGATCAGCGGTGCGCAAGACTGCAAGGCCCAGAGCAGGTAGCCGCAGTTGTTGACGGCCTCCGGCAGGGCGGCGGTGCCGGTGTAGCTGTCGGCGTGGGGGCCGGGGGCGGCCAATCCCAATTTGCACAGGGCCGCCAGGTAAGCATCGACAAAATGCCGCTGGGCACCGCTGAGGTTCACTACTCGTTCAGCGTCGAAGGGGTCGCCCTGCATCAACAGGTCGACCACCCCCAGGCGCGCGCCCATCTCCAGGAAAATCGATTTGCCCGCCAGGTTTTGCGCAGAGTCCATCGCTGATGCCGACATGACTTCGGTCATGATCTACCTCCTTGTAGAGTGAGCGTGCGCTCAGTTTTTTCGGTCGAAAAAGTTTTCCAGTGCAATGGCCGCCTTCGTCAAATGTTTGCGTACCAGTTCCTCGGCGCGGTCCAGGTCGTGGTGGGCGGCCGCTTCAACCATGGCCAGGTGTTCATCCTGCGACATGTGCTCGCGCCCCATGGCCGAGAGGTGAAAGCGCAGGTACCGGTCTTCGACGGACAGTTGCTTCTCCACCATTTGCAACAACTTGGCATGCGGCGTTTTTCCGTACAGGCACATGTGAAAACGCTTGTTCAATTCACCCAGCTGATCCATCTCCACTTCATCACTCATTTGCTGGATCAGATCCCGGGCCTGCTGGATATCCTCACTCGTCAAATGCGGAATCGAATACCGGATGGCAGCCGGTTCCAGTGCCAGGCGGATGGCGTAGTTATCCAGGCCATCGGCCTTGGATATCTGCGTCACGATCGCGCCCTTGTAGGGAACGAAATCCACCAGTGCCTGTGCCTCGAGTTTCTTCAGGGCTTCGCGAACCGGCATGCGACTGACATTGAAGGTTTGCGCCAGTTCTTCCTGGCGCAGAACCTCTCCGGGGGGGAGACGTCCCTCCAGAATCGCCTGCTTTAACACCTGTTCTATCTGCTCACTTGCAGTCCTGTGTTGAATATCTCCGAGGTCACTTAGCCGTTTGCTTTTCAAATCTACTTCTCTTTACTATCGGACAACATATCCAATATCCAATGGATATTGGTTTTAGCACCGGTTTTCAGAGAATGCAAGTGAGAGCGGGAGTAACGGTATGGGGGCCTTGGACAAGGCGAGAGCAGGGGCACAACGTTGGCCCGAAGAGGGCTGGAGCCTGATCAGCACCGGTGCCAGTGCCGCGCTGATCGGGTTTATCAGTACGTTCTTTATCGTGTTGCAGGGCTTGTACAACGTCGGCGCTTCTCCCCACCAGGCGGTGACGGCCCTGGCGGTGCTGTGCCTGTTCCAGGGCATCATGGGCCTCGTGTTTTCCCTGGCCACTCGAAAGCCCTATACCTTTGCCTGGTCGACGCCGGGGGCGGCGATTTTGCTCAGCTATAACCAACCGCTGAGCGGGTTTGAGGAAGCGGTCGGGGCGTTCTGCATGGCGGGTGGGCTGATGCTGGGGATGGCGCTGGTGCCGCGCCTGTCCCGCTACCTCGAGAAAATTCCCGTCAGCCTGTCATCCGCGATGCTGGCCGGGGTGTTGTTGTCCCTGGCCAAGTCCTTTGTGCCGGCCTTTGAACAGTACCCGCTGATCGTCGGGATGGTCGCGCTTGTCTGGCTGCTGCTGTTTATCGTCAAGCCACTGTTTTCGCTGCCGGTATCGTTGTGCGTGATGCTTGCCTATTTTTTGATCAAACAGCCACTGGGGCATGCTGTCGAAGTTTCCGACTATCGGTTCGAGTGGGTGGTCCCGGTGTTTACCCTCTCATCGTTCATCAACCTGTCGATACCGCTGTTTGTGGTCACGCTGTTCTCACAGAACATCCCCGGCTATCTGATCATGCGTAACAACGGCTATGCCACGCACTTCCCGGGCACGCTGTTCGTCACGGGGCTGGCGACCTCGTGCGCCTCGCTCTTGGGCTGTCACGGGCTCAACCTCGCGGCGCTGACGGCGGCCATGTGTGCAGGACCGCTGGCGTCGTCTGATAAGTCGCTGCGGTATATCGCCAGCTGTGCCGCTGGCGTCAGCTATTTGCTGATGGCGCTGTTCGCTGCCGGCCTGGTGAGCCTGCTGGCGGTGATTCCGTCGCCCGTCATCCTGGCCCTGGCGGCGTTGGCGATGTTCAGCACGCTGGCCGATGCGCTCAGGGACGCGCTCAAGCAGGACCTGTATTACCCGGCGGTCGCGACGCTGATGGTCACGGTGTATTTCCCCAACTTCTTCCACGTATCGTCATCTTTCTGGGGGCTGGTGCTGGGTACCTTGTTCTATCTGGCCTACAGCAAGAAAAAGCTGGATTGAAAGCACCTGTCAACCTGCCCGCCGTCGCCCACTTAGGTTAACCTTGAGGATTCGCAATACTATGTACAGCGCCATGACGCTACGTAGGCCTGTTCTCACTTTTTCATGAGGTCCAGATTTTGGCTCAATATGTCTTCACCATGCATCGGCTGGGAAAAGTTGTCCCTCCGAAGCGGGAAATCCTGAAAAATATTTCGCTGTCTTTCTTCCCAGGCGCCAAGATCGGCGTACTCGGCCTCAACGGTTCGGGTAAATCCACTCTGTTGAAAATCATGGCCGGCGTTGACACCGAGTTCGAAGGTGAAGCACGCCCGATGCCTGAACTGAACATCGGCTACCTGCCACAGGAGCCGATCCTGGACCCGGCCAAGACCGTGCGTGAAGTGGTCGAAGAGGCCGTCAGCGTGATCAAGGACGCCCAGGCCCGCCTTGACGAGGTCTACGCCGCATACGCTGAGCCGGATGCCGACTTTGACAAGCTCGCCGCCGAACAGGCCAAGCTCGAAGCCATCCTGCAGGCCGGCGACGGTCACAACCTGGATCGCCAGCTGGAAGTCGCGGCCGATGCGCTGCGCCTGCCGGCGTGGGACGCCAAGGTCGAACACCTGTCCGGTGGCGAGAAGCGCCGTGTGGCCCTGTGCCGCCTGCTGCTGTCGGCCCCCGACATGCTGCTGCTCGACGAACCGACCAACCACCTGGACGCCGATTCCGTCGCCTGGCTCGAGCATTTCCTGCACGACTTCCCCGGCACCGTGGTTGCGATCACGCACGACCGCTACTTCCTCGACAACGTCGCCGGCTGGATTCTGGAACTCGACCGTGGCGCCGGTATCCCTTACGAGGGCAACTACTCCGGTTGGCTCGAAGCCAAGTCCGACCGTCTGGCCGCTGAATCCAAGCAACAATCGGCCCACGAAAAAGCCATGAAGGAAGAGCTGGAGTGGGTGCGCAAAGGCGCCAAGGCCCGCCAGTCCAAATCCAAGGCGCGTCTGCAACGCTTCGAAGAAATGCAATCGCAGGAATTCCAGAAGCGCAGCGAAACCAACGAGATCTACATCCCGGCCGGTCCGCGCCTGGGTGACAAGGTCATCGAATTCAAGAACGTGTCCAAAGGCTATGGCGACCGCGTACTGATCGACAATCTGTCGTTCTCCATGCCAAAAGGCGCGATCGTCGGCGTTATCGGCGGTAACGGCGCGGGTAAATCCACTCTGTTCCGCATGCTGATGGGCAAGGAAACCCCGGATTCCGGCACCATCGAGATCGGCGAAACCGTGCAGTTGGCCTGCGTGGACCAGAGCCGCGAAGACCTCGACGGCAGCAAGACGGTGTTCCAGCAGATTTCCGACGGTTCCGATCAGATTCGCATCGGCAACTATGAAATCCCGTCGCGTACCTACGTGGGACGTTTCAACTTCAAGGGCGGCGACCAGCAGAAGTTCGTCAAAGACCTCTCCGGTGGTGAGCGCGGTCGCTTGCACCTGGCCTTGACCCTGAAAGAGGGCGGTAACGTCCTGCTGCTCGACGAACCGTCCAACGACCTCGACGTTGAAACCCTGCGTTCCCTGGAAGAAGCACTGCTGGACTTCCCGGGCGCCGCCATTGTGATCTCTCACGATCGGTGGTTCCTTGACCGCGTCGCGACCCACATCCTGGCCTACGAGGACGACTCGCAAGCGGTGTTCTTCGAAGGCAACTACACCGAGTACGAAGCCGATCGCAAGAAACGCTTGGGCGAAGCCGCTGCCCAGCCGCACCGTGTACGGCACAAGAAACTGGCCTGATTCGGGCGGGTTTGAACAAAGCGGAGTCCTTCGGGGCTCCGTTTTTTTTTGCCCACAAATCGATCAATTGTGGGAGGGGGCTTGCTCCCGATAGGGATTTCAAAATTGGTGCGTGACGCTATGTTGAAATCCCTTTTCGGGTGCGATAAATGCCTGTTTTTTGGGTTTATTTATATCCAATGCACCATTTAAATTCACAAAGGCGACATTTTGCCCTGTCGCGGTGCGACATGAATTGATAAAGTCCGGCTAAATTTCCGTTAAAAACAATCAATTTTCCGAGACTTCTCATGATCGAATCCGTCGAATCCTTCCTTGCCCGTCTCAAGAAACGCGACCCGGACCAGCCAGAATTCCATCAGGCCGTGGAAGAAGTCCTACGAAGCTTGTGGCCGTTTCTTGAAGCCAATCCTCATTACCTGACGTCGGGCATCCTTGAGCGTATCTGCGAACCTGAGCGCGCGATTATCTTTCGGGTGTCGTGGGTGGATGATCATGGCAAGGTCCAGGTCAATCGCGGTTTCCGCATCCAGATGAACAGCGCTATCGGTCCCTACAAAGGCGGCCTGCGCTTCCACCCGTCGGTGAACCTGGGCGTGTTGAAATTCCTCGCCTTCGAGCAGACCTTCAAGAACTCCCTGACGTCGCTGCCCATGGGCGGCGGCAAGGGTGGCTCGGACTTTGATCCCAAGGGCAAGAGCGATGCCGAAGTGATGCGCTTCTGCCAGGCGTTCATGAGCGAGTTGTATCGCCATATCGGCGCGGATGTGGACGTGCCGGCCGGCGATATCGGCGTGGGTGCCCGCGAGATCGGTTTCCTGTTCGGCCAATACAAGCGCCTGAGCAACCAGTTCACCTCCGTGCTCACCGGCAAGGGCATGACCTACGGCGGTAGCCTGATCCGCCCGGAAGCCACCGGTTTCGGTTGCGTGTATTTCGCTGAAGAAATGCTCAAGCGTGACGACCAGCGGGTCGAAGGCAAGCGCGTGGCCATCTCGGGTTCCGGCAACGTGGCGCAATACGCGGCGCGCAAAGTGATGGACCTGGGCGGCAAGGTGATTTCCCTGTCCGACTCCGAAGGCACCCTATACGCCGAAAGCGGTTTGACCGAAGCACAATGGTCGGCGCTGCTGGAGCTGAAAAACGTGCAACGCGGGCGCATCAGCGAACTGGCGCAGCGTTTCGGCCTGGAATTCCGCAAAGGTAAAACGCCTTGGGAACTGGCCTGCGACATTGCCCTGCCTTGCGCGACCCAGAACGAACTCGATGCGCAAGCGGCCCGCACCCTGCTGCACAACGGCTGTATCTGTGTGGCCGAAGGCGCGAACATGCCGACCACGTTGGAGGCTGTGGATATCTTTATCGAGGCCGGCATTCTGTTCGCGCCGGGCAAGGCCTCCAATGCCGGTGGCGTGGCCGTGAGCGGTCTGGAAATGTCGCAGAACGCCATGCGCCTGCTGTGGACCGCCGGTGAAGTGGACAGCAAGCTGCACAACATCATGCAGTCGATCCACCACGCCTGCGTGCATTACGGCGAGGAAAACGGTCGGGTCAACTATGTGAAGGGCGCGAATATCGCTGGCTTCGTAAAAGTTGCCGACGCGATGCTGGCCCAGGGCATCGTCTAAACCTCGGGTTCGATGCGCAGCACTTCGATCAATTGATCGCCGGCGGGGCGCTTCCACAGCACCTCGTCACCCACCTGGGCGCCCAGCAAGGCGCGGCCCAGGGGCGACCCCCAGTTGATCAGGTCCGCGCCGGCATCGGCCTGGTCTTCGCCGACCAGTTGTATGCGCTGCTGCTCGTCCTGTGCATTGGCGAAGGTCACCCAGCTGCCGATCTGTACCTTGTCGGTGGACGTGGCCGGTGCGACCACTTGGGCACTCTGCACCCGCTGGTTGAAATAGCGCAAGTCCCGCTCAAGGTCGGCCTGACGTTGTTTGTCGGCCTGTTCGCCCTTGGCGGACTCGAGGCTGTATTCATGCTGCAACTGCGCGACCTTGGCGTGTAACTGCGCCAACCCTTGCGCAGTGAGGCGATTGGGTTGCTCGCTGACTTGACGCTCTACAGGTGTGTCGGCCTGGGCGGCGGCGTTGTCTTCATTCACAAAAGCTCGGCTCATGACATTCTCCCTCTCTGGCGTTTGGGCCATGTTCGCCGCGCGTTAGTTTCACTGGATGCCTGAAAGCGACCTATTGCGAGCGATAGACTCTGCCCGCGTCGCGGTCTTTCTCCTGCTGCCAGGCGCGTTCGCGGTCGTTCCAGTGATTGTTCTTGTAGTCGCGTAACTCTTCGCTCTCGCGCATCGCCTTGCACTGGCGAAAGCCGTCTTCCCAGCCTTCGGCATACTGCCGATCCTGCAGATAGCGCGGCACGTTTTTGCGAAATTCCCCGTTGATCACCCCGGCGGCCTGGCGACCGCTGCTGCAGCCGTCGTCAAAACCATCGGCAAAGGCCGGCGGATAGCCCTTGTCCAGTAACTCCTGATGGGTCGACTGGCAACCCGACAGCCCCACCACCGCCCACAGCATTACCGCATACCGCCACATTGCTTGCTCCCTGGCCGTTTCACGGCTGATACGGACAAGTCTAGAAGGCGATTCGTTGGAGGGATGTGAAAGCGGTGTAAGAACAGTGTAGGCCTTGTGGCGAGCGGGCTTGCCACAAGGGTTTGGTTTTCCAGAGGAGGTTATGTAGTGGGGTTGATAGCCAGCCCGGCATGCTCATCCAATTCCTGGCGGATAAACGCTGCAATCATTGCGCGGTAGACCTGTTCAGTGACGTCTGGATTCGCATCGGCCAACGTTGCCAAATGACGCACCTTGGCGATCACTTGCTCAACCCGTTGTGGCGCCTTGACGTCATCCGTGTCTTTCTTGAAGCGCGCTGCCTGGGAGACATAGCGGCCGCGCTCTGCCAGCAGGGTGACGATTTGCTGGTCGAGGCGGTCGATGTTGTTGCGAACTTCTTCAAGCGATGTGCAGTTAACGGCCATGTTATTGGGACTCCTGGAGGTTGAGGTCAGTAGTGATACCACTTCACCTCAAGCATCACTTCATTGACCGGCGTCGACAAGTGGCTGTACTCGCGCTGGGCACTCAGGCGCAGGCCGAGGTTACGTGACAGTTCCCACTGTTGGTTCAGGCTGAGGCTGCGGCGCACTTCTCCATTGGTGAAGAAATCGCCCTTGGCTTCCAGGCTCAGGTTGCCCAGCGGGTTTTTCCACAGCAGGCCAGTGTTGAAGCCGGCGGCGGGGGAGATGGCTTCGTTGAAGTCGTTGTTGTGTTCCACGCGCACGGTGCCGAGGGCGAAGCCGAGCATGTCGTCGCGCAGTTGCCAGGTGCCGCCGGCGCCGCCGTTGACGTGGGTGACCAGGGTTTCGTCGTCATGTTTGCCCGGTACGCGCTCCAGGCCGCCAGTGACTTGCCATGACCAGGGTTGCAGCAGGGCGTTGCGCGGGGTCAGGGAGCGGATGGTGGCCAGGTCCAGTTGCTGCAATTGCCAGTGGTTGCCTTCGTACTGGCGCAGTTTCATCTGCAGGATTTCGATCTGTGCGCCGAGGGGGAAGCCTTCGGCGTTGTCGTTGAGGTCGTGGTAGGCCATGCGCAGGCCGTACTCGCCGAAGGCCTTGTCGCCACGGGTGCCGATGCCGGCTTGCCAGGTGCGCGATTCATGGCCGTTTTCCGGCAGGCCGGGGGGCGTGATCTTCAGGTCGGGCGCAGGGTTCTGGTTGATCGCGCGCAGCAGTTCATAGCTGCGCTGGGAGCGTGCGGTGTCGCGTTCCAGGCCATTGGCGCGGTAGCGGCCCAAGCGGTAGGCGGCGTCGATGATCAAGGCCTGGCGCTCGCGGGGCAGGGCTTTGAAGGCGGGCTCCTGCAATTGCTTCTGGTCGTCGCTGACCTTCAATACCCATTGCTGTTCGTCGCTGTCCAATGGCTTGGCGCGTTCGAGCAATTCGCGTTCACGGGAAGGGCGATAGTCGATTTTCTCCACCAGGCCGGCCTCTTTCACGGCCTTGACCGTATCGGTGGGGATGGCGGTCAGCGGGAATTGTTCGGTCAGGCGCAGGCCTGGGCGGGCCACTTGCAGCAACTCCAGCAGGCGGTAGGAGCAATTTTCGTCGAAGAAAAAGTAGTCGAACTGGATCTGCTTGAGCTCCCACACGTGCTCGACCATGCGCTCGGTCTCGACCTGGGTGAGGTTGAGGCGGTATTCCCACAGGTCGCGGTTTTCGAGGCTGCGGTACTCCGAGAGTTTTTCCTGATAAGGCACCAGGGCGAACAGGCCGGGGTAGCCGCCCATCAGGCCTTTCCAGGCATAGAGGATGCTGTTGTCCGAGCCTTCGATATAGGCGCCGAAGTTGATCGCATAGCTGAGCAGTGCAGTGTTGTTGCTTTGCACGTCGGCCTGATCGATACGCAGCAAGGTGTGGCCGAACATCGACGACGGGCTGTTGAGGTAGGCCGCCGGGAAGATCATAACCGCACTATGGGGGGCGACGTCCTTGAACCATTGCTTGAATTCGCTGCAGTCCACGGCCGGCAAGTCAGTGAGGTGCAACTGATCCTTGAGCCAGCGGGTACGTGCGGGGTAAACGCATTGGGCGTGTTTTTCACCCAGGCTGGCCGGCGCGTACAACGCGTCTACGGTGGCCTTGAGTTCGGCATCCGGGTGGTGGGCGCCATCGGCTGCGAGGAAGAATTTCTTGTCGCTGACATAACTGCGCCAGCCACTGATCTTGCCGGTTTCGTAATGGCCCAGGGATAACCAGAACGGATCGTTGGCCAATCGCTGCAAACGTTGATCATCAAGATGCGGGGCTGCGAACAGCGGGGCGCAAGCGAAGAGTGCCAGCCAGGCAAAGCGTTTGAGCATAGGGGCAACTTAATTCGGAAAAAGTGAGACCCGAAGGGGAGGGGGTCCAAAAACGAAAACCCGCGCCTCGAAAGGCGCGGGCGGGTCGAGCTTAAGCCTGGGTAGCGTATTTCGCCAGGCGGGCATCACTTTTCAGTACGGCCAGGGTGTTGTTGTGCACATCGTCAGCCGTTACGTCGGCCTTGCTGAAGATTTGCTGGAAGTGTTCGTGAGTCACGGCCGCGAAGTGCTCGCGATCTTCCGGTGCAACGCCCAGTACCACCGCGTAAGTGGTCAGTGCTTCGCCGTTGCCCTTGGCCATGTCTTCGGACAGTTCGTTCATCATGCCGTTCATGGCAATCCAGGACTTGCCGCCGTAAGTCAGTGCGCTGTTGGTGCTGCAGCCGTTGGTGCCCGAGGTCATGCCGAAGGTGGCGTTACCCGAAGTACCGTTGGTGGTGGAGGCCAGGAAGTGAGCCGGAGTACCGCGCTGGCCTTGGAACAGCATGTTGCCCCAGCCGCAGTTCGGGCCACCGGGTGCTTCAGCCATTGCATTGAGGGAGACGACGGTGAAGAGAGTACCGAGAAGGATCCGTTTCATAGCTTTTTTCTCTTTGTGTGCAAACCAATGGACAAGGGGTCAGGCACTTCATAGCGCCCTTGGGATCGGTTATTAGTCCAACCCGCGCAGTTTGGAGTTTAGGCACGTTCAAGGGGTTCCGTGATTTTTTATAAAACAATCAGAGTTTTCGCGATTTTTATGTAGGACGCATTCCACGCCCGTGCTTTCCCAAAAAGCGTGCCTTGCCATAGCGCGCAACGGGGAGCCAGAATGCCGTCATCTGCCCCGCCTGATGTAAGGAAGCCCGATGCCTGATCCTGTTGCTGCCAGCTTGCGTCTAGCGCCCGAAGCGCTGACTCGCCCTTTCTCCGCTGAACAGTTCAGCTTCTCGACCACCAATGATTTGGAGCCCTTTCGCGGTGTGCTTGGCCAGGAACGTGCGGTTGAAGCCTTGCAGTTCGGTGTGGCCATGCCACGCCCCGGTTACAACGTGTTTGTCATGGGCGAGCCGGGTACCGGCCGGTTTTCGTTCGTCAAACGCTACCTCAGAGCCGAAGGCAAACGCCTGCAGACCCCGTCGGACTGGGTCTATGTGAATAATTTCGATGAGCCCCGCGAACCCCGCGCCCTGGAATTGCCAGGCGGCGCGGCGGCGGCGTTCATCGCCGACATCAACGCCCTGGTCGACAACCTGGTCGCGACCTTTCCGGCGGTGTTCGAACACCCGACCTACCAACAGCGCAAAAGCGCCATCGACCGTGCCTTCAACCAGCGCTACGACAAGGCCCTGGACGTGATCGAACGCCTGGCCCTGGAAAAAGACGTCGCGCTGTACCGTGACAGCTCCAACATCGCCTTCACCCCGATGCTCGACGGCAAGGCGCTGGATGAGGCCGAGTTTTCGCAGTTGCCGGAAGTCGACCGCGAACGCTTCCACACCGATATCTCCGAGCTAGAAGAACGCCTCAACGAAGAACTCGCCAGCCTGCCGCAGTGGAAGCGCGAGTCCAACAATCAGTTGCGTCAGTTCAACGAAGAAACCATCACCCTGGCCCTGCAGCCTTTGCTGGCGCCGCTGTCGGAAAAGTACGCAGAGAACGCTGGCGTCTGCGGCTACCTGCAAGCCATGCAGGTCTATCTGCTCAAGACCGTCGTCGAGCAATTGGTGGACGACGCCAAGACCGATGCCCAAGCCCGCAAGCTGCTCGAAGAGCAGTACTGCCCCAGCCTGGTGGTGGGCCATCCGGTCAACGGTGGCGCACCGGTGGTGTTCGAGCCGCACCCGACCTACGACAACCTGTTCGGCCGTATCGAATACAGCACCGACCAGGGCGCGCTCTACACCACCTATCGCCAGTTGCGTCCGGGTGCCCTGCACCGCGCCAACGGCGGGTTCCTGATTCTTGAAGCGGAAAAAATGCTCAGCGAGCCATTCGTGTGGGACGCCCTCAAGCGTTCCCTGCAGTCGCGCAAGCTGAAAATGGAATCGCCCCTGGGTGAGCTGGGCCGCCTGGCCACCGTGACCCTCAACCCGCAGATGATTCCGCTGCAGGTCAAGGTGATCATCATCGGTTCCCGCCAGTTGTACTACGCGTTGCAGGACGCCGATCCGGATTTCCAGGAGATGTTCCGGGTGCTGGTGGATTTCGACGAAGACATCCCGATGGTGGACGAAAGCCTGGAGCAGTTCGCCCAGTTGCTCAAAACCCGTACCTCCGAAGAGGGCATGGCGCCTTTGACCTCGGATGCGGTGGCGCGCCTGGCTACCTACAGCGCACGGCTGGCGGAACACCAGGGGCGCTTGTCGGCACGCATCGGCGATCTGTTCCAGCTGGTGAGCGAGGCTGACTTCATTCGTCACCTGGCCGGCGACGAGATGACCGACGCCGGCCACATCGAGCGGGCGCTCAAGGCCAAGGCCACGCGCACCGGGCGTGTGTCGGCGCGGATTCTCGACGACATGCTCGCCGGGGTGATCCTGATCGACACTGCCGGCGCGGCGGTGGGCAAGTGCAACGGGCTGACGGTGCTGGAAGTCGGTGACTCGGCGTTCGGCGTGCCGGCGCGGATTTCCGCCACGGTGTACCCAGGCGGCAGCGGCATCGTCGACATCGAGCGTGAAGTCAACCTGGGCCAGCCGATTCACTCCAAGGGCGTGATGATCCTCACCGGTTACCTGGGCAGCCGCTATGCCCAGGAATTCCCGCTGGCGATTTCGGCGAGTATCGCGCTGGAACAATCCTACGGTTATGTGGATGGCGACAGTGCGTCCCTGGGCGAAGCGTGCACCCTGATCTCGGCCTTGTCGAAGACGCCGCTCAAGCAATGCTTTGCCATCACCGGCTCGATCAACCAGTTCGGTGAAGTGCAGGCAGTGGGCGGGGTCAACGAGAAAATCGAGGGCTTCTTCCGCCTCTGCGAAGCCCGGGGTTTGACCGGCGAGCAAGGCGCGATCATTCCCCAGGCGAACGTCGCCACGCTGATGCTGGATGAAAAAGTGTTGCAGGCCGTGCGGGCCGGGCAGTTCCACATCTATGCGGTGCGCCAGGCGGACGAAGCGTTGAGCCTGTTGGTGGGCGAGCCTGCCGGTGAGCCGGATGAGCAGGGGCAATTTCCCGAAGGCTCGGTGAATGCGCGGGTGGTCGAGCGTTTGCGTGTGATTGCGGAAATGATCAGCGAGGAGGACTTGAAGGAAGCTGAAAAAGAGTCGGCGCAGCAGGCGTTGGCTGAAACCAAGCCGACTTGATCCTTCAAGGAGACTGTGCGGTCACTTCGTCACAAAATTGACTCCAGGCTGGGGACTGACGCCCGTTGGTCCCTACAGCCTTGGTTTATCGTGTTTTTCTTCTATTCTGAGCCCTAGGGATATCCACCGGAATCGCCGGACAGAGACAGCCTCGCCGTAAATTCGAGGCTGAACACCGATCTACCGAGGGTCGCCGCCATGTCGCGCAACCTCTGCCTCACCCGCCAGTGCCTCGGCCTGGTCACTCGAATCGAATGCTGCGTACGCCCTCTCGCCCGCGAGAATGGCATGTGGACCTTGCTGTTTGCCGCTGGAATGACCGGTGAGCAACCTTCCACCATCAAGTCCCAGGGGCCGTTCCAGGGTGCCGTCGTGGCGGAAACCATGTTGCAGGCCATCGTGGAAAGCCTGACCCAGCAGGGTTACCAGTTGGCGGATGACCCGCAGATCTGGTGCCTGCATATGCAGGCCCATCTGCGACAGCTCAATGGCGCGCAGGAACGCCTGGCGCTTTAATCCTCGCTCATTTGCTTTCGGGCTTGTCCAGCTTGACCTCGAAGCCGTATTGCACGGTGCTCAGGTTGGTGCGCTGGTAGCTTTCCAGGGCTGTCGGGCGGCCATAGAAGTAATGCACGTCAAACAGCGCCGTGCCGTACTCCTCGGCATGGTGGCTCACGCCGAGAATCTCCTTGAGGTAGTTGCCGCTGGCATCCTTGGCATAGAAGCGCCAGCTGTCGGCGGGAAATGCCTTCTGATCGACGATCAGCGCGTTGTCCTTGAGGGACAGCCCTTTGGGGAGCTTGGCCGCGTCGATCTGGCCTTTTTCGACGGTGGCCAGGAACAGTGGAATCGAGCCCACCACATAGGCCGGGGTTTCCGGGAACAGGTTGAGGTCGTAGGTGAGCGTGCCGCGCGCCGGGTTCAGTTCATAGGCTTCGGCCGGCAGCTCGATGGGCTCCCCGCGCTCGCCCTTGTCGTCGGCGGTAAAGAAGGTCACCGGCGATTCACTGCTGTTGCGCTCGCTGCCTGCCAGGTCGTCATTAAATGTGAACGGGTGATCGAACACGATATGCGCGGCGCTGGCGTCTTCGACCGACTGGCTGATGGTGACGCTGTTCTTGAGCTGGTCTTCGGTCAGGTTGGCATCTTTGAGCCAGTCGGCGGCGCCGTCGTCATACACGGTGACAGGCATCGGCAATGGTTGGACGGCTTTTTCCAGGCTGTTCTTGTCGAAGCGCAGGACCGGCAGGTCGAGGTCCTTGCGGGTGACGGTGGCCGTGGAGAAATCCAGCACGTTGATCTGCAGGGTGTCGATCAGGCCGTTGAAATACACCTTGGCGTAATGGCTGCTCTGCTGGTGCTCGAAGGCCTTCTGCGCATCGGTCAGTTGCTTTTCGAATGCCGGCGACCAGGCCTTTTGCTTTTGCATTTCGGCCAGTTGTTTCTCGTAGAACGCCACTTGTGCAGCGCTTTCGTTAATCGAACCTGAGCGTGTGAGGAATTGCCCGGTGCTGTCCCGCGCCTGCACAAGCAGAGGGTTGGGCGTTACGTCCCCGACTTCCGGGGCTAGCGGCTTGCTGTTGGTCAGCTCGATCTCGGCGTAGTTTTTCTCAAGCAACAGCAGGTTGACGGTGATATTGCCATCGGTGCGCTTGTGGCCCACGTCCTGTTTGGACAGATCGAAGCTCAGCACTTTGCCCGGCACGACCACTTCCACCTTGCCCTTGAGACTGACGGGCTGCGGCTGGCGCTTGTTTTCCGTCTCGATGCCGTCAATGAACGGGTAGGTCACCGTCAGGTCATCCGGGTTGGTCAGGTTGGAGCTGCTGGGGCTCAACTGAATGCCGGGATCGGTTTCCGACCATTCGGGTTGGAACGGCACCACCTTGTTGTTGCTCAAGGTCACGGATTGCCATTCCAGGCCGTGGGGGAAAGGGAACTGGTCCGGCATATTGAAGTTGAACGGGAAGACCGGCTGCAGATCGGTCAAGTAGTCGGAATGCGAGGTCTTGCGTAGCACGAACAGGCCATTGATGTAGGTGTCGACCAGCGCCTGGGGTGTGGGGTAATGCTTGAGCAGCGCCAGGCTGTCTTCGCCGTATTCGGCCTCGATGGGCTTACTGGCGAGCTTGGCCTGTGCGCGCTCGAGCAACAGCAGCGAGCCACCGAGATCGGCGACGGCGTCGCGCAATTTGGGGTCCTGGATGCTGTCGAGGGAGTGTTCGAATTTTGCGGTTTTCTCTTCGAGGGTGGTTTGCTTCTGTTCATCGCTTGGGGAACAGCCGCCCGCCAGCAGCAATGCCGCGCACAGGCCTAGATTGGCCAAAGGGGATCGCACATCCATCATCTGAGTTTTTCCTGTCCGACGTCATCGTGCCGAGTTAATGGGCTCGACACTAGCAGAAAAATCCTCTTACAGATGCCGCCCAGGTCAGTTTTCTCGCGGTTACAGGGGGTAGGTGGCGGCTGATATACTCGCCGCCATTTTTAGCCATGCTGTGTGAGAACCAATGGAACGCTTTATCGAAAATGCGATGTACGCCTCGCGCTGGCTGCTGGCGCCGATCTATTTCGGCTTGTCCCTCGGGTTGCTGGCGCTTTCGCTGAAATTCTTCCAGGAAGTGATTCACCTGCTGCCGAGCGTGTTCTCGATGGCCGAGTCCGAGCTGATCCTGGTGCTGCTGTCGTTGATCGACATGGCTCTGGTCGGCGGCTTGCTGGTGATGGTGATGATTTCCGGCTACGAGAACTTCGTCTCGCAGCTGGATATCGATGAGAACAAGGAAAAGCTCAACTGGCTGGGCACCATGGACTCTTCGTCACTGAAGATGAAAGTGGCCGCCTCCATCGTGGCGATTTCCTCGATCCACCTGCTGCGCATCTTCATGGACGCCAAGAATGTCGATCCGCAGCATTTGATGTGGTACGTGATCATCCACATGACCTTCGTGGTCTCGGCGTTCGCCATGGGTTACCTGGACAAGCTCACCAAGCACTGAGCCCCCGCGCCGGCCTTACTGCGTGATGAAGTAGTAAGGCTGGCGGCTGATCGACATCTGCTTGACGATCGTGATCGGGGCGGTCAATTCGTTGGTATGGTCCAGCAGCGCAACGTTGCCGGGCTTGGCGGCCAGGTAGCTGCGCAGTTCCGGTTCGGTTTGCAGGATCGGCAAGTAAGCCTGCAGATAGAACATGCTGGCCCCGTCGATTCGCTCGTTGGGCTGGAACAACGCCACTTCCTTACCTTCGGCTTGCAGTGCCTGGATCTGGCGGATCACCGGTACGAACGACTCGCGCACGTCGGCTTTAGGGGCGAACCAGAAGGCCGCGCTCAGGTAGCAGGCGATGATCACGGCGAACACGCCGCCGATCACGATCTTATGCGACTGATACAGCGCCGGTTTGTGATCTTTGAGCCAGTACAACAGCACTCGCGCATATTCGGCGGCCAATACGGCGGCGGCCGGTGTGAGGGCCATCAGGTACACCGTGCGCTTGCTGGAGGCCAGGGTCAGCAGGGTGAATTGCGCCACCAGCCATACGCAGAAAAACAGACGGTAGCGGTTGCGCACCAGGCTTTTACGGAAGTGCCACAGCCCCAGGTACACCAGGATATTCCACGGCAAAAAGGCTTCGGGCAGTTTGGCGATGTAGTAGTAGAAGGGTTCGTAATGCCCGGCTTCGACAAACGAGCCGCTGAACCGCCCGACGCTGTTGGTCCACAGCACTTCGCCCACCGCCTGCAGCCCGCCGCGCTGGAACAGAAACCCCAGCCAGATCAGCAATGGCACCAGCGCCAGCAAGGTGAACAGCGCCGGCCGGAGCCAGTCGCCGATGCGCAGGCGTTTGTCCATCAGGCTGGTGCTGGCAAGGTACACAAAAATCACAATGCCCGGCATCGCCAGGCCCAGTACGCCTTTGCTCAGGGTGGCAATCACCATCCCAACGGTAAACATTGCCCATGCGCCCGTGGCCGGACCTTGGCGTTCGGGGCGCATCGCCTGGTAGAACGCCAGCAGCGCAGTGGTTACGCCCAGGCTGAGCAATGCATCTTCACCCACGCCCCGCACGTTGCCCCAGTAACTGGCCATGGTCGCCAGGATCAGTGCCGCGCTGAACGCCAGTGTCTTGGGGCGGCCGAACGTGCGCAGCATCCCATAGAGCAGCATCACGCTGAACAACCCGGCAAACGCCGAGGCCAGGCGCACGGCCCAGGTGGTCGCGCCAAACAGGCGGATCGCGCCGGCGTCCAACCATAGGCTCAGGGGCGGTTTTTCGAGAAAGGGTTCACGAAACAGGCGGGGCACCACCCAGTCGTTGTCCAGGTGCATGGCCGTGGCGATCCCGGCGACGCGGGCTTCGGTGGAACCTTGCAGCTCATGGCCACCAAGGGCGAAGAAGAACAATAGACCAGCAAGCAGGAGTAGTAGGGGAACAGGACGCGTCATGGAATCGGGCTACCGGAGCAGGGGACCATTCGAGGGAACGGCTCGCAATCGGTGAGTATAGGGAGGCGATTCTTAATATTTCATGAAAAGGCGTGGCTTTTTTGCGGAGGGACCGGGGCGGTGGCTTATTTCCTCCCCGGTTTCGCTACCGATGGGTGTTATGTCGCCTTGACTTTAAACCGGCTCAACCCTTGCTGCATGGAGCTGGCTCGTTCCGAGAGATTGCGAGCCGCCACCGCACATTGTTGGGAGTTGGCCTGGTTCTGCTGGGTGACTTCATCGATCTGCTCCAGGCCGATACTGGCCTGCTGCAAGCCCGAAGCCTGTTCGCTGGACGCCTGATAGATCAACGAAACCAGGCTGGACACAGTGCTGGTGCCGGTGACGATGTTACGCAACGAGTCGGCTGTGCGCCCTGCGATGATCATGCCGCGCTGGGTCTTGGTCGATGAGTCGGCGATCAGCGCAGCGGTCTGCTGGGCCGCTTCGGCGCTGCGGGCGGCGAGGCTGCGCACCTCATCGGCGACGACGGCAAAGCCGCGGCCCAATTCTCCGGCGCGGGCCGCTTCGATCGCAGCGTTCAAGGCCAGCAGGTTGGTCTGGGCGGCGATGTTGTCGATGGTGGTGATGATCGCAGTGATGTCTTTGCCGGAATTGTCGATTTCGGCCATGGCAGCGATCAGCTCGCTCATCAGCTTGTCACTTTCCCCGGCGTCGGCGCGGGAAGCCTGGGATTGTTCGTCGGCCTTTTTCGCATTGGCGGCGTTGTCGCGGGTCTGCGCGGCCATTTGTGTCATGACGGCACTGATTTCAGTGATGGACGACGCCGAATTGGATGCGCCGTCGGACAACGACTGGCTCAAGTCGGTGACCTGTGCGGAGCTGCCGGTGATTTGCGTGGCACTGGCCTGGACCTGGGAGATCAAGGTGTTCAAGTTGCCGACCATTTTTTCCAGGGACTTGCCCAACGTATCGTTGGGCGAAGACAGGCGCACCTCCAGGTCCAGATCGCCTTCGGAGATACGTTCGGCCACACGGACCTGGCGTTGCAGGCTTTCGGACATCTCATTCAAAGCCAGGGACAACTGGCCGACTTCATCGTCGGATTTCTGCACCAGGCGACGAGAGAAATCCCCCAGGCTGATCGTGGCAGCCAAGGCCGCGGCTTCACGAATCGGCCCGACGATTTTGGCGGTGGCAAACCACAGCGCCAGCAAGGCCAGCAATGAGATACCCAGGCCGACCGCGACCTGCCAGATACTGCTGCTGACGCCACGGGATTGCAGCTCTTTCTCCAGGACAATAGCCTGGCTCATGACCACCGCCTTGGGCAGGTGGATCAAGATGGCCCAGGGTTTTTCGGTGCGGCCCAGGACGATCGGCATCTGCACTTCGATTTCCTGGGAATCCTGGTTGAGTCGGCTGTCGCCCTGGCCTTTCTGTACATTGGCCAGCACCTTTTCCCAGGTGTCAGGGAGCAAGCCTTTGAGCGGCTGGCCGATCAGCTCTGGGTGTTTACTGTCAGCCACCACCAACCCCTGATTGCTCAGGATCGATACGGAGCCTTTGCCGCCATAGAGGTCGGCGGACATTTGCTCGCTGAGTTTCTGGATAAACGAAATGTCGTAGTCCGCACCGACCACGCCGTAAAACTTGCCATCGGCGGTGATCGGCACCGAAAGCGTGGTCAGCCACACATTTTTGCCTTGCACCACGTAGGGAATGGGGTCGAGCACGCTTTCTTTGCGGGTGTCCCGGGGGCCGCTGTACCAGCCACCCTTGAGCACGCCATTGGGGTGGCGGGCATCGGAGTCGTATTCGACCAGTGGTTGCACGGCAACATGGCCGTCCGAGCTGCGCGTCCAATAGGGCGTGAAACGGCCGGTCAGCGGGTTGTTACCGCCTTCGTTGTTACGAAACGCCTGGTCCTGGCCATCCACCGCATCCGGTTCCCAGCATGAATACGTGCCGTTGAAGTCGGGGTTGTCCTTGAGCACGCTGAGCAGCATCGTATTGATTTGGTCGCGGCCGAGGGCCAGCGGGCTCTGCGCACTTTTGCTCGCGCCCAGCGCATTGGCCAGCGTGCGTGCCGAGTCCAGGGCATTTTGCAGTTTTGCCTTGATCGCATTGGCACGGGACTCCGCAAGGTTTTGCACTTCGCGAATGGTGCTGCTTTCAATCAATGCTGAAACTTGTGTGCCCACATAGGCTTGGTTGGCATTGGACGAATAAAGCCCATATGACACCAGACTCGCGCAAGAAATTAACAGGCAGAGTCCGGCTGTGAAGCAAATCCGAGTCTGTAATGAGTTGAATTTCATGGTGTTTCCCGCCCGTGTTCGTAGTTGCCGACATGACTGTATGTTGGCATTTCAGTTTGTTTTTGTTCGCAAGGCTTATTGCTCGATCAAGGGCTGCTTACGCATATAAGTGCGGTACAGCTGGGTGCTGCCTTAATGCTATTCGGGGACTTCATCGTTGAGCCAAAAACGCTCGGTATTCTTAAAATCGTAACGTTGTGGCGGCACGCGCGCGATGATGCGATCGGTTTGTTCGGGGTCACTCAGGTCGACTATTCTCGGCGTTATATAGATATTTAATACCGGTAAGAAGAACAACTTGACCTTTGGCGTCAGTAACGAGGCGGGATGTTGTTCGATCACCACGCCGATACTGCCACTTTTCAATTGAACGATAGACCCCACCGGATAAATGCCCACGGACTTCAAGAACGCGCGGAACACCTCGTCGTCGAAATGCCCGTCCCATGTGGACATTTGCTGGATCGCGACCGCCGGGTCCCAGGCCTGGTTGTAGGCGCGGTCCGAGGTGATGGCATCGTAGACATCGCAAACGGCGGCCATGCGTGCAAACAGACTGATCTGGTCGCCCGCCAACTGATGGGGATAGCCGTTGCCGTCGACCCGCTCATGGTGATGCAGGCACACATCCACGACCATGTCGCACATTTGCGCGGTGGCCAGCAGGGTTTTCTCACCCTCCTGGGGGTGGGTGCGCATCAGTTGCACTTCGTCATCGTTCAAGCGCCCAGGCTTGTTGAGGATCGCACCCGGAATGGCCATTTTGCCGATGTCATGCAGCAGGCCGGCCATCCCTGCTCGACGGGTCAGTTCGGCGGGGAAGTTCAGCTGGTTGCCCAGGGCAATCATCAGCGCACACACGGACACTGAGTGCATATAGGTGTAATCGTCGAGGCTTTTCAGGCGCGCCAGGCTGATGAATGCATTGGGATGGCGTGCGATCGATGAGGCAATGTCGTCGACCAGTGCGCCGATATTTTCCAGCTCCAGGGCGCGGCCCATGCGGACATGGCTGAACATCTCGACCACGGCGGCCTTGGCGCGGGTACAGATTTCCTGGGCAGCGACCAGCTCGTCTTTCATGCAGGTGGGGGGGATCGCAGTTGCCGCAGGTGCTTGCGCGGTGGCCGGGTCCGATGAGACGGCCGTCTCGGCAGGCGATGGGGCACAGCCCATGGCGCACGGGGCATTCGAGGGGGCGTTACCGGTGAGGTCACTCCAGTACGGCCGTGTCTCGCTGTCTGGCGCCAGATAATAGAACTCGTTGCACTTCAACATAATCTGCCCTCAATGGGTTTTATTCTTATGTGTTTCCTTACAGCCTCCTTGGCTTGAGTGTCGTTGGGTCGACGCGTCAGTTCGGGTTAACAGCTTTGATACGTGAGACGACACGACCGGCCAGGTCATCGGGGCGGAACTTGGCGAGGAAGTCATCGGCCCCGACTTTCTTGACCATGGCCTGGTTGAACCCACCGGAAAGCGAGGTGTGCAGCACAATGTGCAGCTTGGCCATGCGCGGGTCGTTGCGGATCTCGGCGGTCAAGGTGTAGCCGTCCATCTCCGGCATCTCGATGTCGGAAATCATCATCAGAAACTCTTCATCCGGCTTGCGCCCTTCGTCGAGCATGGCGCGCAGGTAATCAAGCGCCTGGCGGCCATCGTTCAAGGCCACCACCTCGACGCCCACGGTCTCCAGGCAGCGGGTGACCTGCTTGCGCGCAACCATCGAATCATCCACGGTCAGCACGCGCAGGTGGCGGGCCAGTTGGGTGACGTCGTGTTCCACCACGCCGCTGGATATTTCCTCGGACGATGGCGAAATTTCTGTCAGCACCTTTTCAACATCGATGATCTCGACCAGGCGGTCGTCGGTGCGGGTGACGGCCGTCAGGTAATTGTTCTCACCACTGCCCTTGGGCGGCGGATGAATGTCTTCCCAGTTCAGATTGACGATGTGTTCGACCGCGTAGACGAGGAAGCCCTGAACGCGATTGTTGTACTCCGTCAGAATGATAAAAGCGCTCTCCTGATCCTCGACGCCGGGCAGTCCCGTTGCCATGGCCAGGTCAAGGATAGGGATACACACACCCCGGATATTGGCAACGCCACAAATATTGCTATTAGACTTTGGTATCGAAGATAGCTTCGGGCAGCGTATAACTTCGCGAACTTTAAATACGTTGATCCCGTACAGTTGCTGATTGTTGAAACGGAATAACAACAGTTCGAGCCTGTTCTGCCCGACCAGTTGTGTGCGGCTGTTAACGGATGCCAATACACCGGTCATACACACTCCTGGAACCTGGTTGGACAGCGTTGATGTCGTAATGACATTAGCATATGTAAGGGAATGTAAAATATATGTGAAATGAAATAATGCGCGCAGTTGTTGTTAACGCGATCTGAAGACAGGTGCGCATCTATTCGCACGAGTGTTTTAAATTAGTTAGTTTGCTAACTTGCTGTTTCTTATTGTTGAGAATGACTTAGATCGCGCGTTTTTAAGCGGTTTGCATATTCCGATAATTTATAGATTGCGGGGCGTCGGAGCGGCATAACCGTCGCGCAGGCGCTTTACAGGGGCGTGCCGATCATTTCGGGCAATGGGCCGCGCTTAAATAGAAGAGAAGTGTCTGAAAGTCGACATATAGAGTGCCGCTCAGCCCCGATGACGATCGAGAAGTGTCTGGTCTGGGCCTTGGCGCCTGTTCCATTGATTTATCTGTACGGGCAAACAACGTGGACGGAGGCTGTGGTTTTGCTTAGGGTGTGGCCATTCGATATTACTGACACGGTGGTCCGCATGCGGCGCGAACAGTTCCTGGCACAACCTGAAATTGAGTCCTTCATCGCATGGCTCGCGACGAACTTGCCGAGGCTGACGTTCAAGCTGCGCTTCAAGTCGAGCCCATTGGTACCTGGCGGTTTAACGGCTGATGTCCAGGGCATCGAGCAGGTACTGGGGCACTATCGCTGGAAGGCAAGCTGGCAGGATAGCCACCAACGCCCGGTGGATTCACAGACCTGGGCGGAAACTCAGCGCTCTCTCGGGCAACTTCGCCAATGGCTGACGAGTGCGGTCAAGCGCGGGGACGAGCAGCAAGCGCTGCAGGCCTGTCTGCAGATTCTGCGGTGGGGCGGTGTCCGGGGCGCCATTGCGTTTTTGCACCGGCTGGCCGCAAGGGGCGAGTTGTCGCGCTACCTGCAAAAGATGGCCGGATTGATGTCGCTCGACGGCGACCATGATCTGGATGATCTCGACGCGAGCAGCGTCGAGCGTTTCGATGCGGGCCTGACTAAGATTCACGCGTTGTTTGATTCGTCGGGCTCACCCATCTATGACAGCCGCGTCGGTGCTGCGATAGGCATGCTGTATTCATTGTTTCGCCAGCAATGGACGGGAGGCGGCAAACCCTTGCTGGCGTTCCCGTCCGGCGCTGCGCGTGGCAACCAGATCCGCAACCCCGGAGCGTTTTTGAACGGGTTGGCCGCGCCGCAGTTTTCTTCGATCAGCTACGAGGCATGGGCCCGCTGGCAAGTGCGCTTGGGCTGGATTATCCGCGCCCTGCTCGAGCGTACCGGCTGGTTCGCCGAGCAAGGCGCGCTGCCTGCGCGGTGCCATGCATTCGAGGCCAGCCTGTTTGTGCTTGGCTATGACCTGCGCTGCTTTGGCTGCACGCCGAAGGCTGTCGTCCCCGACCTGTCGGAACGCGAACGCGACAGCACGGGCTGGGTGCCGACGGGAAACCCCTTCAGCCAGGTCATCAACGACTATCTGTTCTTCCGGCGCCAGGGCGGAAAAGGTGATAAAGCCTCGTTCGTGGACTGGCTGTCGACGCGTGCGCACACCGAGCGCCCGGTCTCGCGGGCGACCGCGCAGGACTACTGTTTTGCGTTTTCCATGCAGGAGTTCGACCTCTTCGACCGGTCACTCGACGAACTCGAGCGGATTGTCGCAGGGGGCGAGGACGGCTTGCGTGCCGCCTTGGCGAGCGAGGCGCTGGAGCCTTTCGTCTTGGGCGATGAACGCGTCAGCGTGTGTCTGGTAGACGTCTTGATCACGGGCCGGGCGTATCAGCGCGATACGACGGGGGACGCATGTGTCGAGTCGATCCTGAGCGCCGGATACGCCGGCACGAAAAACAGCGCAAACACGCTGATGGCGCTCGGGCGCAACGTGGGCAAGCACTTCGGCCTGCTTGACGCCAAGCATTTGCCTACGCCGCTCTTCGAACGGTTCTTCGGCGAATGCTCGCTCGAGGCGTGACGGTCACGCCCTTGAGCCTGGTCACCGGCCTGCATGCGCTGCGCCTCAATCATGCATCAGCCATGGCCTCAACTCTTTGAGGTTGGTGACCACGATCTGCTGGGCCTCAGGGTTGGTCGCCTGGTTTCTCGGGTCGACCTGATAGCGGCGCAAGACGTACTTCACCAGGGCCTTGCGACTGGCGACCACCAGTTGCCCGTCCGTCATGCCGAAGTCGGTTTCGATGATGGCTTGCTGCGCTGCGTTCAAGCGGCCATCGGGGGCAAAGATGATCGGCACTTCAGTGTTCCAGTCTTCGTCCAGTTCCCGTGTGTTCTGCGACGCGTCGAGCAGGCCCGGCTCACCGCGCAGGCGGCTCAGCACGAAATCACGGTACTGGCGATTTTTTTCGCAGTAGGCGCGTACGTGCCAGCGCATCCCGGTGTAGACCAGGGTGTGAGGGGCAATCAGGCGGATCTCCACGTCCGGGGTGTTGAGTGAAACGTACTCGGTTTCCAGGCGTAAACCGTCGCGACAGGCTGCGAGCAATCCGCACCAGGCCTACCCAGGAGAATGCATTCATGGCGATAGCCAAGGGCGCCAACGGTGCGCCTGCCTTTCTCGGCGTCGCCATCGAAGCCTGGGGCAGCTGGGAGCAATACAAGCGCGAAGAGGCGTTCCGTAAGTCCATCGCGAAGATGGTCGAAGACTTTGAGAAGCGGCGCAAAGAACTGATCGGCCTGATCAACGCCGAGCAATTCAGGGAGCAATTCTTCGGCAAGTACCTGCAACTCAAGGACAGCGTCGCCCAGCTTCAGGACAGCTTGAAAGACTGCAACGAACGCCAGCAGCGCTTCCAGGCTTGGCGGGTCGAGGCACAAACCATCCAGGCGCAGTTCAAGGCGTTGAGTTGAGTGCCGTGAGGCATCAGAGGTGATCGTCGGGCTCAGGCTGGTGTTGCTTGAGCCCGCCATGGTTCCGATACCACGCCACGGTGTCGGAACGGGTCTGTTCCAGTACGCGTAGACCTCCTGCGCCGCCGCCAATAGATACAGCGCGGGCGGAGGATTTCCCACGACGCGGTATGACGCCCATGTACGCACGAATCTGTGTTCGACAGTTCTAAGTTGGTGAATCCATAGAATTTATTTATGAGAGAGTCAATACCTACCCTGGCCTGTTTGCATCTTTTTCGAGTGTCTTCAGCTGATGTTCAGAACTTGTGTGCTAGTTGATAAGTTGAGCTGAAAGGTCGCATGGTTTTAACAGTTTTTCCCTGTTTTTGTCTGGATGGCCCAAAAAGAAAAATGCTAGCCTGCGAGTTTTTTGGGATAGCGGGGCCACATGAAAGTGCTGAAAGAAATGGCTTTAAAAAAGCCATGCTCATTTATTTTTATATTGACATTTCTCGTGTTCGCGGTTTTGCAATACAAGCTGGCTGTGCTCAATTACACAACGCGCTTTGTCGATTTTGCTCAAAATATGCTCGAGCATGGGGTGACGCTGTTTCCCATCGCGGATAATCTGCAGCCATATCCCGATTACACGGTAATCAATACGCTTCTTGTTTATCTGGTTTCTTTGCCGTTTGGCCGTGTATCCGTTCTTTCAATGGGGCTTCCCTTCTGCGTTGCCGCTGCTTTGATGCTGGTGTTTGTTTACAAGCTCGGTGTATTGCATGAGAAAAAATGGGGCGCATATGGTGTTGTGTTTACCCTGTTCACCTGGTCATTTCTGGACGGCGTGAACTCCTTGGCACTGGATATATACCCCGCGCTTGTTACGGTGGTGTGTTTTTATCTGGCCTATTCGGGAGAGGTATACAAACAACGTTTTCGATTGCCGCTTGTGCTCGCAGGCCTTGCGCTGGGCTTTGCGTTTCGTGGCCCTATTGGTCTGATCGGCCCCGCCTGTGTGGTCGCCTCTTATTATTTTTTGAGCAAGCAATGGCGCATGCTGGTTGTGTTTTGTTTGCTGGCAGGCTTGGTCTTGGCCATGGGCGTCGCAGTGCTGGCATGGGCTGCCTATGTACAAGGTGGAGAGGCTTTTCTACACGAGGTATTGACCATGCAAGGGCTGGGGCGGTTTAGCAGTGATCACTCGCCCCGTTATTACTTCTATTTCTCAACAGGTTTACTGACCTATGGCGTAACAGTTCTTATTGCTTTGAACGTTATCGTCAAGAAGGGGAAGTGCTTTTTCGAACGCTCCCCCCATCCGTCCACGAACATGCTGTTGTATCTATCGGGCTGGCTGCTTGTGGTGATCGCGCTGTTCACGATCCCAAGCTCCAAGAAAGCGCGTTACATACTTTCAATCACACCGGCTATTTCCTTATTGGCTGCCTACATCTTCGTGGATCGCAGCCATCTCTTTGCAAGTACCAGAGACAAACTACTGAGGTTTTGCTTAAACCTGCCAGTGGTTGGCCTGGGAATGTTACTGCTCGTGTTTATTCATGGCCTGTATGCGGCGACACCACTTCGACCGAACTATCTCGGTGCGTCCGTGGGTTTGATTGCCCTTGTTGCCGTCAGGCCCTGGATGGTGAGACGTTTCAGCGTGCATCCCCATCGTGAATTTGTGATTGTGTCTTTTGGTGCAGCCGCCTTCCTCATAATGGACATGTTTTTCTTTAACTCTATTACCTACCACTTGGAGTTGGCCAATGAGCCGACACCCAAGTTCCTGCCGTATTGGTTTTGGTAAGGTCTACGGTGCCGGGGGCGGTCCAGTGTGGTGACTCCGGCTATTCGTGGATGTTTGTCCTGCGGGAATAACCAGAGCGTCCGGCTTTTTTTACTTATACCAACTTCTTAATAGTGGCGTTTTTTGAGGGTTATACGACCTTTACGCCACTAATGCCTGTTTCCATAATTTGCCCAGGAAATCGACCGGAGCCATGCACATGGCCTACGGCTTGATCAATCACGAAGCAGAGAAAGGGGCAGAAGATGAGGCTTAAGAACAAGTCAGCGTTGATCACGGGCGGTACCAGTGGCATCGGCCTCGCGACCGCGAAGCTCTTCATTGCAGAAGGTGCCCGAGTAGCGGTTACGGGGCGCGATGATGCCGTATTCGAGCAAGTGAAGGCCGAGCTGGGTGAGAATGCGCTCGTTCTCAAGGGCGATGTACGTTCGATCGAGGATATGCGCAGGATTGCCGCTGAGGTTAAAGAAAAGTTCGGTGGCCTGGATGTCGTGTTTGCCAACGCTGGTCGAGCGTTTCCATCAGCAATCAACGATATCGAAGAAGAGCTCTACAACGAGATCATGGACATTAACGTCAAGGGCGTGGTGTTCACACTTCAGGCGGTGCTGCCAGATTTGCGCGAGGGCGCCTCGTTTATTCTGAATACATCGTTTGTTGCGCAGACGGGCAAGCACAACATTTCCCTGACTGCCGCCGCCAAGGCCGCCGTGCGGTCTCTTGCACGCAGTTGGTCGTTCGAATTCCTGGACCGGAAGATCCGGTTCAACGCAATTGCACCGGGTGGGATAAACACACCGCTGCTCGGCAAATGGGGAATGTCTGACCACGATCTCCAGCACTTCAAGAATGAGTTCGCAAAGTTTGTCCCGGTGGGCCACATGGGCGAGCCCCAGGACATTGCTTACGCAGCGCTTTATCTCGCCAGCGACGAATCCTCCTACGTCGTCGGTACTGAACTGGTCGTCGACGGCGGCGCTTCGCAACTTTGAGGCTTCGGCTCTCTGTTAGAAGGACCTCGACCTACACCTGCCCATTCACTCTCAATCACATGTCCGCCACGCATTTTGTCGTGGTGATTCTTCAGTCCGGTCCACCTTGCCTGCGCTCGCAGGGGGCCAAGCACAAGGAGAAAATATCTTGACCGACAATAACGAAAACAACGCAACTGACGAGCAGCCTATGGGGGCCGGCAGTTCCCGGCGTGATGTTCTCAAATTCGGCAGCATCGTCACGCTCGGCTCGATCCTGGGAGGCGGTGCCTTGCTTGGCAAGGCCACGCCTGTGCTTGCCCAGGCGGACAGCAAAGGGGCGCTTGCTCCAGATGAGCCGTTCAATATTCTGATCGTAAATTACGACGGCGGTACGCTTCTCGATTTCGCCGGTCCCAGCGAGATTTTTCATCGGCTACCGAATACGAACGTTCGCTATGCGAGTCTGAAGGGGGGCAACGTGACCCTCGAATTCGGGGTCGTGTATGGCAACACGGAACGACTGGCTGATATTGAGAAGACCGACTTAATCCTGGTCCCCGGCGGCTCAGATTTGTCGGCGCCGATGCACCCTGAGTATCTGGCGCAGATCCGACGCCTGGCTGAAGGCGCCAAACACATTACGTCGGTGTGCAATGGATCGCTCGTACTCGCCGCAGCCGGCGTTCTCAACGGTAAGCGAAGCGCCTGTCACTGGGCCTTCGTCAACAAACTGGCCGAATATGGCGCCATTGGCGTTCCGGATCGTTTCGTCGAAGACGACAACGGCCGGTTCATGAGCGGCGGTGGCGTAACTGCGGGCATCGACTTCGCCATTCGCGTCGCTGCGAAAATGCGCGGGAACCTGGATGCCGAGTTCACGCAACTCGCGATTGAATATGACCCCGATCCGCCTTTCCGCTCCGGTCACCCCAGGGACGCTCGGCCAGAAGTCATCGCGATGGTCGACAAAATCTTGCCTAACGCATCCAAGGGGCTCGCGCGTATTCCAGGCGTTCGCTGAAACAAACGCAGGCATCATTGCGGTCATATCCCTGATCCCGTGATGCCTGACTGAAACCTGTTCGATCTGTCCATCCGGCGCAGCGCTCACCCACTCAAGTCAAAATGGGAAATCATCAGATGAAGTTTCATGTTCTTGCTACTGGCTTTACAGCCTGCTTCTCGCTTTTCGCCTTTTCCGTGCCGGCAACTGCCGGTAGCGAGAATCGCCCGCCCGAGGCGGCCATCAAAGCCGAGAATGCGCGATTTGCGCAAGCATATGGGCGAGGTGACTATGGGGCGGTCGCCCGCCTCTATACCAAGGATGGCGCGCTCTTGCCACCCGGAGGCGGCAAGATCATTGGCGCCACGGCAATCACGGAATACTTCAGCAAGCAACATGTTGGACCCAGGCCCGACACGGTGTCTTTCGCCAATTACGAGTTTTACGGTGACGATCAGGCTGTTACCGAAGTATCGGATGCCGAGATCCGTGATGCCGATGGCAAGCTCAAGTACAGCGGCAAACAGATCCTGATCTTTCTGAAACAGGACGGCGTTTGGAAGTTGCATCGCGACATGTGGAACGATCACGCTCTTTGAATGGAGCCGCAATCAGCGTTCATGTCAGGGCACAGTGTTGCCGGTGAGTCTGCGCTCGCGTCGAATGGATTGAGGCGGATGCCCGTAGATTTTGACGAAGGCCCTGCGCATTCTTTCTGGATCGGTGAATCCGATCGCGAGAGCAATCTGCTCGATCGGTTCGCTGCCGTTTTGCAGGCGCAAACATGCAGCTTCAACTCGCAGCCGCTCGACTGCCTTGGCTGGCGTCTCACCCGTTTCTCGGCGGAATGCTCGTCCGAACTGTCGCAAGCTCAGTCTTGCGGCATCGGCGAGCCGTTCGACAGGCAACGGCTCAGCCAGATGTTCTCGGGCAAAATTCAGAGCGATGCGGATGCGATCCGACTCCGGTTCCATTTGCGACATCGCGGAGAACTGGGACTGGCCTCCTGGCCGGCGATACGGAACGACCAGGAGCCTGGAAACATCGCGCGCAATTTCCGCGCCCATATCCCTTTCAATCATGGCCAGCGCCAAGTCGATTCCGGAGGCGATGCCCGCCGATGTCCAGATGCGTCCGTCCGCTATGTAGATGCTATCGCCCTCGACCTTGATAGTCGGGAAGCGCAACTGCAATTGCGCCGTGTAGCTCCAGTGCGTCGTTGCTCTCAGACCGTCCAATAGGCCGGTTTCCGCCAGCAGAAACGCGCCAGTACACACGCTGGCCACCCGCGAGGCTTTGGAAGCCAACTGCTTGGCAATGGCGATGTTCTCCGCTGTCTGCATCGGCTCGATATCACCACCGACAAACACCACGGTATCAAACCTGCGGTTGCCGACCGGCCTCGTCTCGATCGGAAGGCCTGTATTGCCAACAACCGGCCCTCCCGACTTTGAGATGACGCGAAGATCATAGGGGGTATGACCGGCAGCTGTGGCCACCTGATTAAACGCAGAAAGTGGCCCAGCAAGATCCAATGCATCGTGACCAGGGCAAACGAAGAATCCAATTCGACGCATGGTGAACTACCTCAATATTGGGAAGGCTTTTTTTACAAATAACCCTCGATTTACGTCATGGCAATCTTTTTTTGAGTCTCGCCGATGGTGACGCATTACTTGGCCTGAAATGAGGGAAATACGTCGTTTGCGCATCGGCGAGGTGGACGTACAGTCGATGCTCTGGACGGCGCAGTCGACTCGTTTTCATCGAGGAGGAGGGCACCCATCTCCGTTCGGAGCCATTTAATTCAAGGACATGGGAAATGACCAAGAAAGTGCTTGAGATCCCGCCGGATCATCCGATGTTTGCTGCGCACCATAGCGGCTATGAGCGTTATGGTTACTCGCCCGCGGTTCGCGCCGGCGACTTTCTCTTCATCGCTGGCGAGATCGGTTTCCGACCCGACGGCTCTGTCCCCGATAGCGTCGCTGAGCAGACCGCTGTTGCGCTTGAGCGGACAAAGGAAATCTTGCGGCTACAAGGACTCACGATGGCCGATCTCGTAGAAGTGGTGAGCTATCACGTCAACCTGAAAGAGACGATCGACGAGTTCTTGCCCGTGAAGGCTCAGTACACGGAACGCCCGTTTCCTGCCTGGTCGATCATTGGCGTCGAGGCCCTCGCCCGTCCCGAGCTCAAGATCGAAATTCGAAGCATCGCAGTTTTCCCAACAGGCAAGTAGGGCATATCCAGGCCAGTGATTGCGTGCGTCTTTGTGGTGGTTTTTTAGATTCTGTTCAGTCTCCAAGCCGTCTTGACGGCCCGCCACCAGCGCATCAGCAATCGTGAGATTTTTGATCCGCGTCGCTTATCGACAAAAGCAAAACGTTCTAGCAGGGTAAATTTGTTTATGAGCGAGAAGACACTGCTGCTGAGCGGAGCCAGTCGTGGTATCGGTCACCTAATCCCAGAATTTGTCCCCATCTATTTATGGGCAAAATCGAGACCGCAGCATACAGCCCTTGTCCGCTGACCCTGAGAAGCACTAATAAGTGAAAGGTCGAGTGCGGGCTATGGGGGCATTGGCCAGTGTTGACACGCCCTGGTTTGGCCGGTCTGCGGGCTTGTAGATCCATGGAAGGCTCGGCATTATTAGCTGCGTTTGATTGGGGCGACGGAGCCAAGAATGAGCGATATCACGGGAGAGGCGACTGTCATCAGGAATGCTAGCGTGCTAGCTGCCGAAATCGGTGGAGAACTGGTGCTAATGAGCGTGTCCCAGTGGCACTACTTCGGCCTCAACTCCGTGGCCAGCGATATTTGGGAGCGACTCGCATCGCCTGTGCGTGTAGAGACCTTGTGTGAGACGCTGTCAGCCGAGTATGACGGAGACATCAAGGTGATTCGTCAGGATGTCATGGAGTTGCTGAGCAAGCTGGCGAGTCGTGAGCTCATCGAGGTTCAGGTTTGATCAGCGCTCACCGTCTTCGTGTTATCGAAGCCGCCCTCTTTTTTTCTCTCACGCCTATCTTCTGTCGTCTGTTTTCGTGGCGCCTTTTGCTGAGTTTGAGTGGAGCTCGCATTGAACCGGCATCGTCTGATTTGAATCCTGCCTTGTCGCCGATGGCTCGTGCGGTGGGAGACGCCGTGGCCGTTGCGGCCAGGCGCCTTCCCTGGAAACCTCTTTGTTTGCGCCAAGCGTTGGTGGCTGCCTGCATGTTGCGCCTGCGCGGGAAACGCTCCGTACTATGCCTGGGCGTACGCAGAGAAGGTGAATCTATAGGCGCGCATGCATGGCTGGTATTGCTTGGGCAAGACGGTGGGATCGTTTGCGGGGCGGAGAATATTGGCAATGTTCGCGCTTTGCGGCAGCAAGATTAGGTGTCACTCCATGTATGACGATTACTATCTATGTGGCTGGCGCGTGCGCAGTGACTTGCCGTTGCCGGAGCTATTGCCCTGGACAGGGGATCTACAGGCTCCGATAGACCTACATATCGAGCTCGGAGCGGTTGAGGCACGACTGCCGGACCCTTCATACGAAGGTCCCGTTCTGCAAATGGGCGCTGATGGAACCTGTCGTTTCGCTATCGAGTCAGTTGCGACCTACCGTATAGCACACGATGGCCGTACGATTCGGGTACAACCCAGCCTCTCAGCGGATCTCCCCGCAGTAAGGACATTTTTGTTCGGTACCGTGTTTGCAATTGTTTGCCAGCGCCGTACGGTCTTACCTTTGCATGCCTGTTGCGTGAAACTGCCTTCTCCCCAGGGCGATGTTGCGGTCGCCTTCACGGCGCCTTCGGGAACGGGTAAATCGACCCTGGCATCTGCCTTCATGCGGCGTGGTTATCCGATTCTGGCGGACGATGTCACGGTGATAAGCCTCGACCAGGAGCGAGGCGCAATTGCGTTGCCTACTTTCCCCAGGGTTAAGCTCTGGCAGGATGCAATGAGCCAGTTTGGCCATGGCATGGATGACGCAGAGCGTGTACGTCATGGTATGGACAAATTCTCCGTCGGCTTAGGGGCAGAGCACTTCGCCGGCGGCACGCCTTTGAGGCTGGCAGCGCTGTACCATCTTGAGCGGGTCGAAGATGCCAAGCATGCGGGGCAGGAAGAAGTTGCCGGGTTGCTGGCCTCGGTTCGATTCTCCAAGGCCCTGTATCAGGAGCGCATTCTCATGACCGTTGCCTCGGGTAAGGGCGCCCACTTCTCTCTGGTAACGCGATTGGCTGCTGGCATTGCGCGACATGTTCTGGTTCGACAGCTTTCTGGTTTTGAACATTTAGATGAACTTGTCCAGCGCACTGTGGCGTTCCACGCCGGGATGAGCAGTCAGGCATGAGTGGCTTTTACTGGCTGGCGTCCTATCCTAAGTCTGGTAACACATGGTTGCGCTTGGTGCTCAACAGTTATCGTCTGGGCGGATCGAAGCCCGACTTCTCGCAGAAACAGAACTTCGCTCCTATTGCCAGCAGTCGGCGCCGCTTCGACGAGCTTGTGGGCGTCGCATCTTCTGATTTGCTGCCGGATGAGTTGCTGAAGTTGCGTCCGCGCATGTATGAGCTGCAAGTAACGGGGGCGCGCGAACCTTTGTTCAATAAGGTGCATGACGCGTGGCAATTGACTCCAGGGGGGGAGCCACTGTTCCCAGCCGCCAATACCCTTGGAGTGGTCTATATCGTACGCGATCCTCGAGATGTGGTTTTGTCGCTGGCCGGGCACATCGGTTTTAGTGTGGATAGGGCGATCGATCTTCTCCTCGACGAAGCAGCTATCCTGTGTGACCAAACGCTCGGACTCAGGGATCAGCTACCTCAACGACTGCGGAGCTGGAGTCGGCATGTGCTGAGCTGGATTGATCTGCCCGCGCCTTGGAGTCCTTTGCTGATTCGCTATGAAGACATGTTGATGAAGCCCCAGGAAAGCTTTGCCTGTGTCATCAAATATTGTGGCTGGCCGTTAGATGACGAACGTCTAGAGCAAGCCTTGGATGCCACTCGTTTCGACCGGCTGCAGGCTGCGGAGGCCAGACATGGCTTCAGTGAACGGCCGCAACGCGCCGCTCGCTTCTTCCGAGAGGGGCGTGCTGGAGGATGGCGTGAGCGATTGAATGAAGCACAGCTACGACGCATTGAAGATGCCACCGAGCCGGTAAGAGCGCGTCTTGCTTATTTCTAGGCAAGGGCCTGGGCACTTGAGTCCATGAAGGTTAACCCTGGAGCCGGCAGCCAGTTTCGATCCAGCGCAGGAACGCACCAAAGTGTAGACCTCGGTGTAGAAGGATCAGGTGCTCCGGACTCTCTGGTCGGCTTGGCCAGTGCGAAAGGAGGGCCCTCATTCGTTTCAGGTCGAGCAAGCGCTGGGCCAGGGGGGAAGCCTCCAGCTCTTCGAGTCGTTCGCCTAGAAAAGGGCGCAGCATATTCATCCGCTGAAGGTATTCGGGGCATTGCATGCCGCGTTTACGGTTGTTGACCACCTCGCTCGGCAGGCGATCCGCTGTGACTCGACGGGCGAGGAGGCGAGTTACGCCACCTTGCAGGTAGAGGCTATCGGGAAGTGAAAAGCAGAATTCAAGCAAGCGCCGATCAGCCATCGGGTCGCGAACCTCGAAGCCATGTAGGGCGCGTACAAGTCCCGTTGCCTGTAGCGCTGACTGGCGCTCCCGGAACCACGCCTGGCGTAGCTGCCAGCTTGCCATGGAGGCCATTTGCTTGCGGCGCTTGACCCCATCTTCGGTTCGAAGACGTGCCTTTATCATTGGCTCAATTGGATATAGATGTCCCCACTCGGAAGTGCTCGACCTGGCTTGCAGTTTTGCTATCCACTGCTGAATGATGTCCGGGGCAAACGGGGCCAGGGTGGAGCGCCATATCTGGCGCGCCATGGATGCAGTCTGTCCGTTCGTGCGGGCCAGGGCGAGTGACTCCTGAAAGGCCTTCAACCAGCGGCCATCCCTCATCAGGCCCGTAAGGGTGCCATGTCCGTCCCAGGACAAAGTCACATTACCGAGCGCTCCGGACAGCAGTACACGCCCTCCTTGCTGCCTTATGTGATCCCGTGCGGAGCCCATCCAGGCCAGGTTCATCACGTTTCGCCAAGGGACGCCTGTCATTTGGAACATCTGTAGCCAGTCGGTATCCCATCGATGCTGCATTGGCCCATTGAAAAAAAGAGGCTGCAATCCGGGTGTCTGTTCGCAGATGCTTGCTACATAGCGCCGCTCACTCATGTAGTGGTGATCTGAATCCAGCAGTTCGGTATTGGCGGCGGGCAGGCAGGTGATGGTGGTCAATGAGTTGCCTGGCAGGTGTTTCACGGCCGTCACCGACACGGCGGAGGAGTCCAATCCTCCTGTGAGAGAGGAAAATGCAGGGCCTTCGATCCTCAGGCAGTCTTTGACCGCTCGCTCGAACAATTCGCGTGCTGCCTCGACGTATTCCTCTTCTCTGGGCAAGCGCAGTTCGGTTCGTTGTTCAGGCGTCCAGTAGAAACGTTGCTTGAGTTGACCCGAGCGCAATATTGCCACTGAGCCCGCCGGTAGAAGGCGCAGATGCTTGTAAGGTGTGCCGTTGTCGGCCACCGGTAAGTCCGATAGCAGGGCGACGAGGTGGTCTTCGTCTAGCTCGTGATCGATGCCGGGAACTGCCAGTAGGGCGGCAGGGTTCGTGGCGAAAGCAAAGAGCCCATCTCCCTCGTGATAATACAGGGGGCGCTGACCAACTGCGTCGCGTGCGAGCAACAGACTACGATCAGCAAAATCCCATACTGCTAGAGCAAAATCTCCGAGCATGCGCTCGGGACCGCTCGCTCCCCAGCGCGCCATTGCTTCAAAGGCAATGGCACTGTCGGCCCAGCCGCGTGCTTCCCTGGGGAGTGCCAGCGCGTCTATCAGCTCGATGCGATTAATCAGGTAACCGTCAAATACCAACACCAGAGGTGCATCATTCCGAATTGCGGGCTGATGATCCTGACGATCCTCCGGGGCTGTTATACGTAGACGATGGGTAAAGTGAAGGCCCAGGTCAGACCAGTGACGTGGTTGTTCTAGTCCTGGAGCATCGAGTGCAACTGCAAAATGCTCAGCGAGTTCCGCAGGTATGGCCCGAGCGGAAAGCAGTCCGGCAAATGCGCTCATTTATTAGCCAGTGATTTACATTGACTGAGCATACTGGTTAAGAGACGTTCGAAAAGCCAAACGTACCGTCATTGCCGCTTGTTGCGTAAATAGATGAAGTCACATCCGATATGGAGACTTCAATGATTTCCGGTTTCTCCCAAGTTTTACGTTGGGGGTTGATCTCGTTGGATTCATTAGTGTCTTGTTCGGCCATCTTTTTACTCCTGTAAGTCTGGGGGTCAAGCTACATCAACTGCTCGCATGTTGGCAATTGGGGGATTGGCTAAGGTGCCGCAGGGTAAGAGACAGGCTCAGGATACAGAGATCTGCCTTGGGTGAATTGTTTGTAGCTTTCGTCACCCAACTGATAGGCAATCTGCATCCAAGTCATCATCGTTAACGCATGCTGCCTCGCCTTTGGCGGAGCGGGCTGACGCAGTCGTTTCAGCAACTCCAACTCGGCTGTGGCGAGATCATCGCTGAAGGTGAATTCGTTTGAAGGGCCACAGTGGACCTCATATTCGGTGCAGCCACGCTTTATGCTAACCGAGACGCTGGCGCCAAGTTCAGGTGTGTCCAGTACTCGTTCAAGGACCCGCTGGTAAGCCTCGCGGGCATTTTGCAGCCCATCCAGATAGAACAGGGCTCGGTATGGGCCGGCCTGGTAGCGTGCATTCAGGCTGGCGCCGGCCTTGTAGGCATAGGGTAGGTCATGCGCGATCTTCTGGGTCGCAATCAGCTGTTCCAAGTTGGCTGGGCGTATCTGTACCTTGAAGCAGTGGCGGCAGCCTACCGGGACGGCCGCTTGACCGTAGGCCTGACGGAACAGGAAGCCCAGGAGCTTACCGCAGGGGAATGGTGTGCGGATGGGACCAACCACCCAGTTTTCAGTCAATCGGACAGGACGCGACAGTTCCCAGGTGTCATCTTCATGCAGAATTACATCGCCTCTTTCGCGTGCGATCAGGAGATTTTTCCCAATGGTGGACTTGCCCAGTTTGAGGTTCAGAAAGTTCGTGCTTGTTAAGGTCAAGGTAACCCGCTCCGAATCGTTTGTTGGTGGACAGTTTCCTTGTCATAGAAATTACGGTAAAGCGAAATGAGGCGTCTTTGGTTGTTCCGCGAATGGGTGCGTTTCATGGTGCAAGTTTTGCGTGGCGGCGAGCGGCGGAGCTCTGCGCTCCTGATGCGGCGGCGTCCGCAAGGCTTGTTTCAGCCCTATGGTACGACGCAGGAAGATCGCTACCCCGAGCTGTTCCAGTCGATTCGCCAGGTACTGGCAGACACTCCGCAAGCGCGCCTCCTGTCGTTCGGCTGCTCTACGGGCGAGGAAGTGTTCAGCCTGGCCCGCTATTTCCGACATGCCCATATCCGTGGCGTGGATATCGATGCTGGCCGTATTGGCCGGTGCCGGGCGCGATGGCAGCGTGAGGGACGAGAGCCCCGCCTGAGCTTCGCGTGCGCGGGTGATGTTGCGCTGGAGGCGACCGCCAGCTATGACCTGGTGATGGCAATGGCCGTCTTCCGCCATGGCGCGTTGGGGGAGGGGCCCACTGACTGTTCTGCCTGGATTCGCTTCGCCGACTTTGATCGCGTGCTTGGCGACCTCGCCAGGGTGCTCAAGCCGGGTGGTTTGCTGGTGATCCGCCACGCCAACTTCCGTTTTGGCGACACGGGCGCGGCGAGCCTGTTCGAGTGCCTGCGCGGCGAAGCGGCGCTGGCTTCGCCTATCTACGGACGGGACGACCGCTTGCTGCCCGGCGTACCGGGGGACGACGGCATCTACCGCAAGCGGCCAGCGTCCCTTGCCTCATCGAACATGGCGCGGTAGCGCTTATCCGCAGCCACGACCTGTGGGGTTCGTTGCGGGCGTCCTCTGGGCTATGCCCGGCCGGTGCCGAAGTCATCCAGCAATACCTGCAAATCCGTTGCCAGGTCAGCAGCAAGTAGCCTTCGGCTTGCGCCCCCAGGCTCTCCAGGATCCCCAAGCCAAACGCTAGATCCATGGGTGGGAGCGCTCTGCAAAGTCGATAGCCGGATCGGGCTCGGGTGAACAAATGAAGTCCGTGAGCGCGCCGTCGGCCATCAGCACGTTACGGTCGGTATGGTGCAAGGCGGTGAGGCGATGGGTGATCAGTACCACGGCAAGCTCGGGCCTGGCAGCGCGCAGGGCTTGCAGAAAGCGGCTCTCGCTCAATTGGTCCAGTGCTGCCGTGGCCTCATCCAGAACCAGCAGCACCTGGGCATGGGCTACCGCGCGAGCAAGCCCGATGCGTTGCCGCTCGCCGCTCGATAGCTGTTGCTCGAACGCCTCCACAGGCGTGTCCAGGCCTTGAGGAAGGCGGTTCAGCAGGGCGTCGACACCGGCAATGGCCAGTGCGTCGCTGAGCGTCTGCTCTGCACTGCAGCCCAGAAAGGCTAGGTTGTCGCGCAGCGTGCCAGGAATCAGCGTCGTGCCAGAGGCGGCATAACCGATGGTGCGACGCTCAACTGGTAGGTCGAGCCATTGCAGCGTGCCATGGTTTGGCTGCAGTTCACCGATCAGTACATCCACCAATGTCGATTTGCCCACGCCCGATTCGCCGACCAAGCCCAGCCACTCCCCTTGGGCGATGCTCAGGTTCAGGTTGTGGATAACTGCCTGACTGGCCTGGGGGTAACGGTACTGCAGCGCCTCGCACAGCAGCACCGGCTGGAGCGGGGCGCGAGCAGGTGCTGCGTGCTGTTGGGGGCCCGCTGGGGGTGTTCGGTAGGGCGAGTCGGGCGAGGTCAATTCCTCAAAATACGGGCGTGAGAAGCGCAGCGTCTGCAGGCTGAGCAGTACACGCCGAAAACCTGGCAGCAACCGCAAGCCCACGGCTGAAAACAGGGCCATTGCATGCAGGTCCGTTTGTCCGCTTCCCTTACTGGCCACTAGTACGCACAGCACCAGCATCATCAGGAAAAACAGCTCCATGACGGGTGACTGGACCTCCATCAGCGTGCGTTCGCGGGCCGTGGCGCGGGCGAAGCGTTTGGCTACCGGGTAATAGCGCTCCAGTACCGCCTGCACACGGCCATACAGGTGTATTTCGCGCAGGCAGGCAATGCTGTCGGTGACCCAGCGCTGCATCAGCACCTGACTTTCTCCTCTGCGGGTTTCCCTGATGTCGTTGAGCACCAAGGACAGGGCGCCGCCAACGCCGGCGGCCAGCAGCAATGCACCGAGCAGCATCGCCGTCGCCAGAGGCTCCAGAGCCAGCAACACGCAGAGCAGGAGAGTGACCACCAACACTTCAGTGAGCAGCTCCAGGCTTGGCAAGAGGGTGCCTATGACGATTCTGGGCGCCATGTAGTTGACGGCCACATTGCTGCCCTGGGCCGTTGTGTTTGAGAGCTGCGCAACGGGGCGGGTCAATTCGTGCTGGAAAATACTCAACGAGATCATCAGCGTCCAGGCGTCGATCAGCCGGCTACGTGCGGCAGACAGCAACGGCGCCAGCACGCCCTTGCCCAGCACCAGGGCCACCACCAGCAGCGGCAGTGGGGATACGCCGCTACCGGCAAACGCTGCCCATTGCGTTTCGAGTTGTGCATACCAGCCGGAGGGCGTTCGCCCCGTCGGTAGCAGCGTGCCCAGCAGGATCGCCACCAGCAACGCACAGAACGTATCGATGGCGGCCTTGGCCAGCAGCAGCGTCAGCATCGACACAATGCTGGACGTGCTGGCGCCACAGCGTCTGACGAAGGCCAGTGCCCGTGGTGGAAGGTCGAACAGTGCAAAGGGTTTCACAAGTTTCATGGGCTTACGGCGATCAAGGATTTGGGCAAGCCCAGGATTCGTTCGCGGATGATACGGGCAGCAGGAAACAAAATCTGCATCTGTCGACGGGTCAGGAGGCGGACGCTATCGACCATGAATTCGGCCTGTTGGTGGTTCGTTGCCCGCCGCCAATGCCCCAGCGTGGCGTGGCGTACCAGCCAGATCTTGAGGCGACGAGGCAGCCAGTGGAAAAACGGCGTCATGCAGTGCGGTTCGAGCGGACACCAGAAATCCGGCGTCTGGATAAAGTAGCGCTCGGCGACGCGTACCAACTCACGGGCAAAGCGTTCGACGCGCTCCGGGCTGCCCACATGCTCGATCACCGAGTTGGAATGCACGATATGAAAGGCGCGATTTTCGAACTGGCTCAGGTCGCAGCCATCGGCGCGCACCGAGCTGAAAGGGGGCTGCAGCAGCTGGCTGGCGGGCCCGGTGTTGAGCAGGGTGATCGACACCCGACGCGAGGCCAGGTAGGTCGCCGGCAGGATTTTCCAATAGCGCTGGGTGCCGCCTACATCCAGCACCTTGACGTGGCCATGGCGTGCATAGGTCTGCTCGATCATGTCCCGTAATGGCCCGGCACGTCGTGTCCGCAGCCGCGTTCCGAGGGATCGCGGGTTGTCATAGTCGGTCAGATAGAGCGCCAACCTGTTCATCCAACTGGTCGGTCGTTGCTGCGGCACGGCCTGGTTGTAGAAGGCCACCAGCTCGGCGGACTTGCGCTGCCAGGTAAAGCCGTGACGAACCGCCTCGATCACCGTGGCTGGCACGGTGCGTTGTGCGCTCTGAGCGGCACACGCGCCCAGGGCCGGGATGTCGCCCAGGGCGAACACGCCGTTCCAGCCTACGGCATCGGTGATGGCGCGGCACCCCTCGATATCCGAGCAGACGATGGGCACACCGGCCAGCAATGCCTCAAGGATGACAGTCGGCATGCCTTCGCGCTCGGAGGCCAGCACCATCGCCTTGCAACCGGCCATCATCTGTTGGGTAACGGCATCGTCCTGCCAGCCATGAAAGCGCACACGCGAGGACAGGCCCCATTGTGCCGTCAAGGTTTCCAGGCGCGAGCGGTCACTGCCTTGACCGACGATGTGCAGAACGGCCTGGGTCAGGGGGGGCGTTTTCAGCGCAGCAATCACATCATCGAGGCGTTTGACCGGATCTAGACGCCCTATGGACAGCAAGGCCGGCGCCCCCTCCAGCGGCTCCGGGTTGGCGACGGCGGGCTGGCGGTGATCATCAATACAGTTGGGAATGATCAGGGTCCGCGTGGGTTGCAAGCCGCGGCGGGCAAGGTCGGCTTCCCAGCCCTTGTGCAGCAGCACCACGGCGCTGGCAGCGCGCACCATCAGGCGCTCGACGGTGCTGTCCCACAGGCGCTTGAACAGACGCCGCCACCTGGAGCCGGTGTCGTAGTAACAATGCGGGGTGTACACCAGCCGCCGGCCACGGACGACGGCCAGGAGGGCGGCGAATGCGGCAATTGGGGTACGGGCGCCATGCACATGCACGAGGTCATGGTCAGCCACGGCGGACCAGAGACTTCGATAACCACCCTGGCGTACGTCGAGCCCGCCGCCGGCCACATCGACCCGCGGGGCAAGGATGGCGATGCGGACGGTGTCATCGGCCTGTATCGCCCTGGCCAGTCCCTGGATATGACGGGCCACGCCGCTGGATAGGGGTTCGAACTCTTTGCTGACATGCAGCACCCGTATCGTCATGCCACAGGCTCCAGCGTCGCCGGCTGCTCGAGCCGTTGCAGCAAACCGGCGAACCCGCTGGTTTGCGTGGCAAAGTGGCTGCGCAACCATTGGGTCTGGGCCTGTCCCGTGGCCTGGCGAAAGGCCGGGTCATCGCGCAGACGCTGATAGAGGCTGACCACTTGCTTGGCTGTCTCGGCCTGCAAAGGCGCCGCCATTGCCTGGCGTAGCGCCCGGTTCCCCGGTAATGCCAACTGCAACGCCACCACCCAATGCCCGGCCAGCGCGGCCTCCAGCATGGCGGTGGAGCAGTAGCCCACCACCAACTGTGGTATGGCGGCCCGGGGTTGCAGCTCTGGGTGCGGTGGGCGGCGAGTGGCGCGTGCGGCCGCACCGCTATAGGGCTGGTCTTCCTGGGGGTGCAGCAGAATGCGGGCATCCGGGGCGATTTGCAGCAGTGCATGGGCAAAGGTCGCCAGGGCTTCGCCTATGCCCTCGCCCAGTATCTGGGCATGGGTTTGCGAGAGCAGGGCAATGCCTTCTGGGGGGCGCGCAGCCTGCTCCGGCCGTTCCCCCCGGCGCAATGCGTCCTCTACCAGTTGCGCGCTCGGGGTGCCGTTGGTCTCGAACACTTGGCGGCTGGCGTCTCCCCATACCAAGTAGCAGTCGGCCCGGGTCGGGAAGAACTCATCCGTGGCAATGCCGTGTTGCACGCAGATGCTGGTCAGCCCCTGGCCAATCGCGGCGCGGCTCATCAGATCGAAATCGTTGTGCAGCAGCACGACACCACGGCTGCCTGCCAGGGTACGCCGCAGGCTGGCGGACCAGAGCGCGCGGCGGGCCAGGCAACTGGCGAGCAGCAGTGGCCGCGCTTGCCTCAGCGTGACGATGAACACGTGCAAGGCCGAGCGCCACGCCTGCAGGTCGGGGCGCGCGGGCCGGATGCAGGGCAGGGCTGGGGAGATATCATCGATGGCCAGGCGTGGGTGCAACAGCACCAGCGGCGCATAGCCCGCCGCTGCCAGGGCGGGCAGTGCCCGTTGCAGGGTACTCCAGCCACTCACGCCAGCCAGGGTGGTCAACAGGATGGCTTGCTTGTGCCCCTGCGCGTTGAGGCCAGGGCTCGTGCGCCTGAGCAATAGCCAGGAGTCACGCAGCAGGGCTGCCAGGGCGCGGATCCCAGCCGCAACCTGGCTTCTTCCGGCGTGCAGGTAGAACAGCTCATGGCGAACATCTGCGGCATCCGGGCCGAACTGCTGGCGCATATATTCAACGTGCTCAGAGAAAGATTCTCGTAGCCAGTCGGATGATTTCATAGGATAAAATCCGATTTCTCTTATGCCCGCAACGCTACAGCTAGGCAGCTGAGTTGCCAACTACCATCAGACACTTGTGTAGTGCACAGGATATGCGCCCCGTTATGGACACCCCCCATGCTCATTGCACCGCCAGCGCCGCCGGGCAGAACGCCGATGACATCCATGTCGACCGTGCTGAACTGCTGCAGGCAACCTTGTGCTTGATGGGGTTCGAGCAGCCGTTCACCGCTCCCGCCGTGCCCGCCCTTTGCCAGTTCATCCGCCACCACGGGGTGGCGGGCCTGTTGCAGCCCGACAGGGTACAAAGCCAGGCCCCCGTTTATGTGGCAGCGCTGAATGCCGAGCGCCAGCGCATTGTCATACGGGCCCTGGCGCTGGGGGCCGGGCTCAAGCGTCTGGTTGCGGGATTTACCGCGCGAGGCCTCCAGCCGCTGGCGCTCAAAGGGCCGGCGCTGGCCGTACAGGCCTACGGCAATCTCGGCGCACGGGGGGGCGTGGACCTGGATGTACTGCTGCCGGCCGAGCAGTGGCCCGAGGGCCTGGCCGTATTGCAGGACATGGGCTATCACATGGCCCCAGGCCAACAGTGGCCCCTGCCCGATGCCGCCCATGAACTGGTGCTGACACATGAGCAGCAGCCGCGCATCGAATTGCACCGCCGTCTTTTGCGTCACCAGCATTTGCTCCACGCTCCGCAGCGAATAACCCAGGTGCTTGACCTGCAAGGCACCGAAGTGACCTGCCTGGCGCCGACCTACGCGCTGCCGTATTTAATTGCCCACGCCAGCCAGCACTGTTTCCGCCGCTTGATCTGGCTGATGGATATACACGCGCTGTTGCAGCGCGCCGACCTGGACCTTGAGCTGCTCGCCAGCCAGGTAAAACGCAGCGGCACCTGCGCGATGCTGGACACCTGCCTCAGCCTGCTGACCGTGCTGTTCGGCCTGCAGGCTCCGGCGCCTCTGCAGCAGGTGCGCCGACCTTGCCGGGCAAGCCGGGAGATGGTGGAGCTGGCACTGGATGCGCTGCGCAGGTCACTGAGCGATGACCAAGTGGCGACGGGCCAAGGCCTGTTCAAACGCGTGAGCCTGGACATCGCCTTGCAGGACACGCTGCCGGCCCGTTGGCAGGCGCTGGCGGGCTGGTTGAGCCCGACGGCAAAGGACCACCAGTGGCTGGCACTGCCACGCGGGCTGAGCTTTCTCTATCCGTTCGTGCGCCTTTTCCGGCTGGCGTTGCGCCGGCGGGGGGACGAAATTTGATTCCTGCCGTCCCGCTCTCTCGTTTACTGGCTCGCGGCCTGAGCGTTGCAGCCAGCGCCTTGTTGGCAGGCTGGGTCGTCGAGTCCGGAAGTCTCTGGCCTGGCACCTGGGGCCTGGCATTGGGGGTCGCGTTGCAGTTCATGGTGCTGGACTGGGCGCTGATACGTCCCCGCCATCGCGTGGCCGAACGCCTGGCCACGGGCATCGGGCAGCTGCTTCTGGGGCTGGGTGTGCTGGCCTGTCTGGCGGGGCTGTTCGGCTATTCATTATTGGTGTCGTGGTCGCTGGGCTGGCTGCTGTTGGCCAGTGTCATGCTTGCCCTGCTCGAGCTGGGCAATGATCGGGTCGCAGCCTGGCGTCCCGGCGTGCCCAGGGTCGTGCTGGCTGGCGCTTGCCCACATGTCAGCCCGTTCACGGAACAGCTTGGGCAGGCCGCCGTTCGCTTGTCGCGTGAAGACGCCCTTGGCTTGCTGACGCAGCAGCCAACCCTACAGCTGTCAGAGCGTGTGGTGATTTTCGATACATGCCTGCACGCAACGCCGCCCCAGTGCGTGCAAGACGGGTGCCCCACGCTGCCCGTGCGGGAGGTGCATGCGTTTTCGTCAGGAGCAGCGGCGGCCAAGCGCTTGTTCGATCTACTCGGCGCGACTGTGTTGCTCAGCGCCTGTGCGCCGCTGCTGGTGGTCATCGCGCTGATCGTTCGCCTGCAAGACGGCGGGCCGGCGCTCTTTCGCCAGCAGCGCCTCGGCTTGCAGGGTTCGATCATTACCGTGCTGAAGTTCCGCAGCATGGGGGTGGCCGCCGGTAGTGACCTGCTGGCGCCCCAGGCGTGCCTCGATGACCCGCGTGTCACGCCGCTTGGCAAGTGGATGCGTCACTGGGGCATTGATGAGCTACCACAGCTGATCAACGTATTGCGCGGTGATATGTCCCTGGTCGGCCCACGGCCCCACGCGGTCGCTCATGACCTGCATTACGGCGCCAAGGTTTATGGTTACACCGCGCGGCAGGCCGCCAGACCCGGTATCACCGGGCTTGCCCAGATCCGTGGTCGGCGTGGGGAAACCCGCGCCGTATCCGACATGGCTTCACGGGTGCGCGATGACCTCGAATACATTGCGCGCCAGTCGCTGTGGCTGGACCTGTTTATCCTGCTAGCCACACCGATAGCGCTACTGCGCAGCGGCCATGGGCGCTGTGACCCGGAGCGTATAACCGTCCCGGCCCCCTCTAGAGACGAGCAAGCCGCCACGCCATCCGAAGATAGCCGTTACGCAGACTCAAAGGCCGAATCTGTTTGAGGATGTGGGCTCGGATGTCGTCCGCTGACGGTGGTAGTGGCGCGACGGTAGGTGTCGCCGATGCGCTGAGCCGTGCATACACGCGCAGATTGCCCTCGTAGATTCCGTGGGCTTCCTGGCGCCAGGACTGGGCATAAAACCCATTGGCGCTCAACAATGCCTCAAGGGTTTGCTGACAGAAATAGCTGCGGTGCGAAACATGCACCTGCGACAAGCCAAGCTCGGGCCAGTCGGCCCCGATATTCGGGACCTCGATCACCAGCCAGCCCTGCGGATCCATCAGCTTGGCTATCCGAGCCAGTGCTTTGCCCGGCTCCTGAAGATGTTCCAAAACATGGAACAATGTCACCAGCCGAGGCGCGAAAGGCAGTTGCGTCTGTTCGTCGAGCTCCTCTGGCCGAACGTGTTCGCCCAAGCCCAGCACCTGTACCGCATGATCGCGCTGAGGGCCGCCTGGCTCCAGGCCCATATAGTGTTCATAGCTGTGGGCGCGACAGACATCCAGGAAAAACCCCAGGCCGGCACCGATATCCAGCACCGATTTGCATTGACCAACAACGGCGCTGATCTCGCTAAAGCGGTAGCCAGCGATCAGCCGATAGTTCCACATTGCTTTGCTGGTTGGTGGTTGTCGCATAAGACGGGGGTACAACTGGCCGTAGAAGCGCGTTTGGGTGTCGCCCTTCATGCCACGCGCGAGATAAACCAGGCCGCAATGGCGGCAGGTCGACAGATTGACTCGCAGAAAATAACGGTCATATCGCCAGATAAGCTGGGGATCGTATTGCCCGCAGCCAGGGCAGGGAAGTTCGACTAGATGTCGATTGATCTGGCGAAGCTGATTGAACAGAGAAAATGCCATCTGTGCCTGTTTCCGAATTGAATCGAAGACGTCCTTAAAAGTTGCAGCACTCTAGCAGTCTGTAAGACGATGGTAACGATCTGTCTCTATTCATTGGTCGCCCCAAACGCTGTCAGCGCATTGCAGCGGCCTGATGGCTGTGGCAAATTCTGGCACTTTGCCCCGTGACTAGCAGACCTCCCGCACGTTTTTGCAGGCAGGCCCACCAGGTTGGAATGATGCATACAACGCCCACAGCAAGACCCATCGGGCCTGACGATGAAATTTCGCTGGCGGAGCTGGCGCTGCGAGCTCTGCAGTTCTATCAGCGGTTTGGCCGCTTGCTGCTGCTCTTGGCGCTGCTAGGGGCGGTTACTGTGGCTGCCTGGGTAGCCAATCGCCCGCTGTATAGCGTGTCCGCACTGCTCGAGGTGCCGAAGGTAACGCTTGAAGAATGGCGGCAGGCGCAGTCGTTTCTCTGGGACAAACGCTGGGTCGATCACGCCTTCGGTGACAACCAGCAAGCAGCCGACCCTAAGCGCCTGCAGTTGCGCAACCGTGCGTTCAACCCCGAGTACTGGGTCCAGACCGTACGCTATCGCTCCTCTCTCAATCGAGACGACGCTCGGGATATTCCTGTTGCGCAAATCCAGAGCAGCACGGGGCTTGGCTTGGAGTTCGCGCTGCGGGTGCCTGACGAGGAACAGGCCAGCCTGACCATCAATACCCTCGCTCGACAAGTACGCGAAGCCTTTCTGGCCAATAGCCTGATCGACTTGGTGAGGACCAGCCAGGCCGCCCTCGATCATCGTCCGCAACTCAAGCTGGATGTGCTCAAGGCCGAGTTCGACATTGAACAGAGCCGCCAGCGCATCGCGGACATGCGCCAGTTGCTGGAGAGCTACCCGGATCTGCGCCATCTGGAAACCAGCACCCTGTTTTCGGTCAGCGACGGCGGTGGCAAATATCTGTCGCCCTTGGCGCAGATCGTGGCCCTGGAAAGCACGGTTTCCGAACTGCAGGCCAAGGCGCGAGCGGCCCAGCGTGAACTGGACAAGCTCGACTGGACCGAGCGACTGCTGGCTGGCATGGACGAAACGATCCGCAACGCGACCTCGGGGCAGGTCATTCTCGATAAGCTCAAGAGCAACCGCGAAATCTTGCTTGCCAACGCGGCCCAATTGAACGCCAGCGCTCAGGAAGCAGCCGAAGATATCGCCCTCAAACTCACCCAGGCCGAGTCCCGGCAGCAAGCCATCGGCATCAAGACACGCTCGGCGATTTCCACGGCGCCGGTGCCGCTGCGCAACCCGCTGATTATGGGCGCCGCGGCATTCGTGCTGGTGTTCGTGGCGCTGTCCATCATGCTCGCGCTGTACGTAGCGCTGCATAAAGAACGCGATGTGTTGTTGTGGCTGCCACGCGCGATCCGCAGCAGGCTGATTGTGGAGCCAAGGGCATGATGCGCCTGTTGGTGACCGGCGGCGCCGGTATGTTGGGACGCCGTGTCGTTCGGCAATGGCGCGCTGCCGGCGGTGAAGTGGCGGTGCTGGACAATCTCTCCAGCGGCCTTTCGATGCCGCCCGAGGCCAGTTGGTCGGTCCAGGCCGACCTTCGCGATGCCCAGGTGCTGGCCGACCTGCTGGCGTCCTGGCGCCCCGATGCCATCCTGCATCTGGCGGCGGTGCATCACATTCCCACCTGCGAGACTCAGCGCGCACATTGCCTCGACGTTAACGTGGTGGGCACCGAAAAGCTGCTGGCCGCGGCTGAAACGGCGCAGGTGGACCGCGTGGTGATTGCCTCGAGTGGCGCGGTCTACGCTTGGCAGGAAGGGCCGCTGTCGGAACTGTCCAGCCCCTTGGCAGCCTGTGACAACTATGCCTTGTCCAAGCACTGCAACGAGCAGCAACTGCAGTTCTGGAGCGGGCGCGGCGGGCATATCGGGCGGGTGGCGCGGATTTTCAACGCAGTGGGCCATGATGACCCTAACGCCCATCTGATCCCCGATGTGCTCAAGCAATTACGCCGATCGAGCGATGGCTGCATACGCCTGGGCAACCTGACGCCCCGGCGCGACTACCTGCATGCCGATGACATCGCCCGTGGTCTGATCGCCATGCTGCACGACCCGCGTACAGATGTGCCATTCGACGTGTTCAATCTGTGTTCGGGTGTGGAGCATTCCGTCGAACAACTGGTGCAGCAGCTCGGTGACATCGTGGGCGTGCAGGTCAAGGTAGAAGTTGACCCGGCACGGCAACGGCGTGTCGACCGCCCCAGTCAGTTGGGCGACCCTAGCCGCACCCTGCAGTTGTTGGGCTGGCAGCCCCGTCTGGCGTTTGCCGAAGCCCTGCGCCTGGTTGTGTTTCCGGACCGTGAGCCGTGAGCGTGAGGCCGACGCGACTGCCGCCGTCCTTTTCTACAGTACGACAGGGGGCCACAGGTAACGGCGGGTCGCTCACGCAATCGTTTGTGCTGGCGGCAGTGACCTTTGCCATCGGACAACTGGCCAATCTGGCGTTCCAGATCGTTCTGTTGAAGACGCTGGGGGCGACCACCTACGCAGTGGTCGGCCTGGCGCACCTGCTGCTGCTGACCCTGATCTTTTTGGCCGACCTGGGCTATGCCTCGTTGTTCCTACGTGAAGACCGCAACGCCAGCCACTGGCTGGCTACCTGGCGTTGCGCGCTAGGGCAGCGGTTGCTCGCGACCCTGGTCTTGATGAGCCTTGCCTTGACGGGCTGGGTGTTTTACAGCGATGACCAGGCCGGGCGGCAATACCTGTTCAGCGCTGCCCCCGCCAGCCTGTTTGCGCTGTTCAATTTTTCCGCGCCGCTGATCGCGGCCGGCCAGCGTCTGCGCGGGCTGATGGCGGCGCAGATCGCCTGGCCGGCCGGGTTGCTGTTGTGGTGGCCGGTCAGCGTCGGACTGCCCCTGTCACCGGCTGCCAGCGCAGGGCTGGCGGTCAGCCTGGGGTATCTGACCCAGGCCGCCGTCAATTTCGCCATGAGCGGTCAGCGGCTGCTGTGGTTGCCGTTGTTTGGCAAAGGCCAGGTGAGGTCGGCGTTGCACCTGTGTGCATTAAGCGTGTCCGGCACCTTGCATGACCGGCTCACGCCTTTTCTGCTGGCGCCCCTGGCACCAGGGTTCATGCCGGTCTTTCTGCTGCTGAACCATGTTCTCAGCGGCCTTTCTGGAGTACAGGGCCAGTTATCCCGCCTGTTGCTGGGCGAGGCCAGCCGCGCGGGTGGCCGCCAGCGGATCGTGGCGGTGGCTTCTTTGTTGGGTTGGGCAACCGTCAACGTGCTGTTGCTGGGGGCTCTGGCGCAAAGTCTGGATCTACCGATCGAGCAGCGTCAGTGGCTGGCGTTGGCGGGGCTGCTGGTGTTGGCTTGGGGCCTGTCTGCCTCCAGCGGTTTTCTCCTGTTGCTGCTGATCGGCGAGCGTCGCGAAGGGCAGTTTGTGCGGCCGTTCTTTCTGGGGCTCGGCGCCAGCGCGGCACTGCAGCTCATGGCCGCCTGGAGCGACGCGACTGCCTTTGTGTTGTGGGCCAGGGTTGTGGGGATGTTGTTGGTGATGAGCGTATTGCTGGTTCTGCTCAGGCTGCGCCCTGGGCGCTGGGGCCTGCTCGCCTTGTCGGGCGCGTTGGCAACCTGCGCGGCGGCGCAAACGAGCTGGGCCACCGGCCTGGCCATCATGCTGGCGGCTCCGGCCTTGATCGGTTTGCTGGGCCGGCGCCCTTGCTACCTCGGGCCGCGTCGCACAGGGGGGATGGATGAATAGGCAGGAGTACCGGTCATGTGCGGGCTGATCGTCGTACGCGCGCTGAGCGCGGCAGCGGACCTGCATCAACGGGCGAGCCGGGCATTGGCCAGCCTGGCCCGTCGCGGCCCCGATGCCGAGGGACTGCTGATGGTCGAGACAGCGCCACCGACGCTGCTCGGGCACCGCCGCCTGGCCATCCTCGATACCAGCAGCGCCGCCGAGCAGCCCATGCGTTGCCCGGTCAGTGGCACGGTGCTGGTGTTCAACGGTGCCATCTACAACTTTGTCGAACTGCGCGATGAGCTGCGTGCGCTTGGCTGTGTCTTCGTGACCGATGGTGATACCGAGGTGCTGCTGCACGGCTGGCGTGTCTGGGGCGAGGGGCTTTTCTCCCGCTGCAACGGCATGTGGGCAGTGGTGGTCTGGGATGCACCCAGCGGCGACCTGGTGTATTGCCGTGACCGGCTGGGGGTAAAACCCCTTTACCTGCATCACGACGGTCAGCAGATGGTGTTGGCCAGTGAAATCAGCGCCATTGCCCAGATGCTTGGCGGTTATCCGGCCCCTAATCCTGAAAAGTTGTTCGACTTCCTGCTCACGGGCTTTTCTGAGCAGGGTACGGCCACCTTTTTCCAGGGGGTGCGGGCCGTTCCACCTGGCGTGGTTGGACGCATGAGCCGAGCCGGCCGATTCAGTCAGGCGCCCTATCATCAGTGGCCCGAACCCGGCGGTGCCAAGCCGCTGTCCAGCCTGGAGCTGCAGGGGCTGGTGGAGGACGCGGTGCATCTGCGTCTACAGGCGGATGTGCCGGTGGCCAGCCTGTTGTCCGGCGGGCTGGACAGCTCCATCATCACCCAGGTGGCGCTCAACGCCAGCCAGCAGCCCCGGCAGCGGCTCGACGCGGCGTTCACCTACGGCTACCGCGATGCCGAACAGGTCGGGTTCGATGAGTCGGCGCGAGCCGCGCTGTTCATGGCCGAAGCTGGCCATGGCGACCGGCATCACGTGCTGCGCTTTGTCCCCATCCCAGCGGCGGATGAGCTGATGAACCTGGTCACGGTACAAGGCGAGCCCTTCAGTACGCCCTCGGCGCTGGCCAGTTTCAGAACCTATCGGGCCATCGCCGAACAGGGAGTCAAAGTGGTGCTCTCCGGCGAAGGGGCCGATGAGCTATTCGGCGGCTACTCGGCCCGTTATCACTCCGTGGCTGCCCGGGATGAACTCTGGTCCGGGCAACTGGTGCAGGTGGCGCATCGTTTGAGACAGCGCACGTTTCCTGTCAGTTTGCTGTTCAATCGCCTGGTCTGGGACCTGCCATTAGCGCTGATAGGGCCGCTGTTGCGTCGACATCGTCCCAGTGTCGGGGTGATGAGCGCCGGGTTGTGGGAGTCTCAGCAGCAGCGCCTGGCGATGGTACGCCAGCGGATGTCCAGCCCCCTGGAACAACGCATGCGTGAGGACCAACTGGATAACCTGTTGCCCATGGCACTGCGTATGGCCGATCGCAACAGCATGAGTGCCGGCATCGAACTGCGCAGCCCCTTTATGGACCATCGCCTGGTCGAGCGGGCGTTCCGTACGCCGGCCCTGGAGCGGATAGGAGCCGGTCTCTCCAAGGCCCTGCTGCGCGATGCGTTCAAGGGGCGCTTGCCGGATCGGCTGGTGACCACGCCGAAAAGTACCGGATTCGGCCATGCCGAACAGTTCCTGGTGACGCAGTTGCCCTGGCGTGAGCTGCTGGAGGGTCTGCCCCCGGAATTGAATGACTTTATCGACCTGAACGCGCTGCGCCGGCACCTGGCCAGGCCGCAATGCCACAGCACGCTGTGGCTGGCACTGTCAGTAGCGCTCTGGTACCGGAGCATCTATGCCTGAACGGTTCCACGACTGGGGCCTGGCTGCGGATACCGGCCAGTGCCGTGTGTGTGGCAGCAGCGTCGCACAGCGCTACTTCTGGCCGGAGGTCTATGCCCATTCCGGGCAGGCCCTCATGCGTTGTGGCTATTGCGCCACGGTGTATCTGGCCCCCGGTTTCAGTGCAGCCGGGCTGATGCGTTTTTATACCGGCCCGTATCGCCGCCTGTTTCCTGCCGAAGTACCTTGGCGCAGCGCGGGGCGTTTTTTTGCCTGGCGTGGCGATGCCGACACGGCGCGCAAACGGTTTGCCCTGATTGACGCGAAACTGCCGCCGCAAGGGCAACTGTTCGAAATGGGCGCAGGTTTCGGTGCCTTTCTCGGGCAGGCCGCGCAGCAGCGGGCCGATCTGCAACTGAGCGCCAGCGAGCCGGACATCGCGCAACGCCAGGCCCTGCTCGGGCAGGCATCGGTGCACTTTGTCGAGAGCCTGGCAACCCTGCCGGAACAGAGCCTGGATGCGGTGGTGGCCTTCCATGTACTCGAACACCTTATCGACCCCCGCGGCTTTCTTGAGCAGGCCGCGCAAAGACTGCGGGACGGGGGGCGCCTGTGGCTGGAGGTGCCAGACCTGATGAGCGACTGGCAGACCCGGCTGTTCGTCCATCCGGCACATTTGAGTTACTTCTGTGCCGACAGCCTACGGCGCCTTGCCGAAGCGGCCGGTCTGCATGTGTTGTACTGCGGCGCTCATCCCGTCTCCGCGCTGGCGGGGACGCTGTGGCTGGAGGCGCTGCGCCCGACGACGCCGGTCTGCCAGCCTGTGGCGCCGGCAGCGCAACAGCAGGTGGAGGCTGTCGATCAGTGGATTTCACGGGTCGGCTCGGGTTACAGGGAGCGGATCAAGGCGCTGCTCAAAGCCGTGGCCATGCGTGTGCTGGGGCCGGCCTTGATAGGCGAGTGGCAGCGCTGGCGGCAGCATCGCCGTCACTGTGTAGAGCAGGCGCGGCGATGAGGTTCAGGATTGTGTTGCTGATCATCCTGTGGGTGCACCTGGGCGACCTGGGCAGTGCCTGGCTATACGGCGACGGTGCCTGGCCGGGCGTTGGTTTGCTGCGCAACCTGCGTGACGGACTGGTAGTGGGGCTCGCCGCTTGCTGTCTACTCAGCACCCGTTTGCCGAGCCGTCTGTTACTGCCGCTGGTGGCCTACAGCGGCTTGGCGCTGTGCTACCTGCTGGTCAACAGGGCGAACATGACGCCAGGCATCCTGCTGGGCTCCTACGGCACGCTGATGATTCCCGTGCTGTTTTTTCTGCTGGGTTTCTACTGCGTGCGCAACCCTGAACAGGTGCGTGGCTGTGTCGCCTTGCTGGTGCTGCTGGGCATTGCCAGTACTTTGTTTGGCGCCTGGGAGCAGCAGAACACGGCGTTTTGGACCGAGACCATTGGCTATCCGCGTTATATGCGCGATATCAAGGGCATGATGTTGGGCGCCGAGTGGGAAAGCGGCTTGCCATGGAACTTCTACGGCGGCGTCGACCTGGAACGGCGGGCTGCAGGCCTGCTCGCGGCCCCGCTGGCGCAGGGAATGTTCCTGGCAGTCGTGGCTGTGGCTGCCATCGCCTGGTCGGAGCGACGTGCTGGCTACTTCAGCCTGCTGCTCAGTGGTCTGCTGTTCGTGGGCGTCTGGATGTCGGGAACGCGCGGTGCCATGCTCGCCGGTAGTCTGGCCCTGATCGGTTACCTGGCCAGCGGTGCGTCGCTGTTCCGTTACCGCGCCATGCGCTGGTTGGTGGCCGCTAGCGTCTGCGGGGCCATCGCGATTGCCTCCTATAGCGTGGTGCAGATGAGCATCAATTTTCTGGATGGCTCAACGATCGGCCACTGGAGGGCGTTGCAGAAAAACCTGCTGGATCTGCCCAAGGTGCTTTTGCTGGGGGCCGGCCTCGGCGCCCAGGGCGCGCAGGCGGCCCAGCAGCAACAGACGCTGATCGGCGGTGGCGAAGGGGCAATCTTCAGCATTGCATTCCAAATGGGCCTGCCCGCTGCCCTGCTGTTTCTCTGGTTTTACCTGAACATGTCCCTGGCCTTGTGGAACCGTTATCGTAGGCAGCCTGACCCCATGCTGCTGGCGATGTTCTGGTTGGCGCTGGGTCTGGCCACCACCTTGATCAGTTCCGAGCACCTGCTCACCGTCTCCGGCACGGGCGCCTTCTGGCTGCTTTGCGGAGCCACGCTAAGCAGTACCTCGCCCACTCGCTACCACACAGACCCCATCATTGATGAACAGCACTCTGGATAGCCGCCGCATTGAGTTTCTGGGCTGTCCTCTGGACCTGCTCAGCCCGGAGGAAGTGATTGAACAGGCCCGGCACGCCGTCACGGATGGCCCTCGCTTGCGCCTGGAAGGGCTCAACGTCGCCAAGCTGGTCGACGCGCGCGCCACCCCGTTCCTGATGAAGGCGCTGCGCGAGGCGGAGCGTGTCCATATCGATGGCGCGGGCATTTCCCTGGGACTCAAGGCGCTGGGGATCAAGGCGCCACCGCGCTGCGCGGGTATCGACCTGATGGGCCTGCTGTGCGAAATGGCTGCCGCGACCGGTGCTTCGGTATATCTGCTCGGAGCACGCCAGGAGGTGGTTGAGTTGACAGCAGAGCGCTTGCTGGCCCGCTATTCCGGCCTGCGCATTGCCGGCTTGCGCAATGGTTACTTCGCGGCCAGCGAAGAGGCGAAAGTGATTCAGGACGTCCGCGCCAGCCGTGCGGATATTCTGTTTATCGGCATGAGCTCACCCAAAAAGGAATTGCTGCTGAAAACCCATTGGTCGAACCTGGGCGTCCGGGTGGGCATGGGGGTGGGCGGCTCGTTCGACGTGCTCTCCGGCCAACTGCCTCGGGCGCCGCGTTGGGTTCAGTTGATTGCCATGGAGTGGTTGTTCCGCTTGTTGCTGGAACCTCGTCGTCTGCTCTGGCGCTACGTGCGTACCAACAGCATCTACTTACTGTTGCTTGCCGTTACCCGTATAAGGCTTGCGACGCGGGCCAAGGTCAGAGCCCAATGTTGAAAGCAGGAGCCGTCATGCCTTGTGAATCCTTGCGTACTCTACTGTCCCGACCTGGTCAGGCCTTATTGGCCCTGGGTCTGTTCGTGCAACTGAGCGGTTTTCTGTTCAATAACGATGGCAGTCGTCAGGCCACACAGGTTTACCTGTTGTTGTTCTTACCGGCGCTGATTCTGCTGATTGCCGAACGTTTTGCGCTCTCCTTGTGGCGCCAACCCAGCGCTCAATTATTGCTGGCACTGCTGGGCTGGGTGGTGCTACGGGGCTGCTTTGATGACTCCTGGAAGGCGCCGGCCTACTTGCTGAAGGTGGCGCTGCTGATCTTGCTCTATGTGTTTGTGGTCGGTCATCTGCAAAGCAAAGGCGTGATCAAAATCCCCCTGGCTCTCGCGGTGTTGTTCGGCTGCTGTTTTGCCTGGTTGACACTGATCGTGCAGTTCGTTGTTCTGGATAAGCCGCTGGTATACGAGGTACTCAGAAGTACTGGTCGGCTGCAAGAGTTGGGCTGGCATGGTTTCGCGAATTTCTCATACCCAATCCCGGCTGGCCTTTACTATGGGATCTTTGCCGTTCTGCTGCTCAGCGTCCTGGTGGAACGTGAGCTCAAGGCGTGGACCTGGCTGCCTGTGCTTGTCGGTCTGGCAGGCTTGTTGGTGTATGTGCTACTGACCTTCTCGCGTGGTGCCTGGTTCTCAACCCTGGCAGGCAGCCTGACCCTGCTGGTGCTCAGCCCGCAACGGCGTGCTCGTGTCCTGCTGCTGATCGGTGCACTGGTGATACTGCTGATGATGACGGTGTTCTGGTCGCGGGTTGAGCACGAATGGTTTCTGGGCACCAGCCAGCGCGGTCCGATCTGGCTGAACTGGTTGGCCCGTTTGCCCGAGTTCTGGGCTCTAGGCAAGGGTGCCGGAGTCGCCTTGGTCTACCGCTATCCCTGGGGCGATACGGTGCAGCACGCCCACAGTCTGTACTTGCAACTGTGGTTCGAGTACGGGATCGTCGGCTTTGTCTTGTTTACGCTGTTGCTCGGCACTGCGCTGCTCAAGGCGTGGCGGTTGCGCGCAGATCCCGCTGCCCGTGTGGCCCTGGCGACCTTGGTGTTCGCCCTGGTGGCTATGGTGTCGGATATCTCGAACGTGTTCACTCGGCCCAATTCCTATTGGGTTGTGCTGTGGTTGCCGATCGGGTTGATCATGGGATTGCGGCCACCGGTAGAGCAGCCCACGACCACGTAGCGATCAAAACTGAGGCCGCCGGTCGCGGACATCCCCATCTACCAGTTCATCGATGACCCCTAGTTCGAGCATGACTTTAACAAGCCCTATAACGTCCTCGACTTCGACGAAGCACTCGGCGTAGCTGACCGGCGCCGAGTGTGCGGACAAAACCCTCATAAGCGCTGAAGCTCTTGTATTCAGTGGATTTCAGGCACAAAAAAAGACGTCCTTGGACGTCTTTAGAGCCGGGGTAATCTGAACTGCTTATGTAAGATACTGATTTAATGAAATAATATCGGTTGTGTTTTTATTGTGGAATACCATTTGGAATACCGTTTTTCCTGGCATGGCCCGGTCGGTGGCCAATGACTAAACGGGTCTGATTATGGCCCTTACCTTGATAGTGTAGGATTCGAACCTGCGACCCGTAGCGGATGCACGCCCTGAGGGGCACGGCTACTAAATTGATGCTGGGGCATCGTCGCCATGAGTTCAATTGGACATTTGTATCGAAGCGCTTTGCGTGAGGGCATGTTCAGTTGCATGCTATCGCATCGAGCTGATTTGGCTGTGTACTTGTACTGACGCGTCAGTCAGGGCAAGCACTGGTGGATCAGTTCGTTGCTATTTCTCGTGACTGTCGCACTGTCATGGGCTGTGCGGCTCACAAAGAGAGATCGCCACACCGGTCTCCAGTTTGACCATATCGGCATGCTGGGTGCGCCTAACCAATGTGCCTGAGCGTGGCCTACGGGCCATTTTGCCTAGGCGCAAGCAGATAACAGCTCCTTTATGAAGCGAGAGAGTAGATCGCAGTGCAAATCGTCTCGTGGCTGCCAATGAGCTTTTGCTTGATTAGCTTGGCTTTTCAAGCGTGGGAAAACTTTTGGCGTGGTTTGATGTTGGTCTCGGAGCACTGCGCAGTAAGTTGAACTGATTTAATTTTTTCTGACGAATATCAGGCGCTAAAAGCGTTTTTGCCAGTTGATATTACTTTGTCATTACTCACTCGCTTTAAATTCTAAAGGAGAACGGGGGTATGAAGAATAGAGCATTGGCAAGAATGCGTTATTCTCGTTGTGACGGTGGCGCTGAGTTAAAATTCGTCTTTTAGTCGTTTCAGCATTTCTGGGATGTAGAGATTTTTCTCGGCTTCCATTTTTAACAGTATGTCTAAAATTCTGGCGCGGCTTAAATCATGATCGTCGGCAAATTTGTCTAGGCGTTGTATTGCTTTGTCTGAAAGGATGAAGTTGTATTGCGCTTTGCCAGTTAAGCTTTGGCGATATTTCTGCTGGCTCCAGGATTTTTTTATTTTGTCTATATACAGGGTTTTTTGATCTTTCGTGCAACGGTCGAAAAAAATCAAGAGATCTTCGTACGTTTCAAGAGAGCTATTTGTTGTTGCTGGCATGGCCAGTATAAGAAGCCCGTCAATATTGTTATTTAACCACTTTCCAGCTAGCGAGCATTTTTCTTCGTCTTCTTTTTGTTCGTTGTTTTTGAACCATTGAAACGGTTTGTCTCCTTTTTTGTGTGCGGTCCAGGAGTGCATTAGATGATTTAGAAGTAATTCTTTTTGTATGAGTTCGGCATTCCATAGGTCAATGCTTGCGATTAGCCAGTCTTTGCCGGATAGAGTTGATAGCTGTATGAGGAAATTAGTGTCTATGCGCTCTACTATTTTTGAGATTAGCCATTCAATTTGTCGTTTCCCTTCGTCTATCCAATCAAAGTATTTTGCTGGAAGGAGCTGTTCGCTTTTCTTGTTATTGATGACTTTGGCAAGGTCGGGATCCCTGTGGGTGATGTTTCTCATTATGGCTCGCATTCCCGGGTTATTAAATTCGCCGAGTGATTGAGCGTGATTATTTTTTAGTTGATACCAAAGCCAAATGTCATCTCTGCGATTGTCGCTCGTGTCATCGAGTATGCGAGCTAAATAATCGTTGGGATTTACTGTCATACTGCCTCCATTCTCTAGAGGTGTTCTATAGCATTTTATGAGTGATTTTAGAAGTGTTCAATGATGTTTTTAATATGTTCTGTAGTATTTCTCTAGTAGGTGATCTTTATGATAGTCCTCGTTTGTTGCGGATTTTCTATAGATTTCACGATCGGTATGGCGCGAAGGGGCGTTGATCTTGAGGGAAAGCAGGCGAGCGGATGCTCAGATCGAGACCGCGCTATGTACGTTTCGATTGCCGGCTTGCCCGCCAAAACGGCCGCTGATTAATCCGTGGAGTCTCATGTGCGTAGACGGGTCGAAGCGCATCCGAATTAAGTGCAAAGGCTAGAGGAGAGTAGATGAGGCAGGTTAAATTTTACCGCGCTGACCATGCTTAGAATGAAGAATGAAGAATGAATAAGAAAAGCCTGATGCATTAGAGCTGTCCACCGCCAGCGCAGTCATTGACTTGACTGGGCTATCTCAATCAGCCAGTTGCTAATCCATATCGAAGGATGTAATTCAATTCGATACCGTTGGCCGGCGGGCGTGCAGGAGAGTGGGGCGTCAGAGTCAGAAATAGGTATGGGTGTTAATGGTTTTTTGCCAGAGCATTAATTCTCTTAACCCCGATGTATTGCAGGTGATTCCATTGGGTGTTTCAGAGTTGTAAAGGTTGGCAGGCTTTTCGGTATTGGTAATATGCTTTATGTGTATACAGTTTGTGAAAGGCTCAAATATCTATTGCTAATGTGTCTATAGGTAATGCATTCATTTGAGTGGCTGCTTCTTGTTGTATTGACTGAATTTCAGTATTGACTGGTATCCGTGTATGGCGAGGTGGAAAGGAAGAAGGGCGAAGAGTTGGTGTCGTGTAGCTATAGGGCTATGTCTAAGCAGGGTAATAAAAGTGTACTGGGTGCTCCAATGGTATGAACCGAAATGCCTGGAGCACCAACATGAGCAGACATCCAAAGAATACTAATCTAACCCTTCATGCAGAAAGTACTTATCAAGGCTTGGCTGTGCAGGTGGATAAAGGTCCTTTTATCAGTGAGTATCTATGCCGCCTTCATCAGACGATGGGGCTAGCACTTACCCAATACCCTCGTGTATTTGCATTCAGATTTGATCTGCGACTTCCCGCGGATACGCAGTTGCCCGATTACGTTGTTACGAACGCGGTGATTGATCGTTTTATCGAATCGTTCAAAGCTAAGATTAAGCATAACCGTAGTCAGGCCCGGCAGTTGAATAAACACGCTCATGATAGCAGGGTCCGCTACGTGTGGGCACGGGAGCTGGGGCAGTATGGTAAGCCCCACTATCACCTAGCAATTATGCTTAATCGGGATGCCTTCACGGCTTTGGGTAAGTTCGAGGCTGGCAGGGACAATATGTTCAATCGCCTCGTAGAGGCTTGGGCCAGTGCCTTAGGGCTGCCTGTGGAGACGGTCAGCGGCTTGGTTGAGATTCCCGCCAACTCGTTCTATTACCTGAATAGCGGGGAGCGGGAGGGGCAGGCTGCGTTCTTTTACAGAGCGAGCTATCTCTGTAAATCTGCGACCAAGGTTTTTGGCGATGGTGCCCACGGTTTTGGTTGCAGCCGGAGCTGAGTACTACAGAGGGTCATTGCTAAACACGTGAAAGCTCACCGTGCCGATAGGCTGCCCTGGTTCACGCCGGGGCGGTCTATTGAGCAGTGAAAGCCTGGGAGCTATACGGCCAATTGCACGCTGCTTTTATGGCCCTGGATCAAATGATCCTCATTAGTGTGCCGAACATGTTGAGGGGGCTTTTGAGTGGATGTATCCAGCACGCGATTTGCTTGGCTGGGCTCTCTGATTCGTCAGATGGCTGGCGTAGCTGTTATGTCATTGAGCAATTCACAGGGGAGGGGAGGTACCTCCACCGTACTTTTCCGCGAGGTAGGTATCTCCTGAGGATCGATACCGCGTTGGCTTGCTGATCCGCCAAGCAGCAAGGTGACGGTCAGGTAGGTACTTCTTTACCAGCAAGCCAATCCTCTGAACGGATAAGAGGAGCCAGTTCATGAGGATCATTCGCTTGAAAGATGTCAAACACTCCACCGGCCTCGGTCGGTCTACGATCTACAAGTACATCAGCGAGGGGAGCTTTCCGAAGCCAGTGTCATTGGGCGACAGGGCTGTCGGTTGGGTTGAAAGCGAAGTTAAGGGCTGGGTCATGGCGAGGATCGAGGCGCGTGATGTTCACGAGTCTCTTACTGCGTGATCAGCCGATTGGCTGAGGTTATTTAAGTCATGCGGTCGGCAGCTGCTGCTGACCGTGTGGCCCCAATCTGCGATCTACTTCCAGGGCATCAAATCTGGAAGCGTAAATGTCTCCGTCAGAAACCCCCTACGAGCACCCGAGCAGAACGACGTAGGCATGCCCCCGGTGTCAGGATAGTTGTGCCCCGGGAAAAGTTTGACTAGCAAGGTGCTATCATCGATCGCCATCGGGATTGGCGATTGACGCGTCAATGTGGGGGTTGCGGGTGCGGCCATGCCGAATGTCATGAATGGGTTAATTGAAGGCGGAAAGTATGGATTTTTCGACGCTGTTGCATCTATGGGGTGCAGCAAGCTCCGAGCAGCTGATCGCACCAAAAATGGTAGTCGGCTTCGTTTTCGTTTTATGCGCCTGGTACTTTGTCCGATATTTTTTTAGGTCTTTTAGGCTTAGCCGCCAGCTGAAACGCCTGACTAAAAGCTTGCAGAGCGTGAAAGTTCTCGCTCCACCTCTCCGGCGCTCTGAACTGGAGCGTCTGTTCAATGGCAGCAAACTGGAACATTCCTGGCACGAGTACGCTGAAACGCTGCACGACCAGTTTGAGTTTCAGGAAGGCGAGCAGATTCTTGTCCGGTCGCGAGCCACCGCCGGAGCCGCGCATTTTTTCTCACCTCAAAGCGTGGTTGATACCCCGCTGGGCACCGAGTTTTACAAACACCTGCCTGGGATTTTGACCGGTATCGGTATTGTCGGAACCTTCTTTGGCTTAATGCTTGGCCTGCAGCATTTTGATCCAAGCACACCTGAGCAGGTTAACGCCAGCGTCGATAAGCTGCTGAAAGATGTGTTGTTTGCTTTCATCGGCTCTTTTATTTCAATCATGGCATCTATAGCCGTCACGATTACAGAGAAGTGGCGTCTGGGGCAGTGCTATAGGCTCCTTGAGGCGTTCAACGAAACAATCGACGGACTTTTCGACAGCGGCGTCGGAGAGGAGTATCTGGCAGAACTTGTTCGCTCAAGCGCTGAAAGCTCCGTGCAAACCCGTCAGCTCAAGGACAGCCTGGTAACCGATCTGCGGGAAATGCTGCAGAACCTCGTTGATACCCAAGTCCGCGAAAGCCTCAAATTAGCGGATACCTTGTCAACGACTTACCGTGACTCTGGGCAGTTGTTGGCCGATCAGGTAAGCAGTGCGATTGAGAACAGTCTCAAATCACCGCTTGAAGCTATCGCGGGTGCGGTTCAGGCCGCCAGTGGCGATCAGTCAGGGCAAGTACAGAACCTTCTTCAGGATGTTCTAGTTGCCTTCATGAACAAGTTGGAAGGTACGTTCGGCCAACAGTTCAACGGTCTACACGAACTGATGGGGCAGTCCGTCGCCGCCATGCAGTCGATGCAGCAGGGCTTTTCGACGCTGATCCAGGATATGCGTTCGGCTAGCGAGTCCTCGACCCAAAACAGCTCGACCATGATCGCTCAGTTACTCTCCGATATGCAGGCCGGACAGAACGCCATGCAAGCGGGGATGAACGAGATGCTCGTCAATCTCCAGGCTTCAGTTGCCCGTATCGGTAACGAAGGGGAGGGGGCAGGTGCTCGAATGGCCGAGCAATTGGAGAAGTTGTTTGCTCAGAGCGAGGCTCGCCAACAGGCAATGGCTGAGAATCTCCAGGCGTTTGTTGAATCGATCAAACAGAATATCGGCCAGGGTCAACAGGAAACCATGGCGAAAATTGCGGGCTCCGTTGAGGTGCTGGGTGAGCAGCTCTCGGCAGTCTTCAAGCAGCTGGAAAATGGTCAGCAACAGATGGATCAAGCCACCCGTGCCGCGCAGGCTGACCTGCATCAAGGTACCCGCGACCTGGTGGGCGGCCTTGACGAACAGGTCAAGGCGTTGCTGCAAACGGTATCTGAGCAACAGAAGTCTGCCCAGGACACCGTCAAGGCATTGAGTGCTCAAACAGAGCAGCATTTGCAGAGTATGCAGCTAGGCGCAGACAAGATGCGGGCTGCTGCGGAGCGGTTTGAAATGGCCGGACAAAGCGTTGCGCGAGCCAGTGAGTCGACTTCGGGGCTGATGGGCACTGTCCAGGGCGCAGGTACTGAGCTTGCACAGGCGTCACGTGAGCTGAATACCGTTGTTGCGGACTACCGAAACAATCGTGAAGCGCTAGCGAAAACGCTCGCTGTCATCGAAGGGGTAGTTGCGAGTGCACAAGGGGAGGCCAGCGGCCGTAGCCAGTACCTTCAGGATCTGAGGGTGCAAAGCGAGCGGATGCAGGCGCTTAACCGTGAAGTGTATGAATACCTGGAAAACATCAGTGGTGTACTGGGGAATGGCTTCAAAGAGTTCGGTGATGGAATGGATCGAACGTTGAGACAAACCCTGGGTAGCCTGGATGCCGAGCTCGATAAAGCAGTCAAGAGCCTCGCTGGCGGTGTTGAAGGGGTCAAGGAAAGTCTCGAAGACTTCGGCGACATCATGGAACGAATCAGGCAGTAACGGAGGCTAGTCGATGTTTGGTAAGCAAATGCCTTCGGCTGCCCGTTCAAAGGACGAGGGAGAAAAGCCTTTCTGGATCTCCTTCGCTGATTTGATGACCGCCATGATGATTCTGTTTCTCGTGGTCATGGTGGCGGCCTTGAGTTCTGTGACGCAGCGTATTAACCAGGCGGAGCAGGGGGAGAAGCAGCGCAACAAGGACATCAGTCAGATCTGCGAGCACTTGAGTCTTAAGGCGAAGACTGCCAGTAAGACCATCTTGGTGGATTGCAAAGACAACCGGATTAGCTTTGGCGACGCTGGCCGCTTTGGGCATAACCAGTACGCGCTGAGCAACGATGGTCAGTCGGCACTTCAAGAGGTTGTGCCGATGATTCTGGAGGCGGCCAACAGTGAAGTAGGTCGTAAATGGTTCAAACAGGTGGTGATCGAGGGATCGACAGACACCGACGGTTCCTATCTTTATAACCTGCACCTTTCATTGCAGCGTTCAGAGTGGGTGATGTGCAGCCTGCTCGATAGTCGCAGCCCGCTCCAGGTCGGATTGTCGTCGGAGCACCAACAGCAAATCAGATCGATGTTCCTGGCGGGTGGCGTGTCCTTCAACAATGCAAAGGACACCAAGGAAGAAAGCCGGCGAGTGGAGTTGCGCATGCAGTTCTTTGGCTTGAAGGAAAAGGAAGAAAACCTCAAGCCAGATGTGCCGGTGTTCAATAACACCGATATGGAAAAGTGTCAGTTGGCGATGAACCGATGACTAGCCCAATCGCGAGGCTTTCCGCCGCTATTAACCTGAGTCTTTCCACGCATCGAACGGGGCCGGCGCCAGAACCGTTGGCGCGATTCCCCCGTCTGGGTGCTGCGGGAATTGATCTTTACGAGCGATTCGAGCGCGCTGAAAAGGCCTTGCCGCCACCTCAGGAAAAGCGCCGTGCGGCGATAAGCAAATTCCGCAATGTATTGACGCTTAACGCCTCTGAATGGCGTTTGGTTTTCGCTGGTCTCTCGGACAAGAGTGAACGAATCGGGCCGATACTGGACGATGACCAGCTCTTTGACCGCGTGCACAAGGAAATCCATCACCGTATCGAAAAGCGAAAGCTTAGCCGGCGCGATTGGTTGGCTCTGTGCTTTAGCTACTTTGGGTACGAGGCTGCCACGCCTGATCAGAACGCCAATTGGTGTGTGTTGCGGGCAGACGTTCAGCTTGGCTTCGAGTGCGTCAGAGGTCAGCAAAAACGCGAGAAAGAGTGGATAAATATCGTCCAGCAGCATCAGGAGCTTTTTTCCGAGCAGGCAGGTGCCAGGCTGGGTGACCAGATGTTCAAGGGTGAAATCAGCGACCTTTCGGCATTGCAGACGATTGCGCAGATCCCTGACAGCAGTTGGCTGTGGCGAAGGATCTTTAACGTACTCATATCCCGTATCTTCATGTTGGACGATGCCGAGTTCTCCCAGCGCTTAGCTGACCTTGTCGATATCGGCCGGCAGCATCCGCGCTACATGAACGACATTCTGAGTGCATGCCTGTCGCGTTATCACGGTGCAGCCTATCGAGAAAAACCATCGTCTTTGCTCAAGCAGGTTACGCTGGACAATTGGGGCAGCCCTCAGATCCGCTCCAGGCAAAACAGCTGGCTGCAGTATGTTGAAAAAGACGTCTGCGCGATGGTTGTGGCGTGGTTCGCGAAGGAAGATCTGGAGCACTTCTTCAACCTGTTGAAGGGAGACGCCGAGGTTGATCAGTCGCGACTGTATTACTGGCTAAGATTTGCCAATCAAATGAGCTACACCCGGATCGTCATGGGCGTCGACGCCTGGCATGACCGCGGGCAGGACTTTGTTCATTTCCGTGAGAAGAACAAAGGCCGCTTGAGCAAGCTGGTAGGCGGTCCCGGGCACAATAATGCCGTAGTCATGCAGATTGGGGACTACTTTTTCGTGGAGTTTTCGGGAACGGGGAATGCCTGCTTTGTGTATAAAGCGGACGATTCGCCGTTTAACCCAGACAAGACCCAGCTTGAACTCACCAAAGAACTCAAGCAGCGCCATCGAACGATAGAGTGGATGACTCATTCACCTGCGCCCGGTCGCCCGGACCGCATCGAGGGTTGGCTGAGCAAGTTCGACGACAAGCTCGGAAAACTGGGCATTCGTGTGCAGAGTAAGGCCGCAGCGTCAGGAGCAACCAAACCGATCGCTTTTGAAGACCAGGTCCGTGACGCCTTGAAGTCGGTCAAGCACAAGGTCTATGACCAGCGCGCGCGTGGTGGCGCGCTTCAGGTTCAGCTCGATGACAATGATCAGGCTGCCGTTGCAGCACTTCAACGTCTGGGCTTCAAACCCGTCAATCAGCAACCGCTCAGGTTCTGGAGCCATTAATGTTCAAGCGTTTGCTTAAAGGTATCGGCCGTCAGACGAATGCGGCAGCGGAAAATACCGAGCCTGTTTTTTCCATAGAAGAGCAGGGCATTTGCTACCCCCTGAGCTTGGCGGAGACTACCGATTCCTGGCCGCTGGCAAGTTATCTGGATCAGTTGGAAGAAGAGGAATTCGTCTCCCAACTCAGCGATCGCTGGCTGCTGACGTGGGATGAACTCTATCGGCTTCTTGTTGAGCCAGAGCACTTAACAAGCCTGCCGCTATTGGGGTTGCCACCAAAGACTGCACTCATTCCTCAACTGAGCAGCCAAGGCAGTCTTGCCTCCGACGATTTCAAAGTCTCCGTCAGTGGATGGCGTGATCCGCAATCCAACGCCAATGTGCAGGTACAGCGTACGGGCGCCATCCTCCAGTACCACGGAAAAACGGAGATTTTGCCTGAGTCGTGCTGGAAGCTGGCCGGTGCGGTACGGCAACTTTACCTGGCCCAACAAAATGAGCCGGGTGAAGTAACCAACCAGATCGGCTGGGCCAGCATCAGGAAGTTGGCACGCAAGGCGGGTGCCGGTATGGATGGCTTCCTGGATAAGACCGTCGTTATCAAACCTGAAAGCCTGCGGCTCAACCCGCGAAAGTCGACAGTCGGTAATACGCCGGTCATCGAGCTGCAACCCAGCTTCGAAGGCCAGCCGGCGAACTGGCTCGAGAGTTTCGATGGTGCCAATCAGGTTCAGGATCGATACCGGGTGACCAGCGATGATGGATCGTTGACCCACGTCCTGATTGAGCCTGAAGTCAAATCTGTACTGGACTATGTGCGCTCTTTGCCCGGGCGTCGGGTCGCTGGGGACGATGCACTTTCCTTCGTCCGCAACCCTTACAGCGCACTCGGCGAAAGCGCCGCGCAAGTATTGGATGCCGAGACCTATGAAGATGAACTGGCCGAGGCTGGGATTTTCTTTCACCGCTTTCATCTGGAGCCCAAACTGGATGAAGCGGGACAAAACATTGAGCAGGTAAACCTGACACTCGAACCAATCTCGCCAACCCCGCAAGCGCCCATCGAAGTTGAATTCAAAGCGGCCTATGACCTCGCGCCGTTCGTGCATGAGTTGCAGCTGAAACTGGCCGCTGGCATGCCGGCTGGTTTCTGGCAGGGCTATGAGCTGGAACTCAGCGATTTTGATTCGCGGCAGATGGCAGGTATCAGCGACCTGCTCAAGCGTTGGCAGAACGAAGCGGCCGGTATTGAGTTCGACTCAGTCCTGGACCTGTCTCTATACGGCGACCGTGTGACTGGCATCGGGGATGCGGAAAAAATTACTTCGCCTTTCCTCGTCAAAGAGGCGACCGAGAACTGGTTGCCGAAGGATGTGGCGGCGCTGGGTATCGACGCAGAAATCCTCGGACGTTGGGATCCCTCCGACCGCGCTCAATTTGAAGCGTTTGAACAGCGGCTGGACGAAGCTCGCGCTGCCGGTGATGAAACGGTCTGTTTGCCAGAGTCCGAAACACCGCTCACGATTGCCGCCGCCGAGCAACTGTTTGATGCCTGGTCCAAGAAGATCGCACCTGTCGAGACCGGCCTGGTCCAGCAACAGGAAAAGATTGGTCGCGCCGTACTGCAAATCGGCCACAACATTGACGAACCGACCTATGTTCAAATTCGTCAGGCAGCCTTACGCGCGGCTTTAGACGCAACGCCTGAGTTGCCCAACCTGCTTAAGCCTGAAGTCGTCTTGCGTGAGCACCAGCTTCAAGGCGTTGCGTGGTTGCAGCATTTATTTCGCTTGTCCCCCTCGGACGTGTCAGGTTGCTTGCTCGCTGATGATATGGGGCTTGGAAAAACGATCCAGTTGCTCACCTTCCTGGTCTGGTACCTGGAACAGTATCCAGAGGACAAGCCGACACTGATCGTCGCCCCGGTTTCGTTGCTTGATAACTGGGAGCGTGAACTTCATCGGTTCTTCTTCGCTGACGCGCTGCCAGTGCTAAAGCTGTATGGCTCAGCCTTGAGCGCGGTGAAGTTCAAGAAAGAAGAAATCCCTGCCGACTTGAAAGCCAAGGGCATCAAGAATCTTTTGCGCCCAGGTTGGATGGGCGGCGCCAGAATCGTCCTGACGACTTACGAGACGCTTCGCGATCAAGAGTTTTCCCTGGCGCGCCAGCAGTGGTCGATCGTCGTGTGCGATGAAGCGCAAAAACTGAAGAACCCCGCGGCACTGGTAACTCAGGCGATCAAAGCCATTCCTGCGAGATTTCGAGTGGCGTGTACCGGTACGCCCGTCGAGAACACTTTGATCGATCTCTGGTGTCTGTTCGACTTCATTCAGCCGGGTTTTCTGGGGGGATTGAACCAGTTCGGCCGCGAGTATCAGCGCCCAATCGAAGCCGCGCTGGAGCGTGATACCGTTGCCCTGGAGCGCCTGCGTGGGCTTATCGATCCGCAGACTTTGCGCCGAACCAAGCAAGACATTGCCAAGGACCTGCCGGCCAAGATCGAAGACACAGCATGTCGTTCACTTGGCATGCATGCCTTGCAGCGCAATCTGTACCTTTCCGAAATATCCGCGTACAGCCAGAAACAGCAGATCGAAGAACAGCTCGATCAAAAAACCTCCGGCATGCTCGGGTTGCTGCACAAGCTCAAGCTCATTTGTGCTCACCCGTACAGCGTTCAACCTGATACGCGACTGCGCGACAACTCACCGAAGCTGCAGTGGTTAATGCAGACGCTTGAGTCGATCAAAAAAGCTGGGAACGGTGACAAGGTTATCGTCTTTACCGAATTGCGTGATATTCAGCGGGAGTTGCAGCACTCGATCCAGGAGCACTTCGGGTTTCGGGCGACGGTCATCAATGGCGATACCAGTACCAGCAGTCAGAGCGCCAATAGTCGGCAGAAGCTGATCGACCAGTTCCAGGAGCAGCCTAGTTTTGCAGTGATCATTCTGTCGACCATCGCCGTCGGGTTTGGGGTGAACGTGCAGGCAGCAAACCACGTTATTCACTTCACGCGTTGCTGGAACCCGGCCAAGGAAGATCAAGCGACAGATCGGGCTTATCGGATTGGGCAGGAGAAGGATGTGTACGTTTACTACCCAACGGTTCGGGATGCCGCGATGCCGACGTTTGAGGCGACGCTGGATGAATTGCTGAGCAAGCGAAGGGCGTTGGCGCGGGACATGTTGAGTGGGGCTTCGGAGATTCAGGCTTCGGATTTTGAGGCGTTGCTGAAAGCACGCTGAGCCCGTCTGCGGAAAATTAGTGCTGGGCGATGTGTCAATTATGGGTACAGGTCAGTTCGTCCTTAGCTTTGCACATGAGCAAAAAATAGCGAAATGGCGGTTGCCTGGCGGCATAGTGCCATCGTGGTGTGAGCGGATTGCTTACCTGTGCACACGTCCAGTATTGGCGCGGAAAGTTGAGTGGCTTACTGTGCGCGGCGTCCAAGTCTGTCGCCCACTTTCTGCGACTTTCCGGGTTATTGACTTGTGGTAGTGGATGAAGACTAGAAATAAGGGCGAAATACTGGCCCGACGAAACCGAAGTAGATAAGGTTCACCAATTAACCGCAGGTAAAGCTCCGCTTCGTTACAAATATCTGTCGACCCCCGTCTAACGCTGGCGCCATGGGCATTTTCCCGAACGCGTAACAGGGGCGTCTGCGCACTTACTCTTTACCCCAGTCAGGATTGCCAATGGCTATCAAGAAATCCGATCTTTACTCCTCCCTCTGGGCCTCGTGCGACGAGCTGCGCGGTGGGATGGATGCCAGTCAGTACAAGGACTACGTCCTGTTCATGCTGTTTATCAAGTACATCTCCGACAAGTACGGCAACTCGGATGAATTCGCGCCTCCGGTCAACATCCCGCCGGGAGCCAGCTTCACAGACATGATCGCCCTCAAGGGCAAGGCCAATATCGGCGACAAGATCAACACGCAGATCATCCAGCCGTTGATCGATGCCAACAGCCGGCTTGCGCGCAGTGACTTCCCCGACTTTAACGACCCAAACAAGCTGGGCGAAGGCGATGCGATGGTGCAGCGTCTTACCAACCTGGTGGCCATCTTCGAAAAACCCGAACTGGATTTCTCGAAAAATCGCGCCGAGAACGATGACATTCTCGGCGATGCCTACGAATACCTGATGCGCCATTTCGCCAGCGAAAGCGGCAAGAGCAAAGGGCAGTTTTACACCCCGTCCGAGGTCAGCCGCGTCATCGCCCAGGTCATCGGCATTAGCCCGGCCAATGCCGTGGCAAAGACGACTGTGTATGACCCGACTTGCGGCTCAGGCTCGCTGTTGCTGAAAGTGGCCGACCAGGCTGGCACGCACATCACCCTTGAAGGGCAGGAGATGGACGTGACCACCGCCGGTCTCGCCCGCATGAACATGATCCTGCATGACTTCCCGACCGCCAACATTCTGCAGGGCAATACGCTGTCCTCGCCCAAGTTCAAGGACGGCGAGCAACTGCGTACCTATGATTACGTAGTGGCCAACCCGCCGTTCTCGGTCAAAACCTGGAGCGTTGGCCTGACGCCTGCCAACGATCCGTACCAGCGCTTTGCCTGGGGCGAGCCGCCGGCCAAACAGGGTGACTATGCCTTCTTGCTGCACATCATCCGTTCGCTGAAAAGTACCGGTAAAGGTGCCTGCATTCTGCCCCATGGCGTATTGTTTCGCGGCAACGCCGAGGCGGTGATCCGTGAGCAGTTGGTGCGCTCTGGTTACCTCAAAGCCATTATCGGCCTGCCGGCTAACCTGTTTTATGGCACCGGTATTCCCGCCTGCATTCTAGTGCTGGACAAGGAAAACGCCAGTGCCCGCAAAGGCATTTTCATGATCGATGCCGCCAAGGGTTTTATCAAGGACGGTCCGAAGAACAGCTTGCGTGATCAGGACGTGCACAAGATCGTCGACGCCTTCAGCCGAATGGCAGATGTGCCGCGTTACGCACGAATGGTCTCTTTCGACGAGATCAGCGATCCGAGGAACGGCTTCAACCTGAACTTGCCACGCTATATCGACAGTACCGAGCCGGAGGACATTCAGGATATCGACGGCCATTTGCGCGGTGGCATTCCCGAGCGTGATATCGATGCCTTTGACAGCTACTGGCAGGTGATGCCTGCACTGCGCGCGGCGTTGTTCAAGGCTGCCAGTCACCCTGGTTATTTTGAGCTTGTCAGCCCTGAGGTGAAACCGGTCATTTTCGGTCATCCGCAGTTCACGGCCTTCAAGGCTGGTGTGGATAAGCTGTTCAATCACTGGCTGGCGGACAGCGTCCCTCAGTTGAAAAGCTTTGCAGCCAACAGCCACCCCAAGGAGCTGATTGCTGCACTGTCCGAGGACCTGCTCAGTGCCTTCGCCAAAGCCCCTTTGCTCGACCATTACGACATTTATCAGCATCTGATGAACTATTGGGCCGAGACCATGCAGGACGACTGCTACCTGATCAGCGCCGACGGCTGGAAAGCCGCCGCTAAAGCGCGCGAAATCCTCAAGGTCAAGGATAAGAACAACAAGCTGGGCTGGGCCGAAAAGCATGACTACTGCCAAGGCAAGCGTCGCTTCAAGTCCGACCTGATTCCGGTCGAGATTCTGATTGCCCGCTATTTCATGGTCGAGCGCAACGCCATCGAAGAGCTTGAAACCCGGCTTGCCAGTGTTGAGCAAAGCATGAGTGAAATGCTCGAAGAGCACAGTGGTGAGGATGGCTCGCTCAGTGAGGTGATTGAAGGAGAGGGTGACAAGCAGAAGATCGCCGCCAAAGCGATCAAGGCGCGTCAACGCGAGATTGGCCTGGATGCGGATTATGAGGATGAACTCAGGGTATTGGCCGAATACGACGCGTTGATCGATCAGCAAAGCACCCTCAAGGCCAAGCTCAAAAAGGCTGAGGAAGACCTCGACGACAAGATCCATGCTAAATACCCGCAGCTTAGCGAGGACGAGATCAAAACCCTGGTGGTGGACGATAAATGGCTGTCTACCCTAGCTGTCGCAGTACAAGGCGAACTGGATCGCATTTCCCAAACTCTGACCGGGCGCATTCGTGAACTGAGTGAACGCTACACCACCCCGCTGCCTCAGCTCATCGATGAAGTCGCTGCACTCGCAAGTCGTGTGGACGAACATCTGAGAAAGATGGGGGCGGTATGGCAGTGAAGTCAGGTTATAAACAAACGGATGTGGGTGTTATTCCAGAGGAGTGGGAAGCAAGGAACATTCGCGACGTGTGCACATTGGTAAACGGTCGAGGATTTAAACCACACGAGTGGCAAACTACCGGTCTCCCTATCATACGGATCCAAAATCTCAATGGTTCCGACGAATTCAATTTTTACTCTGGACAATACAACTCGAAAATTCTTATCGAGCCCGGACAGTTATTATTTGCTTGGTCGGGTAGTAGGGGGACGTCATTTGGACCGCATGTGTGGAGTGGTAGCCGTGCACTTTTGAATTACCATACCTGGAAGGTCGTCACAAACGACTCCGCAGCTGACGCTGGCTACCTCCTACATGCTTTGCGACAACTCACTCGCTTCATTGAAGACAGGGCGCATGGCGCGTCGGCACTAGTTCACACCCAAAAATGGGAAATGGAAAAATTCCCCATTCCGGTTCCCTCTAATCATCTGGAGCAACGTGCCATCGCGACGGCGTTGGGGGACATGGATGCTTTGTTGAATGCGCTGGAGCGGCTTATCGCCAAAAAGCGCGACCTCAAACAGGCCACCATGCAACAACTCCTGACCGGTCAAGCCCGCCTCCCCGGCTTTCATGGTGAGCGGGAGGTGAAGGTGCTTGCAGAGATCACCGACTGCCTCGACAACATGCGTGTCCCGCTGAACGAAGCACAACGAGGGAAGATGCAGGGCGACTACCCATATTGTGGGGCTAACGGTGTATTGGACTTTGTTGATGGTTTCGTAATTGATGATGACATCATCTTGATGGCGGAGGATGGCGGCTATTTTGACGAATACAAAACTCGGCCAATTGCTTACCGCATGAGGGGAAAGTGTTGGGTCAACAACCACGCGCACATTTTGAAAGCGAAACCCGGTGTTGACCAAGGATTTATCTTTTACTCGCTGGTACACAAAAATATTCTTCCATACTTGGCGAGCGGGACGCGGGCAAAGCTCAACAAATCGGAAATGAATAAAATCGAGTTGCAGCTGCCCTCTGATCTGCTCGAGCAGACGGCCATCGCCGCCGTACTGACCGATATGGACGACGAGCTGGCCGCACTGGAACAGCGCCTGGCCAAAACCCGCGTCCTCAAGCAAGGCATGATGCAGGAGCTGCTGACCGGAAGGACGCGTTTGGTATGACAAACCTGAGCATGGAGGCGATTCAAACGCAGCAGGCTACCGAACTATCCAGCAAGATCATCAGCGTTTTCGAACTGCTTATGGATTCTGCGCTGGATATTCCCCAGTACCAGCGCCCCTATAAGTGGACCGGCAAGAACATCAACCAACTGTTCTCCGATATTGCCATCCATAAGGACAAGTCGGCCTATCGCTTGGGCACTGTCGTGTTTCACCACGAAGGTGGCACTAGGAACATCGTCGATGGCCAGCAGCGGACCATTAGCCTGCTGCTGGCAGCTCGTGCGCTGATCCAGCGAAACAACGAAGAGAAGCTCAAACGCAAAGACTTGCGAGAGCGCCTGCTCAAGCTTGAGCAAGCGATGGTGAACCCCGGTTTTACCAGTGAGATCTCGCAGAAGAACATCCACAGCAATTACCTTGAGGTGGCCCGCATCGTTTCCCGTGCGGACTTTACCGAGGCGCATATCGATTTCTTCCTGAACAAGTGCCAGGTCGTTGCCGTGGCGCTTAACGATGTGTCGGAAGCCTTCCAGTTCTTCGACTCGCAGAATGCGCGGGGCCGGGATCTGGAGCCCCATGATCTGCTCAAGGCTTACCATCTGCGTGAGTTCAGCCCGCGTGACGAGCAGCTGAAGGCGGCCACGGTGGCGCGCTGGGAAAACAGTGATACCGATGAGTTGGCCACGCTGTTTTCGCAGTACCTGTACCGCATCCGAAATTGGTCGAAAGGGGTTTCGGCGCGTTACTTCAGCAAGGATGACGGTGACTTATTCAAGGGCGTGAATATCGATACGGTGACCAGCTATCCCTATGTGGAGCAGCTGCGTATCGCCCACCATTTTGTCGATAACTACAATGGGCAGTACGAGCGCAAGATCGACTCGCGCGAGCTTGGTTTTCCCTTTCACCTGGATCAGATCATCATCAATGGCCGGCGCTTCTTTGAGTTGATCAGCCACTATCAGGGCAAAGTGGCGCGGATCAGCGCCGAGTCCTGGAACGGGCATGAACTGGTGGGTGCTGAAGGGCTCGATGGCTATGCGAAAACCATCATGGATACCCTCAATAGCTACCCGGCAAGAACCCGCACCGGCGATTGTTATGTGCGGGCGATGTTTGATTGCCTGTTGATTTACTACATCGACAAGTTCGGTCACGCGGATATCTCCCGCGCCATCGAGAAGATTTTCATCTGGGCCTACAGCCTGCGCTTGAAGATGCAGGTGGTGCAGCTGGCCAGCATGGATAACCACGTGTTGGAGAACAATCTGTTCCGATTGATCAAGGACGCCACACGTCCTGCGGACTTTATTAACTGCACCCTGCCGGTATTGAGCGGCCAGAAGTCAACCAGAACCGGTGAGATCGAAACTCTGTTCAAGGCGATGAAATATTATGAGTAGCGAAATCAGTCAGCTGTCCATCAAGGCGCTGCTCAGCGGTCGGGATGAGTACGTCATCCCGATGTATCAGCGCAATTACGCCTGGGAGGAGGGCGAAATCATGCAGCTGATTCAGGACGTGATCGACTACCTGCCGGAGGATGGCGATCAAGCGCGCAATTACTACATTGGCACCTTGGTGGTGTATGAACGCCCGGATAGCAAAACACCGGTGTTTGAAACCATTGACGGCCAACAGCGGCTGACGACCCTATCGTTGCTGACGTCGTATTTGAAAAACACCAGGGCTGTCGAGCTTGCCTGGTATACAAACCTGAGTATCCACTTCGATAGCCGCGAGCGTTCGCGTGCAACCTTTGCGGCCATCTTCGAAAAGAAATTCAACGACGATCCTGCAGAGGTTTTGACTAAGAAGCAGATCAATACCGGCATCCTCAATGGCTACCGCCTTATCCAGAAAGTCTTGCCACAGAAGCTGAAAGAGAACGACGTTTCGCCTCAGCAGTTTGCCGACTACCTGTTCCGCTACGTGCAAATCATGCGGGTGAAGGTACCGACCGATACGGACCTGAACCATTACTTCGAGATTATGAATAACCGTGGTGAGCAGCTGGAAAAGCACGAAGTGCTCAAGGCGCGGATGATGGAGAAGTTGCAGGGCTGCGAGCAGAGCCAGAACTGCCTGCATGCCGTTTGGGAAGCCTGCGCGAACATGGAGCGCTATGTGCAAATGGGCTTCACGCCTGGCCAACGTGGCAGCATTTTTGGCGACAAGGACTGGGGACAGTTTGAGCTTGCTGACTTTGATTCGCTGCGGGCAGCGCTGCACAGTTCGCAAGAGGTAGCCGCCAAGCAGGAAACCCGCTTAACGCTTGATCAGATCATTGCTAAGGCACCAGTTGCTGCGAAGCAGGATGAGTCAAGTGAGGATGCGCCAGAGCGTTTCAACACGGTTATCAACTTCCCGAACTTCCTGTTGCATGTACTGCGTGTCGATACGAAAGCTGACATCCCATTGGATGACAAACGTCTGCTCGATACCTTTGAAGCGTATGTGCTCAAGCAGCCAGATCCTGTAGCCGCGGTGAAGCGTTTTACCTTTAGCCTGCTGCGCTGCAAGTATCTGTTTGACCAGTATGTTATCAAGCGTGAGTTCATCAAGGGCGCAGATGGCTGGAGCCTCAAACGCTTCAAATGGAATGACGGCGGAGAACGTAGCCGGGCGGGTCGCGGGAGTTATGTGAATACCTTCGGCGAGGAGGACGGCAACGAGGACATCAACCGCCGCATCCTGATGCTGCTGTCAGCGTTTCATGTTTCCACACCAACGCTGGTTTACAAGCACTGGCTGAATGCGGCGCTGTTTCACCTGTTTTATGTTGAACAGATTGAGGCTCAGGCTTATCTGCAGCACATGGAGTCGGTCGCCAAGGCGTTTGTCTTTGATCGCTTTCTGGCTCCAGACGTAGGCCTGGATTACTTTGCGATGATCTATACCAACCGGGGCGCCTGTCAGACGCGCCGCGAAAGTATTGCGGCAGAGACGATTGAGCCACGGCTGACGTTCGGCAACATCGAAAACAACCTGGTGTTCAACTTTCTGGACTACTTGCTTTGGCTTGAACACAGGGCAAAGGAGTCGGTTAAATCCTACGAATTCACCTTCCGTAGTTCGGTTGAGCATTACTACCCGCAGCATCCGCTAGACGGACAAGTTCAGTTGGATGCTGACACGCTTAACTCGTTCGGCAATCTGTGCCTGATCAGCCACAGCAAGAACTCTCGCTTGAGCAATTTCATGCCTTCGGCCAAGAAAGAGTTTTATAAAAACAACACCATCGATAGCGTTAAACAGTATCTGATGATGGAAACAGAATCCTGGGATGCCGACGCCATACGCGCCCATTCCGAACAAATGAATAACGTGTTGCTCAACAGTCTAGTCAGCAAACACGAATCCGAGTAAACCCTGCAGGATGCACCTGATGATTCAACAACCTCGCTCCGAACGTCGCACCCAGAATCGTATTGTGGCCTTGTTTACGGACACGTCGCGGCCTGATTGTCTTGGCTACAACTACCAGGGTGAGTGGAGCAAGCGTGGGCAAAATCGCAACATTGAAGTCGAGCTGCTGCAGGCAAACCTGAAGCAGCGGGGCTACTCCGATGCGCAAATATCAGCAGCGTTGCAAAAGCTGATGACTGCGGCTGATTCCACGGGCATCACCCTGTATCAGGCGAATTTGCGTACCTACCAGCTGCTGCGTTACGGCGTGCAGGTACAGGTAGCCGTTGGGCAGGCCCACGAAACGGTGCATCTGGTTGATTGGGAGCACCCTGAACGCAATGACTTCTCCATTGCCGAAGAAGTGACCTTGCGCGGTGGCTTTGAGCGCCGCCCTGATTTGGTGATTTATCTGAACGGTATCGCCATCGGCGTGATCGAGCTCAAGCGCAGTTCGGTTGAGGTGGCCGATGGTATTAACCAGCTGATCACCAACCAGGAGGAAATCTTCAACAAGGGCTTCTTCAGTACAGTGCAGTTGGTCTTCGCTGGCAGTGACTCTCAGGGCTTGCGCTACGGCACCGCGACTACCCGCGCCGAGTTTTTTGTCGAGTGGAAGGCGTCTTCCCTGAACGCTGTGCCTGAAGAACTCAATACCCTCCAGGAGATGCCTGCTCGCTACCAAGTGCCACCGGGTGCAGAAGTGCCACTGTCTGGTTACTTGCTGGACGACCCACTGGCGCAGATGTGCGAGAAGTCTCGTTTACTCGATCTGATTCGCAACTTCATCATCTTCGATGCAGGCATCAAAAAGGTGCCGCGCCCTCATCAATACGCCGCAGTGAAGGCCGCGCAAGAGCGGGTTCGTCGTAAAGAGGGTGGGGTTATCTGGCATACCCAGGGCAGTGGCAAGAGCATTCTGATGGTGCTGATCGCCAAGTGGTTGCTGGAGCATGACCCTGAGGCGCGCATTCTGGTCATCACCGATCGCGATGAGCTGGACAAGCAAATATCCGGGGTGATGCGTAATGCCGGGGTAATCGGTAACGACTCGCCCTCTCCACGCATTGTCTCCCGTGCCGATCTTGTGCAGAAGCTTTCCGCTCCCTCGCCGCGACTGCTCTGTGCGCTGCTGCACAAGTTTGAGCCAGATCTGAGTGTTCCGCCGCCGCCCATGCATGGGCGCTTCTATGTATTCGTGGATGAATGCCACCGCACCCAAGGCGGTGATATGAATAAGCAAATGAAGCAGTGGCTGGCCAATGCCCTGTTTATTGGCTTTACCGGTACACCGCTGCTGCGCAAGGACAAACAAACTACACGCGATGTGTTCGGCACTTACATCCATACCTACAAATTCCATGAAGCCGTTGCGGATAAGGTCGTGTTGGACCTTAAGTATGAAGCGCGCGACGTACCACAGCGTTTGACTTCGCAAAAAGCTATCGATGCCTGGTTCGAGCAGAAAACCAAGGTATTGAACAACTATCAAAAATCGATCTTGCGTAAGCGCTGGGCAACCATGGAAGCGCTTATGAGCGCCGGCGAGCGCAAGCGGCGCATTATCGCCAGCATCATTGAGGACTTCAGCCTGAAGCCGCGCCTGAACAGCGATCGGGGTACGGCCATTTTGGTGGCAGCCAGCATTTACGACGCTTGTGACTACTTCCGCTTGTTTAAGACCACCTCGTTCGGCCCTTACTGCGGCATCATCACGTCCTATGAGCCGAACCCCAGTGCAATTTCTCGCGAGCCGGCACAAAGCGATGAGCGCTATAAGTTTGATACCTACACGCAGGACGTGCTGAAACCGGGCCAGACCACCACCGCTTATGAAGAAGAGACCAAGCGTCTCTTCATTGAGGAACCGGCCAACCTGAAGCTGCTCATCGTGGTCAGCAAGCTGCTGACTGGCTTCGATGCACCCAGTTGCTCTTACATCTATCTGGATAACGAGCTGCGGGACCATAACCTGTTCCAGGCCATTTGCCGCACCAACCGACTCGACGGCGATGATAAGGACTTTGGCTATATCGTCGACTTCAAAGAGCTGTTTGGCGACGTGCAAGATGCCATTTCGGTGTACACCTCTGACGAGTTAGATGTCGACGCAGGTAGCGGGGGCAATAACAACGTTCAGCTGAAGAACTGGCTGGTCGAAGGGAAAAAGCAACTGGACGCGGCCCGAGAGGCATTGAGTTACTTGTGCGACCCCGTGGCGCCGCCACGGGAGGTCGAGCAGTTTATCCATTACTTCTGTGGGGCTGCCGCTAACGCTAATGGGCTGGATGAGACCGAAGCATTGCGGGTGTCTTTCTATAAAGCGGTGGCTTCATTTGTGCGGGCGTTTGCCGACTTGGCGCAGAACCTTACCGAAGCCGGATACTCGGCTGCTGAAGCGGGGAGGCTGCAAACCGAGGTGCAGTTCTATGCAGACGTGCGTGAGGCGATCAAGAAACACTCCGGTGAAGAGTTGGATATCAAGCCATTCGAAGCGGACATGCGACATCTGCTCAATACTTATATTCAGGCAGACCACGCCGACCCGATGAGCACGGTCGATAATTTCTCGCTGGTTGAACTGATCGTTCAGACTGGCGTTCACGATGCCATCGCCAAAAAGCTCAACGCCAAAGGCAACCTCTCCAAGGGGGCGATTGCCGAAGGCATTATCAACAACGTGCGCAAGACCATCATTCGTGAACAACTGACAGACCCGAAGTTCTACGAGGGTATGTCGAGGTTGCTTGAGGACCTGATCAAGCAGAGTCGTGAAGATGCAGCCGCTTACGAGGAGTTTTTGCGCAAGGCCGAGGCGCTGGTCAAACAGCTGGCGCAGAAGGGACCAGGAAGCTCTCCAGCAGCATTGAACGGACATCGGGAAGCCATCGTGTTGTTCAACAACCTGGACAGCATTGCAACGACCACTTTCCAGTGCCCGATAGATGAAGAGGCAAAGGTGAAGCTGGCTTTGGATATTGATCTGGCCATGCGCGGCTCGGCTCCTTCATCCTGGCGAGGAGACCCAGCGCGGGAAGCGCAGGTTCTGAATGCGCTGTTCCCTCTGATGGGGCGTGACCGTGTAGCGACTTCGGCAATATTCGAGATCATCAAGAACCAACAGGGATATTGATGAACGAGATTATTGAGCTGGGCGACATTTCAATTTCAGTGACCAGGAAAGACATCAAGAATGTCCACCTGAGCGTGCACCCGCCCGAGGGGCGGGTAACGTTAGTCGCCCCAACAAGCACACGGCTTGAAGTCGCTCGGGCTTATGCTATTTCCCGGCTGGGCTGGATTCGCGAGCAGCAGAGCAAACTGGAAGCGCAGGCGCGTGAGGCGCCGCGTGAGTTTGTGGAAAGAGAAAGCCACTATATCTGGGGTCGACGCTACCTGATGGTGGTTAACCATCAGGACGCCAAGCCTTCAGTGGTACTCGACCACAAACGCCTCATCTTAACTGTTCGCCCCGGTAGCGATGCGCATAAGCGCGCCGAAGTGATGCACGAATGGCAGAAGTTGCAACTGCACGCGGTGGTGCCCATGTTGATCAAGAAGTGGGAACGCAAGCTGAAGGTGAGGGTGGCTGGTTATTACCTGCAGCGGATGAAAACCAAATGGGGCAGCTGTAACCATCAAGCAGGGAACATTCGACTGAACACCGAGCTGGTGAAGAAGCCGAAAGACCTGCTTGAGTACGTGATCGTTCACGAGATGGTTCACCTGCTCGAACCCACCCACAATGAGCGCTTTATCTCCATCCTCGGGGAGCATTTTCCAACCTGGCGCGAGGCCCGCGCCGAGCTGAATGAGTTGCCGCTGGCTGCTGAGGTTTGGAAAGAGTGAGGCTGCTCAAGCCATCACAGAACCAGTTATCTGTGGACGTCAAACACCGGGGCCATTGGTGATGGTGTCGGTAGCAACCGACGCTGAGTAATAGCGCTTAATGCAAAAAAAAATTGGCTGGGATGGGGATGACTGCCCTGGCATTAACCAAGGGCAGTCTATCGGATGGTGTGAGTCTAAAAGTTACAGGTAACCTCGTTCAGCCAACGACACGCAGCCTTCATGACCTACAACCACATGATCCAATATTCGGGTACCAACCAAGTTCAGCGCGTGCTTGAGGGTCGTGGTTAGCGTGCGATCGGCTTGGCTGGGTTCTGGGTCACCGGAAGGATGGTTGTGGACCAAAATCACGGCTGCCGCATTATGCTCTAGGGCTATCTTGACCACTTCCCGTGGGTACACGTTGGCTCCATCCAGCGTGCCTCGGAACAGCTCCCTAAAGCCAATAACCCGGTGTTTGGTATCGAGCAGCAGTAATGCAAAGATTTCGTACTCGTAGTACTGCAGCAGTGTTTGCAGGTGGCTGAAGACCTGCTTCGGTTCAGTTAGTGCCCGACCTTTAGCCAGGCGACTCATCGCCAGTTGTTGCGCCATCTGTAGGATGTCCGCCTCAGTGACCGGTGATTCCATGACATAGGTACCGGTGGTTTCACCGGCTATGAGCTTGTGATATTTCATGCGGATATTCCTGTACGAATGCGTGAAAATGAAGGGGGATTGAGTAACCTGGTTACTGAGCGCTGGGCTTGCTGTTGTGCCGGGTGACTTGCGACTCAAGCTTTTGGGCGAGTGAGCATTTGGCTGGCGTTGCTAGTTGGGTTTGGGGCTCTACATGGATGGGCTGATTTACAATGGCGGGGAAGAACTCCTCGACGATGGCACCGGTGTTCTCCTCGCTGTCTTCAAAGGCCCCATTGTTAAAGCCCTGCCGGGCCGCGTGATCCAAGGCACTCTGGTCAAATCCCGAGGCTTGTCGGGTTGCATCCAGGCGCTTGGCTTCCTGTAAGGCGTCTTCCATGCTCATACCACTGCGTAGCGTGATATCGACGTAGAAAATTGGTGTGCCATGGCTCTGCCGAGTGGACTTACCGCGTAGGCGTAACTCCAGCGGCAGACAGGCCAGGCGATTGCCGGAGATGGCTTGGAAGTACTGCAAGCGTGCCGCCAGGGTGCGGATGCTGTTGAACCCGGTGGTACGGAAGACAAAACTGCCCAGTGGATCATCATCGCCAATCACCACGTTCAGCCGACCATAGGGCTTGCAGGCATGGCCTTGAGCCAGTGAACAGCCATCGGGCGAAGGGCAGGGCAGGGTCTTGATCCCGTCCTCACATTGGCGCTTACAGGTGTCTCCATTGCCGACGCACAGCGGCCGGCCGGTATTACGGTCGAACAAGCTGTAGTCCGCACGAAAATTTAGAGCCGGCTCGTTGAACAGTAAACGGATCGGAATGCTGCGCAGCTTGCCGTCCTGGCCGTTGCGTAATTCCTCATTGAGCGGGTGCAGCAACCAGCCGTCGCGGCTTTGTACCTGGGAGGTGAGGGTGAACTGATCGTCTTTCTCCGGCAGGCGCTTGCCGTTTTTCTCGACGACCTTGCCGATGGAAATGCGCCCGAGCACGGGCGGGGTGATGGCTAAACCTTTGAGCATGATGGTTCTCCTGCATCTGAAAATAAAAAAGCCACCGGGACGTGAACGGTCCGGGTGGCTTGAGTGAGGGGGGGCTTCAGGCAATCAGAAAACGGCGACTTCCTTCGCGGGTCTTGCTGTAGCGGGCCTGCAGGTAAGGTTTGTCCTTGAGCATCTGTTCGACATCCAGACCAATGCTGTCCTTGGACTTTTTCCAGCTGATGCAGCCCTCGGCAAACTCCGCACGGGTGGCTGCACCCATGGCCTGCTGCAGGACTTGTTTGAGCTGGGCCTCACGCGTCCCCTGCAGGGCAATGCTCTGGCGGACAGCCTTGAGCTCCAAGTAGGTGGTGGACAGCGCTGTGTGCTGGCTGAAGTCTAGGGTCTGGCCATTGTCCTCGGGGTAGAGGCAGCGCAATGCCGCCTCGGCGGAGACCGTACCATCGGCCGGTGGTGGGGTATCGCTGACCACGTAATCCCAAAACAGCCGCTCCAGATCAATCAGCCGAGCAATCATCGACTCGTCCCGTTCGATGCGGTGAATCTCCAGGTGCTGGCCACCTAGCAGTACTGCGACATCCGCCGCCTGTTTGCCAGTTACGGCTAACTGATGCATGACCTGCAACTGCACATATTCGGGCACACCCTCCTTCCATAGGCGAGCACCGTTGATGCCGGCGGTTTTGCATTCAAGGATCTGTACATCGTCGGCACCGATCACCTCGCGGTCGATGTTGGCCAGCATCCAGGGCAGTTTTGGATCGGGATGCTGCAACACGGCATTGATTCGCCGCACTCGATTGCTACTGCGCTTGCTGTAATGCCAGGCGACGATGGGTTCGAGGACGTTGCCCCAGTACGCCGGACTCTCCTCGTCCTGAGGATCGATCTTGGGCAAGGAGGCATCGCGTCCGGTTTTTTCCAGCCACAGCTCCAACTGGGACTTATAAGGGTTGAGGCCGACAGCGGCGGCTGCATCCGAGCTGCCGATGCCGCCTTTACGTACCGCCAGCCAATCTTCACGCGGCAGTTGTTTGGTGCCAACCAGGCGTAACGCTGGCCGGGTTTTTACGATGGTTTTTGGTAGTGTTTGAGAGGTCATGAGTATTTCCTAATGCATAAAAAACGCCTGACCAGCAGCAAGCTGATCAGGCGTTCTAATAGGTGAGAGGAACGAGACGTACGAGCCGAAAGTAACCGCGAGTAACCCCCTAGGCAGCGAGCTGAAGGGCTGCGCTCAGGGCACGTTGTTTGATCACAGCCCCTTGGCCGAACCAGGCCGAGTCCATGCGGTACTCATTACTCCGAGCCCGTCGTTCATGGTCGACGTACTCGGTGACGGCGTTGAGCAAGCCCCAGGCCGTTCCGCGAGATGATTCCAGCGTTGCGCCGCGACCTTGGCCTTCATACAGTTCTTGGACTTTACGCAGCGCCCGTTCATTGGGGAGTACTTCCGGTAACGTGCTGTGTGGGGAGACGTCACACAGCACGTTCATGAAGAAACCCATTGCCTCATGCCACTGCACTTTGCGTTCAGCCAAATTCCGCATCCGGTACATAAACTCATCCCATTGCGAAACGGCGATGCCCAGCTGCTTTTTCACCACTTGCGGATCAAAGCGGGTGTTATGAGGCACTTTGATCGCACGGGTCGTACCATCAAGAGCGATGGTCAGGGTGTTGTTACAGACCACCCGAACCGTGGTTGGCGTCGCTGTGGTGGCTAGGGTTCCATCGCAGGAGGTGGCCAATAATAGGTAGCCGTTGACCCGGTCATAGCCTTCCAATTCTGCCGTTTGTCCGGTACGTGCCAACGCCCAAAACTTACGGCCACCTTTCAGCACGCCCGCCGTTTCCAGCTCGTAGCCGGATACTTCAGTCAGATCTCGGTAGAACTCCAGGACCTCACGCGGTTGTACGATTTGGTACCGGTTGGACACGACGGAGAGCGGTGCCTTGGTATCGGAGCGGTAAAGCACTTTTTGTTCCGGGAACGAGTGGATAGTTCCCAATGGGCCGATGCTGTCAGCCTTGAAGTGAACTGGGCTTTCTTGAATCTTCCAATCCATGCCGGCTTCGCGTTGCCAGATTTCCAGCGGTTGCTTCTCGGAAAGGCGACTGCCCAGACCATGCCAGGGAGTAGCGCCGACGTAAGCCATTTGTTCGATCAGGTGTGCCATGGGAGTGTTTCCTTGCGAATAAAGGGGAGACGGCGCCTTTTCAGTGAGGCACGACGCCTGTTCACAACGACTTAACGGTTGACGCTGAAGCTGTAACCGCACTCTAGGCACTGGAAGTTGTTCAGTACCTTGTCATCCATTTGTTCACCCAGCGTGGCGCCGGCAATCCCACCGGCGACCCCGCCGACCAGACCACCCAAAATCGCTCCGGCAATACTGCCAATAGTGATCCCGACCGGCCCACCGACAACACCGATTACCGCACCGGCTTCCGCCGCCGACAAGGCGCCGGCGGCTCCACTGGCGGCACCGCCGGCGACCCCAATTAATCCACCCGTTTGTTTACCGATATTTTTCGTGACGACACGTCCAGAGTTGCAGCTAGGACAGGGGGCATACATACGCGAATCCTCCAATGATGAGCGTGCTGAGCCAAAAGCAGGCACGCCAAATTCCCTGCCGCAGTCAATACGGTAGGGTGTTCATCGAGGTGATATAGGTTTGAAATTTTCTTGAACTGAATTCAGATCGAATTAGGGAGCGTCTCGTCTCGAATAAACTGTCTTGGAGCAAGTGATTTGGTTTTTTCTAAGTCGAATCGCCCATGCCGATGAAGAATTTGGTTCACGCGACAACCTGTCTGCAAGTTGCGATGACGGTGCACAAGTATCAATGCTCGAAATTCAGCCATATAGCGTTGGTATTGCCTGCGCTGAATCCCGCGCTGCCCAAGTAGCTTTTATACACCGTAATTATACGAACCAAGGGCTGGTTCAGCCAGGTCGAGGCCAGGCGAATGGAAGGTGCCGTGAGTCACAAAGTGCAGCGTACCGGCGGGCTGGCGCTGCAATTGCAGGCTGAGCTAAAAAATCATCAGCGAACCTGAGTGGGGCGTTGAAGCGCTTATAACCGGGATACTGCGCTTCGGCAGTGACCTTGGCCAGCCATGGGTGAGCTGCTTGTACGGTATTGGTGAAGTTGGCGAGAGGGCCGGCGTAGCAACCACCCGTTGCATGAAGGTTAGGTAGATTTTCATGGGGGCAGGTTCAAGTGAGTGGTGATGAACCCCGTGGACTGTCAACAAACAGCACAGATTTTTACGCCTTTTCATTTATTTCTAACTGTCGTCTCAGCAGAAACGGTTGGGGATGTGCGTGAGTAGTTGACCTGTGCAAACCCCCAGCATTTGCTCTCCTCATTGGGCAACCTATGCTCGGCTCCTGTAGATGGTTGTGTTGACCTTCTTCGGGCTGGTGGCGTGTAACAATATCGTTTTAAAGTAATGGCCTTTTGCTGCTCTGTACCACAGAGCTGCGTATTCAGATCTGAGGGTGGCTTATGCAGGATGCGGACTCGTTGAAGCCCGGCTTCATGATTATTCACGGCAATCGCTTGGACGATTTACGTGAACTAGCGGTGAGCTGGATGCAGCGCTACCCGTTGGCCCCTCTGGAAAACGAAGTCGTGCTGGTGCACAGCAACGGCATTGCTCAATGGTTGAAGCTGGCGCTGGCTGAAGATCCGGATAACGGTGGCTGTGGTATCGCAGCAGCGTTGGATGTACAACTTCCTGCGCGTTTCCTGTGGCAGGCTTACCGGTCTGCCCTGGGGGCCGAGACAACCCCCGAGTCTTCGCCGCTGGACAAGACTGCACTGAGTTGGCGTCTGATGCGCTTGCTGCCTCAATTGCTCAACAAAACCCATTTCAGCAGCTTGCAGCGTTTCCTTCAGGACGATGACGATCAGCGCAAGCGCCATCAACTATCCGAACGTCTGGCGGACCTGTTTGACCAATATCAGGTCTATCGCGCCGATTGGCTGGAGGACTGGGCGGCCGGTCGTGATCAGCTAAAGCACATCAAAGGCGGTGTGAAACCGCTGGATCCCGACAACCTGTGGCAGGCGGAGCTGTGGCGTGAAGTATTGGCGGATGTAGGCGCGGGCGCTCTTGAGCAGAGCCGTGCCGGTGTTCACAAGCGTTTTGTCGCACGCCTGCGTGAAGCAGGGCAGCCCCCAAATGGTTTACCTCGGCGTGTGGTGGTGTTTGGCATTTCATCTATGCCGGCACAGGTTTTGGAAGCCTTGGCCATACTCTCGCGCTACAGCCAGGTGTTGCTGTGCGTGCACAACCCTTGTCGCCATCACTGGGGCGATATCGTCGCTGACAAAGACTTGTTGGGCCATGCCTATCGCCGTCAGCCAAACAGAAGTGCTTCTATGGTGGCGAGCCAACATGGCCAGCCATTGCTCGCCGCTTGGGGTAAGCAAGGTCGCGACTACATCAATTTGCTCGACCACTATGACGAGCCAGCGAGTTATCAACACCTTTTCGAGGGCCTAAACGGCGGGCGTATCGACCTGTTCAATGACGAGCCACCTTCAAGCCTTCTAGGTCAATTGCAAAGCGACATTCTTGAATTGCGTCCTTTGGCTGAAACTCGCGAAGTGTGGGCCCCGGTCGACGTGGCACAGGATCGCTCCGTGCGCTTTCACGTGGTCCACAGTGCCCAGCGCGAAGTGGAGGTGCTGCACGATCAGTTGCTTGCTCGCTTCAGTACCCATCCTGGGCTAAGCCCGCGCGATGTGATTGTGATGGTGCCGGACATCAATGCGTATGCACCGCATATCGAGGCCGTGTTCGGTCAGGTGCCGCGTCATGATCCTCGTTTTCTGCCATTTACCTTGGCCGACCAGGGGCAGCGTGGCCGCAAGCCGTTGCTGATCGCCCTCGAACACTTGCTCAAGCTGCCCCATAGCCGTTTTGCCGTCAGCGATATTCTCGACCTGCTGGATGTGCCGGCGCTGCGGGCGCGCTTCGGCATCAAGGAAGCGGATGTGCCGATTCTGCAGCGCTGGATTGATGGTGCTGGCGTGCGCTGGGGCCTCGATGCGCAGCAGCGCGAGAGCCTGGACATGCCGGCGGGCCTGGAGCAAAACACCTGGCGCTTTGGGATGCGTCGCATGTTGCTGGGCTACGCTGCCGGCCAGGGGCCTGAGCTGAATGGCATCGAACCGTACGATGAAGTGTCGGGACTGGAAGCCGCATTGGCGGGGCCGCTGTTGACCTTGCTCGACCACCTGGAAGTTGCCCGCGAAGACCTGAAACAGCCAGCCACACCGGTACTCTGGGTTGAGCGTCTGCAATCGCTGCTGAAAGTGTTCTTCCGCCCGGTGGGTGATGGCGAAGAGTTGTTGGTCAACCAACTGCTGAAGTTGCTCGACGACTGGTTGCGCACATGTGAGTCCGCGCAGTTCGACGAACCGCTGCCGTTGTGTGTGATGCATGAAACCTGGCTGGCCGGCATTGAAGAAGGCGGCTTGTCACAACGGTTTCTTGCCGGCGCGGTGAACTTCTGCACGCTGATGCCGATGCGTGCCATTCCATTCAAGGTGGTGTGCCTGCTGGGCATGAACGATGGCGACTACCCGCGCCAACAACCACCCGTTGATTTTGACCTGATGCGCAACGATTACCGTCCGGGCGATCGCTCACGGCGCGAGGATGATCGATACCTGTTGCTTGAGGCGCTGTTATCGGCCCGAGAGCAGCTGTACGTCAGTTGGGTGGGCCGCAATATTCGCGATAACAGCGAGCGCGTGCCTTCGGTGTTGATCGGTCAACTGCGCGATCATCTGGCCAGTGGCTGGCGTTTGGCGCAACCCGATGCGACGCCTGATGCGCTGCTGCATGCATTGACTCAGGAACATCCGCTCCAGCCTTTCAGCCCTGCCTACTTTGCCAATCAGCCCGGGCCCGACGGGTTGTTCACTTACTCCCACGAGTGGCGTGAGGTGCATGACTCACAGGCCGGGCAACCATCGGCCGGTTTGTTGCCTGCGCTCGCTCAGGACACGCCGTTGACCCTGCGCCAACTGGCCGGGTTTGTCCGTGATCCCGTCGGGGCATTCTTCCAGCAACGGCTCAAGGTCAATTTCGATAACGACGAATTGACCAGCCGCGACGACGAAACCTTTCAGCTCGACGGCCTTGAGAACTGGCAACACCAGGACCGGCTCAGCCAGGCGCTCAAGCGTTGGGTTGAAGAAGACTACCGCCCCGAGAACGCGGTGGCCGAGCTTGATCGCCACGTTCAACGTTTGCAGCGCGAAGGCAAGTTGCCGCTGGGCGGCTTCGGAACCTTGAGCGCCTCGGCATTGGCCGAGCCGCTGCCGGACATGCTGGAACGTTACCACGCGCAGCTGCAGGCATGGCCTGAAATCGAAGACGGGCAGACGGCGGCAACGATTGCCGCGTGCGAACCGGCACCGGGATTGAATGACTGGCTGGGCGGCATTCGCCGTAATGCCCAAGGTCAGCGGGCGTACTTGCAACTGGACAGCAAGAAGCTGTGCAACGACGACAGTTGGCGCTGGCACAACCTGGTTCGACCCTGGGTGCGGCATCTGGCGTTGCAGTTAAGCGGTTCGGGCTGCGCCACGATTCTGGTCAGCTTGAACGGCGATGTGCTGTTCCGGAAAATGTCCGTGCAAGAGGCGCAGGCGCAGTTGCAATCGCTGCTCGACGCCTGGGTGGCGGGCATGCGTGAACCGCTGCCGGTTGCCTGTAAAAGTGCATTCGCCTGGCATGAGGAGGTGGGGGGGGACGGCAAAGACAAAGACTCTGCCTTGGACAAGGCCCGTGAAACATTCGAGGGTGGCTACAAGCGTAAGGGAGAAGCAGAGAATTCCTTCGCCTTGCGCCGCGCCTACGCTGACTTCGACCAGTTATGCGCCTCTGGTGATTTCGTCACATGGTCCAAGCGGTTGTATGGCGGACTGTTCAACCATCTTTTTTCCAGCCGCGCAGGGAGCGATCAATGAGCCCGGTAAATCTCAACCCCCTGGACTTTCCATTGCATGGCAGCCGATTGATCGAGGCCAGTGCCGGCACGGGCAAAACCTTCACGATTGCTTTGCTTTATGTGCGCCTGGTGCTGGGGCATGGCGGCGAAAACGCGTTCAAGGCAGCCCTTACTCCGCCGCAAATCCTGGTGGTGACGTTTACGGACGCCGCTACCCAGGAGCTACGCGACCGTATTCGTGCGCGCTTGACCGAAGCGGCGCAGTGCTTTCTGGAACCGGATCGCAAACATGACAAGTTGCTGCAGCGACTGCGTGACGAGTACCCGGCGGAGCAGTGGCCTGACTGCGCTCGTCGCTTGCAATTGGCCGGAGAATGGATGGATGAGGCGGCTGTCTCGACCATCCACGGCTGGTGTTATCGGATGTTGCGTGAGCACGCCTTCGACAGTGGCAGCCTGTTCACCCAGACGCTGGAAACCGACCAGAGCGAGTTGCTGGCCGAGGTGGTCCGGGATTATTGGCGTCGGCGTTTCTATGCGTTGCCTGTGGAGCAGGCACGTGCGATCAGTGATTGTTTCAAAAGCCCCCAGGAGCTGGGGGATGCGCTCGGTTCGTTGCTGACCCGCCGGGACGCGACTTATCAATACAAAGCCCAGCCTCTTGAAGCCCCTGGGTCTTTGCAGGCATTGCTCCAGGAACCGGGTGAGTGGTACGGATCAGTCGGTGAACTGGAGCGTAATGCTCGCCAGCTTTGGCTTGAACATCAGGACGAGCTTGAAGATCTGTTGCGCAGCATGCGTCCTCACATGAGCGGCAACGTCTACCGAAAAATTAAACAGGATGACGTCTTCAACGGTCTTCTGAACAAACTGGCGCAGTGGTCCAAGGGGCAGCCGGCACCGCACAACGTGCACGCCTTCGGTCAGACAGGCATCACACTGAACGGAAACGCCGTGGTGCATGAGCACCCGGCGTTCAAGGCGATCGATCTGTGGGTCGAACAACGCGACGCTAAAGTCGATATCCGCGCTCAACTGTTGCTGCATGCCTTGCATGAGGTGCGCGAGCGCTTTGATGAAGAAAAGCTGCTCCGTGCCGAAATCGGTTTCGACGACCTGCTCAATCGTCTTGACCAGGCCTTGCAAGGCCCGTCCGGCCCGCGTCTGGCCGAGACCATTCGCCAGCAGTATCCGGTGGCCTTGATCGATGAATTCCAGGACACCGATCCGGTTCAATACCGGATCTTCGAAACCATTTACCGTATCCCGGACAACCTGGATGACTGCGGCCTGTTCATGATCGGCGACCCGAAACAGGCTATTTATTCCTTCCGTGGCGCGGATATTTTCACTTATCTGCAGGCGCGAGAGGCCACGGCTGGCCGTCATTACACGCTGGGGACCAACTATCGTTCCACCAGGGCGATGGTCGATGCGGCCAACCACTGCTTCCATTACGCCGAAATCCAGCCTCGGGGCGCGTTTCGATTCGCTACGCAAGACCATGGCAACCCGGTGCCGTTCAACGCCGTGCAGGCCAATGGGCGCGACGATGTGTTGCAGATCAAGGGTACGGATCAACCGGCCTTGACGTTCTGGCAGCTGGAAACCGAGGGCGTGGTCAATAATGCCACCTACCTGCGCAAAGCCGCTGAAGCCTCGGCATCGGCGATTCAGGCCTGGCTTGATCCCGCTGCAACCGAGCGATCCGGTTTGCGCAATGACGAAGGTGAACTCGTTGCCTTGCGGCCCGCCGATATCGCCATTCTGGTACGCAACCGCAAGGAGGCTGAAGCCATTCGCAAAGCCCTGGCGCATCGGCAGCTGGCCAGCGTTTATCTCTCCGATAGGGACTCGGTTTTCGAAAGCGAGGAGGCCAAAGACCTGCTGTATATCCTGCGGGCATGCGCTCAACCGACCAGCGATCGGCTGGTGCGAGCGGCGATGGCGACCCGTAGCGTCGGGCTGTCATGGCAGACGCTGGAGCAATTGAACCAGGATGAAATGTTCTGGGAGCAACAGGTGCTGTTGTTCCGGGATTTGCGTGTCTTGTGGCAGCAACAAGGCGTTCTGCCAATGCTGCGCAAGCTGCTGGCCACGTTCAAGGTACCGGCCCGTTTGCTTCTGGAGGATCACGGTGAGCGTCGCTTGACCAACCTGCTGCACCTGGCCGAATGGTTGCAGCGCAGTGCTGCCGAACTCGATGGCGAGCATGCGTTGATCCGCCACTTGGCTGAGCAGGTAGAAGGCCAGAGTGAAGAAGAAATTCTGCGTCTTGAAAGCGATTCGGACCTGATCAAAGTGATCACCGTGCACAAGTCCAAAGGGCTGGAGTACCCCTTGGTGCTGCTGCCGTTCGCCTGTAGCGCCAGAGCCATCGATGGTCGAAGCACCACACCCCCCATGTTCCACGACGACAAGGGGTTGGTGATCGAGTTGATCAAGGGAGACTTGGCCAAACCGGCGCAGGAAATTGCCAACGATGAGCGCATGGGCGAAGAGATGCGCCTGCTCTACGTCGCCCTGACCCGAGCGCGTTATGCCACCTGGATCTGTGTGGCGCCTCAGGGCTTCAAGGCTGGCGGTGCATCGACGGAACTGCACAAGGCGGGTTTGGGCTACATGCTGGCGGGTGAGAAATCGATCGCCGCCGTTCAATTGCCTGACATGGTCGCGGCATTGGCCAGCGGCTGCTCAGACATTGCCGTGTGCGCAGCCCCCGTGCCGTCCGACGATGTGCATACGGCGCCCACTCCACCGCAGGTGGGGCCGGCATTGCGCCCGCTGCACAAGCTCGCGGCGAACTGGTGGATCGCCAGTTACTCGGCGTTGTCCATTGCCGACGGTAATGTGTTGATGGGCGCGGAACCGGGTGTCAGCCTTGAGCCGGCGACCGCGCTGGAAGCCAATTTGCAGGAGGAAGGCGAAATAGAGGCCTTGCCTGCAGGGGCCGGGATTCACGGGTTCCCTCGGGGTGCAGGACCGGGCACCTTTCTGCACGGGTTGTTCGAATGGGCCGGCCGCGAAGGTTTCGCCAAGGCGGCTGGAGATCCGATCACCCTGCATAATACCGTTGCCCGACGCTGCAACCTGCGCGATTGGGAAACCTGGATCGAGCCACTGTCCGCCTGGCTGGGCAGCTACCTGAATGCGCCACTGCGGTTCAACGGTACCCAATGCAAGCTCTCGACCCTGAACACCTATCAGGTAGAGATGGAGTTCTGGTTTTCCAGCCGCTCCGTGAACGTTCAGCGTCTTGATGCCCTGGTGCGCCAACATACATTGGGTGGTGCACCGCGCCCTGTGCTGGCGCCCAATGAGTTGAACGGCATGTTCAAAGGCTTCATCGACCTTACGTTTGAACATCAGGGGCGCTACTACGTGGCGGACTACAAATCCAACTGGCTGGGCAGCAACGACCAGGCCTACGACGCCGAAGCGATGATCGAGACGATGCTGGACAAGCGTTACGACCTGCAACTGTGCCTGTACCTGTTGGCCCTGCATCGCCAGCTCAAGCTGCGCCTTGCGGGGTATGACTACGAACAGCACATGGGCGGGGCGGTGTACCTGTTCGTCCGTGGGCACCAGGCGCCCACCCATGGCGTGCATTTCGAAAGGCCGCCACGGCAGTTGATTGAACAGCTTGACCAACTCTTCATGGGGCAACACGCGGAGGCCAGCGCATGAGCCAGACCCTTAAGCAGCTGAGCAACAGCCAGAGCAACGTTGATCACCCGCTGTTGTTCGTTGGCGATGCCGACAGCAGCGAGCTGCTGCATCAACTCGACAATTGGGTGAACCGAGGCTGGTTGCGCGCACTGGATCGCTCATTCGCCACCTTCATACTTGAACAGGATCTTCAGGCCCAGGCCAGTGTGTTGCTGGCCGCCGCAATGACCAGTCATCAACTGGGTCGCGGGCATTCCTGCCTGGATCTGGTCGCTACCCTGCAAGCGCCTGACTTTGTGTTGTCGTTACCTCCTGAAGGGGAGGAGGGCGGTCAATTGCCGTCGCAATGGTTGTTGGGCCTGGATGTCGCGCAATGGCGCCGAGCGTTGTGCTTGAGCACGATGGTGGAGGATCGAGACGAGCCGCAGCGATTCCCGGAGCGGCCGCTGGTGTTGACCGGACAGCGTCTGTACCTGCGTCGTTACTGGAACTATGAGCGCAGCATTGCCCAGGCGCTGAGCGCCCGTTTGAGCGTGGACGTGGTAACACCGGAAAAACTTTCCGGTCGGCTCGACGCCTTGTTCCCTGACACCTTCAAAGTCAACGATGAACGCCACAGCGACTGGCAAAAAATTGCTTGCGCACTGGCGGCGCGAGGCAATTTCAGTGTGATCACTGGCGGTCCGGGCACAGGCAAGACCACCTCGGTAGTGCGTCTGCTGGGGCTGCTGCAAACCCCCGCCGTAGAGGAAGGAAAACCTCTGCGAATTCGTCTCGCCGCACCCACCGGCAAGGCCGCTGCACGCTTGTCAGAATCCATCGGCAAAGCCGTCCGTGAGTTGCCTGTCAGCGCCGCGGTGCAGGAGGCGATCCCGACGGATGTTTCCACATTGCACCGTCTGTTGGGCAGTCGACCGGATTCGCGCAACTTCATTCACCACCGCGATAAACCTCTGGAACTGGATGTGTTGGTGGTCGATGAAGCGTCGATGATTGACCTGGAAATGATGGCTTGCTTGCTCGATGCCTTGCCTCGGCAGGCGCGCTTGATTCTGTTGGGTGACAAGGATCAGCTGGCATCGGTGGATGCAGGCTCCGTGTTGGGCGACCTTTGTCGCAACGCTGAAGCCGGCGGCTATAGTGAGCAAACAGTTGCCTGGCTGGAAGCCCACAGTGGCGAGTCGGTCAGCGCTCCGGGGTTGCAAACGGCAGTCGGTGCTGGCGATCCGCTGGCCCAGCAAACCGTCATGCTGCGCTACTCCCGACGCTTCGACGCCCAGCAGGGCATTGGGCGTCTGGCCAAGCTGGTCAATGAGAAAAACGCCGCCGAAGCACGAAGCCTGCTTGATCAGCAATTACCTCAGCTGTTGAACCTCAAGTTGCGAGGCGAGCATGATGCCGCACTCACCGAGTTGATTATCAACGGCAAAGGTGATGCTCCTGGTTATCGCCATTACCTTGAGCAGCTACGAGACCAGCGTCCTGCGAAAGACACTCCCTGGGATAGTTCCCTCTGGGCCGGTTGGGCTGGCAAAGTATTGGGCGCATTTGATGAGTTCCGTCTGCTCTGTGCGCTGCGTCGCGGGCCTTGGGGTGTCGAGGGACTGAATCAACGAGTGGCCGCCGAACTGCGCCGCTGTGAGTTGTTGTCGGGGGACCAGGGTTGGTACGAAGGGCGACCGGTACTTGTCACCCGCAATGATTACAGCCTGAGCTTGATGAATGGTGACATCGGCATTGCTCTCTGGGTACCGGGTCCCTCTGCAGAACGGGTTCTGCGTGTGGCCTTCCCGCGAAACGATGGCAGCGGCGGCGTACGTTTCGTGATGCCGAGTCGGCTGGTGGAGGTTGAGACCGTTTTCGCCATGACGGTGCACAAGTCCCAGGGGTCGGAGTTCAACCATACGGCTCTGGTATTGCCCGATTCGCTGAACCCTGTGCTGACCAAGGAGCTGTTGTACACCGCCATCACCCGTGCCAAGCATTGGTTCAGCCTGGTTGAAGCCAGTCCGGGCGTATTTGAAGGGGCGGTGAGTCGCAATGTGCAGCGAACCAGTGGGCTGGCGCTGCAACTGCAAGATGAGCTGGCAAAACTTCAACGCACCTGAGTGGGGGCGTTCAGGCATTTGTAGCCTGGATACTGGGCTTCAGCGGTGACCTTTGCCATGGCAGAGGTCACCGCTTGAACCGTGATGGTGAAGTTGGCTTGGGGGCCGGCGGTGGCAACCACACGTTGCATGAAGGCTTTGTAGGTTTTCATGGCGCTGTCCTCGATGGCGATGGGATTACGCTGCTTCACCGTTGCCGCGCTGGCTGGTGATCTTTACCGCTCGACCGAGCGCGAAGAGCACCATGTCGATGTTCACCACGAATCCAGGTTCGGCATCCTGACGCTCTTTGAAGTGCTCGCAGAGCCAGCGTTTGTAGCGTTCGATGCAGGCGACATCCTTGTCCCAGTTGATCTTCTTGCGAATGGTCTTGATCTTGGAAAAGTCTGGGTCGTTGATCTGCTCATAGAGTTCGAAGGCACGAAGCACGTGCTGATCGACAATGGATTCCGAGCGATCAGCCAGGTGCCGACCGAACTGTCTGAATACCTGGCCTGGGCCGTTAGTCAGCGATGTTGGTCTGACATCGGCTGCACCTTTGATGATGTGCGCCACCTTTTGCAGGTCGCCGTTTTTCCAAACCAGGGCGTAGAGCAGCTTTTCCAGAGGAGTTTCCAGTTTGGCGCTGAGGTCCGCATGCAAGCGAAGATCGTTGCCAACCTTAGTCATGAGGGAACTGATGTCGTGGTCCGTCAACTTCAACTGCAATTCTGGGTACTTGTTGCGGTCCATCTGCCATCTTTCCAGCAGGGGATCGGACGTCAGTATCTTTTTCAGGTCGGACACTTTGTCGGCGTTCAGTATCTCGGTGAACGTGGTTTCCACCAGCTTCAGGGCTTCCAGATTATTCAATATCGCGTTCTCTCGTGGGGTCTGATACAGAGCTTGATTCACTCGTGCGACAGATCATGTCGCACTGCGTCAGGGCTCGGTATTTTTTGGAGTCGAGTGCCAGCGGCAAGGTTGTCGCGAACAGGGCAGTCGAAAGGGACCGGTATCAGTCATACAGCCAGGGTTTCAACTCCTTTAGGTTCTCCACCACGATCTGTTGCGCCTCTGGTTTCGGGTCCATGTTCTTTGGATCAATCTGATAGCGCTGCAATACATACTTGACCAACGCCTGGCGACAGGGAATCTGCAGTCGCCCATCGACCATCCCGAAATCCTCCTGGATTATCGCTTTTTGCATCACCGTCAGACGCTCATCGGGTTTGATGATGACGTTGACTTCGCTATTCCACTGGTCGTCGTCCGAGAGGCCATTCTCGGTCTCGCCGTCCATCAGTTCAGGAACCCCACGCAGTCGGCTCAGTACAAAGTCCCGGTACTCGCGGTTTTTTTCGCAGTAGGCGCGCACATGCCAGCGCATGCCTGTGTAAACCAGCGTATGCGGTGCAATGGTTCGCCCTTCAGGTTCGGGACTGTTGAGCGAAACGTAGTCGATGTCCAGGCGTAGATGCTCCCGGCAAGCCTTGAGCAGTGGGCGCAGTATCTCGGCCTTGATCGAGCGATCAGGCACCTCCAGTACTTTGGTATGGGCGTAGGCCAACGCCAGCCCCTCGACGTGTGGCGCTCGAGCATTGTTCTGGTAAAGCAGGTGTAGGTAGGCGCTGGCGCTGTCATCGATGAACAGTGGCTTGAACTGTTTGCTCGGCACGTAACCCTTGATCTGTCGATCATATGTAAGGTTTTTAGGCGCATGCTCGGTGATGTAGGTATTGATGTCCTTGGATGCTTGCTGACGGCTGATGCCGAAGCTCTGCGTCAAGTGCACCGTGGTCAGCCGGCCTTCCCACCACGCGACGGTTTCGATCAGTCGGTAGCGAAGGGCGAGGTCCCAGCGGACTTGCTCGATGGTTTGCTTGCGTTTCATGTCGCCTCCATGTGAGTGAATACTTTACCTGTATAAGTCTACATTCTAGACGTGTCGTTCAACACTACATATCGTGACTCTGGCAAGTTTGGCGTTGACGACATGAGGGACATGTTTATGGATGGTTGGGATTGGACGGCGTCGGTAGCGATGCTGATGCTGTTGATGATCCAGCTGATGCTTTTGGTGCAGTATCTGCAGACTAACAAAGCCTGGAGATTGCTCGAGCATTGGCATGCGACCACGAAGGAGCGCCAGCAGCGGATGAGCTGGCACGCCGAAGAGAATCGCGAGTTGAAATCGGCGCTGCGGGCAGAGAAGGCTCATGTGGAGCAGCTGCAGCGCAAGGTGGAGATTCTGCAGGCTTTGCTGCCTTAGGTGTGAGGTACGAGGGCCTTTATTCAAGGTCCTCGTGATTGGCGCCGATACGTTGTAAACATCAGGAGGAACGCATGCTCGATTCGCTGGAAATTTGCAGGCTACTGGAAGGCCATGGTTGCAGCTTGAAGTACAAAGAAAAGGCCTACGCTAGAGGCTATGAGCATCCTGCGCTTGAGTACCCGCTATTCGTCAAGCATAAAGCTATCGGCGCCGTGGGACTCCAACCTTTGGTTTTGCACCCGGCATACCGCAAGTCAGTGCATTGGGAGCAAATCAAGGCATTGACGCAGGGCGCTCCCAATGAGAACTATAAAAGCACCAGCCTGGAAGTATTTCCGCGCGCGCTGGACTCAACGAGCAATACCGGTATAGCGGTCAATTGTGCGGATAGTGAAGACTTGCGCAGCCTGTTCGCAGTGCTTACCGGCGAATCGACGGCCATCGATCAAGGATTGGAAGATGAATTCAGCCTGATTGAGATATTCGAGCAATCATCATTTGGGCAGCAAATTGAGAGTACCGAGCGCGAAGCCATTATTCGAGCGCGGGTAGGACAAAGCGTTTATCGCCAAGCTCTGCTCAAGCATTGGCAAGGTTGCGCCGTTAGCGGTATAGCGCTTGCTTCCATGTTGCGTGCTTCTCACATTAAGCCTTGGCGTGACGCGACGCATCTGGAGCGCCTCGATCCCTTTAACGGACTGCTTCTGACGCCCAACCTGGATCAAGCCTTTGACCAGGGGCTGATCAGCTTCACCGACGAGGGCGATATTATTATTGCGCAAACCTTGACCGCTGAACTGCAACGGGCACTTGGTATTACCCCGCAATGCCGATTGCGTAGCCTTCATGACCGTCATTTGAACTACTTGGCCTGGCATCGCGAGCACGTATTCAGTGGCTAGTGGCTAGTGTTAATCGTTTGCCTGAAAGGTGATGGGCCAGGAACCAGTGTCAGAGGCTGGATTCTCCTAGGAGGCGGTGTAACTCCGCATGTAAATAATTAGCAGAGACGCTATATGGGCGCGGTCGCCCAACAAGACAATAAGGGGCATGATTGGTGGCGGTAGATCTGAGGGACAGCACAAATCTGAAGGCAGCCTGCGAGGCGGTATTGGCTCACAATCGCGAACTGCCCTGGTATCAGAACTGGCTGAAAAAGCTGTCGGAGTTCCTTCGTAAGGTACAAGACGCTGATCAGGAGGAGTTTTGTAGTCCAGCGTTTCAAGAGCTGCTGTGGGAAAGTGAGGTTATTACTACAACGGGCATGGGCACGGTCAATGTGTCAGAGGTGATTGCCGATCCTAGAGTCGCCGAATGCCTTTGGAATCTTCGGGCATCGCTAAAAACTGTTGACGCTCACCTTCATGATCAGGTGCTCAAGGAAGGCTGGCGCGAGTTGAATCAACTCGTCGCGCCACCCGCTGTGCGGCGTAACCCTCGGCTCAAAAAGTATCGTCTCTTCGCCGCGTTGTGCCCAACAGAACTGACCACACTCGCTCACTATCCTAAATTGCGTACTTTGGCGTCGTTGATAGGCGTCGGAGGTTCGGAGCGTGATCTTTCTCTGCACCAGGGCGTACTTGAACGCTTGAACGATGTTTTGGGTAATCGGGAAGAAGGGCTATCAACACCGTCGCTGGAGCGTATGACCCTACCTTGGCTGCTCTATATGAAATTCGTCCAGGAGCAGGAAGCCGAAGCCACGGAAATCGCTGACCCCAGCACGGGCCAGGAGCGTCTAAATCCTTTACCTGCTGAGCGCCGACGCCGCGGCATGCTAGCCATTGGTGGTGGTATCGCGACCATCCGGGCGATCATTGAGTTCGCCAAAGAGGGGTGCAAACGAGAGGACCTGGTGGAGCACATGCGCTCGATCAACCCAAGTCACGCGACCTCAAGCATCCGAACGCAACTCAACTCACTCATTGCCGAATGGGGCGTGCTGCGGGCTCAAGGCGAGGAGATCCATCTGACACCGCGAGGTGAGGGTCTGCTGGAGACAGGCGAGCCTGATGAAGTATCGGACTGGCTGCTGACTCGGGTACTCGGTGTTGATCATATGCTCTTTGCATTGCGCAGCGGCCCAATGTCCGTCAGTGCGATGAATGAGGCGTTGAGAAAGGTGAACCCCGGGTGGACCAGCGACCGAGCATTGACCAGCCTGACCTTTTGGCTGCGTGCCCTGCAACTGGTCGAAACCAGAGCAGACAAACTGCAGCACTTGACCGAGCTTGGCGAAACCTGGGCAGCGCAAATCTACTGGGAACCCCAATCGCTTGCTCCGGAGGCGGGGAGCGTTGCAGCCAGCGTAGTGCCATCCAGTGAAGAGGCAGCGCCATTCGAGCGCCCCTCGCTGGAAACCATCCTGCGTAGTTTCCCGGAAGATATCGCCTTTCCGATCAGCCTGGTTGCCCGCCTTGATGCCGGACTGTGGAGTCATCAGCGCCGTCACTTCGCGGTGCTCACCGGGCTCAGCGGTGCCGGTAAGACGGTACTGGCGCGGGGGTACGCGCTTGCGTTGCACGAGGGGCAAACCCACCCCGCTGAGGGACTGCTGACGGTTCCCGTGCAGCCTGGTTGGCATGATCCCTCTTGCCTGCTGGGTTACGTCAATCCATTGAATAGCGAGAGCTACGTACACACGGCATTCGTCGATTTCCTGCTGAGAGCCAGTGCCGACTCCGAGCGTCCATACACGGTTGTGCTGGACGAAATGAACCTGTCGCACCCGGAGCAATATTTGGCGCCGCTGCTTTCTGCCATGGAGACAGGTGATCACATTGAGCTCCATGCTCAGGACAATGATATCAGCGGTGTGCCGGCGACCATCATGTACCCGAGCAATCTGGTGATCATCGGCACCGTCAATATGGATGAAACGACACATGGTCTGAGCGACAAGGTGCTCGATCGGGCGGCAGTGATCGAGTTCTGGGATATCGATGTTGAAGCGTTCCCTGGCTGGAAAACCAGCGCGTTGGCCGAGGAACAAGTTGTTAGAGTGCGCGACACGCTCAAAGGGTTGGTCAAGGCCTTGCGCCCGGCACGCCTGCATTTTGGCTGGCGGACGATCCATGATGTTATCGGCTATATCGAGCAAGCCGAACGCGGTGGTGTGATTGACTTCGATACAGCATTGGATCAAGCCATCTATGCCAAAGTCCTGCCCAAACTTCGCGGTGAAGACACGCCGCGGGTCCAGGCCGCCTTCGCGGACACCAGCACCTTGTTGCGGGATATGAGGCTGGCGGACTCGGCAGCCAAAGTCGCCGAATTGCAGGATGATTTGCGCTCTCTGGGTTCCGCCCGGTTCTGGCGCTGAAACATGGCGATTATCCGATGCATCGATAAACAAGGCAGCACGTTCACGGTCAACCCCGAAGCGTTGGCTTCGGGGTTCATGGAGCGCGGCACTTATTATTTCGAGATTGTCCCCGAGTCGCGCTTGTTTGTTGATGATGAGCCGTTGGAGGCCTCGCGCCATGAGGCATTTGACGCGTGGCGATGGGAGCCGGGTTTTTATGCGGGCAAAGTCATCGCTGAGTTGGTTGATACCGGCGGCAAAGTCTTGGCGACCTACCACTTTGATGTGGCTCCAGATCAAAACAAGCTCGGCGAGACTTCGTTTGCCGCGATGCTCGACGAACTCCTTGCCTTCGATACACGGTTGCTGTTGGGCAATGAGTACGCCCAATTGGAGGTGGGTCGTGAGGGACGAACCAGCAACCCGCACCTGCAATATGCACGGCTGAAACGTTATGGTCCGGCGTTGCTATCGGCGTTTACCGAGGTCTTGCGCAAGCCGCTTACACGGTTGCACCGAGAGCGCACATTACGGCCAGCGCACCAAATGCGTCGTATTGATCGCCAGACTTTGCGTCGTGCCTTGCAAGACCCTGCGGCGACGGCGTTGCTCTATAACCTCGAACAGGCCAATACCAGCGGTGAGGTTTTGCACTTTGATGTGCCCACTGTGTTCGAGGACCTTGATAATCCGGCCAATCAGGCGTTGGCTGTTGTCCTTGGCGAAACCCTGCGACGCAGCCGTTACGTCATTGCCGCCTTGCAAAAGATCATTGATGGGGAGGGCGATACGGGGGCTCGCTCCGCGTTGACTCCTCGGCTTGGACGGCGGATTGAGTTCCTCGAAGGCTTGCAGAGTGACCTTCGTAGAATTCAACGCAGGGAGCCGTTCTGCTCTCTGCGCCAGCCTCGAATTTCCGCTGCCGGGCTCAACGCGGTTTCCGCTCATCCTGCTTACGCTCGGGCCTATCGTCATGGATGGTACGTGTTGCGTCCTGGTATTGACGGCAGTAGCGAGGGAGAGCGCTTATGGATCAGCCCGACATGGGAGATATACGAGCGTTGGTGCTACCTCCAGGTGGTGGCCATGATGAAGTCGATCTATCCCGGCCTGCAGTGGCGTGATCGTTGGCCCGGCACGAGCCTGGACTACATACGTTGTACCGGGCGAGGTATCGATACACAGGTCGATGTCTGGCTGCAGGTACACTGCCCAGCGTTCGACCAGCCAGCTAGTCACGGATTTTCCAGCATTTCCGGGGCGCGTTACCCCGACATTGTTGTCACCGTGGAAAGCCCGGCGGGGAGCTCGTTCCTTGTGATGGACGCCAAGTACCGGGTTGAGCGCAAGTGGGTGCTGGAGGGTATGGTGTCTGCGCATTTGTACCGGGACTGCTTGCGCTGGAAGGGCCGCAAGCCGGATTTATCAATATTGCTGGTGCCTCGTGCAGGAGGTGCTCCCTTGTTGGAGACGATGACGTACCAGAAAGCCAATGGGGTTGGCGTCGCGGTGCTGAGCGTTGAACACAACGGATTGCAAGCGGTGTTAAAACCCTTTGCAAGGGGCCGCTCAGATTCAGAATCAGGGGAGCTTCCTAGGGCCGCAACTCCTTTGCCACTGAACTGAAACTTACGTAACGCTCAAAAAGGAAGCGCAATGACAACAATAATTACAAAGGCGCAAGCCGAGTTGGAGCTTGCACTCATGCAAGCTGAAAGTGATTCCATGGCCAGCAGCGATCTTTATATCTGGTTGCGCGAATGCGGTCTGTCGCCCGAAATCGCCGTACGAGTCAAAGAGCTGGTCAACGTGACTCAGCGCATCGGTAACAAGGTTGTCTCCATCGGCAAGCTGATCGTAATGAAGTTGCGCGACTTCATCACTGCGCATAAGAACCTGGCCATTGGCACCGTATTGGGTGCCGCTATCGCTTCGCTGATCGCTGCGATGCCGTTGCTCGGTTCGCTATTGGCGCCCTTGGGGGCACTGCTTGGCGTGACGGTCGCGGCCACCGGTCATCAACGCGACAAGCATCCTGACGGGAACGGCAAAGTGGTGAGCCTAGAGGAGCTTCCGCAGCACCTGATCGAAATGGCCCGGACGTACTTTGATCTGTTCATTGAGACGTTCCAGATCATCATGGCTGAGTTTGTCTCGGCGAAAACATCATGAGTCGGTCACCGAAGGTCAGCAAAAAGCAGCTACTCAAGGTCATCGATGAGATTGAACGCTCGCCTCACGATCGTGTACGAATCCTGGGGGACGTGGGCATCAGCACGCTCGGTATAGGCCTCGGTGCTGCCGCGGCAGGCACTTTGGCAGGTATAGCGGGTGCGACCAGTATTCCGGTACTCACCACAGCCGCCGGTTGGGTTGGTGTCACTGCCGTAGCGGCGACGCCACTTGGCTGGGCACTAGGCGCTGCCGCAGCCGGTGGCGTTCTAACCTACGGAGTCTCGCGCTGGATTCGCGGCGGTGCGATGTCAGAGGGTCGCAAGCAGGAGTTATTGCTGGTTTATCAGGAGCGCTTGACTGAGTTGGAGGCTAAGGAGCGCATGGGAACTGTCACGCTTTTGGATAAGTCCGGATTTATTTCGTCACTTCGAGAGGTGATCGAGAAAGACGTCATTAGTGTAGATAAGGCGCTCCGGCTGATTGAGGCGGTGGAAGGCGGGAAGATGGCATTACCTGAGGCTTATCGCTTGGTGAATGGGCTCTTACAGGATTAGTGCGCGCAGGGTGCAGTAGTCAGTAAAACGCCGAAGGATCATCCGATCACGACGCGTCTTGTCGCGGTGTTCCTTCATGCTCGCCTCATCAGCAGGGCAAATGGTTTATACCGATCCTAACCGCTTGAATCAGTCACCATATGGGGCCGTAGCATGAAAAATCTGTTCGCAGTTATTGGCGTCATCGTCGTTGTAAAAAAGGGCTATGAGTTCTTCCGTGAATACAACGAGATGAAACAGGAGCTGGAAAAACGCGCCGGTGATTCGGCCTGACGCAGTACGGCGTCCACTACTCCATTAAATTTAAGACTAACAGGTTATCTCCATGCCCTGGCCTCCCCATCCCTTCACATTCACTTGCCCTCAATGCCACTGGCATAAAACAACGGTGCCACCCAGCGATGCGCTGCGTGAGGGCAAAGATTGGTTTTCGGCTTGCCCTTCATGCCAGCACGTCGACCTGGATGTCCGGCCTGCGACGGGGCTGGAGATCTTCAAGGCCAAGCTGTTGCAACCGTTCAACTGAAGTCCCATCTCGGTGCGAGGTTCGCGATGCGTAACGATGAAACTGACAGTCACGCGGATCACCTATCATCCACGGAGATTGAAGTTGAGGCAGTGGTCGAGTACAGCGAGGAATTAGCCACCATGATCCTTGATCAGGAGGCGAATGGCCGGTTCCAGGAAATTGATATCGACGACATGCTCGCACTGCTTGACCGCATGATTCTCGAGGCCAAAGGCTTGGGCAGTGTGCATTAGCTCTCCAGGCAGAGCGTCAACAACTGCTCCAGCTTGCAGGGTGATACCTGGCCGTCCATGCCCCAATGATCGCAAGAGTAGGTGCCGCCACGCACGGCTTTTCCTTCTTCGTCATAAACGGCGATGACCGCATTCCACAGTGATGCCTTGGGTGCTTCGCTGAGCGGGTCCAAGCACAGCAGGTGAGTGGGTTGGTAGACACCGTTATCCTCATAGCCCTGATGCCCCACTACCATCAACCAGTGGCCTTCCAGTTTCGACCAGCTGACGCAGATCAGGGCGACAGCGTCGCTTTTGATTGCATCCTGTACAGCTTCCACGAGTTCTTTCTTATTGCCATTAATCAGCTCAGGCAGGATTCCTTCACCACGAAAATGCCCAGCCAAGCCAATCAGGTCCTTGGTGGTCGTGCCGCGGGAAACCAGTGCGCCATGCTCTCGTAGTGCGTTACGGAATCGGCCTTCGCGACTGCGCCCATCCCAGTCACCCATGTAGGCAATATGATCCCGCTTCAGCGCACCCAGAGTGATTAAGCCCATCATCAGTGCATAGGGTCCGCACGCGCCATCGGCATCACCTTGACGCATATGGACCAGGCCCGGCTCATCAAGGGCGCAGGTAATTGGGCCTTCGGGAGAAACCAATAGCCATGGGCTGACAAACATCTTGTTCATTGCAAATTTCCTTGTTGCAAAACACGTTAAACGGGAACCTATTGGTCCCCTCAATCGCTGAATGTGGCAATTGCGATACTGGATGCAGAAGTCAGAGCTGGATCACCGGGTAGCAGGCATCTCCCCAGAGCGTGTCGGGATTATTGAGCATCAACTCGATGATCAACGGGACCAGCTTGCCGAGCAGACTGCTGCAGTCACGCAACTGGGGTCGGTTGATGCTGCTGTCCCACGTGGCGCCGCCATGCATTATTTGGTTGCGCAAGGTGTAGATTCGATTGAACAGCACGGCGAGCACTTCAGCGGTATCCCGTTGCGCCAGAGCCGCCTGGGCTCTGCGTCGGCCATCAGCAAAGCGGTCGGTCCATTGCTGTTCGGTGATCTTGCCATTCTGGTAATCCCAGAAACTCTGAAAAACGTACTGATTGTCCAACAGCACGCGAATGCTTCCAGAAAATTCAGACCACACCAACTTCTCAATCTGCCGCTCGTGGTCCAAGACGCACAGCTTGCGAAGAAAGGTGCGGAAGGTTTCCTGCTCGGACAGCCGGTAGTTCTCGTCGATGTCAGTCGCATAGGCCGCGTTGAAGGCAATCCATAAGAAAACGAAACGGCCGTCGGCGTCGTCTGCCTGCTCGGCCCGCTGCAACCAGCTCAAGGAACGGTGTACACGGAGGGTCAGATTGACGTGGTGATTGTCGCGTTCAAGGCGGTGACGCGCCTTAAGGGTCTGGTAATCCATGAGGGCTGGCTCGTTAAGACAGGTGGAGAAATATTGGTCAGATCGGAGTGTCATGCAGGGCCAGACTTTGGCGCTGACAGTCGATCAAGGCCTGGCGCAAAGTCGTTGGCTCATCGACACGGATGGCACCGGCCTGTGACAGCAGCCACCATTTCAACTCCCAGCTATCGTTGACCGTAGCGGACAAGCGAGCGCCCTCAGGCTCAACTATCAGAGTCATATCCTCTGATAACGGCGTCTCACGCAGGCGCTTGGAGAGGGCAGGGTCGACCCAGGCACGCAATTGGATCGCTTGGGAAATACCAAACTGCATGGCACCACTCTGAATGTAATCTGGCAGGTCAAAGTCCACAGGACGCCGGCTAGGTTGCCCCTTTATCGTGACTGTTTCGAAGCGATGGACGGCATAAAGTCGCACATCGTCAAATGTATCGGCGCAGGCCACCAGATAGGTGATTTGCCCGCGTTGTACCAATGCCAGTGGGTTGAGCGTCAGCTCATGGACGCGGTTTTTGTTCGCCGACTGATAGAGGCAGAGCAACTGCAGGTCTTCCAGCAACGCTCGCTGAAGCAGGTCTAAATGCTCTGCCTTGATGTCTGGAGCAATTAGATTCAACGTAGGTTGTACGCTGGCTACCTTATCGATCCAGCGCGCCGAAGCACTTTCCTCACTCAGCGCGCCGAAGCACTTTCCTCACTCAGTGCCTTGAGCTTCTGTCGCGCTTGGCTGAAACGAGGCTCTAGGCTTTTGAGCATCAGTCCGGGTACCAAAGGACGAATGCTGTCTTCCACCAGACTTAGGGTTAATGCCTCTCCCACTGTAATGCCAGGCAGGTCAATGGATCGACCGGGTTGCCAATACCAACCATAGGGTGTGCCTTTATCGTTGCAGTGCAGTGGAAACAGGCTCGACAGCTCGTTGAGGTCTCGCTCAACCGTGCGTTTTGTCGTGCGATGGCCGGCTTCTTCCAATTGCTGGTGCAGTTCGGCGGAGGTCAAGCCGGGGGCACGATTGGGTAGCAGTTTGAGCATTTCCCATTGGCGGGAGATGGTTCTGCGGGTCGAATGCGTGGGCAACGTTCGCTTCCTTACTCTGGCTCACGAAGCGCAGAGCATGGCGTGATGTATGGGTAATATCAACTAGTCATAAGTATTGGCGCTGAAAGGCCATCTGATCGCCGGAGGGGTGTGCTTTCGCCTTTCGCTGGGCTCCATTGCACTCTTCGCGTCATACCACGACAAGTACATCCACCTGCCTGCCCGATATGGCAATGTCAGACCTTGCAAACGCGTCACCGGCTAGACGGGAGCCTCAATGATCGTGATGGGCTGGGGAACACGCCGCTGCATTGGCTGCTGATCAACGGTCACTTGAAAGCTGCCCGGTACTTCATCGCTTATTACGCGAAGTATGGCCTCGACCTGAGCGCGAAGAACCGCGAGGGCAATACCGCACGAAATATTACCCTGCTCAACAGCCATCATGCGCTGGCGCAACAGTTACTCACGGCTGAAATCGACAACTGCATCCGTGCGCTGCGCCTCTGGCGGGAAATGGGTCTTAATCATGCATGAGCCACGGCCTCAGCTCCTTGATATTGCTGACCACGATCTGCTGGGCCTCCGGGTTGGTAGCCTGGTTTCTTGGGTCGATCTGATAGCGGCGCAATACGTACTTCACCAGTGCCTTGCGACTGGCGACCACCAGTTGGCCATCTGTCATGCCGAAGTCGGTTTCAATGATTGCTTGCTGCGCGGCGTTCAAGCGGCCATCGGGGGTGAAGATGATTGGCACTTCGGTGTTCCAATCATCATCCAGGTCGCGTGTGTTCTGCGACTCGTCGAGCAGATCCGGCTCGCCCCGCAGACGGCTCAATACAAAATCGCGGTACTGGCGGTTCTTCTCGCAGAAAGCGCGCACATGCCAGCGCATTCCGGTGTAGACCAGGGTATGAGGGGCAATCAGACGGATTTCCACGTTCGGCGTGTTGAGCGAAACGTATTCGGTTTCCAGGCGCAAACCGTCGCGACAAGCCGCGAGCAAGGGCCGCAGGATTTCTGGCCGAATAGGCCGGTCGGGCACTTCGAGAACCTTGGTGTGAGCGTACGCTAGCGCCAGCCCTTCGATGTGCGGCGCACGTTCATTGTTCTGGTAAAGCAGATGCAGGTAGGCACTGGCACTGTCATCAATGAACTGCGGTTTGAACTGCTTGCTCGGGACGTAGCCTTTGCGTTGCTTGTCATATGTCAAGTTTCGGGGCGCATGTTCATTAATGTAAGTGTTGATGTCTTTCGAAGCTTGCTGGCGGCTGATGCCGAAGCTCTGCATCAGGTGTCCCGTCGTCAGGCGGCCTTCCCACCAGGCGACGGTCTCGATCAAACGATAGCGAAGTGCCAGATCCCAGCGCACTTGTTCGATGGATTGCTTGCGTTTCATACCCGCTCCATGTGTTTGAATACTTTACCTGTATAAGTCTACATTCTAGACCTGTCGTAAATCACTACATATCGTGTGTCTGTCTTCGGAATACATCGAAGACATGAAAGGACTTGAGCATGAGTATGCCGGACGTGGTTTCGACGGGTGCACTGGTGGTGATGGGCGTCATCCTCCTGGTGCTGGCACAGCAGTGTTTGAAGTTGAGCGAGCTTTGGAAAATGGTTGCGCATTATCAGAAGGATTTGCGTTGGGCGCAGATCTGGGAATCGGAAAACCGCGAGTTGCGTTCGGCATTGCGGGCTGAGCGAGAGCACGTCGCGCAGCTGCAGCGAAAGCTGGAGCTGCTGCAAGCGCTGATCCCGCTCGCAGAATAATCCACAGCATCGCCATTCAGGAGAAGGCATTCATGCCGATAAAACCCAGACCCTTCACATTTGTGTGTGAAGACTGCAACTGGAAGAAAACCATTGCACCACGCAGCGATGCATTGATGCCCGGCGACTGGTTCGCCATCTGCCCAAAGTGCGGCGGCACCGCCTTGAAAATGCGCGCTGCAGGCTGGCTTGAGGCCACTGCAGCAGAGTTCATGGCACGTCGGGGACTTTGAGCCGCGTGGCAGCAGACAAGAACAACATGGCTACGGTGGATCATGGCAATGTGGCATTATTTGTCGGTATCTTAATACACCTCAGCCGCACAGCGCGCTGTCGTTGGAAGATGGCGCACCAAGGAGTTTCAGGTTTATGGATCAAGCAGAACTTTACATCGACGCGCTTGAGGTCGAGTGCAAACGTCTCCAGCAGCAACACATCGAGGGCGCGTCACTCAAGCCGCGCATCGCTGCCTGGGGGGTGGTCAAGGCTGGCAAAAGCTCTTTGCTCAATATGCTGAGCGGCCATATACAACAGGAGTATTTTGCCACCGGTGCAGTGCGCACCACCCGTATCAACCAGCAGCTTGAGCTTGAGCACTATGTGCTGGTCGATACACCGGGCCTGGGTATCGACCAGAGCGACAGCCGACAGGCCATGGAAGGGCTCGAAATCGCCGATATCGTGCTGTTCGTTCACGCACCTCCTGGGGAGCTGGACGAGGAACAAGTCAACCTGCTGCTCAAACTGCGAGACGTCCACGGCGATGCCCTCGAACAGCGGCTGGTGTTCGTGTTCAGTCTACTGGACCTGGATCAGGACGGTGCGATGGCGCAGGTGCGTGAGCGCATTGAAGGCCAGGTGCTGCGTTGCCTGGGGTTCCAGCCGACGTGCTTTGAAGTCTCCAGCCGCCGTTATCAGCGCGGTGTCGAGTTGAGCCGCGAAGGGATGCAGGCCAAGAGCGGCATTCCTGGCCTGGCCCTGCACCTTGACCAAATGTCGAGCGAGATGGCCCCGTCACTCGCGGCGGCTCGCCAGCAGCGCCTGGTGGAGCGCCGTGAGGAATTGAGCGCAGCGCTCGACCAGGCCATCGAGCAAGAGCAAGTACAGATCCAGAAACTCTGCGCGCCCTACGCCCGCACAGCCACCGCCTTTATCGAACTGATGAGCAGCGTTCAAAGCAGTTTTTCGGCCAAGACCGCCGAGATCCGCACTGCCCGCGAAAAGTTGAACAGCCTTTAAGTCAAGGAGACTTGCAATGCCTCTACCCTGGTTGATTGGTGCCGCTGCGGTGGCCGCCGTGACAGCGATCGTTAAGGCGGTATCTGATGACAGCCCGTCTTCGAGCTCATCCAGCTCTTCAAGCTCTGGTGATGCCGAGCGCCGCAAGCAGGAACGTGCCGCCAAGCATGAACGAGAGCAGCAAGGCTTGAAGGATCGGATCTCGAACCTGGAAAAAGATCGCCGCGAGCAGTTGAAAGCGCAGCTCAATAGCGCCGCCCAAACCCTGGGTCAGCCTGTGAAGACAATGGCTCCGGCAAAGACGGCAACTCAGCTGGAGCAGGCCGTCGCCAGTACGCAATCTTCGGGCTCTGCTTATGGCGATGCGATGAAGAACATTCTGCGCGCCGACTCGGCGTTCTCGGCTGTGAAATCCAAGCGCTTTTTGGTGCAGCTCAATGTGCTTGAAGCCCTGACCGCGCCGCTGACCACTCAGTCGTTGGAGCAGCAGGCCCAGGCGCAACTCCGGCAGTCAGCAGCGCGAATCAAGCGTCTGCAGCAATTGAAAAACACCGTGGAGAAAATGGTATGAGTGCCGTAACTCGCGACGAATTGATGGGGGCATTCGAGCGACTGCAGGCCCAGTTTGAGCAGCAGAAAAGTGACATCCAAGACAAGGATCGTGCGTTCAATTTGCTGCGCCAGGAGTTTATCTCCAGCAACCTCGAACACACTGAGGCGTTACTTGGCTCCGTCAGCACGGACAACCCGCTGCACGACCTGGCGCACGGTCTTTCAGAGCGTTTGGCGGACCAGTTCGCCGTGTGGCAAAAACAAGTCATGGCCCGTGCTAAGGGGGCGCGGTTTCGCGAGAACGTCAACGACTCGCTGCTGGTATTCGTCTACGGCAAGGTCAAGTCCGGCAAGAGCTCGCTGGGTAATTTCGTCGCCTGGGGCCATAGCGAGCCTACGGCTCAGTTGAAGGCGCAGGCGAAGGTTCAACCGGTGTACTTCTCCGCCGAGCAGACGGCGGTGGAGGGCGGCGACAAGCACAAAGAAGCCGAACACAACTTGCAGTTTCGCGTAGGCGCCACCGAAGCGACCAGCTCGATCCAGGGTTTTCGCTTGCCTGGCCTGACCTGGGTCGATTCGCCGGGATTGCATTCGGTGAACCGGGCCAATGGTGACCTGGCCCGCGAGTATGTCGAACACGCCGATTTGATCCTTTACACCATGAGTTCCCAGGCACCCGGCCGGGCCTCCGACATGGGCGAGATCGGCGAGCTGCTCGCCGACGAGAAGTCGTTGTTGGTGTTGCTGACTGGCAGCGATACCACTGATGAAGATGAGGATGACGACGGCAATCCGGTGTGCGAGATCATCATGAAGCCGGCCAGGGATCGGCAGGCACAAGTCGGTTATGTAAACGACGAGTTGCTGAGGCTGGACGACAATGCGCTGAAATACACACGCGTCGTACCCCTGTCGACACGCTTTGCTGAAACCCACCCGGACGACTTGGCGTCCAGCGGTGTGGACGATTTATTCCAGACCCTCAAGGCCATCTGTGACAGCGATGCACTGAAGCTGAAGCTGGCCACGCCGATGAAAAACCTGCGCAACGCCATCAAGGACACGGCGGCGGATCTGGTCCTGGTGGCAGACCTGGTCAACGGCTTCGAACAACAGATCCGCGAGCAGGGCAAGACGATCGAGCAGGAGGTGCGCAACCTGGGCCTGGCCGGCGCCGCGCAGATGTCCCGCTATGTCAACCAGCTGTTCGATGCCGGTTACGGCGCCAAGCTTGAAGGCAAGCTGCGTGACCAATTGGCACGTGTTCTGGGCGAGCGGGCGGATGACGCACTCAAGCATATCGGTAAGACGCAACAAGCGGGTTTGCGCCGGGCATTCGACGCGAGTCGCCTGAGCGCCTTGCCTGAATACCGCGAAGTCACGCAGGCCAAGGAATATCAGGTCGGCACTGAGTCAGGGACCAAGACGGCCTGGGCCACGGGCGGGAGCCTGCTGGGTGGCGCGTTGGGGTTTTTCGTGGGCGGAATACCAGGCGCGCTGATCGGTGCATCCATCGGCAGTGCTTCCAGCCTTGCTGGGCGCAGTGCCAAGGCACGTTTTGAAACGCATCAGGTGGTGGTAGGCGACAACCTGGAAGAACAGCGCCAGGCCGCCCTCGACGCATACGCCAACGCCGTGCCGGCCTTGCTGGCCGAACATGTCATGGGCCTGTACGAACCCGTGCGCGCCGGCATGCAACGCTATTGCGAGGAACTCGTCACCGAGATTGCCCGCTTGAATGACCGACTCGATTACCTCGTTGAGACTCAACAACCATGACTGAGCAGCCCCCGATGTCCCACGTCCTGTCGCTCTACAATGACGTGGACGAACTGTGCGCCGTGTACAACCCCCAGGCAGTGCCGGCCATCCGCAAGATGGTCGCGGCCAGAAAGGCCAGCGCCGCGGCGACCATCATGGTTTACGGTGTTTACAACGCCGGTAAAAGCACATTGATCAATGCGTTGCTGGGCGCTGAACTAGCGCAGGTTGCCGATACGCCGGAGACCTACAGCATCCAGGGCTACCGCTGGGGCGATTTTGAGATCCTCGATACGCCGGGTATCGATGCGCCGCAGGCCCACCAGCAGGTAACACGCGAGCAGCTGTATGGCGCCGACGTGGTGATCTTTGTGGTCAACCCGCTGGGCGTGGTCGAAGAAGAAGCCACACTGTCGGCGCTGCTGGAATTGGTCGAACGCAACAAACAGATCTTCCTGGTGTTGAACCGCAAGAACCCGCTGGAGCCGCTGGAAGCCGAGCGGATCAAGGACCAACTGCGCGAGCGCCTCCAGCAAATGGCTCAGGCGCGGGGGCTTGCGTCCGTGTTGCAGGCCATTCCGATCCTGGAGGTCAACGCCCGCTCGGCGCTCAAGGCCAAACTTGAGCGCAAGGCTAACCTGCTGCAGAACTCGGGCTTTCCCAAGTTCGAGAGTGAGCTCAACCACTTCTTCGCCTCGATAGAGCAGCGTCAGATCCTTGCCGGTGTGGCCACCGAACTGAGCGGTTTTCTGGGTGAAACGCTGGCGCTGCTGGACCAGCAGCGCGACCAGGCCTCCAGCGCTCGCATCGATGCTTTCTACGCGCAAATCGCGCGGCGTGAGATAGACCTGCGCTCGCTGCTCAAAGCCTTGGTACAAGGCAAGTCGTCAGCCGTGGCCAAGGGCGCGATGATGGCGATGCACCAGGACGCCGAGGGCGCCCAAGCCAAAATCGACGAGCTTATCCGGCGTGCCAACGAACAGGTGTGTGGCGAGCTGGACGATGAGCTCAAGCGTCTGGCGCTGGATGCCGCGCAACTGCTCGAAGATATGATTGGCCAGATCCGTATGCAGCACGCCGACATGCCGTCGACAGGTGCATTGAACATCCCCGGTGTTTCAGTGGATCAACCCTGCGCAGAGACAGGCTCGGCCATTGATATGAGTTTGTTGGAGGCAAGTGTGCGCCAGGCAGGCGGCGCCCTGAAGGCCGAGCACGTGGTTACGGCGATGAAGTTGGGCAAGGAGTGGTTGCCCACCCTATTCAAGGGCATTGGCCCGGTAACCATGGGCAAAGTCGCGGAGCAGGTGGTCGGCAAGGTGCTACCTGTCATCGGTGTCGTCTACCAGGTCGGCAAATTGATTTATGACGCTGTTGCCGGCGACCCGGAGCAGCAACGCCTCGAAGAGCAGGCTCGCCAGGAGCAGCAGGCGCGCGAGCGGCGCGACCAGGCGATCACGAGCCTGGGCGACGACATCGCCTGGGAGTTTTCGCGGGCACTGACCGAGGTGGTGGACACTAACATCAAAAGCAACTTTGCGCTGGTCAACGACAAGCTCAAGGCCTTGCGCGGCAGCCTCAACCAGACGGAGCGCAAGCTCAGCGAAGATCGCGAACTGCTGGTGCAGTGCCAGGTCACCCTGGACACCTATGTCTGAACACCGCCAGGCATTCCCCTGCAACCGCTGCATGCAATGCTGTAAGCGTGTCCATCTGCTGCCGCAAACAGCTGGGATGGACCGGGGGGACGGGGTATGCAGGCATCTGGATGAAACCGATGGTCGCTGCCGTATCTACGCCAACCGGCCGGATATCTGCCGCGTGGATCGGCAATACGAACTGAATTATCAACGGACGATGACGTGGGATGCGTTCGTCGAAATAAACGCAGCGGCCTGCAAGCAGTTGCAAACGATGTGATGTGTTAATCATTTCAATATTTAAGGAGGCTGTAATGGTGGAAGTAGCTGATCGGCAACAGGACGCGATTGATGATGTAATTCGTGACGCCGTGCGGGGTTCCGGCAAGGTCAATATCGTTGTCGCAGGCAAGACGGGCGTGGGCAAAAGCACCCTGATCAACACGGTGTTCCGTGGGCAGTTAGCCAAGACCGGCTCTGGCACCCCGGTGACGCAGCAGATCGAAGAGATCACTAAGGAAGGTCATCCCATCACGATCATCGACAGCAAAGGTCTGGAGTTGAAAGACTACGCGACCATTCTTAAGGATCTGGAGAACTTCTTTGAAGAGCGTGCGAAGCATCACGATGAAAACAAGCACATCCATGCGGCATGGATTTGCATTCAGGAAGGCGGTGATCGCATTGAACAGGCGGAAATCGACCTCTGCCGTGTACTGAACGATCAACACATTCCAGTGGTGGCGGTTGTCACTAAAAGCATGTTCGCCAAGGACGTTGACTTTCACCTTGAGGTCAAAAAGCTGTTGCCCGGTGCTTCAGCTGTAGTACGGGTGCGCGCAGAAGCGCAGGAGATCGAGGACGACGAAGGCAACGTCCTCAAGTTCGGGGTCAAAGGCATTGACGAGCTGATCTATGAGTCAGCTAGGATGATCCCCGAAGCAAAAAAGCGTGCATTCGCGAATGCATTGAGCTCGCGGCATCAATCTTCCATGAAAATAAAAATCGAGCAGGCTGAAAAGGAAGTGCTGATCGCCAGCGGCCTGGCTGCGGCGGCCGGCGCCGCACCGATTCCATTTTCAGACTCGTTCGTGTTGGTGCCGATTCAGGCCGGGATGCTGGCCAAGATTGGCGTTACGTTTGGTATGGAAGTCAGCACCAGTGCACTGACCACCCTGGTGGCATCGGCGCTGGGTTCGAGTGCGGCGAGCTTGTTAGGGCGGGCGGTGGTGACTGGTTTGCTTAAGATGATTCCAGGTGTGGGAAGTGCGGTAGGCGGCACTATTGCCGCAACAACGGCAGCCACACTGACGAAAGGTTTGGGCGCGGCCTACATCTCGGTGTTGACGGATTTCTGCAATAACAATCCGGGCAAGGAACTTAATATCAGTTTGATCGGTGATGAGTTGAAGAGAAAACTCTCATTCGAGTAGTGTGCGACCTCTATGTTGACCTGTCAGGGATCTGACAGGTCAACAATAGGCTCCGGAGTTTCAAAACTAATACATTCTCTAAGATAATGCTTTCGGAAGAACATGGTGTTTTCTGAAATGGCGGATGGCTCAGGTTCAATGGCGTTATCTCTGACCGAGAAGCATTGGATTTTCTCCGCCACTGAGCCGTGGATCAGCGTATTGACACGACTTTTCTGTCTCTGCTTTCTTTGATAGCTGCCACCGACAGGCTACCAGTGGCCGCCTCTTGGATGTGCTCACTCCACCAGGCCATCATCGGGCGACGTCGCTCGATGTAGTCGGCGCGGTTGTACGCGCTGCGTACCTCATCTTTATCGACGTGGGCTAGCGCAACCTCGATTAACTCGGGATCCCAACCGTGTTCATTGAGGATGGTGCTCGCCATTGACCGCATGCCGTGACTTACCAGGCGCCCCTCGAAACCCATACGTTTCAGTGCCATGTTGGCGGTCTGGCTGTTGCAGTGGGTGCGAGGATCTCGGTCTGCAGGGAAAACGTACTCCCGATGTCCACTGTAGGGCTTGATCGCTTCCAAGAGTGCCAAAGCTTGATTAGTGAGCGGAATGATGTGTATCCGACGTTTCTTCATGCGCTCCGCGGGTATCGTCCAGATCTTCTTTTCAAAGTCGATATCAGCCCAGCGGGAAGTGGCAGCCTCGGCTGGCCGAGTCATGGTGTGAAGTTGCCACTCAATTAGGCAGCGCGTAGTTCTTTTTATGCTGGCGTTGGCAATTGCCACCATGAGCTCTTTCAGCTCGTCGGGAGGAAGGGCCGCCATGTTTTTCTTTTTTGGCTTTTTGAAGACGGAGCGGATCCCACTGAGCGGGTTCGCGTGAATCAACCCTGAGTTGACGCCGTAGGTCATGATTTCATTAAGGCGTTGTGTCAGACGTTTAACGGTTTCGAGGCTGCCCTTCGTCTCTAGCGGGCGAAGCAAATTTATGACTTTAGGGGCAGTGATAGCAGATATTGGGGTGGTGGCCAGATCAGGGAAAACATGCAGCGTAAGAGAGCGCCAAATATCCTCGGCGTACGTTGGGGTGACTGAATCCTTTTTGAGTTCGAACCACGCTGTCGAGATATTTTCGAAAGTGTGTTCCGTGGCTGCTTTTTTCGCGTGCCGCTCGGCGTCGCGTTTCTCTTTAGGGTCCAGCCCCTGGGCGACGAGCTCTCTCGCTTCCACCGTTCTCTTGCGTGCTTGAGCCAGGCTTACCTCAGGAAAGGTGCCCAATCCCATATTTATCCGCTTTTTGGTCACGGGTTGGATGTAGTTGAAATTCCATAGCTTTGAGCCATTGATTCTCACTCGCATCTGAAGGCCATTGCCGTCGGTGAGTATGTAGTCCTTTTCCTTTGGCTTCGCGGCTTTGACTTTTATGTCCGAAAGGCGCGTGGCTTGGGCCCCCATGGTGTATTCCAGTGCTGTTTATGTATTCCAAAAAATAGCAGGTGAGGGCTTGGAATACCACTTGGAATACACGAAATCGTAGATGGTCACGGATGCTAGTGGACGCTCGTGGACTCTAAACCCCTGTATTTGCTGGATTTCAGGCACAAAAAAAGACGTCCGTGGACGTCTTTAGATGATGAAGTGGTGGAGCCGGGGGGATTTGAACCCCCGTCCGCCAGTACTCCGCTGTCGGTACTACATGCGTAGCCGTGTCTATTAAGTTAACCCTCAGCGACCCGACGGGCAGGGTGCTTTGGGCGAGTTGTGTAAGTTTTAGCCGATTCGTCCACAACATACTGCACGGCGATTCTGTTCTATATGACAATCACTTTGGGTTTACAGACATCCCCTGATGATTGCTGGACCCGAAGGTACCAGGAGGGAAGGGCTAAGGCTGCTTACGCAGCGAGAGCGTATTCCCCGTAGGTTTCGTCATTGGCAACTATAGAAAGTTGCAACAGTGGATTTACGAGTTCTGTTACCAACTCGGCATGCACCTAAAGTTTCGCGACCGGCGTCGAATCCTAAACGGCCCCGTGCTTGTAACTCGTTGTTTCATAGTGAGTGACAAGCCTGTGCAGTGTACGCCAAACGCTCACGGAAGGCCAACCCGAAGGTTGGCGTTGCATGACGGCAGGTTACTGGTTGCCGCCTTTGTCACTGTTCTGCAGGTCTTGCAGGGCCTTGGAGGTGATTTCGATGCATCGCTTGTCATCACCGGCAGCGTGAGCGGCTTTCGCTTGGGAGACGGCTGTATCGATCTCGCCTCGTTTGCCGCTGGTATCGGTCGCGAGGAGGGCTTGGCCGTTGTTGATTTTGTCCAGGTTGATTTTGCACAGATCGGTCTCGCCCGCCGCGAAAGTAGGGGAGGCCAGCATCGCAGCGGTAATGAACAAACCAGCAAGAGCGGAACGCTTCATAGGGTATCTCCTTGTACAACAGGGCTCGACGCTTCTGGCGTTGAACGGCCGCCAGCGACATCACGGTGGAGCCTCGTTTGTCGAGGCTTATGCAGATGACTACGCTGGCGTGCAGGGGTTCTGTTTATTTTTCTGGGTTCAATGCGCTCTGGCCTGGGTGACGCGGTCCACGAGGTACACCAGTCCATGGTAATCGATGCCGCCATGCTGGCTCAGGCCGATCTCGCAGGTGCGGCTGGTGGAAATGCCTTCGCTGCAATATTGCACCGCATCCTTGAGAGAACGCAGTGAGTGGGCGTTGAGTTCCGGGGTGGTGAAGCCTTTGTCGCCGGCAAAACCACAGCAGTGGATACCTTCCGGGATCACCACGGTGTTCGAGCAGCGTCGGGCAAGGTCGATCAGTGCCTGGCTTTCCCCCAGGTGTTGGGTGCTGCAGGTCACGTGCACGGCGATGGGCGCGTCCTGCGGAGTGAAGTCGAGACGGTCCATCAGGTGTGTGCGGATAAAACGCACAGGGTCGTAAAGGTCCAGGCGCGTGTCGCCGAGGTCTTGTACCAGGCGCAGGGTGCAGGGGCTGGTGTCGCAGTAGATGGGGTCGAGTCCGCCGCGACTGGCATGGAGCAGCGCGCTGATCAGTTCCTGGCGTTTATGCTCGGCTTGTTCGGTATAGCCCTTGGACGCGAAAGGCTGGCCACAGCACAGGCTATCCTGGTTGTCGGGGAATACGACTTGGTAACCGGCTTTTTCGAGCAGGCCGCGGGTTTTGTCGTACAGCGACATCTGCTCTTTATCACCGGCCGCCGGGCCCATGGCGCGTGAGACGCAGGCCGCCAGGTAGACGACGCGGGGCCGTTCATCGATCACGGGCGGGCTGAAGCGGATGGCTTTTTCCGGCTGCGGCATGGCATCGGTCCACTGCGGGATCTGCCCTTTGGACAGTCTGGTCACGGTGGCCGAGAGTTTTGTCAGGCGAGGGGCGCCCAGCAGCATGCGTGCGCCATTGGCGACATGCAGGGTAAAACGCGCGCCTTGCATTGCGGTGGCGAAATGAGTGGCAAGCCATTCGGCGGTTTTCGTACGGTCGGCATCCAGGCTGCGAAGCTTTTTCACTAGGTCGCCGGTATTGATTCCCACGGGGCAGCGTTGAGCGCAGAGGCCAGTGGCCGCGCATGTGTCGATGCCCTGGTACTGGTAGGCAGCCTCCAGCTCGGTGGTGTCTATGCCGGCGCGCTTCTTCGCCTGGATGTCGCGCCAGATCACGATGCGTTGGCGTGGGCTCAGGGTCAATCCTTTGGAGGGACATACCGGCTCGCAGAATCCGCACTCGATGCACTTATCCACAAGCTCGTCGGCGGCGGGCAGGGGTTTGAGGTGTTTGAGGTGGATTTGCGGGTCTTCGCTGAGCACCACATCGGGATTGAGGATGCCGTTGGGGTCCAGCAGGCGCTTGAGTTGCCACATCAGCTGATAGGCATCACTGCCCCATTCCAGCTCGACGAAAGGCGCCATGTTGCGGCCAGTGCCGTGCTCGGCCTTCAGCGAACCGCCGAACTCGACCGCCACCAGTTGCGCAACGTCGTCCATGAACGCTTGGTAGCGTGCGACTTCTTCCGCACTGTTGAAGCCTTGAGTGAACACGAAGTGCAGATTGCCTTCTAAGGCATGTCCGAAAAGGATCGCTTCGTCGTAGTGGTGTTTGTCGAACAGTTCAATCAAACGGTTCACGCCGATCGCCAGTTGCTCGACCGGGAACGTCACGTCTTCGATGATCACCGTGGTGCCGGTTTTGCGCACGGCGCCGACGGCAGGGAAGGTGTCCTTGCGGATTGCCCACAGGCGCGCGTTTTCCAACGGGTCTTCGGTGAAGTCGACTTGTTTCTCCACTGGGAAGCGAGCCAGGGAAGCCATGATCAGGGCCAATTGCTCATGCAGCAGTGATGACGAGGCCGCGCGGGATTCAATCAGCAGTGCACAGGCATTTTCCGACAAGTGCTGTACGAAAGAAGGCATGCCGGGTTTGTCCTGTACCGAACGCATACTGCGCCGATCCAGCAGCTCAACGGCCGAGACCGGTTGGGTTTTGAGCACTGTCACTGCATTGCAGCAGGTTTCGACATCGGGGAACACAATCAAGGCCGACGCCTTGTTTGGGTGGTCAATCACGGTGTCGTAGGTCACCGCGCTGATAAAGCCCAGGGTGCCTTCTGAGCCCACCAATAAGTGGCTCAGGATATCCAGCGGCTCATCGAAATCCACCAGGGCGTTAAGTGACAGGCCGGTGGTATTTTTCAGACGGTATTTGTGACGGATTTTCGCAGCCAATTCGGCGTTTGCCCGCGTCTCTCTGCCGAGGGTCGCCAGGCGTTCAAGCAGCGCACCATGTTTCTCGCGGAATGCTGCGACGCTGGCCGCATCTTCGGTGTCGAGGCGGCTGCCGTCGGCCAGCACCAGGCGAATGCCTGCGAGGGTGTGGTAGGTGTTCTGCGCCGTGCCGCAGCACATGCCGCTGGCATTGTTGGCGACGATGCCGCCGATCTTGCAGGCATTGATCGATGCGGGGTCCGGCCCGATCTTGCGTCCGAACGGTGCCAGCCAGGCGTTGGCCTGAGCGCCGATCACTCCCGGTTGCAGGCGAATCTGTGTGCCTTGCCCGCGAATCTCGCGGCCGTTCCAGTTGTCCCCCAATACGATCAGCACCGAATCACTGATGGCTTGCCCGGACAGGCTGGTGCCGGCTGCGCGGAACGTCACCGGTACGTGGTCCCGCTGGGCTAGTTGCAGCAGTGCGACCACTTCGTCTTCCGACTCCACGCGGATCACTAACTGTGGGATCAGTCGGTAAAAACTGGCGTCTGTGCCGAATGCGAGTGTGGAAAGGGGATCGTCAAAGCGTCGATCTTTCGGGATCAGCTGTATGACGTCAGCAAGGAAAGCGGCAGGCAGACTCATGGGTCCTCCAGGATCGGCACCACAAGGTCCTTCGGACCATGGGTGCCGTAAGCCAGTACTGTTCGTGGAGAGCGGGCGCCGAAATCTCTGCTCGGCGCCCCTTGTTACTCGGTGGCCTTAGTGCACCAGCATACCGGTGAACCAGTAAGCCTGGGCCAGCGTGATCAGCCCGACGATTGTGGCGAAGAACAGGCTGTGCTTGAGGGTGAAGCGGAACAGGTCGGATTCCTTGCCTACCAGGCCGGTGGCGGCGCAGGCCACGGCGATCGATTGCGGCGAAATCATCTTGCCGGTGACGCCGCCGCTGGTGTTCGCCGCGACCAACAGGGTGTCGTTGACGCCGATCTGGTGTGCGGTGGTGGCTTGCAGCGAGCTGAACAGGGCGTTGGATGAGGTGTCGGAGCCCGTCAGGAAAACTCCCAGCCAGCCGAGGAAAGGCGAGAAGAACGGGAAGGCTGCGCCGGTGCCGGCCAATACCAGTGCCATGGTCGAGGACATGCCGGAGTAGTTAGTGACAAAGGCGAATGCCAACACCATACCGATGGACAGGATCGGCCAGCGCAACTCGTAGAGAGTCTCTTTTAAAGTGGTCAGACCAGTTTTGATGTCGATCTTGAGGATCAGCATCGAAATCAGTGCGGAGAAGAAAATCGCCGTGCCGGTCGCTGAGATCGGATCAAGCTTGAACACGGCGGGAATAGCAGTGGGGTTGGTCACGATCGGTGCGACCTTGATCACCAGTTGATCCAGATGCGGGATCGCAAAGTTGAACACCCAGCCATACATCGAGCCGCCCGCGGCGAACATCGCCTTGAAGGGCTTGAGGGTCCAGATGGTCACCAGCACGGTGAGGATCAGGAACGGTGACCAGGCCTTGAAAATCTGCCCCAGGCTGTAGGGCGAGGCGACAGTGCTGCGTGGCAAGCCAAAGCCGCCGGCGCTGGCGGTGACCGTTGTGCTGGAAGTGGCACCGGCGATCTGCGCGCCAGCGGTGCGCTTGGGTTGCCAGACTTTCAGGAACAGCGTCAAGGAAACCAGGGCGGCCAGGGCCGAAGTGATGTCCGGCAATTCCGGGCCGATGAAGTTAGAGGTGAAGTATTGGGTGACGGCAAAACTCAAGCCCGCAACCAGCGCTGCTGGCCAGGTTTCGCGCACGCCGCGCAGACCGTCCATCATGAATACCAGCCAAAACGGTACGAACAACGACAGCAGGGGCAGCTGGCGACCGGTCATGGCGCCGATCTTGAACGCATCAATACCGGTAACCTGGCCCGCCACGATGATCGGAATCCCCAGCGCGCCGAAGGCTACGGGGGCGGTGTTGGCAATCAAGCACAGGCCGGCGGCATAGAGCGGGTTGAAGCCCAGGCCTACCAACAGTGCGGCGGTGATTGCAACGGGGGCGCCGAAACCGGCAGCACCTTCCAGGAACGCGCCAAAGCAGAAGCCGATCAACAGCACTTGCAGGCGTTGGTCGTCGGTGATGGACAGGACCGAGCTGCGGATGATCTCGAACTGACCGCTCTTGACTGTCAGTTTGTAGAGGAACACCGCCGCGACGATGATCCACGCGATAGGCCATAGGCCATAGGCAAAGCCGTAGCCGGCAGCGGCCAGCGCCATGTCTACCGGCATCTGGAAGGCGAAGATCGCCACCAGAATCGACAGCGCCAGGGTGATGCTCCCGGCCACATGACCTTTAAGGCGAAACACCGCCAGGGCCAGGAAGAAGAATACGATCGGAATAACGGCGGCCAGTGCGGACAGGCCGAGGCTGCCGAGCGGGCTATAGAGCTGTTGCCAGGTTTGCATATGGGGTGGCCCCTAATTGTTGTTGGTCAGGCACTGCGAGTCGATTTGGATAATTGGTAATACCAATTTACAATCGATGTGGGCTAGGTTAAAAGCGTTCGGGGTGGTGTGTCAATTTGCCGCTCGCGAAACTTTGGTCTAGGCAGGTGATAGGTCAGTGCTGATCGGGTGAATCGAAGGCGTTCTGATAGGTGCTGCAAGCGCGTCGATACGCCAGAATAGAAGGCCCGGCGAGTTGTCGGGATCGTGGAGAGTGAGTTATGGGGTTTGATCAGGTGCGTCAGCGCCGTTTGTCTGACGATATTGTCGAGCAACTTGAGGGCATGATCCTTGAGGGCACGCTGAAGTCGGGCGAGCGTTTGCCGGCTGAGCGGGCTTTGGCGGAGCGCTTTGGGGTGTCGCGTCCTTCGTTACGCGAAGCGATCCAGAAATTGGCGGCCAAAGGGTTGCTCGTCAGTCGCCAGGGCGGCGGTAACTATGTGGTGGAGTCCCTGGGGTCGACTTTCAGTGATCCGCTGTTGCACTTGTTGGAAAACAACCCGGAAGCACAACGCGATCTCCTGGAGTTTCGTCAAACCCTTGAAGCATCTTGTGCCTACTACGCGGCGTTGCGCGCGACTGAGGTTGATCGTGAGCGGCTGACGGCGGCATTCGAAGCGCTCCAGGATTGCTACACCCGCGATGATGAGGTGAGTCGGGTAGAGGAAGGGGCTGCGGACGCGCGGTTTCACCTGGCAATTGCCGAGGCCAGCCACAACGCGGTGTTGCTGCACACCATTCGCGGCCTGTTCGATCTGCTCAAGCGTAACGTGGTGACCAACATCGGCGGCATGTACCAGCAGCGCACGGAAACCCGCGACATGCTGATCAGTCAGCACCGGGATTTGTACTTGGCGATTATCGAAGGGCGCGCGGAGCAGGCGCGAGACGTTTCAACACGTCACCTGCTGTATGTGCAGGAAGTGTTGGAAGAAGTGCGTCAGGAGGTTCAGCGCGTTGCGCGTGCGCAGCGGCGCCAAGGGATGTAGCCGAGGGCGATCCCCTGGCTACACCGCTACAAGGGCTACTCTTCCTTGCCTTTGTTGCGCACAGCGCGATGCAGTTCCCGATCGGAATCGCGTTCGCGCTCGGTATCACGCTTGTCGTATTCCTTCTTGCCCTTGCCCAGTGCAATCTCGCACTTGACCAGGTGCTTGCTCCAATACCAGGACAGGCAGACGCAGGCATAGCCCTTCTGCTGTACGGCAGCGGCGAGCTTGTCGAGTTCGCGGGCATTGAGCAGCAATTTGCGCGTGCGCACCGGGTCGGCAATCACATGGGTGCTCGCGGTGGTTAGCGGAGTGATATGACTGCCGAGCAGCCAAGCCTCGCCGTCCTTGAGCAGCACATAGCTGTCGACCAGTTGCAGCTTGCTGGCACGCAGACTCTTTACTTCCCAGCCGGCCAGGACCAGACCAGCCTCGAACCGTTGTTCGATGAAGTAATCGTGTCGCGCTTTTTTATTTTGCGCGATGGTCCCTGTGGGGTGTTTCTTTTGTTTAGCCATAGGGGCGGCATTATAGGGAGTTGCGAGCGTGTCGGCTACGGTCAACCTGCGTGCTTGAGCGTGTTGGACGAATCCCGGACAATGCCGGCAGTTCTTTGCTTTTTTTCTTTCGCGAATTGGGCTGTTCTTTCGCGATGTTTGCCGCTCAGCTGTGGAAATAACGCACACATGACGACGCATATTCAACGTTCGGCGCTGTTGCCCTATCCGGCACAGGCTCTCTATGACCTGGTCAACGACGTGGCGCGTTACCCGGAATTTTTGCCTTGGTGTTCAACGGCCGAGGTGCTGGAAGGCAGTGATGAGTATATGGTCGCCAGTGTCGGTGTGGCGAAGGGGGGGCTTAGCCAGCACTTTGTCACGCGCAATGTGTTGGTGCCGGGGAAATCCATCGAAATGAATTTGCAGGAAGGGCCATTTACCCAATTGCATGGCGTTTGGATGTTCAAGGCCCTGACCGACAAGGCTTGCAAGATCAGCCTCGATCTTTCGTTCGATTACGCTGGGCCGATTGTGCGAGCGACGTTGGGGCCTTTATTCAACCAGGCGGCCAATACACTGGTGGATGCGTTTTGCCAGCGAGCCAAACAACTGCATGGTTGAGATTGAGGTGGTGCATGCCGCTCCGGACCGGCAGGTTTTACTGACAGTGGCGGTGCCTGTGGGCACCAGTTTGCGGGCAGCGCTGCAAATGTCAGGGATGGCTGCGCAATTTCCTGAGCTGAATCTTGCTGATTGTCCCTTAGGGATATTCGGTAAGGTGATCACTGCCCCTGAAGTGAGGGCCGTGCAGCCGGGGGACCGTATTGAAATCTACCGGCCCCTGCTGGCAGACCCTAAAGAGGTGCGCAGGTTGCGTGCGGCCAAGGCGGCTCGGGCGCGGCAACAGGATTCATAAGCTTGCCGAATCGCAGGCAATAAATCTATGGTCACCCCCATTTTTGCAATACTGATTAACGGGTGGTGTGGTTGGCTTGCTTAAATCTATCCGGCGTCTGTTTGGGGCATGCCCCAGCGCCACGATGAGAGTCGCGCCTGACGATCCTTAAAAACCCGTCGGCTTCTGAAGCCGATTTTTATGTCAGGATCTTCGCCAGGCCGGTGTGCCGTTCACATCATCTGTTGTTCAGCTATCGCAAAACCTGAAGGGTGAATCGTGGTACTGCAACAACTGCAGGGTCAGGCGTTCAAAGCGTCTGGCCCTGCTTCATATTGCGTATGGCGAGCGGCTATCGCCCAAGCGATACGCGCCAGTTTGTTAGCCAGGGCACAGGCCACGACATTTGAATGTCGTCGACTGAGCAAGGTTTTAACCCAGCCAGCCAGAGCGCCTTTCTGGTGATCCAGCCTCTGCATATAGACCCTGGAACATTGCACCAACAGTTGTCGCAGGTGCTTGTCCCCCCGCTTGCTGATCCCCAGCAGATTGGCCTTGCCGCCCGTGCTGTACTGCCTGGGCACTAAGCCAACGGAGGCAGCAAAGTCCCGACTGCATCGGTACTGCTTGCCATCGCCCATCTCCACAGCCAGCAGGCTGGCGGTGATCGGGCCGACACACGGCATGCTCAGCAAACGACTGCCCAGATCATCGTCGGCCAGTTGGCCCGCCAGTTCTTTATCCAGCGCTTTGATTTGCTCATCCAGATAGACGAAGTGATCGTGCAGGCGCTGCAATAAGACCGTCAGGCGAACGGGTAATTCGTGCTCGGCCCAAACGCTCGCCAAACGCTTCATGATGGCCAATCCCTTGGGCAGGCTGACCCCAAACTCCAGCAGAAAGCCGTGCATCTGATTAGCCGTTTTGGTGCGGTCATGCACCCATGATTCGCGCATCCGATGCAGCACAGACAGGGTTTGCTGGGATTCGGTTTTAGGCGTAACGAAGCGCATGGATGGGCGGGAAGCGGCTTCGCAGATTGCCTCAGCGTCGACGAAGTCATTTTTGTTGCCCTTGACGAAGGGCTTAACGAACTGCGGGGAAATCAGCTTGGCCGTGTGTCCCATTGCCGCCAACTGGCGAGCAACGTAGTGCGACCCCGCACAGGCCTCCATCACCACAACACAGCTCGGCACATTGCCGAAAAACTGCATCATCTGCGCCCGTGAGCATTTTTTGCGAAACACCTCGCGGCCCGACTTATCCTGGCCGTGCAGGTGGAAAGTATGTTTGCCGAGATCGATACCGATCAGTGCTGACTCGCTCATGATGATGGCCTCCGAAAACAAAACACCCCGTGAAAGCGTAGCCCTCACAGGGTGTTGGGGGTGACCATCTCATTAACCCGGCATACCGGGTTTTTTATCAGGCGCTGCATGCTTACTGCGGACTGGTGTCCAGAGGCTGCGGCGTTGGGACAGGAACAGTTTTCACGTCGTCGACGTCTCGCTGGATCTTGTCGAGCAAGGAGCCAGGCTTGGCCGGCACTTCGGACTTGGGCTTTTCGCTTTCCTGCGCAGGTGCAGTTACGTTGGCGCCGTTGTCCTTGCCGAGTAAGGCTTCATCGCGGCTCACGCCGGGCATGAAATCACCGGACAAGCTGACGAGCTGGTCATTGCCATTAAAAATGACGCTGACACGCTCCTGCTGGCGTTCACCGCCACCAGGCTGGATGCTGTAGAGGTAATCCCAGCGATCGGCATGGAAAGTGTCGGTCAGCAGGGGATTACCCATGATAAACCGTACTTGCCGTCGGGTCATTCCCGGGCGTAACTGGTCTATCATGTTCTGCGTGACGACATTGCCCTGTTGGATGTCGATTTTGTAAACCCCGGGGAATGAACAACCGGCGAGTGCGAGCAGTCCCACAAAGGTGAAACTGGTTAGCAAGAGCTTGGTGTTTTGCATCGGTGGGCGACTTCCACTATCTTGGCTGGGACAACGTAAACGCCGATCATACCCGTATTAAGAGAAGCTGCGAAGCAGCATCCGCGAGAAAGCTAACCATGGTTGAAAATAGCGAACTACGCAAGGCAGGTCTTAAAGTGACTCTGCCACGAGTCAAGATTCTACAAATGCTCGATTCTGCTGAGCAGCGTCACATGAGTGCCGAGGATGTTTACAAGGCGCTGATGGAGTCTAACGAGGACGTCGGCCTGGCCACGGTCTACCGCGTGCTGACCCAGTTTGAAGCCGCAGGGCTGGTGGTTCGTCATAATTTCGACGGCGGTCATGCAGTGTTTGAACTGGCGGATGGTGGTCATCACGACCACATGGTGGACCTGGATACCAATGAGGTTATCGAGTTCACCAGCCCCGCAATCGAAAAGCTCCAGCATGAAATCGCTGAGGAGCATGGATTCGATTTGGTCGACCACAATCTGGTGCTGTACATCCGTAAGAAAAAGTAAAAAAGCGACGCAGATCAATGCTGCAGAACGAGCGAAGGCGACCCTAGGGTCGCCTTCATGCTTTCTATCAGCAGGGAGTTTTCAGTTTAGGCCTTCGTTGCCACCACCATTTTTTTCGCGTGGGCTAGGGACTCTTTGGTCAAATCGATACCGCCGAGCATCCGTGCCACTTCCTCCACACGTTCCGACTTGTTCAGCTTGGACACAGCTGTGTGCGTCGCATCGCTGCCTCTTACTTTATGTACAAATAAATGCTGGTGACCTTGTGCGGCCACTTGCGGTAAGTGAGTCACCGTCAGCACCTGGCCGCGCTCCCCGAGACGGCGCAGTAATTGGCCAACAATCTCCGCTGTGGGGCCGCCAATACCCACGTCCACTTCGTCGAATACCAGTGTAGGTACCCGAGAGGTTTGGGCGGTAATGACTTGGATCGCCAGGCTGATTCGCGACAGTTCGCCCCCGGACGCCACTTTTGCCAGTGCCTTGAGCGGTTGCCCAGGGTTGGCGCTGACCAGCAGTTCTACGTGCTCCAGTCCATGGGGTTGCAGTTCATTACTGGTGTTGGCGTGCAGCTCAATGGTGAAGCGCCCGCCCGGCATGCCCAGGCGCTGAATTTCCAGCTCTACGGCGCTGGCCAGGCTGACGGCTGCTTGCTGACGCAAGTCGCTCAGTTCGCGGGCTTTCTCTTGATAATGACGGGCGAAAGATGCGAGCTCATCACCTAGCCGCTCGATGGATTCATCGTTTGCATTCAGGGTTTCGATTTCATCCAGCAGTTTTTGCTGCATCGTTGCCACTTCGGTGGGCTGGATTCGGTGTTTGCGCGCCAGGGTATAGATGGTGTCCAAGCGCTCTTCTATTTCCTGCAAGCGTGAGGGGTCGGCGTCGAAGTGGTCCAGAAAGCGATTCAGCTCGCCGACGGCTTCTTCCACCTGGATCTGGGCGCTGGTCAACAGGGTGGTGGCTTCACTCAGTGATCCTGAAGCGTTGTTCACGCTGGACAGCCGATTGAGGCTGGCTGTGAGTGCGTTAAGCACATTGCCCGAGTCGCTCTCGCTGCATTGTTCCACCACCTGGCGACAGATGCTCAGTAGGGTTTCGGCATTGGTGAGGTTCTTGTGTTCCTGCTCCAATTGCTCCAGTTCTGTCTCGCCAAGGGCCAGGCTTTCCAGCTCTTCTAGTTGATAGCTGAGTAGTTGGTGGCGAGCGCGTTGCTCGTCACCGGAGTTGGAGAGTCGCTCTAGCTCCTGGCGGGTCTGGCGCCAGCGCTGAGCGGCAAGCTGAACCTGGCGGGCAAGGTCGGTAGCGCCGGCGTACTCATCTAGCAGGCGGCGGTGAGTGTCGGTTTTCAGCAGGGACTGGTGTTCATGCTGGCTGTGGATGTCGATCAGCAGCTCACCCAGGGCTTTCAGGTCGCCAAGGGGGCAGGGCGTGCCGTTGATATAGCCGCGGGAGCGTCCTTCGGCGGTGATCACCCGGCGCAGGATGCACGGCCCGTCATTGTTCAAGTCGCGCTCGGCCAGCCAGGCTTCAGCTTCGGGAATATCCGCCAGGTCGAACGTCGCGAGGATGTCGGCCTTGTCTGCGCCAGGGCGCACTACGCCGCTGTCGGCACGGTCGCCAAGGGTCAGGCCCAGCGCGTCAAGCATGATCGACTTGCCGGCGCCGGTTTCGCCTGTGATTACGCTCATCCCGCGATCCAGTTCGAGATCCAGGTGTTCAACGATGGCGTAGTTATGTACGGACAGGTGCACCAGCATGAAGGCCGCTCCCAGGCTTTAGGTCTGGTTATTTATACAGTGTTTTGTTTAGCGCTGACAATCCTGATGCTTAGCTCGATTTGCTTGAACGGCTGTTTTTTTTAGCGCAACAAGGAATGAATAGGCAGGAATTGATCCTGATCATGGGAAAGACTTTTGGTAACGCCTGAGCCCTTGAAGCTTGAAATTGTGGCCCCATATACGGGAACAGAAGCGCGAGTTGAGTTCGCGCATGATTTTGAAAGGAGAAATCTATGGCTGACGAACAGACGCAGGATACGCAAACTCCAGACGCCAATTCGGCTGCCGGTGATGAGCTGGCGACCCGCGTGCAAGTGCTTGAAGAGCAATTGGCCGCAGCGCAGGACCAGTCTTTGCGTGTTGCCGCCGATCTGCAGAACGTCCGCCGCCGTGCCGAGCAGGATGTTGAGAAGGCCCATAAGTTCGCACTGGAAAAATTTGCCGGTGATCTGCTACCGATCATCGATAGCCTGGAGCGTGGCCTTGAGTTGTCCAACCCGGACGACGAAAACATCCGCCCAATGCGCGAAGGGATTGAGCTGACCCTGAAAATGTTCCAGGACACTCTGAAGCGTTATCAGTTGGAGGCGATCGATCCGCAAGGCGGCGAGCCGTTCAGTGCAGAGCACCATCAGGCCATGGCCATGCAGGAAAGTCCTGACCTTGAGCCTAACAGCGTGTTGAAAGTGTTCCAGAAGGGTTATCAGCTCAACGGTCGCTTGTTGCGCCCGGCGATGGTGGTGGTGAGCAAGGCTCCATCACCGGTTTCACCTTCGATCGATGAGCAGGCTTGAAATTCGTTGCAAGGCCCCCATCTATAAGTCAAGCGTTTAAGTGCTACCGCAGTTAGCCACCACTGCTGCGGCATCCAAATTCAAGTTTCGGGAGAGTAAATCATGGGCAAAATTATCGGTATCGACCTGGGGACCACCAACTCGTGCGTCTCTGTTCTGGAAAACGGCGTAGCAAAAGTTATCGAGAACGCCGAAGGCGCGCGTACTACGCCGTCGATCATTGCATACGCCAACGATGGTGAGATCCTCGTCGGTCAGTCGGCCAAGCGCCAGGCTGTAACCAACCCGCATAACACCCTGTACGCGGTAAAGCGTCTGATCGGTCGTAAGTTCGAAGAAGAAGTCGTACAGAAAGATATCAAGATGGTCCCTTACAAAATCGCCAAGGCTGACAACGGTGACGCCTGGGTTGAAGTAAATGGCCAGAAAATGTCGCCGCCACAAATCTCGGCTGAAATCTTGAAAAAGATGAAGAAAACCGCCGAAGACTACCTCGGTGAAGCCGTGACTGAAGCGGTGATCACCGTTCCGGCCTACTTCAACGACAGCCAGCGCCAGGCGACGAAAGACGCCGGCCGCATCGCGGGCCTGGACGTAAAACGTATCATCAACGAACCGACCGCAGCCGCTCTGGCTTACGGTATGGATAAAGCCAAAGGCGACCACACCGTCATCGTTTATGACCTGGGTGGCGGTACCTTCGACGTGTCCGTGATCGAAATCGCTGAAGTTGACGGCGAGCACCAGTTCGAAGTGTTGGCCACCAACGGTGACACCTTCCTGGGTGGTGAAGACTTTGACATTCGTCTGATCGATTACCTCGTTGATGAATTCAAGAAAGAAAGCGGCATGAACCTCAAAGGTGACCCGCTGGCAATGCAGCGTCTGAAAGAGGCAGCTGAGAAAGCCAAGATCGAGCTGTCTTCCGCTCAGTCGACCGATGTGAACCTGCCGTACATCACAGCAGATGCGACCGGTCCTAAGCACTTGAACGTGAAAATCTCGCGCGCCAAGCTGGAAGCGCTGGTTGAAGACCTGGTTCAGCGCACCATCGAGCCTTGCCGTATCGCGCTGAAAGACTCCGGTATCGATGTTGGCGCGATCAACGACGTGATCCTGGTCGGCGGTCAGACCCGTATGCCACTGGTTCAGAAATTGGTGACCGAGTTCTTCGGCAAAGAAGCACGTAAAGACGTTAACCCGGACGAAGCGGTTGCCATGGGTGCTGCTATTCAGGGCGCGGTACTGGCCGGCGACGTGAAAGACGTGTTGCTGCTGGACGTCAGCCCACTGACCCTGGGTATCGAAACCATGGGCGGCGTGATGACTGCGCTGATCGAGAAAAACACCACGATTCCTACCAAGAAGTCGCAAGTGTTCTCGACTGCCGATGATAACCAGGGCGCGGTGACCATTCACGTGCTGCAAGGTGAGCGCAAGCAAGCGGCGCAGAACAAGTCCCTGGGCAAGTTCGACCTGTCCGATATCCCGCCAGCACCACGTGGCGTGCCGCAAATCGAAGTGACCTTCGACATCGATGCCAACGGCATCCTGCACGTAGGCGCCAAGGACAAGGCCACCGGCAAGGCTCAGTCCATTGTGATCAAGGCTAACTCGGGTCTGTCGGATGAAGAAATTCAGCAGATGATCCGTGATGCTGAAGCCAACGCTGATGCTGATAAGAAGTTTGAAGAGCTGGCTGCTGCCCGTAACCAGGGTGATGCACTTGTTCACTCGACGCGCAAAATGGTCACTGAAGCTGGTGACAAAGTGACTGCCGAAGAGAAGGCTGCGATCGAAGCTGCCGTGGTTGCTCTGGAAGCCGCTGTTAAAGGCGACGACAAGGCTGCCATCGAAGCCAAGGTTGAGGAGCTGTCGAAAGTCTCCGCTCCGGTCGCTCAGAAAATGTACGCCGAACAAGGTCAGCCAGCTGACGGTGCCGCACATCAGGCAGAGCCTGAAGCCAAGCATGACGACGTTGTCGATGCTGAGTTCGAAGAAGTCAAAGAGCAGAAGTAATCTGCTCGACCGGTTGACCGCTATCAAGCGGTGACTGGTAGGATGTCGCCGCGCGGGAGCTTGCTCCCGCGTTGGCGTGTCTGGGGTATGCGAATTTTTACAGCATGCGACAACGCTCGGATGCTGGCGGTGTGATCGGGAATGCTCCTGCTTCCTGACTGGCAATCACCGCGTTTTTGGCTGGGTCTCGGCTGAAAGCAGTAATGACCAGGATCGTTGAATCGACGTGAGTTGGGTCCGGGCCTGTATTGGGGCTCAACGAGTTTGGCAAGGCTCAGGAGGGTCTGGCTGAACGTCCTTAAGAGTGCAAAGACTTATGGCAAAGCGTGACTATTACGAAGTATTGGGTGTGGAACGCAGCTCCACCGAGGTAGAGCTGAAAAAGGCTTACCGTCGCCTGGCGATGAAGCACCACCCGGACCGTAATCCGGATAACAAAGAATCCGAAGAAATGTTCAAAGAGGCCAACGAGGCCTACGAATGCCTGTGTGATCCCAACAAGCGTGCGGCCTACGATCAGTATGGCCATGCCGGCGTCGACCCGAGCATGGGGGGCGGCGGTGCTGGTTTTGGTGGTCAGAACTTCTCCGATATTTTTGGCGACGTATTCAGCGACTTCTTTGGCGGTGGTCGTGGTGGCCAGCGTGGAGGCGCCCAACGGGGCAGCGACCTGCGCTACACCTTGGAGCTGAACCTGGAAGACGCTGTGCGCGGCACCAGCGTCAACATCCGTGTGCCGACGCTGGTCAATTGCAAGCCTTGCGACGGTTCGGGTGCCAAGAAAGGCTCCGCACCGATCACCTGTCCGACCTGCGGCGGCATTGGCCAGGTTCGCATGCAGCAGGGTTTCTTCTCGGTGCAGCAAACCTGCCCGCGTTGCCATGGCCAGGGAAAAATCATTTCCGATCCGTGCGATGCGTGCCATGGCGAAGGTCGCGTAGAAGAGTACAAAACCCTATCGGTGAAAGTGCCGGCGGGTGTTGATACCGGTGATCGTATTCGTCTGTCAGGCGAAGGCGAGGCGGGAACTCAGGGTGGCCCGACTGGCGATTTGTATGTGGTGATCTCGGTGCGTGAGCACTCGATCTTCCAGCGTGATGGCAAGCATCTGTTCTGCGAAGTGCCGATCAGCTTTGTCGATGCGGCGCTTGGCGGTGAGTTGGATATTCCGACCCTTGACGGTCGGGTCAAGCTCAAGATCCCTGAGGGTACCCAGACCGGCAAGCAATTCCGGATTCGTGGTAAGGGTGTTGCGCCAGTGCGTGGTGGTGGTGCAGGTGACCTGATGTGCCGCGTTGTGGTGGAGACGCCGGTCAACCTGGGGCGTCGTCAGCGAGAATTGCTCGAAGAGTTCCGCAGTTCGCTGGAGGGGGATGACTCCCATTCGCCGAAAACTACTGGCTTCTTCGATGGCGTGAAGCGCTTCTTCGGTGACCTGTAAGGAGTTGAATATGCGACGTATAGCCGTAATGGGCGCTGCCGGGCGCATGGGCAAGGCACTTGTCGAGGCGGTGCAGCAGCGCTCACCGGCCTCCGGGCTGACGGCGGCGATCGTGCGCCCTGGCAGCACCTTGGTCGGTGCGGATGCCGGTGAGCTGGCTTCGCTCGGGCGTATCGGTGTGTCGTTGTCGAGCAGCCTGGAGCAGGTGGCTGATGAATTTGACGTGTTGATCGACTTCACTCTGCCGGACGTGATGCTGAAGAATCTCGCCTTCTGCCGCAAGGCTGGAAAGGCCATGGTGATCGGTACCACGGGCTTGAGTGTTGAGCAGAAGCAGTTGCTGGTCGAGGTGGGCAAGGATATTCCCATTGTGTTCGCCGCCAACTTCAGTGTGGGTGTCAACCTGTCGCTCAAGCTGCTGGATCTCGCTGCTCGGGTGCTGGGTGATGAGGCCGATATCGAAATCATCGAGACGCATCATCGTCACAAGATTGATGCGCCGTCGGGCACGGCTCTGCGCATGGGTGAGGCTATCGCTGATGCGTTGGGGCGTGATCTGTCGAAAGTGGCTGTGTACGGCCGCGAAGGGCATACCGGTGCGCGTGCGCGGGACACAATCGGCTTTGCCACCGTGCGCGGTGGCGACGTCGTCGGTGATCACACCGTGCTGTTCGCCACTGAAGGCGAGCGCCTTGAGATCACGCACAAAGCCTCCAGCCGCATGACGTTCGCCAAGGGGGCGGTACGTGCTGCTCTTTGGCTGGACGGTCGCGCGCCGGGGCTGTATGACATGCGCGATGTGCTGGATTTGCACTAGTCAGTAGCTAAAGTGGGGTCTCTGGATTATCCTAAGGCCCCGTTTTTAACCGCTCAGCGACGTCCTGTCGCATTCTCCTGCCTTTAAGGCTCATTAGCGGTGGACCAAAATAGCCTTTTTCTGTAAGCTACAGCTTTAGTGTGTCCACTAAAAGCGCGCAGAATTATTCAGTGAAGAAGCGGGGTGACGTGTCCATACGTCACTCCGCTTTTTTACAACCTGCGATCGCCCTTTCAGGCTTTATTTACGGGAGGTCTTCTTGACTAAGCCAGCCATACTCGCCCTTGCTGATGGCAGCATTTTTCGCGGCGAAGCCATTGGAGCCGACGGTCAAACCGTTGGAGAGGTGGTGTTTAACACTGCCATGACCGGCTATCAGGAAATCCTTACCGATCCTTCCTACGCCCAACAGATCGTTACCCTGACTTATCCACATATCGGCAACACCGGTACTACGCCGGAAGACGTCGAGTCTGATCGTGTCTGGTCGGCTGGTCTGGTCATTCGCGACCTGCCATTGGTGGCGAGCAACTGGCGTAATACCCTGTCGCTGTCCGACTACCTGAAAGCCAACAACGTTGTGGCAATCGCAGGTATCGATACTCGCCGCCTCACGCGCATCCTGCGTGAAAAAGGTTCGCAGAACGGCTGCATCATGGCCGGTGACAATATTTCCGAAGAGGCTGCGATCGCCGCCGCGCAAGGCTTCCCAGGCCTGAAAGGCATGGACCTGGCGAAAGTTGTCAGCGTCAAGGAACAATACGAGTGGCGTTCCACTGTCTGGGACTTGAAGACCGACAGTCACGCAACCATCGATGCGGCTGAGCTGCCGTACCACGTAGTCGCCTACGACTACGGCATCAAGTACAACATCCTGCGCATGCTGGTCGAGCGTGGTTGCCGTGTGACCGTGGTGCCGGCGCAAACTCCTGCCAGCGACGTGCTGGCGCTGCAGCCGGACGGTGTGTTCCTGTCCAACGGCCCGGGTGATCCGGAGCCATGCGACTACGCCATCAAGGCAATCAAGGAAGTGCTGGAAACCGATATCCCGGTATTCGGTATCTGCCTCGGGCATCAACTGCTTGCCCTGGCCTCCGGCGCCAAGACCCTGAAAATGGGGCACGGCCACCACGGCGCCAACCACCCGGTGCAGGACCTGGACACTGGCGTGGTGATGATCACCAGCCAGAACCACGGTTTCGCGGTGGATGAAGTGACCTTGCCAGCCAACGTCCGCGCGACTCACAAGTCGCTGTTCGACGGCTCCCTGCAGGGCATCGAGCGTACGGATAAAAGCGCGTTCAGCTTCCAGGGCCACCCTGAGGCCAGCCCGGGCCCGAACGACGTAGCGCCGCTGTTCGACCGTTTCATCAATGAGATGGCCAAGCGACGCTGACTGAGTGGCCCGCGGGCGGCCCCGATCCTCGGTGGCCCCCGCCGGCTCTTCAAAGATTGTTCAAGACGGCTTGCCGACTGACCTGCGGATTTGAGTGACAAACCCATGCCAAAACGTACAGACATAAAAAGCATCCTGATTCTCGGCGCTGGCCCGATCGTTATCGGCCAGGCCTGCGAATTCGATTACTCCGGCGCCCAGGCGTGCAAGGCCCTGCGTGAAGAGGGCTACCGCGTCATCCTGGTGAACTCCAACCCGGCCACCATCATGACCGACCCGGCCATGGCCGATGCCACCTACATCGAACCGATCAAGTGGCAGACCGTTGCCAAGATCATCGAGAAAGAGCGTCCGGACGCACTGCTGCCGACCATGGGTGGCCAGACCGCTTTGAACTGCGCCCTGGACCTGGAGCGCGAAGGCATCCTGGAAAAATTCGGCGTAGAGATGATCGGCGCCAACGCCGACACCATCGACAAGGCTGAAGACCGCTCGCGTTTCGACAAGGCCATGAAGTCCATCGGCCTGGCGTGCCCGCGTTCCGGTATCGCCCACAGCATGGAAGAAGCCAACGCGGTCCTGGAAACCCTGGGTTTTCCGTGCATCATCCGTCCGTCCTTCACCATGGGCGGCACCGGTGGCGGTATTGCGTACAACCGTGAAGAGTTCGAAGAAATCTGCGCCCGTGGCCTGGACCTGTCTCCGACCAAAGAGCTGTTGATCGACGAATCCCTGATCGGCTGGAAAGAGTATGAGATGGAGGTTGTCCGCGATAAGAAGGACAACTGCATCATCGTCTGCTCCATCGAGAACTTCGATCCGATGGGCGTACACACCGGTGACTCGATCACCGTTGCGCCTGCACAGACCCTGACCGACAAGGAATACCAGATCCTGCGTAACGCCTCACTGGCGGTACTGCGCGAGATCGGCGTGGAGACCGGCGGTTCCAACGTACAGTTCGGCATCTGCCCGACCACTGGCCGCATGGTCGTGATCGAAATGAACCCGCGGGTATCCCGTTCGTCGGCCCTGGCCTCGAAAGCTACCGGTTTCCCGATCGCCAAAGTCGCGGCCAAGCTGGCTGTGGGTTACACCTTGGACGAACTGTCGAACGATATCACTGGCGGCAAGACCCCAGCGTCCTTCGAGCCGTCCATCGACTACGTCGTGACCAAGCTGCCACGTTTTGCCTTCGAGAAGTTCCCCAAGGCTGACGCACGCCTGACCACGCAGATGAAGTCGGTCGGTGAAGTCATGGCTATTGGCCGGACCTTCCAGGAATCCCTGCAGAAGGCCCTGCGCGGCCTCGAAGTCGGTGTTTGCGGTCTCGACGAGAAACTTGATCTGAGCAACCCGGAAAGCATGAGTGTGCTCAAGCGCGAGCTGACCGTGCCGGGCGCCGAGCGTATCTGGTACGTTGCTGACGCGTTCCGTGCCGGCATGACCGTCGAAGACATCTTCGGCATGAACATGATCGATCCGTGGTTCCTAGTGCAGATCGAAGATCTGATCAAGGAGGAAGAGAAGGTCAAGACCCTGGGGTTGGCCAGCATTGATCGCGACACGATGTTCCGCCTCAAGCGCAAAGGCTTCTCCGACCAGCGTCTGGCCAAGCTGCTGGGTGTGACCGAGAAAAATCTGCGGACTCATCGTCACAAGCTGGAAATCTTCCCGGTCTACAAGCGCGTTGATACTTGCGCCGCCGAGTTCTCCACCGACACTGCCTACCTGTACTCCACTTACGAGGAAGAGTGCGAAGCCGCGCCGTCGGGTCGCGACAAAATCATGATCCTGGGCGGCGGTCCCAACCGTATCGGCCAGGGCATCGAGTTCGACTACTGCTGCGTACACGCCGCTCTCGCCCTGCGCGAAGATGGGTACGAGACCATCATGGTCAACTGCAACCCGGAAACTGTGTCCACCGACTACGATACCTCTGACCGCCTGTACTTCGAGCCAGTGACCCTGGAAGACGTACTGGAAATCGTGCGAGTCGAGAAGCCCAAAGGTGTGATCGTCCAATATGGCGGTCAGACCCCGCTGAAACTGGCGCGTGCCCTGGAAGCAGCCGGCGTACCGATCATCGGTACCAGCCCTGACGCTATCGACCGTGCCGAAGACCGTGAACGCTTCCAGCAAATGGTCGAGCGCCTGAACCTGCGTCAGCCACCAAACGCCACCGTGCGCAGCGAGGACGAAGCCATTCGTGCCGCCGCCAAGATCGGCTACCCCTTGGTGGTGCGTCCTTCCTACGTGCTGGGCGGCCGTGCGATGGAGATCGTGTACGAAGAAGAAGAGCTCAAGCGCTACCTGCGTGATGCGGTGAAAGTGTCCAATGACAGCCCGGTGCTGCTGGACCACTTCCTCAACTGTGCCATCGAGATGGACGTGGATGCGGTCTGCGACGGTACTGATGTGGTTATCGGTGCGATCATGCAGCACATCGAACAGGCGGGCGTTCACTCCGGTGACTCCGCATGTTCGCTGCCACCCTACTCGCTACCGGCGCACATCCAAGACGAAATGCGCGACCAGGTCAAGAGAATGGCCCTGGAGCTGGGTGTGGTCGGTCTGATGAACGTGCAGTTGGCGCTGCAGGGCGAAGACATCTATGTCATCGAAGTCAACCCGCGCGCTTCGCGTACCGTGCCTTTTGTTTCCAAGTGCATCGGTGTGTCCCTGGCGATGATCGCTGCCCGTGTGATGGCGGGTAAGACCCTGAAGGAAATCGGTTTCACCAAGGAAATCATTCCGAACTTCTACAGTGTGAAAGAGGCGGTGTTCCCATTCGCCAAATTCCCTGGCGTGGACCCGATCCTGGGCCCAGAGATGAAGTCCACCGGTGAAGTGATGGGTGTAGGCGATACTTTCGGTGAGGCGTTCGCCAAGGCCCAGATGGGAGCCAGTGAAGTGCTGCCGACCGGCGGTACTGCGTTTATCAGTGTCCGTGATGACGACAAGCCACTGGTTGCAGGCGTGGCCCGTGATCTGATCAACTTGGGCTTCGAGATCGTGGCCACCGCTGGAACCGCCAAGCTGATTGAAGCGGCGGGTCTTAAAGTGCGTCGCGTGAACAAGGTGACGGAAGGCCGTCCACATGTGGTCGATATGATCAAGAATGACGAAGTCACCTTGATCATTAACACCACCGAAGGTCGCCAGTCGATCGCGGACTCTTACTCCATTCGTCGTAACGCCTTGCAGCACAAAATCTACTGCACCACCACCATTGCTGCTGGCGAAGCCGTCTGTGAAGCGCTCAAGTTCGGTCCGGAAAAGACCGTGCGTCGCTTGCAGGATTTACACGCAGGATTGAAGGCATGATCAAATACCCAATGACCGTCCAGGGCGCCAAGGCCCTGGAAGAGGAGCACGCCCATCTGACCAAGGTCGTACGTCCAAAGTTGAGCCAGGACATCGGTACGGCCCGCGAGCTGGGTGATTTGAAGGAAAACGCCGAATACCACGCTGCTCGCGAGCAGCAGGGTATGGTCGAGGCGCGTATTCGCGACATTGAAGGCCGCATGCAAAACGCGGTCATCATTGACGTGACAACCATTCCTCATACCGGCAAGGTGATCTTCGGCACCACCGTGGAAATCGCCAACGTTGAGACTGATGAAAGCGTGACTTACCACATCGTGGGTGAGGACGAAGCTGATATCAAGAAAGGCAAGATTTCCGTAGGGTCTCCTATCGCTCGCGCCTTGATCGCCAAGGAAGAGGGTGATGTGGTGGTGGTCAAAACGCCCGGTGGCGTGATCGAGTACGAGATTGTTGAAGTTCGTCACGTCTGAAAGAAGGCGCCCGCTTCATGCGGGCGCCATGCTGTGGCAGCTCTCCCAGATGCTTTGGGTTGGCGGCCTGTGGCTGTTGCACATCGGTGTATTGCCGGTGTTGGGCTTGATTGGGCTGGCGCCGTTACTGATCGATGAGATCGATGGATTACTGAGTGTGCTGCTGGTGGGTTTTGCGGCGGCGTGCGTAACGCTTCAGGCGTTGGTGCTGGTCAAGGCCGAAGGTTTGGAGAGTTTATGGCGGGATATTCGTGGGCAACTGCTGTTGATGGCGCTGTATGCGTGTGCGATGTATTACGTCGTGCATGCCTGGCTGCCGGAAGCGTTGCGCTGGCAGCTATTCAGCTATCTTGTGCTAGGGTTTTCCGGCTTGGTGCTTGTTCTGCAGCCTGCACCGGGATGGAGTGGCGGGGCGCGCGAAGCACGCCCGTGACCCTTGCTGTTATTTGAAACGATGAACGTTCGACAGTTGTTTATTGACGCTGAAGTTCTTGCGATACAGCAACGCCATCTTGCCGATGACCTGGACCAGGTCCGCTTTGCCCACTTTGCACAATTCTGCAATGGCGGTCAGGCGCGCTTCGCGGTCAAGGATGTTGACCTTGATTTTGATCAGTTCATGATCGTTCAGTGCGCGTTCAAATTCGGCTAACACACCTTCAGTCAAACCGTTGTCTGCCACAATCAAAACTGGTTTCAGATGGTGGCCAATGGATTTGTACTGTTTCTTCTGCTCTTGAGTGAGCGGCATAATCTGACCCCTGCGTCTGATCTTGTAAAAAGCGGCGGCCAGTTTACCCGAGCGAGTCCGGGACCGCCCAGTTAATCACGACCCGTTTTATTTTCGAGGTGGCCCGTGGCCCGTTCCAAAACTAGCCTTAAGTGGCTGCAAGAGCATTTCAACGATCCTTATGTCAAAAAGGCGCAAAAGGACGGTTACCGTTCCCGGGCCAGCTACAAGCTGCTGGAGCTCCAAGACAAGGACAAATTGTTCCGCCCTGGCATGAGCGTGATCGACTTGGGTGCCGCTCCAGGTGGCTGGTCCCAGGTGGCCAGTCGTCTGATTGGCGGGCAGGGCCGGTTGATCGCTTCCGACATCCTGGAGATGGACAGCATCCCGGATGTGACCTTCGTCCATGGTGACTTTACCCAGGATGCGGTGTTAGCTGAGATCCTGCAGGCTGTGGGAAATTCGCAGGTGGACCTTGTGATTTCCGACATGGCCCCCAATATGAGTGGATTACCGGCGGTTGATATGCCGCGAGCCATGTTTCTGTGCGAGTTGGCGCTGGATCTGGCAGGACGCGTATTGCGCCCGGGTGGTGATTTCCTGGTCAAAGTCTTCCAGGGTGAGGGCTTCGACGAGTACCACAAGAACATCCGCAAGCTGTTCGACAAGGTACAGATGCGTAAACCGGACTCATCCCGGGACCGGTCCCGCGAGCAATACCTGTTGGCACGAGGCTTCCGCGGGATCGACGGCGCAGCGAGCGATGAGCGTCTTTGAAGGTTTTAAGGGAGTCGATAGGTTTTTTTATATCGCTTTCGTCACGAAGCTTTACGAATATTGTGTAGTCAAAGTTTCACAAAGGGTTACAGACGGCGCCTGCCAGAGTCGTAGGTAATGTAGTAAGTTAGGCCGGTGAATATCATGCGAAGCGCGCGCCAGTAGCGGAGCTTGCTTCAGAGGGTAGTTAATTGAACGATATGGCAAAGAATCTGATCCTGTGGTTGATCATCGCGGCTGTCCTGGTGACGGTGATGAACAACTTCTCCAGCCCTAACGAGCCGCAGACCCTCAACTATTCCGACTTCATCCAGCAAGTTAAGGATGGCAAGGTCGAGCGCGTAGCGGTTGATGGCTACGTGATCACCGGCAAGCGCAACGATGGCGACAGCTTCAAGACCATTCGTCCGGCAATCCAGGACAACGGTCTGATAGGCGATCTGGTTGATAACCATGTGGTTGTCGAGGGCAAGCAGCCTGAGCAGCAGAGCATCTGGACTCAACTCCTGGTGGCGAGCTTCCCGATCCTAGTGATCATCGCCGTATTCATGTTCTTCATGCGTCAGATGCAAGGCGGTGCGGGAGGCAAGGGTGGACCGATGAGCTTCGGCAAGAGCAAGGCACGCCTGCTCTCCGAGGATCAAGTGAAAACCACATTGGCTGACGTTGCCGGTTGCGACGAAGCCAAGGAAGAAGTGGGGGAGTTGGTCGAGTTCCTGCGCGACCCGGGCAAATTCCAGCGTCTAGGCGGTCGTATTCCGCGCGGCGTATTGATGGTCGGTCCTCCGGGTACCGGTAAAACCTTGCTCGCCAAGGCGATCGCCGGTGAAGCCAAGGTGCCTTTCTTCACCATTTCCGGTTCTGACTTCGTCGAAATGTTCGTCGGCGTCGGTGCCAGCCGCGTCCGCGATATGTTTGAGCAGGCCAAGAAACACGCGCCATGCATCATCTTCATCGATGAAATCGACGCCGTTGGTCGCCATCGTGGCGCCGGCATGGGCGGTGGTCATGATGAGCGTGAACAGACTCTTAACCAATTGCTGGTCGAGATGGATGGTTTCGAGATGAATGACGGCATCATCGTCATTGCCGCTACCAACCGTCCGGACGTACTGGATCCTGCGCTGTTGCGTCCGGGCCGGTTTGACCGCCAGGTTGTAGTGGGGTTGCCGGATATTCGTGGTCGTGAACAGATTCTGAAAGTACATATGCGCAAAGTGCCAATGGGTGACGACGTTGCTCCGGCCGTTATCGCCCGTGGTACTCCGGGCTTCTCCGGCGCTGACCTGGCGAACCTGGTGAATGAGGCTTCGTTGTTTGCGGCGCGTACTGGCAAGCGCATCGTTGAAATGAAAGAGTTTGAGCTGGCAAAAGACAAGATCATGATGGGCGCTGAGCGCAAATCGATGGTCATGTCCGAAAAAGAGAAGCAGAACACTGCGTACCACGAAGCCGGCCACGCAATTGTTGGTCGGGTCGTACCTGAGCATGACCCTGTCTACAAGGTGTCGATCATTCCTCGCGGTCGAGCACTTGGTGTCACCATGTTTCTGCCGGAAGAGGATCGTTACAGTCTCTCCAAGCGCGCGTTGATCAGCCAGATCTGTTCGCTGTATGGCGGCCGGATTGCTGAAGAAATGACCCTAGGCTTCGATGGTGTGACCACGGGTGCCTCCAACGACATCATGCGGGCCAGCCAGATTGCACGGAACATGGTGACTAAGTGGGGGTTGTCGGAAAAGCTCGGTCCTTTGATGTATGCTGAAGAAGAAGGTGAAGTTTTCCTGGGGCGTGGTGGTGGCGGTCAAAACGCCAGCTTCTCCGGTGAGACGGCCAAGCTTATCGACTCCGAGGTGCGCAGTATCATTGACCAGTGCTACGGCACAGCCAAGCAGATATTGACGGATAATCGCGACAAGCTGGATGCCATGGCTGATGCACTGATGAAGTACGAAACCATTGATGCCGACCAGATCGATGACATCATGGCTGGTCGTACGCCGCGTGAGCCTCGCGACTGGGAAGGTGGTTCGGGTACTTCGGGTACGCCACCGGTGGTTCAGAATGAACGCCCTGAAACCCCGATCGGCGGCCCGGCAGCTGACCACTAAGGTTTGAAATGACTTTTATGTCGTCCTCTACCCGGTTGCTTTGCGGCAACCGGGTCCTTGATTTGGCCCATACGCATGTCATGGGCATTCTTAACGTAACTCCAGACTCCTTTTCCGATGGTGGCCGCTTCAGTCAGTCGGACGCCGCGTTGCGTCATGCCGAAGCGATGGTTGCGGCGGGAGCAACGCTTATAGATGTTGGGGGGGAATCCACCCGGCCTGGTGCTCGCGTTGTTTCTCCACTTGAAGAGCTCGAGCGCGTTGCGCCAATTGTCGAGCGCATCGCTCGTGAACTGGATGTGATCATTTCTGTCGATACGTCGACTCCGGCGGTGATGCGTGAAACCGCTAGCCTGGGTGCGGGCCTCATCAATGATGTCCGCTCGCTGCAGCGTGAAGGGGCTCTGGATGCGGCTGCGGCCACTGGTCTGCCGGTATGCCTGATGCATATGCGAGGCGAGCCCGGCAATATGCAGGACAATCCGCACTATCACGACCTGGTTGGCGAGGTGAGCGATTTTCTTGCTGAGCGGATCGCTCAATGTGCTTCGGTGGGGATTGCCGCTGAAAAGATCATTCTTGATCCCGGGTTTGGCTTTGCCAAAACACTGCAGCACAACCTGAGCCTGTTCAAGCACATGGGCGCCCTGCATGCCCTGGGTCGGCCCTTGCTGGTCGGCGTTTCGCGCAAAAGTATGATAGGGCAGGCCCTGAATCGTCCTGTGGGTGAGCGACTATACGGTGGTCTTGCACTGGCGGCGCTTGCCGTGACTAAAGGCGCGCGTATATTGCGCGTGCATGACGTTGCTGAGACCGTGGATGTGGTGCGTATGATTGCCGCTGTAGAATTAGCCGAATAAGAATGATGGAGCACTTATGACTAAGAAATACTTTGGTACCGACGGTATCCGTGGTCGTGTCGGCGAATATCCGATTACTCCTGATTTCATGCTCAAGCTGGGCTGGGCGGCTGGTATGGCTTTCCGCAGTATGGGCGCATGCCGCATTCTGGTGGGCAAGGACACCCGGATTTCGGGATACATGTTTGAGTCCGCACTGGAGGCTGGCTTGTCCGCTGCAGGTGCCGATGTAATGCTCCTGGGGCCAATGCCAACGCCGGCTATCGCGTATCTGACGCGTACCTTCCACGCTGAAGCCGGTATTGTGATCAGTGCGTCTCATAACCCCCATGATGACAATGGCATCAAGTTCTTCTCGGGTCAGGGCACCAAGCTGCCAGACGAGATCGAGTTGATGATTGAAGAGTTGCTGGATGCGCCGATGACGGTGGTTGAGTCCAGCAAGCTGGGCAAAGTGTCGCGTATCAACGACGCGCCAGGCCGTTATATCGAATTCTGCAAAAGCAGCGTACCCAGCAGTACCAATTTTGCCGGGCTGAAAATTGTTGTCGACTGCGCTCATGGTGCGACCTACAAGGTGGCCCCAAGCGTATTCAAAGAGTTGGGCGCGGACGTGACAGTATTGTCGGCCCAGCCTAATGGCTTGAACATCAACGACAATTGCGGCTCTACCCATATGGGGCAATTGCAGGCCGCGGTCCTGGCTGAACATGCGGATTTGGGGATTGCCTTCGACGGCGACGGCGATCGCGTTCTAATGGTGGATCACACCGGTACTGTGGTCGATGGTGATGACCTGCTGTTCATCATTGCTCGTGATCTGCACGAGCGTAACAAGCTGCAAGGTGGTGTTGTTGGAACGCTGATGAGCAATCTGGGGCTTGAATTGGCCCTGGCGGATCTCGGGATTCCCTTCGTACGCGCCAACGTTGGTGACCGCTATGTAATCGCCGAACTGCTTGAGCGCAACTGGCAGGTGGGGGGTGAGAACTCCGGGCATATCGTTTGCTTCCAGCACACCACTACCGGCGATGCGATCATTGCCGCGCTGCAGGTGCTATTGGCCTTGCGCCGTCGTGACGAAAGTCTGGCTCAGGCGCGTCAGGCGCTACGTAAATGTCCCCAAGTATTGCTTAACGTGCGTTTTGCTGGCGGCGAAAATCCTATCGAGCACCCTGCTGTCAAAGAGGCCTGTGAGCGTGCAACCCTCGCCATGGCGGGGCGTGGGCGTGTATTGCTGCGTAAGTCCGGCACAGAGCCGTTAGTGCGTGTCATGGTCGAAGGCGACGATGAAACCCAGGTTCGCAGCCATGCCGAAAACCTGGCAAAACTGGTAACTGAAGTTTGCGCCTGAATTCGGCTTGCCAGTGATGGTGTGGTTGGGTAACATCTGCGCCCACTTTGACCGACGAGGTACAGCATGCGTCGCACTATGGTAGCTGGTAACTGGAAGATGCACGGTACCCGCGCCAGTGTCGCTGAGCTGATCAATGGCCTTCGTCACTTGGCCTTGCCGAGCGGTGTTGATGTTGCGGTTTTTCCGTCCTGCTTGCATATCAACCAAGTCGTTGATGGCTTGAAAGGTAAGTCGATTCAGGTCGGCGCGCAGAATTCCGCGATTGAACCCATGCAAGGTGCGCTGACAGGTGAGATTTCGCCAAGTCAGTTGGTTGATGCAGGTTGTGCCTATGTGCTTGTTGGGCATTCAGAGCGCCGTTTGTTGATGGAAGAGCGTGACGGGACGCTCAATCGCAAGTTCGCGGCAGCGCAGGCTTGTGGCTTGGTTCCAGTGTTGTGCATAGGGGAGACCCTTGAGCAGCGTGAATCGGGCAAGACTCTTGAAGTCGTCTCGCGTCAGCTGGGCAGCATCATCGAAGAGTTGGGTGTTGGTGCGTTTGCGAAGGCGGTCATAGCTTACGAGCCGGTCTGGGCCATTGGCACTGGACTGACTGCAACGCCGCAACAGGCGCAGGATGTGCATGCAGCCATCCGCGCGCAGTTGGCGGCAGAGAATTCTGAGGTCGCACAAGGTGTGCGTCTTCTATACGGCGGCAGCGTGAAGGCGGCCAATGCGGTCGAACTGTTCGGCATGCCGGATATCGATGGGGGGCTCATTGGTGGAGCTTCCCTGAATGCAGATGAGTTCGGTGCGATTTGTCGTGCCGCGGGAAACTGAAAAAATGCTGGAAACAGTCGTAGTCGTTTTTCATCTGTTGGCTGCCCTGGGCGTAGTTGCCTTGGTTTTGTTGCAACAGGGTAAAGGTGCGGATGCTGGTGCGTCTTTCGGTGCAGGTGCTTCAAATACTGTATTCGGAAGCCAAGGTTCCTCTACCTTTCTTAGTAAGTTTACTGCTATACTTGCCGCCGGTTTCTTCATAACCAGCTTGGGGTTAGGTTACTTTGCTAAAGAGAAGGCTCATGTGCTGACTCAAGTAGGTTTGCCAAACCCAGCAGTGTTGGAAGTACCAAAAGCAAAACCGGCTTCTGATGATGTCCCGGTGCTTCAAGAGCAAAAGTCGGCTACTCCAGCGACTGACGTACCTCCAGCTCAAGAGCAGAAGTAAGAAGGGTTGTAAACGCTGTATTGCCGAGGTGGTGGAATTGGTAGACACGCAACCTTGAGGTGGTTGTGCCCATAGGGTGTAGGGGTTCGAGTCCCCTTCTCGGTACCAATTATCAGGAGAGCCCGCTGTTGCGGGCTTTCTTGTAGGTGGAAGGTTACATTGACCCTGTAAGGGATCGGTCGTATACTTCCGCCCCAGCTTTGTCGCGGGGTGGAGCAGTCTGGTAGCTCGTCGGGCTCATAACCCGAAGGTCGTCGGTTCAAATCCGGCCCCCGCAACCAGTTTTAGCGGAGCCCCTTTTAAGGGGCTTTTTGTTAGCTGGACACTTTCAACGCCGCTGTTCGACGGCGTTTCAAGGATGGGCGTTTAGCCCATTTTTTTATTTTGCACAGCATGCACATACATGCACGAGGGGGTTCAGGTGTCGAGCAAGCTAGAAGAGTTGCAGGCCTTGCTGGCCCCGGTGGTCGTGGCCCTAGGCTATGAATGCTGGGGTGTTGAGTTTTCGGCTCAAGGTCGCCACTCAATGTTGCGCGTTTATATCGATAAAGAGGGCGGTGTGCTGGTGGACGATTGTGCCATTGTCAGCCGTCAGGTCAGTGGTGTCTTGGATGTTGAAGATCCGATCTCCGTTGAATACACCCTCGAAGTTTCCTCGCCAGGCATGGAACGCCCACTGTTCACTATTGATCAGTTTGCAAAATTTGCCGGTGAACAAGTGAAGATCAAGCTGCGATCCCCGTTCGAAGGGCGACGCAATTTTCAGGGCCTTCTGCGCGGTGTAGAAGAGCAGGATGTCGTGGTGCAGGTAGACGACCACGAGTTCCTGTTGCCGATCGATACGATCGACAAGGCCAACATTATTCCCAGTTTTGACTGAGACGCGGATCCCGCGGATCCAATGGCTTGCGAAAGGCGAGGCGTACGATGAGCAAAGAAGTACTGCTGGTTGTTGAGTCGGTATCCAATGAAAAGGGCGTACCGGCAAACGTGATTTTTGAAGCGCTGGAGTTGGCCCTGGCCACTGCTACCAAAAAGCGTTTTGAAGACGAAGTTGATCTGCGTGTGGAAATCAACCGCCACACCGGTGCCTATGAGACTTTCCGTCGCTGGACGGTAGTAGAAGAAGCCGATCTTGATGATCCGGCCATCGAAACCTGGCCGAGCAAGGTTGCTGAGACGCACCCTGGCGCCAAGGTCGGTGATGTCGTTGAAGAAAAAATCGAATCGATCGAATTCGGCCGTATTGCTGCACAGACCGCAAAGCAGGTCATCGTGCAGAAAGTTCGTGAAGCCGAACGCGCTCAAGTCGTTGACGCCTATCGCGAGCGCCTGGGTGAAATCATCTCCGGCACCGTGAAAAAAGTTACCCGTGACAATGTGATCGTCGACCTGGGCAACAACGCTGAAGCATTGCTGGCTCGGGAAGACATCATCTCTCGCGAAACCTTCCGTGTTGGCGTGCGTCTGCGTGCGCTGCTCAAGGAAATCCGCACCGAGAACCGCGGCCCTCAGTTGATCCTGTCGCGAACTGCGCCGGAAATGCTGATCGAGTTGTTCCGTATCGAAGTGCCGGAAATCGCCGAAGGTCTGATCGAAGTCATGGCTGCGTCCCGCGACCCGGGTTCGCGCGCCAAGATTGCGGTCCGCTCCAAGGACAAACGCATCGATCCGCAGGGCGCTTGCATTGGTATGCGCGGCTCGCGCGTCCAGGCAGTGTCGGGCGAGTTGGGCGGTGAGCGTGTGGACATTGTCCTGTGGGACGATAACCCGGCGCAGTTCGTGATCAACGCCATGTCGCCAGCTGAAGTGGCGGCTATTATCGTTGACGAAGATGCCCATGCGATGGACATCGCCGTTGGCGCAGACAATCTGGCTCAGGCCATTGGTCGTGGTGGTCAGAACGTGCGTCTGGCCAGCCAACTGACCGGCTGGACCCTGAACGTGATGACCGAATCGGACATCCAGGCTAAGCAGCAAGCTGAAACCGGTGACATTCTGCGCAACTTCATCGACGAGTTGGAAGTCGACGAAGACCTGGCGCAGGTGCTGGTAGATGAAGGCTTCACCAGCCTGGAAGAGATTGCCTACGTACCGTTGGAAGAAATGCTCAACATCGACGGCTTTGACGAAGACACCGTCAACGAGCTTCGCGCTCGGGCCAAGGATCGTTTGTTGACTAAAGCCATCGCTACTGAGGAAAAGCTGGCAGACGCCCATCCGGCCGAAGACCTGCTCTCGCTTGAGGGTATGGACAAGGATTTGGCGATGGAACTGGCGGTGCGCGGCGTAATTACCCGCGAAGACCTGGCCGAGCAGTCTATTGACGATCTGCTCGACATCGACGGCATTGACGATGATCGTGCCGGCAAGTTGATCATGGCCGCCCGAGCCCATTGGTTCGAGTAATTAGGCGCGGCCTGAGGAGAGAAGTGCATGACGCAAGTCACGGTGAAACAACTGGCCGATGAGGTCAAAACACCGGTAGAGCGCCTGTTGCAGCAGATGCGTGAGGCAGGTCTGCCGCACACCGCCGCCGATGAAGGTGTGAGCGATAGTGAGAAGCAGTCTTTGCTGACTCACTTGAAGAGCAGCCACAAGGCGAAAGTGGAAGAACCGCGCAAGATTACATTGCAGCGCAAAACCACCAGCACCCTGCGTGTTGCTGGTAGCAAGAGCATCAGCGTTGAAGTGCGCAAGAAGAAAGTCTTCGTGCAGCGCAGCCCGGAAGAAATCGAAGCCGAGCGTAAACGCGAACTGGAAGAACGTCGCGCAGTAGAAAATGCTGCTCGTCAGAAGGCTGAAGAAGAAGCCAAGCGTCGCGCCGAAGAAGAAGCGCGTCGCCAGCCTGCTGCTGCGCAACCTGCTGCCACTGAAGCGGTCGCCGCGCCTAGCGCTCCTGTTGAAGCTGTGCGTGAGGCCGCTCCGGTTGCCGCTGCACCAGCTCCTGCGGCGGATGCTCGCAAGCGCGACGAACCTCGCCGTCCGGACAAACCTCGTGCCGACGATGCCAATCGTCGTGGCGGTGGTGGCGATGGTGAGCGTAAAAACGCTCCGCATCGTGCTTCGGTCAAAGAGAAAGCGCCTGCTCCACGCGTTGCTCCGCGCACTACCGACGAAGAAAGCGACAGCTTCCGTCGTGGCGGTCGCGGCAAGGCCAAGCTGAAAAAACGCAACGCCCACGGTTTCCAGAGCCCAACCGGCCCTGTCGTGCGTGAAGTGAAGATCGGCGAGACCATCACTGTGGGCGATCTGGCCCAGCAGATGTCGGTCAAGGCTGCTGAAATCATCAAGTTCATGTTCAAGCTGGGCACGCCGGCCACCATCAACCAGGTACTGGATCAGGAAACTGCCCAACTGGTTGCCGAAGAGCTGGGCCACAAAGTGACCCTGGTCAGCGACACCGCCCTGGAAGATTCCCTGGCCGAGTCCCTGAAGTTTGAAGGCGAGGCGGTTTCCCGTGCTCCGGTCGTGACCGTAATGGGCCACGTTGACCACGGTAAGACGTCCCTGCTCGACTACATCCGTCGTGCCAAGGTAGCTGCAGGCGAAGCCGGCGGTATCACCCAGCACATCGGTGCTTACCACGTTGAAACCGACCGCGGCATGGTGACGTTCCTCGACACCCCAGGTCACGCCGCGTTTACCGCGATGCGTGCCCGTGGTGCCAAGGCGACCGACATCGTGATCCTGGTCGTTGCAGCGGACGACGGCGTGATGCCACAAACCATCGAAGCCGTTCAGCATGCCAAGGCAGCTGGCGTACCGTTGGTGGTTGCGGTGAACAAGATCGACAAACCGGGCGCCGACCTCGATCGCATCCGTAGCGAACTGTCGGTTCACGGCGTGACCTCCGAAGAATGGGGTGGCGACACTCCATTCGTACCGGTCTCCGCGAAGATGGGTACCGGCGTTGACGAACTGCTTGAAGCCGTTCTGTTGCAAGCCGAAGTCCTGGAACTGACCGCTACCCCATCGGCCCCTGGCCGTGGTGTTGTGGTTGAGTCCCGCCTCGACAAGGGCCGTGGCCCGGTGGCGACCGTTCTGGTTCAAGACGGTACCCTGCGCCAAGGCGACATGGTGCTGGTCGGTTCGAACTACGGCCGTGTACGTGCCATGCTCGATGAAAACGGCAAGTCCATCAAGGAAGCCGGTCCGGCCATCCCTGTCGAGATTCTCGGCCTGGACGGTACCCCGGACGCTGGCGACGAGATGAGCGTGGTTGCCGACGAGAAGAAAGCCCGTGAAGTGGCTCTATTCCGTCAAGGCAAGTTCCGCGAAGTCAAGTTGGCCCGTGCTCACGCCGGCAAGCTCGAAAACATCTTCGAGAACATGGGTCAGGAAGAGAAGAAGACGCTTAACATCGTCCTCAAATCTGACGTCCGTGGTTCCCTCGAAGCGTTGAACGGCGCCTTGAACGGCCTGGGTAACGACGAAGTGCAAGTGCGCGTTGTCGGTGGCGGTGTCGGTGGTATCACCGAGTCCGACGCGAACCTGGCACTGGCTTCCAACGCTGTACTGTTCGGCTTCAACGTGCGTGCCGATGCTGGCGCTCGCAAGATCGTCGAGCAGGAAGGCCTGGACATGCGTTACTACAACGTCATCTACGACATCATCGAAGACGTCAAGAAAGCCCTTACCGGTATGCTTGGCAGCGACGTCCGGGAGAATATCCTGGGTATCGCCGAGGTGCGTGACGTGTTCCGCTCGCCGAAATTCGGCGCGATCGCCGGCTGCATGGTTATCGAAGGCACCGTCCACCGTAACCGTCCGATCCGTGTACTGCGTGAAGACATCGTTATCTTCGAAGGCGAGCTGGAATCCCTGCGCCGCTTCAAGGATGACGCTTCCGAAGTACGTGCCGGCATGGAATGCGGTATCGGCGTCAAGAGCTACAACGACGTCAAGGTTGGCGACAAGATCGAAGTCTTCGAGAAGGTTCAGGTTGCTCGCAGCCTCTGACTCGCGCACTTCAGGAGCCACGCCGCGTGTGGGCATGCAGATGCCCCACGCAGCGTTTGGACTCTAAACGCAACGCCCGGTCTGGCTTTTGTCAGGCCGGGCGTTTGCCGCTTTCAGACCCCACGGGTTTCACCGTGTGGCAGTAACAGGTAACAAGACATGGCAAAAGAATACAGCCGTACCCAGCGTATCGGCGATCAGATGCAGCGCGAGTTGGCCCAACTGATCCGCCGCGAAGTCAAAGACCCTCGTGTTGGCCTGGTCACCATCACCGCCGTTGAAGTGAGCCGTGACGTGGGTCACGCCAAGATCTTCATCACGGTGATGGGTGAGGACAGCAGCGAGGAAATCGCACAAAGCATCAAGGTGCTCAACGCTGCCGCGGGCTTCCTGCGCATGCAGTTGGCTCGCGAAATGAAGCTGCGCAGCGTGCCTCAGTTGCACTTCCACTACGACGAAAGCGTCGTGCGTGGTGCGCACCTGTCGGCGCTGATCGAGCGCGCCGTGGCTGAGGATAATCAGCACCCGTCCACACCTGAAGACGCCAAGGAGTAAGCGGTGGCTCAGGTCAAACGTATCCGTCGCAACGTCAGCGGCATCATTCTGCTCGACAAGCCCATTGGCTTTACCTCCAATGCCGCCTTGCAGAAGGTCCGCTGGCTGCTCAATGCCGAGAAAGCCGGGCACACCGGCAGCCTCGACCCACTGGCCACCGGCGTGTTGCCATTGTGCTTTGGTGAGGCCACCAAGTTCTCGCAATACCTGCTCGATTCCGACAAGGGTTACGAAACCCTGATGCAACTGGGCAAGACCACCACCACGGCCGATGCCGAAGGTGATGTTTTGCAGGTTCGCGACGTGACCGTTGGTCGTGCTGATATCGAGGCTGTCTTACCTGCTTTTCGTGGGCAAATCAGTCAGATACCGCCGATGTACTCGGCGCTCAAGCGGGATGGGCAGCCACTTTACAAGCTGGCACGTGCGGGCGAAGTAGTGGAGCGCGAACCGCGTTCTGTTACTATTGCGCGCTTGGAATTGCTCGCCTGTGAAGGCGACACCGCACGACTGGCAGTGGACTGCAGCAAAGGCACCTATATCCGTACCCTGGTGGAAGATATTGGTGAAAAGCTTGGTTGCGGTGCATACGTTGCAGAACTGCGACGCACCCAGGCCGGCCCTTTCAGCCTGGCCCAGACGGTTACGCTGGAGGAGTTGGAAGCGGTACATGCCGAAGGCGGTAATGAAGCGGTCGATCGCTTCCTGATGCCATCGGACAGCGGTTTGCTCGATTGGCCATTGCTGCACTTCTCGGAGCACAGCGCGTTCTACTGGCTCAACGGCCAGCCGGTACGCGCGCCGGATGCTCCGAAGTTCGGCATGGTGCGGGTACAGGATCATAACGGTCGCTTTATCGGTATCGGTGAAGTGAGCGAAGACGGGCGCATCGCGCCGCGTCGACTGATTCGGTCAGAATGACCGAACGAGGGTGGCTGTTAACAGGCATGGTCACTTCTCATTTTTAGATACAGGGATTTGTCCCTGGCCTGTTGAAACTGCCCTTTGGGTGGTTTCCTGAAAAAAGGATTGCCTCATGGCTCTCGACGTTCAAGAAAAAGCACAAATCGTAGCTGACTATCAGCAAGCTGTTGGTGACACTGGTTCGCCAGAAGTGCAAGTTGCACTGCTGACCCACAACATCAACAAGCTGCAAGGTCACTTCAAGGCCAACGGTAAAGATCACCACTCCCGTCGTGGTCTGATCCGCATGGTAAACCAGCGCCGTAAGCTGCTGGACTACCTGAAAGGCAAGGATCTGGGTCGTTATCAGGCTCTGATCGGTCGCCTGGGTCTGCGTCGCTAATCAGCGATTGCGCTAGAGGTTGGTTGTCTGCCGTGTGTCAGTGGAGTTTCCGCTGGCCCATGGCAGGCTCCCAGCCTCAAGTTTTATCTGGATACACGTTTTACCCCTGGACAAGGGTTGGGCCGATTCCCGACATTGCCCAAGAATTTCGCAAGAAGACAAGTTCCCCAAGAGCCACAAAGAAGGTAGGACACCGTGAACCCGGTTATCAAAAAATTCCAGTTCGGTCAGTCGACCGTTACCCTCGAGACAGGCCGTATCGCCCGTCAAGCTTCCGGCGCAGTGCTGGTTACCGTTGACGACGACGTCACCGTATTGGTGACCGTTGTAGGTGCCAAACAAGCCGATCCAGGCAAGGGCTTTTTCCCTCTGTCTGTTCACTACCAGGAAAAAACTTACGCAGCCGGTAAGATCCCTGGCGGTTTCTTCAAGCGCGAAGGTCGTCCTTCCGAGAAAGAAACCCTGACTTCCCGACTGATCGACCGTCCGATCCGTCCGCTGTTCCCAGAAGGTTTCATGAACGAAGTGCAGGTTGTCTGCACCGTCGTTTCCACCAGCAAGAAGACCGATCCGGACATCGCTGCGATGATCGGTACCTCGGCTGCCCTGGCCATCTCCGGTATTCCTTTCGATGGCCCGATCGGCGCTGCTCGCGTGGCTTTCCACGAAAGCACCGGCTACCTGCTGAACCCGACTTACGAGCAACTGAAAGCTTCGAGCCTGGACATGGTCGTTGCCGGTACCTCGGAAGCCGTACTGATGGTTGAATCGGAAGCCAAAGAGCTGACCGAAGACCAGATGCTGGGCGCGGTACTGTTCGCTCACGACGAGTTCCAGGTTGTGATCAACGCCGTCAAAGAACTGGCTGCCGAAGCCGCCAAGCCAACCTGGGCCTGGGCTCCGCAAGCCGAAGCCACCGAACTGCTGGGCGCGATCCGTGCCGAGTTCGGCGAAGCGATCTCCCAGGCCTACACCATCACCGTCAAGGCCGACCGTTACGCTCGCCTGGGCGAGCTGAAGGATCAGGTCGTTGCCAAGCTGTCCGGCGAAGAAGGCCAGCCTTCTGCCAGCGACGTCAAGGCAGCGTTCGGCGAAATCGAATACCGCACCGTTCGCGAAAACATCGTTAACGGCAAGCCACGTATCGACGGTCGCGACACCCGCACCGTACGTCCGCTGAACATTGAAGTCGGCGTTCTGCCGAAGACTCACGGTTCCGCGCTGTTCACCCGTGGCGAAACCCAGGCCCTGGTCGTTGCGACCCTGGGTACTGCCCGTGACGCACAACTGCTGGACACTCTGGAAGGCGAGAAAAAAGACCCGTTCATGCTGCACTACAACTTCCCTCCGTTCTCGGTGGGCGAGTGCGGTCGCATGGGCGGTGCTGGTCGTCGTGAAATCGGCCACGGCCGTCTGGCCCGTCGTTCGGTTCAGGCCATGCTGCCAGCTGCCGACGTGTTCCCGTACACCATCCGTGTGGTGTCGGAAATCACTGAGTCCAACGGTTCCAGCTCCATGGCTTCGGTCTGCGGTGCTTCCCTGGCACTGATGGACGCTGGTGTACCGATGAAGGCACCGGTTGCCGGTATCGCCATGGGTCTGGTTAAAGAAGGCGAGAAGTTCGCCGTCCTGACCGACATCCTGGGTGACGAAGACCACCTGGGCGACATGGACTTCAAAGTAGCCGGTACCGCCAAAGGTGTGACCGCGCTGCAGATGGACATCAAGATCAAGGGCATCACCGAAGAGATCATGGAAATCGCCCTGGGCCAAGCCCTGGAAGCGCGCCTGAACATCCTCGGTCAAATGAACCAGATCATTGGTCAGTCCCGCACTGAACTGTCGGAAAATGCTCCGACCATGATCGCGATGAAAATCGACACCGACAAAATCCGTGATGTCATCGGTAAAGGCGGCGCGACCATCCGTGCGATCTGTGAAGAGACCAAGGCTTCGATCGATATCGAAGACGACGGTTCGATCAAGATCTTCGGCGAAACCAAGGAAGCTGCAGAAGCGGCGCGTCAGCGCGTTCTGGGCATCACTGCCGAAGCCGAGATCGGCAAGATCTACGTCGGTAAGGTTGAGCGCATCGTCGACTTCGGCGCATTCGTCAACATCCTGCCGGGCAAAGACGGTCTGGTACACATCTCCATGCTGAGCGATGCTCGTGTTGAGAAAGTGACCGACATTCTGAAAGAAGGCCAGGAAGTGGAAGTGCTGGTACTGGACGTGGACAACCGCGGCCGTATCAAGCTCTCCATCAAAGACGTAGCAGCAGCCAAGGCTTCGGGCGTTTAATTACCCGCAGGCTTCACGCTGAAAAAGGACTCTTCGGAGTCCTTTTTTATGGGCGCGGGAAAATCCCGAAAAATCAGGCGCTTAATCCAATCTCAAAAGCCGCAACTTGCATGCAGGCACGACCCGCTTCATGCAAGTTGCACGATTACGAAAAAATGGATATTTGTTAACTTGTTGTTTTTAAAGGATTTATATCGAAAATTCGAGTTGGCACACTGCCTGCAATATCCCTGTTAACGCTGCAGCATCAAGGTCCACACGCTGCAGACTTTTAATAAAACAGGAGTTACTCGTATGAAGAAGTTCGCTCTCGCTACTGCTACCGCTCTGACGCTGGCTATGACCAACGTTGCTTTCGCTCAAACTTCTCAAGCGCCGATGACACTGGCTGCTGGCGAAGTCACTAAGGCCAAGGAGTCCACTTCGGATACCTGGATCACCACCAAAGTCAAAGCTGACCTGCTGACTGAAAAAGGCATCCCCGGTTCGGACATCAAGGTTGAGACCAACAAAGGTGTGGTTTCCCTGTCGTCGACTGTTGCCATCTCTGACTCGCAGAAAGCGACCGCTGTAGCGATCACCAAGAAAATCAAAGGCGTGACTGCCGTTTCGGCTGATGGCCTGATGGCTGGTGGCGCTACCAAGGCCGACAATATCGACAAAACCAAGAGCGCAGCCGCTGATGCAAAAGGCGCAACCAGCGACACTTGGATCACCACCAAAGTGAAAGCTGACTTGCTCACCGAGAAAGGTATTCCTGGTACCGACATCAAAGTCGAAACCAACAAGGGCGTAGTTTCCCTGTCGTCGAGCGTCGCAGTGACTGACGCTCAGAAAGCCACTGCTGTAGCGATCACCAAGAAAATCAAAGGCGTGCGAGCTGTATCGGCCGATGGTCTGAAAGCAGAGTAACGCTTGATCGATCGTCTGAACTAGGCGGCGGCGACGAGTGAGTCAGATATCCACTCAATGCACCTCACGGGTTCATGCGAACGGCCACAAGGAAGTGGTCATTACAGGCCCCGGCATTCGTGTCGGGGCCTGTTCTATTGTGGAGGGTTACTCGGCATCCAGGTGCATCTGTGTGATCACCCGACCGTCTTTCTCGGCCTGGCCGAGATTGGCGTCGATGAAGTACACGCGGTCGTCTTCCAGTTGTCCTTTGTCTACCAGGTAATCCTTGATGGTACTGGCCCGGTCCTGACCCAGTTGGCGTAGCAGCACATCACTGCTGCTCCAGAACTTGATCAGGCCGTCCTTCAGCTTAGCTGTGCGCTCGTCGCCGCCGAGGTCTTTCCATTCCGCCGGTTGCTGCTGTTTCAGGCGAGTGCGGTAGATACCTTCGAGCAGTGGGGCTTTCTCGCTTTCCGGAACTACCAGCAGGGAAGCCTGGGCCGGAACCTTCTCGCCGCGACGCTGAAGCATCTTGTAGTAGTTGTACTGGTATTCGCGCTCCAGCCGCTCTTGAGCCAGGAAAGGGCCGTCACTGCTGGCCGCTGCTGTTCCTTCGATTTCCAGACGCAGGTTCGGGCGTTCCTTGAGCGCCTTGGCCAGGGTGTTCAGTGCGCCCTCGGCTTCTTTGCTTAATTCGTTGGAGCCCGGCGCGAACGAGACGTTACCCAGGTCTTCCGACCCTCCACCGCTGATCAAGCCACCGATGAATTTGAACGGAGCTGACGCGGCGCGCACCACCAGGTTTCGCAAGGTCTGCCATACGATTGGCATGACGCTGAATTGTGGGTTGTTCAGGTCACCGCTTATGGGGAGTTCGATGGAAATCCTGCCATCGCTGTCTTTAAGGAGCGCAATCGCCAGGCGAATCGGCAAATCAACGGCATCGGCGCTGTCGACTTTCTCACCCAGTTGCAATTGTTCGACCACTACTTTGTTTTCCGCCTTCAACTGGCCCTTGGTGATCACGTAATGCAAGTCGAGGTTCAGGCGGCCCTTACGGATACGAAAGCCCGCGAATTTGCCCGAGTAAGGTGTGAGGGTGGTCAGTTCGACGCGTTTGAAGCTGGTGGCGATATCCAGCGCCGCGATCGGATCGAAGGGGTTTACGCTGCCTTTGATGGTGACGGGCGCGTAGCGGTCCACCTTACCCTTGATGTCGACGCTGGCCGGTTTGGCCTGGCGGCTGTCAATGGTGCCGATCTGCCCGTTGAGCTGTTGAATTGCAGTGGCGAAGTTGGGCGTGAGGCTGAAATCGGCAAAGTTGGCCGAACCGTCGTTGATCGCAATTTGCCCGATATGAATACCCAGAGGCTTTTCTTTGCTGGCCGGTTTTGGCGCTGACTTGGCGCCGCTGTTCGCCGGCTGTGGAATCAGCAGGTCGTCAACGTTGGTGGTGCGGTCATCGTTGATCATGAAGCGCACGTAGGGCTGCAGCAGGTTGACCTTGTCGATCGACAGGCTTTCGCCGTGCTGGTAGTTCACGCCCTCCAGCACCAGGCGCTGCCACTTGAGGAAGTCGCGGGTCTTGAGCGTGTCCAGGGTATGCAGTTGCTCAACCTGAGCACGGCCAGTGATCTGCAGCTTCAGCGGATCAGCGCTTTTCAGGTTCACATCCAGATTGCTGCCGAGCATACCGCTACGCAGTTCCAGGCGAATGAAGGGGCTGATGTAGGACTGGGCGACCCGCAGGTCAATATCCTGGGTGTTCACTTTCAGCTTGGCGCTGACCGGGTTGAGGTTGACCTCGCCGGCAGCCTGGATCTTGCCCTGCTTGCCCAGGCCGCTGTCGACCTTCAGGGTAAAGGGGCTCTGGTTGAGGCTGTCGAAGTTTTGCACATCGATATTCAGCGGGCCCAGTTCCAGTGCCACGGCCGGTTTGGCCTGGCGGTCGGCCAGGTGCACCTGATAATTGCGCAGTTGCACATCCTTGAGCAGCACTTGCCAGGGTTTGCTCGGCGCTGCCGGATCAGCCTTTGGCGAATCGGCGGTGGCCGGAGCCTTGGCGGGTTCGGGCGCCTTGCTTGGTTTGCTCGGTTGGCTGGCGAACAGTTTCTGCCAGTCCAGTTGCCCGTCCGCTTCCCGGGCAGCCCAGGTTTCCAGTTTGTTGCTGCGGATTTTGCCGATCACGACCTGTTGTTTGGCCAGGTCTACGGTGGTCTCGCTGACGTCCAGTCGCTCGAGGCGCACCAGTGGACGGCCATCGGGTGCCTTGATCGCAAACGGTGCGATGCTGGCGGCGGTGTTGGTCAGGTTCAGCTCGGTCTCTTTGGCCAGGCTGAACTTATATTCGGTACTGAAGTTGAGCACACCGTCTTCAAGCACCAGTGGCAGTGCTTCACGCACATACGGCCACCAGGCTTTCATCTTGCCGTCGGTGACTTTCAACGTACCTTGGGAGGTGATCGGCACCAGGCTGAAATTGCCTTTCCAGTCGATTTGCCCGCCTTCGGGGCCCGCCGCCACCAGGGTCATGTCGGCATTGTCCTCAGGCAACGTGCTGAGATTTTTCAGCTCGAAGTCGAGTTTGTCGTAGAGGAATTCAATCGGTTCGCTGGGGCGCAAGTCTTCGAAGTGCACGTAACCGCCGGCCAGCTTGATGCTGTCGATACGCAACGGGAACGGCTTGGCGTCGGGATTGGCCGGGGTTGGCTCGCTGGGCGGCAGCTTGAACAGTTGCGCCAGATTCAACTGGCCGGACTTGTCGAACAGCAGCTCGGTCTTGGGCTTGTCCAATTGCACATCGGCCAGGTGCAGCGCGCGCGTCCACAGGCTGTCGATCTGCAGGTTGGCGTAGAGACGCTCGAAAGCCACTTGTTCCTTGCCGGGTTCGCCGATCTTCAGGCCCCATGCCGTGACTTCCAGGCTGAACGGGTTGAGTTCGATGCGTTCGATCCGCGCCGGCAGCGTGGCGTAATTGGCCAGTTGTTGGTTGGCAATACGAAGGGCAATGCCCGGCAGAATCAGAAAGCCCAGCAAGCTGTACAGTGCAAGGGCGGTCAATAGGGCGCCAGCGGCGCGAAGCAATCCTTTGGGCATGGGGGCGGCGTCATCTATGTCGAACGGGTGTGCCTTGGAGTATGGCACGGGTTTTCGGTTCCGAAGAGCCACCCCTTTTGAGATAAGTCCTATAACTGCAGGATCAGCGTCTTCAGGGGGGGCTGTTGGTCTTGCGAAGGAAAGTCGGCGCCTGGCGCCATGATCTGCCATTCGCGTACCGGTCGGCCGGCTTTCTCGGCGCAACGCAGCACTTGCTCACGCCAATCATCCATGCTCACTTTTGCCAGGTTGTTACAGCAGATCAGGACGCCGTTATCGGCGGTTGCCAGCAATGCCGGCTTGAGCAGGCTCTGATAGTCACGTAACAGGTCGACGGTGCCGAAGGCGCTCTTGGCCCAGGCGGGCGGGTCAAGCAGCACCAGGTCGTATTGACGTTGTTCCAGGCGTGGATAGCTCGGCAGTTTTTGCCCGCGTCGCTGGCTGATCGGCAGGCCGGCCAGTTGGCGAATGGCCGGGAAATAATCGGACTGCACAAAATCCATGGCGGGCAATTGCGGATTGAGCACGCCGTTCTCACGGCCGACCGCCAGGTTGCCTTCGGCAAAATCCAGGTTGCACACCTCGCGTGCCCCGCCGGCGGCCGCGCTCAGGCCCACGCCGCAGGTGTAGGCGAACAGGTTCAGCACGCTTTTGCCGGCACTGTGGTCCTTGACCCAGCCACGGGTGTTGCGCAGGTCGAGGAACAACAGAGGGTCCTGCCCGGCGTGTCGCCCACGCACGCGGTAGTTAAGGCCCCATTCGTGACCGACCATATCCTCCAGCGCAGCCGGTTCGGCGCGGTATACCGTGTCTTCTCGGTCGATTCGTGAGTTGCCACGGGAACGGTCGTTGTACACCAGCAGCAGCTCCAGGCCCAGGCATCGGTCGACCTGTCGATGCAGGTCCAGCAGGTCAGCGGCTTCCAGGCTCTGGTGGAAGCTCTGCACCAGCAGTTGCGGACCGTAGCGGTCGATGGTCAGGCCGCCTGCGCCTTCCTGGCTGCCGTGGAACAGCCGATAGCAATCGGTGCCTTGGGTGTGCAGCTCGTTGATCAGGTCTTGGCGTTGATCGAGGGCGGCGCGCAGCGCCTGGTTCAAAGAAGACATGGAGCGCGCCTTGCTGGGTCAATGTGGGCGCGGAGTTTAGCAGTTATGGGCCGCCGCCTACATCAGCCCCATCCGCCGATGGGCACGTTGCACCGAGCCATTGCGCATGGCCCAGCGCAGCAACGGGGCACTGCGCTTGACCCCGGCGCGGATGATCTGGCGTTGCAGCGGGCTCTGGTGTTGCTCGAGCAGGGCGCTGGCCCACTCTGGCAGCAGGTCAATTGCAGCTTGCATCATCAGGGCGCCAAACGGCTTGGCCATGGGGCTGGGGGCGGGCGCATTGAGCAGCAGGCGCAGCACCTCACGGCTGCGCTCGTCGCACAGTAGTTGCGGACGAATGCGCGCGAGGTAATCCGATACTTCCTGCCGTGAACGCGGAACATGTTGCGCGCCGAGCCTCTCGGCAACCAGGGCGATCTCACTGTAGTAACGATCCTGGTCCTCCCCCGAGAGGTGCGGGTTGCGATAACGCAGGTGGGCGGCGAGGAAATTGCTGACCTCCGCCACATGCACCCAGGTCAGTAGCTCTGGATCGCTGGCCGCGTAAGGTCGGCCATCCGGCGCATGACCCACCACTTGCAGGTGAATGGTGCGTACTTTTTCGATCAGCCATTCGGCATCCTTGCGCGAGCCGAAGGTGGTACCGGAGATGAACTGCGAGGTGCGCCGCAGACGCCCAAGCATGTCCTGGCGAAAATTCGAATGGTCCCACACACCGGCAAGGGCCAGTGGATGCAGGGCTTGCAGCATCAAGGCGCTGATGCCGCCGATGAGCATGCTGCTGAAATCGCCATGGACCTGCCAACTGATCGAGTCCGGCCCGAACAGGCCTGGCTCGCCCTTGGGGTTTTCCAGGTCCAACTGACCCAGTGACAGGCCCGTGAGGCTCATCAGTTGGGTTTCGATACGGCTGCGGATAAATTCCATGGCGACTTGAGGGGTTCCTAGCGGTTAAGGCGTTTGTCGATCAGGCCATCGACCACGCTCGGGTCGGCCAGCGTCGAGGTATCGCCGAGGCTGTCCAGTTCGTTGCAGGCGATCTTGCGCAAAATCCGCCGCATGATCTTGCCGGAGCGGGTTTTCGGCAAGGCGGGTGCCCATTGGATCAGTTCCGGCTTGGCAAAGCTGCCGATTTCCTGGCTGACCAACTCCAGCAGGTGCTTTTTCAGTGCATCGCTGGGCTCGACCCCATTCATGGGCGTGACGAACGCATAGATACCCTGGCCTTTGACGTCATGGGGGTAACCCACTACGGCGGCTTCCGCGACCTGATCATGCAGCACCAGGGCGCTCTCCACCTCGGCAGTACCGATACGGTGGCCGGACACGTTGATCACATCGTCGATGCGCCCGGTGATCCAGTAATCGCCGTCTTCATCGCGACGCGCGCCGTCACCGGTGAAGTAATAGCCGGGGTAGGGTTTGAAATAGGTGTCGACCATGCGCTGCGGATCGCCATAGACACTGCGGATCTGTCCCGGCCAGCTGGCTTTGATCGCCAATACGCCGCTGCCGGCGCCGTTGAACGCCTTGCCGTGTTCATCCAGCAGCACGGGTTGTACGCCAAACATCGGTTGGGTCGCGCAACCGGGCTTGATCCGCTGGGCGCTGACCAGCGGGCTGAGCATGATGCCGCCGGTTTCGGTCTGCCACCAGGTATCCACGATCGGGCAGCGTTGTTCACCGACCGCGTTGAAGTACCAGTCCCAGGCTTCGGGGTTGATCGGTTCGCCGACGCTGCCGAGCAGGCGCAGGCTGGCGCGGGATGTATTCTCCAGCGGCCTATGGCCCTCACGCATCAAGGCGCGCAAGGCGGTTGGCGCGGTGTAGAAGATGTTGACCTTGTGCTTGTCGATGACCTGCCAGAAGCGCGAGCTGTCCGGGTAACTCGGCACGCCCTCGAACATCAACGAGGTTGCGCCATTGGCCAGCGGACCGTACACGATGTAGCTGTGGCCGGTGACCCAGCCCACGTCGGCGGTGCACCAGAACACCTCGCCGTCACGGTAGTCGAGCACATACTTGAAGGTCATCGCCGCTTGCAGCAGGTAGCCGCCGGTGGTGTGCAGCACGCCCTTGGGTTTGCCGGTGCTGCCGGAGGTGTAGAGGATGAACAGCGGGTCTTCGGCGTCCATCGGCTCGGGTGGGCAATCGTCGCTGGCTGCATTCAGCGCCTGTTGATAGTTGAGGTCGCGGCCTTCGTTCCAGTTCACGGCCGCGCCGGTGCGTTCAACCACCACCACAGTGCTGACGTTCGGGCAACTGGCCAAGGCTTTGTCGACATTCTGCTTGAGTGCCACGGCCTTGCCGCCGCGCACGCCTTCGTCGGCCGTGATCACGGTGCGGCAGTCGGCATCCAGGATCCGGTCGCGCAGAGCGTCCGGCGAGAAGCCGCCGAACACTACCGAATGCACCGCGCCAATTCGTGTGCAGGCCAGCATGGCGTAGGCCGCTTCCGGGATCATCGGCATGTAGATACACACGCGGTCGCCTTTTTTCACGCCACGGCTTTTCAGCACATTGGCCAGGCGGCTGACGTTCTGGTGCAGTTGGCGGTAGGTGATTTTGGCGGACTTTGTCGGATCATCGCCCTCCCAGATAAAGGCCGGCTGATCGGCGCGCTGGGTCAGGTGACGGTCGATGCAGTTGTAGCTGACGTTCAATTGGCCGCCGGCAAACCACTGGGCGGTGCCGGTCTTGATGTCTGAATGCTGGACGGTGTGCCAGGGTGTTATCCAGTCGAGAAAGCGTTTGGCCTGTTCAGCCCAGAAAGTGTCCGGTTGTTCGATGGATTGGCGATAGAGACGCTGGTAGTCGTCTTGACTGAGTTGTGCAGCCCGGCGGACGGCATCGGCGATGGGGAATCTGCTGATATCGAACATGAGCGGTCCTTATTCTTGTTTTCGGGACAAGTCATAAAGATGCACGCAGTAGGAGGAGGGTTCAAGGCCAACGTCCAAACGGACGTTGGCCTTGTTGTGCCTGGATCAGCCGCGGTGACGACCGCGGAAGTAGTTGATCAGGCCCTGGGTCGAAGCATCCTCGGCGGAGGCTTCTTCGGCCCCGGTCAGGCGGTTGTACACGCCTTTGCCCAGTTCTTTGCCCAGCTCAACGCCCCATTGGTCGAAGGCATTGATGCCCCAGATCACGCTCTGTACGAACACCTTGTGCTCATACATGGCCACCAGTGCGCCCAGACGACGCGGGCTGATGCGCTCGACCACGAGGGTGTTGCTTGGGCGGTTGCCCGGAATGACCTTGTGCGGCGCCAACTTCTGCACCTGGTCTTCCGGCAGGCCTTTGTCGCGCAGTTCGCTTTCGGCTTCGCCACGGGTCTTGCCGAGCATCAGCGCCTGGCTCTGGGACAGGCAGTTGGCGTACAGCCATTGATGGTGATCGGACACCGGGTTGAAGCTGACGATCGGCACGATGAAGTCGGCCGGAATCAGCTGGGTCCCTTGGTGCAGCAACTGGTGATACGCGTGCTGACCGTTGCAGCCCACGCCGCCCCAGATCACCGGGCCGGTATCGGTGGACACGGGCGTGCCGTCCTGGCGCACGCTCTTGCCGTTGGATTCCATGTCCAACTGTTGCAAGTGTTTGGTGATGTTACGCAGGTAGTGGTCGTAGGGCAGGATCGCATGGCTCTGCGCACCCCAGAAGTTGCCATACCACACGCCCAGCAGGCCGAGCAGAACCGGCATGTTCTGTTCGAATGGGGCGTTCTGGAAATGCTGGTCCATGGTGTAGGCACCGGACAGCAGTTCCTTGAAGTTGGACATGCCGATGGCCAGGGCGATGGGCAAACCGATGGCCGACCACAGCGAGTAACGACCGCCGACCCAGTCCCACATCGGGAAGATATTTTCTTCGCGGATGCCGAAGGCCACGGCTGCCGCGTTGTTGCTCGACACGGCGATGAAGTGACGGTACAGCTCGGCTTCCGAGCCACCCTGGGCCAGGTACCAGGCGCGGGCGGCCTGGGCGTTTTTCAGGGTTTCGAGGGTGTTGAAGGATTTCGACGAGACGATGAACAGCGTGGTCTCGGCGCGCAGTTTCATAGTCAGTTCGTGGAACTCGCTGCCGTCGATATTCGCCAGGTAGTGGCAGCGCACGCCTTTATGGGCGTAGGCCAACAGCGCTTCGGAGACCAGCTCCGGGCCGAGGAACGAGCCACCGATGCCGATGTTCACCACGTCGGTGATTGGCTTTTCGGTGTAGCCACGCCACAGGCCGTCGTGGATGCGGCCTACGAGGTCGGTGATCTGGTTCAGCACCTTGTGGACGTCCGGCATGATGTTCACGCCGTTGACCGACAACTTGTCGCCGACGGGACGGCGCAGCGCGGTATGCAGGGCCGGGCGACCCTCGGAGGAGTTCACCGGTTCGCCGGCATACAGCGCGTCGATCGCCGCTTTAAGGTCGACTTCCTTGGCCAGGTTCACGAGCAGGTCGCGGGTTTCGCGGGTGATCAGGTTTTTCGAGTAATCGAGGAAAAGTCCGCAGCTGCTCAAGGTGAATTGGGAAAAACGCTGAGGATCGGCAGTGAACGCTTCGCGCATGCTGAAATCCTGCATGGCTTGGCGATGTTGATTGAGCGCTTGCCAGGCGGGCAGAGCGGTAACGTCATGAGGGGTGCGGTAGTACGCCATCGCTGCGGGTTTCCTTTTATTACGGGGACTGCCTTTAGGACACTTCAAAGCCCGAAACATCCAGTCTTTCATCAAGCAATGGGTTCCGGATAGCGCTAACCATAGCGCAGGGCGAATACATTAAACCTAGCGTGTCGATATGTCTTGGCTTTGTCTGCGCTGTGGCCGGTACTTTTTTGTACCGGCGCATCAGGCTGGGCAACGGGCGGGGGTCAGGCGAGGTTCAAATGCAGGTTGTCGATCAGGCGTGTCGCGCCCAGATAGGCGGCCACCAAGATGACCACATCGCGGTCCTCGGCCGTGGCCGGGCGCAGGTTTACGCCCTGGCGCACTTCGAGGTAATCCAGGCGCAACCCGGCGGCTTCGATCTGCTGGACGTGTTCGGCGCGCAGCTTGGTGAAGTCGCGGTCACCGCCTTTGATGGCGGCGGCAATCTGACTCAGGCTGCGGTAGAGCACGGGCGCGATCGCGCGTTGTTCCTGGGTGAGATAACCGTTGCGCGATGACAGCGCGAGGCCGTCCTCGGCGCGGACGGTGGGCTCACCGATGATCTGGATCGGCATGTTCAGGTCATGGACCATGGCGCGAATCACCGCCAGTTGCTGGTAATCCTTCTGGCCAAACACGGCCATGTCCGGCTGGACCATGTTGAACAATTTGGTGACCACCGTGGCGACGCCATCAAAGTGCCCGGGACGGCTGGCGCCGCATAGGCCTTCGGATAGCTGCGGGACGCTGACGCGGGTCTGGCCGGTCATTCCGCCGGGGTACATCTCTTCGACGGTGGGCGCAAACAGCAGGTTGCAGCCGGCCTGCAGGAGCTTTTCCTGGTCGGCGGCGAGGGTGCGGGGGTACTTGTCCAAGTCTTCGCCCGCGCCGAACTGCAGCGGGTTGACGAAGATGCTGGCAACCACGAAGTCCGCCTGCTGCGCCGCCTTGGCCACCAGGGTCGCGTGGCCGCTGTGCAGGTTGCCCATGGTGGGCACAAAGCCGATGCGTTTACCGGCACTGCGGGCATGGGCGACAGCGGCCCGCAGTTCACGTACGGTTTTTACGGTGTTCATGCAGAGAATCCGTGTTCGGCGCCGGGGAAGGTCACGCCTTTGACTTCGGCGACATAGGCGCTCAGCGCCGCGTGGATACTGTCCTGGCCAGCCATGAAGTTCTTCACGAACTTGGGCACGCGACCGGTCATCGACAGGCCGAGCATGTCGTGCAGCACCAGGACCTGGCCGTCGGTGGCCGACCCGGCACCAATGCCGATCACGGGCACTTTGACCGCATGGGTGATTTCCGCGGCCAGTTCGCTGGGCACGCATTCGAGCAGGATCATTGCCGCGCCGGCTTGTTCAAGGGCGATGGCATCGGCACGCATCTGGCGCGCCTGGGCTTCGTTGCGGCCTTGGACTTTATAGCCTCCAAGGATGTTCACGGACTGCGGCGTCAAGCCCATGTGCGCACACACCGGCACACCACGTTCAGCCAGCATGCGGATCGACTCGGCGAGCCAGGCGGCCCCTTCGATCTTGACCATGTGCGCTCCGGCTTGCATCAATTTCCCGGCGTTCTGGAAGGTCTGTTCGACGGTGGCGTACCCCATGAACGGCAGGTCCGCGATGATGAAGGCCCCATCGTTACCGCGCTTGACGCTGGCGGTATGGTAGGCGAGTTCATCGGTGGTGACGGGCAGTGTGCTGTCATTCCCTTGAAGAACCATGCCCAGGGAGTCGCCCACCAGCAACACTTCAACCCCGGCCTGGCAACTGGCGTGGGCGAAGGTGGCGTCATAGCAGGTCAGCATGGCGATTTTTTCACCCTTGAGCTTGAGGCTCTGCAAGGTGGTCAGGGTAATGTCTGGCATGAAAAGGGTCCTCGTTCAGGCGCTTGGAAACAGCGAGTAACGCGCGTGAGTCTTCGTTTATACAGGCGCACTGTCTTGAGAGCAGTGCTTATAAGGCCTGGATTGCGCCCTTTAGCGCCGCGTTGGCGGCAGCGGGACGCCTATAGTCGTGAGGAGGACACGGGAAGTCAATTGGATGTGTTACCGCGTTGTTACGAGGGGGGTGTTACCGCTGTTACTGATGCGATTCAGCAGGGTGAAGGCGCTCCAGGCCGACAAACGGGCACGTCGCCAGCAGGTCACTGAGGGGCTTGCCATCGGGTAGTCGCAGGGTCGGTGCCAGTTCAGCCAGGGGGTACAGCACAAAGGCCCGCAGATGCATCTGGTAATGGGGCACCTTGAGACGCGGCTCGTCGATCAGGCGATCGCCGAACAGGAGGATATCCAGATCCAGGGTGCGTGGGCCCCATCGTTCAAGTCGCTCGCGGCCTTGATCGTTTTCGATGCCTTGCAGTGCATCCAGCAATTGCAGCGGCGCCAGGCTGCTGTCCAGGGCCGCGACCGCATTGGTGTAGCGCGGTTGGCCGGGGAGCAGGGAGTCACTTTGATAGAAGGCCGAGACCCCAGCGACGGTGGTACCCGGCAATTGCGCCAGCGCTTCGATAGCGTTGCGCAATTGTCGCTGCGGGGCAGCCAGGTTGCTGCCCATGCCGATGTAGATACGTTCCACGGTTATTCGCCTGCGGCGCCTGGGGCATCGGTGGCGCTGCGTTTGCGCTTGCTGGTGCTGCGGCGGCGCTTTTTCGGGCCTTCGCTGGCGCCGTCGCCTTTGCTGCCAAGCTCGCGAATCATCTCGCGGCGCTCGCTGTCATTGGCGTCCTGATAGTCGGTCCACCATTCGCCCAGGCCGTCGGTCTGCTCGCCGGCGCTTTCACGCAGCAACAGGAAGTCGTAGCCGGCACGGAAGCGCGGGTTCTCCAGCAACAGGTCGGCGCGCTTGCCGCTGCGACGCGGCAGGCGTTCCTGCATGTCCCAGATCTCGCGGATCGGCATAGTGAAACGTTTCGGAATGGCGATGCGCTGGCACTGCTCGGTGATCAGCTCGTGAGCGGCTTCCTGCATGGCGGGAATCGGCGGCATGCCACGGTCTTGCAGGCGCAGTACGCGTTTGGGCAACGCCGGCCACAACAGGGCGGCAAACAGGAACGCCGGGGTTACCGGCTTGTTCTGCTTGATGCGCAGGTCGGTGTTGATCAACGCTTCGCTGATGAGGGTGTGGGTGTACGTCGGGTTGTATTCCAATGCCTCGGCGCTGGCCGGGAACAATGGATCGAACAACTGCAGGTCGACGAGCATCTCAAAGGTATCGGCTGCGTAACCCGAGAGGAACAGCTTGAGCACTTCCTCGAACAGGCGCGCCGAGGGGATTTCCCGCAGCATCGGCGCCAACTCGCGAATCGGCGCAGCGGTGTGCCTTTCGATGCCGAAGTTGAGCTTGGCAGCGAAGCGCACGGCTCGCAGCATACGCACCGGGTCTTCCTGGTAGCGCTGTGTCGGGTCGCCGATCAGGCGGATCAGGTTGTTACGGATATCGTGTACGCCATTGGCGTAATCGAGGATGCGCTCACTGACTGGGTCGTAATACAAGGCGTTGACGGTGAAGTCGCGGCGCTGCGCGTCTTCTTCCAGGGTGCCATAGACGTTGTCGCGCAGGATGCGCCCGCTTTCGTTGCGGGAAGACTGATTGGTGTCTTCCTCTTCATCGTTTTGCGGGTGACCGGCGCGGAAAGTCGCAACCTCGATGATTTCGCGGCCAAAGTGGATGTGCACGAGCTTGAAGCGGCGGCCGATGATGCGCGCATTGCGAAACTCGGCGCGTACTTGCTCGGGCGTTGCACTGGTGGCGACGTCGAAGTCCTTGGGCGTGATATTGAGCAACATGTCACGTACACACCCACCCACCAAGTAAGCCTGGTAGCCGGCGTTCTGCAAGCGTTCGACGATATTCACCGCATAACGGCTGAACTGAGCGCGTTGCAGCGAATGTTGGCTGCTGTTGAGCACTTCAGGCGTGCTGCGTTTTTGTTGCGTTCGACGCAAGGGAGAACGGAATGACTGGAACAACTTCTTCAGCATGGGATGCACTGTTTGAAGGAATGTTCGGCCATAACGAAGAATGACCGCATGATGGGCCGGGATTCTAGCATTTAGTCGGGGGATGGTGTAGGAACAAGCTTCAGGCCTTGCGCCATAAGCCTCAAAACGTCAAATACCGGAAACTACAAGGGGAGCCGAAGCTCCCCCAGAAGTAGTTGCGTGCTCTATTTTTATTATTGGTTTCGGGCTTCTTGTTTTTGTTGATCGCCCTCGCCATGAAGTATGACCTTCATGACACTCCCAATCGGGAGTCAAGAGCAAACGGATTGCTTTGGTCGCTGTGTTGCTGATCTACGATCCAACCAGTTCAGGCTCTGCCTTAGGGCAGTTTTTGTTGTTCTCGGCCTGGTTGCGGGGCAAGCCCCAAATGCAACGCCTCTCCAAAAGAATCAGTTAGCTGCGCCTCCGCCGTGTTGTTTTTATTGTGCGTGAGTCGATTCGTCTTATTTTTATTGTCTTGTACAAAGCTTGTTATTGTTTTTGTACTAAGCATATAGCAGGGTGCGTGCCAACTTTTGCGCCGCCCAGCAAAATCAGGGGTTTGGGGCGATTTCGGGTTTGTGATGGGCCAAAAAAAGCCGGGGCTTCGTTACCGTAAGCCCCGGCTTTTGTTACGCGAAAAATCAGCGGTAACAGTTTTTTCACGTCTGAGGGTGTTACCTCTGGGGGCGCACCCTCAACTCTCGCTGGCCACACCGGTCTTGCGTCGTGGAATGCCCAGGCGCTGGCGGCGTTCCCACAGGCATTTACGGCTTACGCCCAGTTTGCGTGCCAGTTCGGTCTCGGTCATGTGGTCCTGGTGCTCAAGGACAAAGTGCTGGAAGTAATCTTCCAGTGACAAATCTTCGGTCGGTTCATGGCTGGTATTGCTGGCGCCGCCCTGTTGCGGGGCGAGGCCGATGAAGTCGTCGTCCTCAAGGTCGCTGAGCTCGATATCGATGCCCAGCAGTTCGGCGGAAATCTCCGGGCTTTCCGACAGGATCACCGCACGCTCGACCGCATTCTCCAGCTCCCGTACGTTACCCGGCCAAGAGTAATGCCGAATCGCTTGCTCGGCATCGGGGGCAAACTTCAGGTCGGTACGGTTGATGCGCGCGCTCTGGCGCAGGAGGAACGCATTGGCGATCTCGTTGACGTCGGCACCACGCTCACGCAGGGCCGGCAGTTTCAGTGCGATCACATGCAGGCGGTAATACAAGTCTTCGCGGAACTGGCCGATCTTGGCCAGGCTCTTCAGGTCACGGTGGGTGGCCGCGATCAGGCGTACATCGACCTTTTGCGACTGCACCGAACCGACGCGGCGTATTTCGCCTTCCTGAAGCACACGCAGCAAGCGCGCCTGGGCTTCCAATGGCAATTCGCCGATTTCATCGAGGAACAATGTACCGCCATCCGCCGCTTCCACCAGGCCTGCACGCCCGGCACTGGCGCCGGTGAATGCGCCTTTCTCGTGGCCGAACAGTTCGGATTCGATCAAGGATTCGGGGATCGCTGCGCAGTTCACCGAGATCATCGGTGCCTTGGCGCGCTTGGACAGGTTGTGCAGGGCGCGGGCGACGAGTTCCTTACCGGTGCCTGACTCGCCCTGGATCAACACATTGGAGTCGGTGGGCGCCACTTTGCGGATCTTGCTGTACAGGTCCTGCATCGGTGGGCAGGAGCCGATGATGCCGATTTCGCCATTGCTGTTGTCCACGCCCGGCTTGTCGGCGCCCTTTGCGCTGGGGCGCTGTTCGACCGGTGCGCTGCTGGCCGACTGACGGTCCCGCAGGATACGGGCCACGGCCTGGAGCATTTCATCGTGGTCGAAAGGCTTGGCGATGTAGTCCACCGCGCCCATCTTCATGGAGTCCACTGCCGAGCGCAGGCTGGCGTAGCTGGTCATGATCAGCACCGGGGTGCCTTGACCAAGCTTGATCAACTCAGTGCCAGGCGCACCCGGCAGACGCAGGTCGCTGACAATCAGGTCGAACGTGGGAATGCTGAAACGCTCTTGGGCTTCCTGCACCGAGCCGGCTTCGCTGACCTGGTATTGGTTACGTTCAAGCAGGCGACGCAAGGCAGAGCGGATAATGGTTTCGTCTTCGACGATCAAAATGTGCGGCATTGATTCAATTCTCTCGACGGTCTCAGTTCACAGCGGACGTCGCTTCGACATGACGCGGCAAGGTCACCCGAATACGGGTGCCGCGTTGGCTTTCTGTGTCAGCCGGGCTGTCGATGGTGATTTGTCCATAATGCTCTTCAACGATGGAATAGACCAGTGCAAGGCCCAGACCGGTGCCTTCACCGGGGTCCTTGGTGGTGAAGAAGGGTTCGAACAAACGGTCCTTGATGTTCTGTGGAATGCCGCTGCCTTCGTCCTCCACGATCAAGTCGACCGTGTGCTCGAAAGCCTCGCTCTTGACGCGTACCGCACTGTGCGGCGGAGAGGCGTCGCGGGCGTTGGACAGCAAGTTGATCAGCACCTGGGCCAGGCGCTGTGAGTCGCCGTCGACCCAGTGGTCCGGGTCGCACAAGTTGAAAAACTGTACTTCGAAATTGCGCCGGTTCAAGGCCAGCAGCCCAATGGCATCCTGGGCCACTTCGGCCAGGCACACCGCTTCGTCGTGGTTCTGGTGGGCGCCGGCGTGGGCGAAGCTCATCAGCGACTGCACGATGCGCGACACGCGTTTGGTCTGTTCAAGGATCTGCCCGCTGATCTCGGTGATTTCGCCATCTTCCTCGCGCTCTTCGCGCAGGTTCTGCGCCAGGCAGGCGATACCGGTGATCGGGTTGCCGATTTCATGGGCCACGCCGGCCGCCAGGCGACCGATACTGGCCAGGCGTTCGGAATGCACCAGTTTGTCTTCGAGCATCTGGGTCTCGGTCAGGTCTTCCACCAGCAGCACCAGGCCGCTGTTACCCGGGGCCAGGGGTTCGTCGATCGCGGCTTTGTGCAGGTTGAGCCAGCGTGTCTGGCCGTCGAGGGCCAGGTGTTGCTTGTGCAAATGCTCGTCGGGCAGGTTGATAAAGCCCTGAAGCAATTCTTTCCACGGATCGCCGAGGGTATTCAGGCGTGAGCCCACCACTCGCTGAGCGGCGATGCCGGTGAGTTCTTCCATGGCCTTGTTCCACATCAGGATTTCCTGATCCTTGGCCAGGGAGCACACACCCATCGGCAGCTCCTGAAGCGTCTGGCGGTGGTAGCGGCGCAGGGCGTCGAGTTCGGCGGCGAGGCCGGTGAGGCGTGAGTGATAATCCTCCAGCCGGCTCTCGATGAAATGGATGTCTTCGGTGACGTAGTTTTCGCCGCTGGCCTTGTAGGGCAGGAAGGTTTCCACCATGTCCTGGGACACGCTGGGGCCCATCAGCCCGGACAGGTTGGCTTCGATCCGGTCGCGCAGGCGGCGCAGGGCGTAGGGCCGGCGCTCGTCGAACGGTAGATAGAGATCGCGCAGCGCCTGTTCGACTTCCTTTTGCGCGGCCTTGGCGCCCAGGGGCTTGGCCAGTTGCGTGGCGAATTCCTGAGGCGAGGCGGCATGCAGCTCGCGGCGTTGCGGGCGACGCACGTTATCCACCGCACAGGCTTCGGCGGCGCTGGTCTCTTCGGGGCTGGCGTTGGTGAACAGCGAGATCAGGGTGAACATCAGTACGTTGGCGGCCAGCGAGGCGATTGCGGCCATGTGCCAACTGGTGTCGTCCAGCACGTAGATCATATTCAGCAGAGGGATGTAGAAGCCCTGCAGGTTGCCGACCAGCGGCAGTAGCATGGTCACGAGCCAAACCAGTATCCCGGCCAGCAGCCCCGCAATAAAGCCGCGGCGATTGGCGGTCGGCCAGTACAGCACGGACAACACGCCCGGCAGGAACTGCAAGGTGGCGACAAACGCGACGATACCCAGGTTGGCCAGGTCTTGTCCGGCGCCCAGCAGCAGGTAGAAACCATAGCCGGCCATGATGATTGCGACGATCAGGGCGCGGCGGGTCCATTTCAGCCAGCGGTAGATATTGCCTTCGGCCGGCGGCTGGTACAGCGGTAGCACCAGGTGATTGAGCGCCATGCCCGACAAGGCCAGCGTCGTGACGATGATCAAGCCACTGGCTGCGGACAGACCGCCGACATAGGCCAGTAGCGCCAGGGCTGGGCTATTGGCGGCAATGCCGACGCCAAGGGTGAAGTATTCGGGGTTTGTGGTGGCGCCCAACTTGAGGCCGGCCCAGAGAATCAGCGGCACCGCCAGGCTCATCAACAGCAGGAACAGCGGCAAGCCCCAGCTGGCGCTGACCAGCGAGCGCGGATTGAGGTTCTCGGTGAACGTCATGTGGTACATGTGCGGCATCACGATGGCCGAGGCGAAGAACACCAGCAGCAGCGTGCGCCATGGGCCTTCCTGCAGCGGGGTGTGCAGCGCGGCGAGGGCGGTCTGGTTTTGCAGCAGCCACAGTTCCAGCTGTTGCGGGCCATCGAACACGCCATAGAGCGCGTAGAGGCCGACGCCGCCGATGGCGATCAGCTTGATCACCGACTCAAAGGCGATCGCGAAGACCAGGCCTTCGTGTTTCTCACGGGTAGCAATGTGGCGTGAGCCGAAGAAAATCGTGAACAGGCTGATCAGCGCGCAAAAGGCCAGGGCGACGCGATATTGCACCGGTTCACGGGTCAGGATGCTGATGGAGTCGGCCACTGCCTGCATTTGCAGAGCCAACAAGGGCAGCACGCCGATCAGCATGAAAATGGTGGTCAGCGCGCCGGCCCAGGTGCTGCGGAAGCGGAAGGCAAACAGGTCGGCCAGGGACGACAGCTGGTAGGTGCGCGTGATCTTGAGGATTGGGTACAGCAGCACTGGTGCCAGCAAAAATGCGCCGGACACGCCGAGGTAGCTGGACAGAAAGCCATAACCGTACTGGTAGGCCAGGCCCACCGTGCCATAGAACGCCCAGGCGCTGGCGTACACGCCCAGCGACAAAGTGTAGGTCAACGGGTGGCGAATGATCGCCCGCGGAATCATTCCCCGCTCACTGATCCAGGCAACCCCGAACAACGTAGCCAGGTAGGCGGCGCTGATCAGCAGCATCTGGGTGAGGCTAAAGCTCATCGGCATCTTTTTGGCTCTGCAGGATGAAGGTCACGACGATCAGGATCAGCCATAGCAGATAGGGGCGGTACCAGGCGCCAGTGGCGTCGATCCACCAATCCATGATGGCGGGAGAAAACAGGTAGATCCCGACGACCAGCAGCAGGACCAATCGATAGATGTACATGTTGGCCTCGGATTGGATAACTGCGGCGATGGTAACGGATGGTCAGCCAGCTGCAAGCGCCTTCAGCGCAATTGCGCTTCGGGCAGTGTGAGTGTGCGTGGGATCCGTGTCGCATCCCAGTGTGCAATGCCCCAATCCAGCAGTTCCCGTGGGCTGGCGTGGACCAGCTCATCGCCGGGTTGCTGGCCGAGGGCGCGCAGGGCTCTCAAGAGCAAAGGCGTGGCCTGGTCCGTCGTCAACGGCGGTGAGCGATAGGATTTGCCCAACTTGTTACCGTCCGGCTGGACGATCAACGGTACGTGCAGATAGCGCGGTTGGCGCAGGCCCAATAACTCTTGCAGGTACAACTGGCGCGGTGTGGAGTCGAGCAGATCGGCACCGCGCACGATATCGGTAACACCTTGCCAGGCATCGTCAAGTACCACGGCCAGTTGATAGGCATAGAGGCCATCGCGGCGACGGATGACGAAGTCGCCAACATCGCGACCCAGGTGTTGTCGGAATTCGCCCTGTACCCGGTCGGTAAAGTGGTATTCCAGCTCGGGAACCCGCAAGCGGATGGCGGCATCGTGCTGGTCGTGGCCGGCATTGCGGCACAGCCCTGGGTAAATCCCTGCGTAGGGTTCCAGTTGTTTACGTGAGCAGGTGCAAGCATAGGCCAGGCCATGATTGAACAGGTCGTTCAGCACTTTGGCGTAGGCATCATGCCGCTCGCTTTGTCGGACCAGTTCCCCATCCCACTCAAAGCCATAGCTTTCCAGTGCATGGAGGATCGCCGCCTGCGCGCCGGGCTCTTCACGGGGTGGGTCGAGGTCTTCCATGCGCATCAGCCAGCGGCCCTGGTGGGCTCGTGCGTCGAGGTAGGAGGCGAGGGCGGCGACCAGGGAGCCAAAGTGCAAATGGCCGCTGGGCGTGGGGGCGAATCGTCCGATATAGGTTGAGGCTGTCATGGGCCGGATACTACTGGAAAATCGGTAAATGACAGAAACAAAAATGGGGCGTTCGCACGCCCCATTCGTTCAGTTCGGCTGGATTACTTGCCGACCTGTTTTTCCTTGATTTCGGCCAAGGTCTTGCAGTCTATGCACAGGTCTGCGGTCGGGCGGGCTTCGAGTCGGCGAATACCGATCTCGATGCCACAAGAGTCGCACCAGCCATATTCTTCGTCTTCGATCAATTGCAGAGTCTTGTCGATTTTCTTGATCAGCTTTCGCTCACGATCACGGGCACGCAGTTCAAGGTTGAACTCTTCTTCCTGGCTTGCCCGGTCGGCTGGGTCAGGGAAGTTGGCGGCTTCATCCTTCATATGGTCAACAGTGCGGTCGACTTCATGCATCAACTCCTGCTTCCAATTCAGCAGGATTTTGGTGAAGTGCTTACGCATGGGCTCGCTCATGTACTCCTCACCCTTTGTCTCGACATAGGGTGTGAAGCCGCTGAGGCCTGGGGATAGCTGTTGCTTTGCTTGGGTGGACATGAATAGACCGCCTCTCACTCTTCTAATCCATTGCGCAGGATTGCAACGTCACCGACACCTGCCGGCCCTGCGGCTGCAAGCGGGCGAACTTACCAGATAGATTCAGGGTGCGCCACTCCCGGTTGTCGAGGGTCATCAAGCCGGGGTTGCAAACCACAGTAGTGCGCTATGACTGGGTATGGGGCGCCTCGGTTGTTGATTTTAGTCGTTTTGCAAGCGCTTGCCGGCTCATCTTGAATGGCCGAGCAGGCAATAGAGCATGTTTTACGTCAAGGGTTCGGTAGAATCCTGATTTTGTCCTCACCGTTAAGGAAGGCTAATGGCCCAGCCCTACAGTGCGCGCAGTCGCGCCATCGAACCTTTTCATGTCATGGCGTTGCTGGCTCGAGCCAATGAGCTGCAAGCGGCCGGTCATGATGTGATCCATCTGGAAATCGGCGAACCGGATTTCACCACTGCCGAGCCGATTATTCAGGCCGGCCAGGCGGCGCTGGCCAACGGCAAGACGCGTTATACCGCAGCCCGTGGCCTGCCGGAGTTGCGCGAGGCTATCAGTGGTTTCTACCAGCAACGCTATGGGCTGGGCATAGACCCCGAGCGCATCCTGATTACCCCCGGCGGGTCAGGCGCTTTGCTGTTGGCCAGCAGCCTGCTGGTAGACCCGGGCAAACATTGGTTGCTGGCCGATCCAGGTTATCCCTGTAACCGACACTTCCTGCGGCTGGTGGAAGGTGCAGCCCAGTTGGTGCCGGTGGGCCCTGAGGTACGTTACCAACTGACGGCCGATCTGGTCGCCAGGCACTGGGACCAGGACAGCGTGGGCGCACTCGTGGCCTCTCCGGCCAACCCGACCGGTACGATCCTCACGCGGGATGAATTGGCTGCGCTGTCGGGCGCTATCAAGGCACGTCAGGGGCACTTGGTGGTGGACGAGATTTATCATGGCCTCACCTATGGCACTGATGCCGCCAGCGTGCTGGAAGTCGACGACGAGGCCTTCGTTCTAAACAGTTTTTCCAAGTATTTCGGCATGACTGGCTGGCGCCTGGGTTGGTTGGTGGCACCTCCGGCGGCAGTGGGTGAATTGGAGAAATTGGCGCAAAACCTCTACATCAGCGCACCCAGCATGGCCCAGTACGCAGCGTTGGCCTGTTTTACCCCCCAGACCCTGAATATCCTGGAGGAGCGCCGTGCCGAGTTCGGTCGCCGGCGCGACTTTTTGCTGCCCGCTCTGCGCGAACTGGGTTTCAGGATCGCCGTCGAGCCGGAAGGGGCGTTTTATTTGTACGCCGATATCAGTGCGTTCGGCGGCGATGCCTTCGCGTTCTGCCGCCATTTCCTTGAAACCGAACATGTGGCGTTTACGCCCGGACTGGATTTTGGCCGTTATCAGGCCGGGCATCACGTGCGCTTTGCCTACACACAAAATCTGGATCGGCTTCAGGAAGCGGTGGAACGAATCGCGCGTGGCTTGCGGAGCTGGCAGGGCTGATGCGTTTTCATCCTCCCCTCGAAGAGGCGCGGTTGATTCGCCGCTACAAGCGTTTTCTCACCGATATCGAAACCGTTACCGGCGAGTTACTTACCATTCACTGCCCGAACACCGGCTCGATGCTCAATTGCATGGTGGAAGGTGGGCAGGTGTGGTTCAGCCGCTCCAATGGCCCCAAGCGCAAGTTGCCGGGTACGTGGGAAATCGCCGAGACCCCTCAGGGGCGATTGGCGTGCGTTAACACTGCGCGCGCTAACCCGTTGATCGAAGAGGCTCTGCGTGCCGGGGTGATCGTGGAACTCGACGGTTTCACCGCGTTGAAGCGCGAAGTGCCATATGGCCAGGAGAACAGCCGTATCGACTTTCGCCTGGATTACCCAAGCGGCACGGCTTATGTCGAAGTCAAAAGCGTCACCCTGGGCTTTGACGGTTCCAGCGTTGCTGCCTTCCCCGACGCGGTGACGCAGCGCGGCGCCAAGCATTTGCGGGAGTTGGCGCATCTGGCCCGTGACGGCGTGCGTGCGGTACAGCTGTATTGCGTCAATCTGTCTGGCATCGAGGCGGTGCGCCCTGCGATGGAGATTGACGCCGGATACGCCGCCGCCCTGCGGGAGGCCAAGGCAGCGGGCGTTGAGGTACTGGCCTATGGTGTGCGCGTCACACCCGAGGAAATGTATGTCGAGCGCCGACTGGATGTACTGCTCGGCGACTAGAGTTGCACCCACAGCCCCTGTTCGTCTTCGCGGCCGGGCAGGGCTTTGAGGCTTTGCCCCGCGCATGGGCCGGCGATGCACTCGCCGGTTTCAATCAGGAACAGCGCGCCGTGCGTCGCGCACTGGATCAGGCTGGCGCTGGTGTCGAGAAAACTGTCTGGCTGCCATTCCAGCGGGATGCCGCGATGGGGGCAGCGGTTGATATAGAAGTAGACGATACCGTCCCGGCGCACGGCCAACAGCTTGATGCCGTCGACCTCAAAACCGAGACTGCTATTGGGCGCCAGGGCGTCGGAGGGGCAGAGAAACTTCATTTCAATCCTTAAGTGCCTTGACGTTCAAATGCAAACAATTATCAAATGCTGGCTTCGCCTGTCAGCCGATGGGGGCTCAGTTCGATGTCCGGCAGGGGGTATCTGTCACATCGTTGAGCGCTCGGACGGCTCTGCCCTTGCAAGGAAACCTCGTTATGCGCCTGAGTGCCAGTGCTATCGCGCTTATTGTCGGACTGCTGTTCAACCCTGGGGTGCAAGCCGCTGAACTGCCTCAGCGCTGGGTGAGTGCCGGTGGGGCGCTTTCGGAATGGGTAGTGGCGTTGGGTGGTGAGTCGAAGCTGGTGGGCGTGGACACTACAAGCCAGCATCCGGCATCGCTCAAGAGGTTGCCGAGCATTGGTTATCAACGGCAATTGTCGGCTGAAGGCATCCTGAGCCTGCGTCCACAGGTGCTGGTGGGTACCGAGGAAATGGGGCCGCCAACGGTATTGGCTCAAATCCGTAGCGCGGGGGTACAGGTGGAGATCTTCTCGGCCCAACCGGAGTTGCCCACGTTGAAAAGCAATCTTCAGCACTTGGGGGCGTTGCTGGGCCATGAGGCCAAGGCCGACGAATTATTTACCGCGTATGAGCGGGCACTCGACCAACAAAAGGCTTGGGTTGCAAAGGCCCGGCCCCTGCAAAAGGCGCCCGGGGTATTACTGCTGATCGGCAACGCCGGTGGCAAACCGCTGATCGCCGGTAAGGACACTGCCGCCGACTGGATGGTGCAGCAGGCCGGCGGGAATAACCTGGCAACTCATAGTGGTTATAAGCCGTTTTCGGTGGAGTCGCTGGCGGGTTTGAGCCCTGCCGTGCTGGTGTTTGCCGATCGTGCACTGACCGGTGACGCGGCGCGGGTGGCCTTGTTCAAAGCAAATCCGATTCTGGCTTCCACGCCGGCGGCCAAGGACGGACGGGTGTTTGAGCTGGATCCGACGTTACTGGTTGGGGGGCTGGGGCCGCGACTGCCGCAAAGTCTTGTAAAGCTGTCCGCCGAATTTTACCCATCCCAGGTTGACACCACCCCATGACTCCATCGGTTAAGCCGCAGACGCTGTTCATCGGGCTGGCATTGCTGTGTCTCCTGGCGGTCTGGCTGTCCTTGGCCTTGGGGCCGGTGAGCCTGCCATTGTTGGACACCCTCAGGGCGGCGCTGAGATTGATGGGGTTGCCGATTCCACCCCAGGGGCTGGAGCAGGCTGAGCTGATCCTGGGGCAGATTCGGTTGCCGCGTACCTTGCTGGGCCTGGCGGTTGGCGGTGTGTTGGCATTGTCGGGCGTGGCGATGCAGGGATTGTTTCGCAACCCATTGGCTGATCCTGGGTTGGTGGGGGTTTCCAGTGGTGCGGCATTGGGGGCGGCAGTGGCAATTGTCGGCGGTTCGTTTTTTGGCGGTTTGCCGGATGCATTCGGGCCGTACCTGTTGTCATTGTGTGCCTTCCTCGGTGGCCTGGGGGTGACCGCGCTGGTCTATCGGCTGGGGCGGCGCAACGGGCAGACCCATGTCGCGACGATGCTGCTTGCTGGCATAGCCCTGACCGCTCTCGCCAGTTCGTCCGTGGGGTTGTTTACCTACGTGGCAGATGACGCCACCTTGCGCACCCTGACTTTCTGGAACCTGGGCAGCCTCAATGGCGCCAGCTATCAGCGGTTATGGCCGTTGCTGCTGGTTGCTGCAGGAGTGGCGCTGTGGCTGCCGCGCCGGGCCAAAGCATTGAATGCACTGCTGCTTGGCGAGTCTGAAGCGAGTCACCTTGGCATCGATGTTGAAAAGCTCAAGCGTGAATTAGTGTTTTGCACCGCGTTAGGCGTGGGCGCGGCGGTGGCGGCTGCGGGCATGATTGGATTTGTGGGATTGGTGGTGCCGCACCTGGTGCGCCTGCTGGCGGGGCCTGACCATCGGGTGCTATTGCCGGCGTCGGTATTGGCCGGTGCGAGCCTGTTGCTGTTCGCCGACCTGGTCGCACGCCTTGCATTGGCGCCTGCTGAACTGCCGATCGGTATTGTGACTGCATTTATTGGTGCGCCGTTTTTTCTTTACCTGTTGTTACGAGGGCGCGCCTGATGCTGCGTGTGGAAGACCTGCACATCCGTCGTGGTCGCAAAACCGTGTTGGCGGATGTCACCCTCGACCTGTTACCGGGCCAAGTACTCGGTGTGCTCGGTCCCAATGGCGCGGGCAAAAGCACGTTGCTAGGGGGGCTCAGCGGTGAGTTGCTTGCGAACCAGGGCAAGGTGTGGCTGGACCAGCAGGAACTCAAGGACTGGGGTGGATCGCAGCGTGCCCAGCGGCTCGCGGTTTTACCCCAGACCTCGACCCTGGACTTTGCCTTTCGTGTGGAAGAAGTCGTCGGTATGGGCCGCTTACCCCATCAGACTGGCCGAGCGCGCGATGACGAGATCATCGACGCGGCCCTGCAGGCGGCGGATGTCGGGCATTTGAGCGGTCGCAGCTACCTGGCATTGTCCGGCGGTGAGCGTCAGCGTGTGCATCTGGCGCGGGTGCTGGCGCAGTTGTGGCCCGGTGAAGCGGGGCAGACGTTATTGCTGGATGAACCGACATCGATGCTCGACCCCTTGCATCAACACACGACGTTGCAGGCCATTCGTACCTTTGCCGAGCGCGGTGCGGCGGTGCTGGTGATTCTTCACGACCTGAATCTAGCGGCTCGTTACTGTGATCGGATCCTGCTGTTGGAAGGCGGGCGCCCTCATGTCTTGGGCTCTCCGGCTCAAGTCATGCAACCTGAACCGCTCAAAGCTGTATTTGGCTTGGATGTTTTGGTACAGCCGCATCCTGAGCGCGGGCATCCGTTGATCATTGCGCGCTGAGTGTTATTGCGGGCAAAAAAAGACCCGGCAAAAGCCGGGTCAAATAACCGTGATTAGCCTGATGAGGAGATAATCTGAGAGTCCGAACCAAGGGTCTTTCAGTTATCGGCTGATCTCGCGACCAGTTGCGATAATCATAACGATTCTCATTTGAGAGTCAACTGCTGTTTTCGGTGAGCCTGTGTTTTCCTCAAGCGTCTGTTTGAAACGCCCGTGGCCATTGAGTCTTCTAGTTGATCTAATTTTTCTGGCGCGCCGAGATCGCGTCCAGTTGGCGGTTCAGTGCTTCTTTTCGTTCGGCAGGGATGTCGTTCCAGTGCACGTCCATCAATGCTCCTTCGATTGCATATAGCAACACTTTCGATGCACGGAACCCACGAGTCCGCACAGCCCGATAGGCATCGACCGCTCCCAGGCGGCGTAAGTCGGATGCACTGTGGATGCCCACTGCATGCAACCATTGCGCTGATGTCTTGCCGAGGTTTTTCAGGTGTTGCAGCTCATCGTTCATCAAGCCTCCTTGCGACGGCCGAATGGTGCGGTGGGTATCGTGACCAGGCAAGCCTGAACAGGAGTGTAGCGCTCAGTAGGAAAAGCGTAGTTCTTTGGTCAGGAACGGCTTAAAAGCTTATAAGAATGACGCGGGGATTTTGACGGCGGGCAGGCAAAGGCGCCCGGTACGCTTGTGCATATCGGGCGGTCGAATGAGCAATGTTTACTTGGTGCGGTAGCGCAGGCGAGTTCCGAAATTGACTGACATGAGAATCTCGTCGGCGGTCAATTCAGGCGGAAAGTAGGTACCTGAGATCTGCGCGTGGGCCAGGCTGGCGCCTTCCAGTGAGCAAGCGCGCAAATCCAGGCCACGTAAGTCGGCGGAGCGGAAATATGCGTCGGTAAAATCCACGCCCGCGGCATTGAGGTCACGCAGGTCCAGACCGCGGAAATCGCCGCCGCGCATGTCGATAACACCGTCCGCGGGGCGTTCTTGGTTGAAACCACGGATATCGTCTTTGTGCAGGAGTGCGTAAAGCGGGGTATCAAGAAGCTTGGGCTGACTCATGAAGGCGACTCCCGTTAGATTTATGACGCCATTATAGTGCCACTATTTCATGGCCGCTCGTCGAATACGGCGACACGGCCAAGAAATTTTTCTTACAGGCCTGGCAGATTCTGACGAATATGCGCCACCAAGGCGTCGAGTGTCCCGCTTTCGTTGGTCTCGACACGCTTGCTGAGGAGCAACTCTTCAGTGGTCAGCGGTTCGCGATTTGCCTGCTGTTCTTCGATAACCTTCAATGTCGCGTCAGAAGGATCGTTTTTGTTGGCCTGACGTTGTGCCAACCAGCTGGCGATAACGGCTTGCGGTGCATTGCAATCCAGGATCAGGAAGGGGGCTCCGGTGGCTTCGGCAACTTTGGCCGCTGCATCGCGTTGCTCGCGCTTCAGAAAGGTGGCATCCAGCACCACCGGGAACCCGGCCCGCAGTACGGTATCGGCGAGTTCATTCAGGCGTGCATAGGTTGCGACGCTGGCGTCCGCAGCGTAGATGCCAGCCTGCGGTGTGTTTTCCACTTGTTGTTCGCCGAACAGGCGCTTGCGTTCCACATCCGAGCGCAGGCGCACAGCGCCCAATGCTTCCACCAGACGCATGGCGACGTTGCTTTTGCCTACCGCCGACACGCCATGGGTAATCGCCAGGAAGCGCGACGGAATAGTGCTGTAGCTTTCCGCCAGGTTGGCGTAGTTGCGGTACTGGCGCAGCGTCGTGGCGCGTTGCACGGGACTTGCCTCGCTCGGCATGCTGAACAGCGAGACCTTGGCGCGAACCAGCGCACGATAGGCTTTGTAGAAATTCAGTAATTCGAGGCCCCGGTAGTCCCCCGTCAGTTCCAGGTACTGGCTGATAAAACGCCGTGCGAGGGACTTGAGCCCACGATCTTCCAAGTCCATGGCCAGAAAGGCGGTGTCGGCATATACGTCGGTGAATCGGAAAGGTTCGTTGAACTCGATGCAGTCGAAGATCACCACATGGCCAGCAATCAAGGTGGCATTGCCCAAATGGATATCCCCGTGGCATTCACGGATGAAACCCTCCAGTTTGCGCTGCGCCAGCAACGGCTTGAGGCGCTCGAAGCTGCTTTCGGCCCAGGCTTGCAGGGCTTCAAGTTGAGTCAGGTCGGCCTTGTCGCTGAGGAACGGGCGGATTTGCTCGAAGTTCTGCCGTACCGGCGCCATTACCTCGTCCGGGGTGCCGGCCGGGTGCTCTTGTGGCACTTTCGGTGCGCTGAGGTGGAAATGCGCGATCTGTTTGGCCATCTCGTCGATATGCGCGCTGGTCAGCTCGCCGTTGGCTTGCAAGGTGCTGAGCAACTGGCTTTGCGGGAATTGACGCATTTTCAGCGCATATTCGATGACTGGGCCGTCGCCGCCAAATTGCGGTGCTTCGGCAGTGCCGGTGATCGGCAACACTTCAAGATACAAATCTTTGGTCAGACGCTGGTTGAGGCGCAGCTCTTCGTTGCAGAAATGCCCCCGATCTTCCAGCTTGGTGAAGTCCAGGAAGCCGAAGTTCATTGGTTTCTTCAGCTTGTAAGCGTAGGGGCCGGTCAGTATGACCCAGGAAATATGGGTCTCAATGACCTGGAACGCTTCAACCGGATGGGGGTATAAAGCCGGGTTCTGCAGTGCGGCGATCAGGGGCTGGCTCATGGGCGATCCTTCAAAGTCTGGGGGAAATCATGGCGCGCATTATGGCTGCTGAGGCCTGCCGTGCAAACCGCTGTCCGGCTCATGTTGATGATCAATAAAGTGCGTATAATCCGCCGCCATGACTCGAACCCGATCTCCCCGTTCCCGTAAAAAAACTCCTTCCCGCGGCCTGCGCCCGTGGCTGGGCTGGGCGTTCAAGCTCGGCCTGGTTGGTCTTGTGGTGCTCGCCGGTTTCGCGGTGTACCTCGACGCTGTGGTTCAGGAGAAGTTCTCCGGCAAGCGCTGGACCATCCCAGCCAAGGTTTACGCGCGCCCGCTGGAGCTCTTCACCGGCCAGAAGCTGAGCAAGGATGACTTTCTCACCGAACTCGACGCCTTGGGCTATCGCCGCGAACCGGTGAGCAATGGCCCGGGCGCGGCTGCTGTCAGTGGTAATACCGTCGACCTGAACACCCGCGGCTTTCAATTCTATGAAGGCCTGGAAAAAGCCCAACCGGTGCGCGTGCGCTTCTCCGGCGACTATGTTGCCGAACTGTCGTCCCTCAACGGTTCGAAGCTGCCCGTTGTGCGTCTCGAACCGCTGATGATTGGCGGGATTTACCCCAAGAACCTTGAAGATCGCATCCTGATCAAGCTTGATCAGGTGCCGCCTTACCTGCTGGAAACCCTGGTTGCCGTGGAAGACCGGGATTTCTATAGTCACTGGGGTGTTTCACCGAAGTCGATTGCCCGCGCTATCTGGGTCAACACGTCAGGCGGCAAGATGACCCAAGGCGGCAGCACGCTGACGCAACAATTGGTCAAGAACTTCTACCTGACCAACGAGCGCAGCCTGACCCGTAAGCTCACCGAAGCCATGATGGCGATGTTGCTGGAGTTGCATTACAGCAAGCAGGAAATTCTCGAGGCATACCTCAATGAGGTCTTCGTCGGCCAGGACGGTCAGCGGGCGGTGCACGGTTTTGGCTTGGCCAGCCAGTTCTTCTTTGGTCAACCGCTGTCCGAACTGAAGCTGCATCAGGTCGCATTGTTAGTGGGTATGGTCAAGGGGCCTTCCTATTACAACCCGCGTCGCAACCCCGAGCGGGCGCTGGAGCGTCGCAACCTGGTGCTCGATGTACTTGAACAGCAGGGCGTTGCCACCGCTGAACAGGTTGCCGCCGCGAAGAAAATGCCACTGGGTGTGACCACTCGCGGCAAGCTGGCGGACAGCTCTTTCCCCGGCTTTATCGACCTGGTCAAGCGTCAGTTGCGTGAAGACTACCGCGACGAGGACTTGACCGAAGAAGGGCTGCGGATCTTCACCAGCTTCGACCCGATTTTGCAGATGAAAGCCGAGGCGTCGGTCAACGACACCTTCAAGCGTCTGACAGGGCGTAAAGGCTCCGATGAAGTTGAAGCAGCAATGGTGGTGACCAACCCGGAAACCGGTGAAGTCCAAGCCATGATTGGCAGTCGCCAGGCCAGTTTTGCCGGTTTCAACCGCGCACTCGATGCTGTGCGGCCGATCGGCTCGCTGGTCAAGCCGGCGGTGTACCTGACGGCGTTGGAAAAACCGAGTAAGTATTCCCTGACCAGTTGGCTGTCGGATGAGCCGTTGTCCGTCAAAGGTGCCGATGGCCAGGTGTGGACGCCACAGAACTTCGACCGCCGCTCCCACGGCACGGTGTTCCTGTACCAGGGCTTGGCGCATTCCTACAACATCTCCACCTCCCGGCTCGGCCTGGAAGTGGGCGTGCCGAATGTCCTCAAGACGCTGGCGCGCCTGGGGATCACGCGTGAGTTTCCGGCGTTCCCTTCGATTCTTTTGGGGGCCGGCGCGATGACGCCGATGGAAGTGGCAACCATGTATCAGACTCTTGCCAACGGTGGCTTCAACACGCCGATGCGCGGGATTCGCAGTGTGCTGACCGCCGAGGGCGAGCCGCTCAAGCGCTATCCGTTCCAGATCCAGCAGCGTTTCGATGCGGGCTCCATCTATCTGATCCAGAACGCCATGCAGCGCGTGATGCGCGAAGGTACCGGCAGTTCAGTTTATAAAGTTCTGCCCTCCAACCTGACGCTGGCGGGTAAGACCGGTACCAGTAACGACTCACGTGACAGTTGGTTCGCCGGTTTCGGCCAGGATGTGCTGGCGGTGGTGTGGTTGGGGCGTGACGATAATGGCAAGACGCCATTTACTGGCGCGACGGGGGCGCTACAGGTGTGGACCAGTTTCATGCGCAAGGCCGACCCGCTGCCGCTGAACATGCCGCAGCCGGATAACATCGTCCAGGCCTGGATTGATCCGCACACGGGCCAGGGCTCCGATGCCAACTGTCCGGGCGCGGTGCAGATGCCGTATATTCGCGGCAGCGAACCGCCACCCGGCGCCGCGTGCGGTGGCAGTGCCCCTGCTGATGCGGAGTCGGTGATGGATTGGGTCAAAGGCTGGATGAATTAAGCAAAGAGGGTTTCAAGTGAACAAGTGGTGGATTCCAGCTATTACAGCTCTGGCTTTGCTCAACGGTTGCGCCAGTGTGCAACGCGGCTCCATTCCCGTGGTGGATTCGAGTACTACCGTCTCCAATAACGACCGGATCTCGGCCAATGGCGGTTTCCGCCAGACCGTGACCAATCGCCCTGTCCAAGCTGCGGCTCGGGCTGTACCGCAGGATTCGGGTGTGGTGGTCATGGTGCCGGGAGCGGGGGCCGCCACCGCTGCGCCGATCAGCGCCGAGCCATGGACGCCGGGGCCAAGCACCTCGGGTCCGATCGAGGCCACGCCGATTCAAACGGCGCCGGTTAACCAGGGCACCTACAACATGCCGTCGACGCCAAGCGGTATTCCATCGTCCTCCAGCGCTGGCGGCCTGTCGGCTGACGAGCAACTGGACGGCCCGGTACTGGCCCTTTTGACCACTGCCCAACAGCAGCAGGCCGGCGGCGACTTGAATGGTGCATCGTCGAGCCTTGAGCGAGCCCAGCGTGTAGCACCTCGCGAGCCGCAAGTACTGTATCGCCTCGCGCAAGTGCGCATGGCCCAGGGTGATGCGCCGCAAGCAGAACAGTTCGCTCGTCGGGGCTTGACCCTGGCCAATGGTCGTCCTGACCTGCAAGCCAGCCTGTGGGCCCTGATTGGCGATGCGCGCGCGGCCCAAGGTGACGCCGCCGGCGCCGCCCAGGCTCGGCAAAAAGCCAAGGTCAACCTCTGATGGATGCGCGTTTTCCAGCGATTGCCGAACAGTTATTGCTGATTGAGCGCGAATTGCGGGTGCAGGGCTGGTGGGACGAAGTGTCTCCCAGCATTGAGGCGCTCAGTAGTGTGGAGCCGTTTTCGGTGGATACCCTGGACTTCCACCAATGGTTGCAATGGGTCTTCCTCGTGCGGATGAAGCAGATCCTCGAACAGGATCTGTCTTTGCCCAATGCATCTGGAATCATGGAGATGGCGGAGATGGTCTATGCCGATCGGCCGCTGGAGAGCCAGGGTCTACGCAATGCGCTGAAAAAGTTCGACCAACTGATCACTGACGCTCGTTAATTGCCTGACTGCCGGTTTTTCCGGCAGTCTTGCGCACATTTCTACCGCTTGACGACATTCAGGCGAGTTTTATCCCTCATCAAAGCCCTTTCTTCTTCGTTCTCATGCGCTTAGTTGGAAAAAAGCGCAATTATTGCTTGACTTGAAGGGGCTGAAACAGAAGAATCCAAAGTCCGCTGTATCGGGACTGCCAGAAGCAGGCCCGCTCAGCAGATCATGAGGCGCACATCCGCGCCGACCTGTTACACCCGCAACGCGTTACCTCGCGCTGGGTGGGAAAAGCCCGCAACACTTGGGACGATCCCAATACTTGCTCAGTCAGTGCTGACGTAGTCGGCGACCACCGTCGCTCATGCTCTGTTGAGAAGTAAACCTATTAAGACCCGTCGGTTTTCAACGGACGGTATTCTGGCGTTTTAGAGGTGAACAACGTGGAGCTTTTATCTGGCGGTGAGATGCTCGTCCGCTTTTTGCGTGACGAAGGCGTCGACTATATTTACGGGTACCCAGGTGGTGCTCTGCTGCATGTTTACGACGCACTGTTCAAGGAACCGGCTGTTACCCACATTCTGGTTCGCCACGAACAGGCTGCAACCCATATGGCTGACGGTTATGCCCGTGCCACCGGTAAAGCCGGTGTGGTGCTGGTAACGTCTGGCCCAGGCGCAACCAATGCCATTACCGGCATCGCGACTGCCTATATGGACTCCATCCCGATGGTGATCATTTCCGGCCAGGTCGCTAGCACCATGGTTGGTACCGATGCATTCCAGGAAACCGACATGATCGGTATCTCCCGGCCGATCGTGAAACACAGTTTCATGATCAAACATGCCTCGGAAATCCCGGAAGTCATGAAAAAGGCGTTCTACCTCGCACAGTCCGGTCGCCCGGGCCCTGTGGTGGTTGATATCCCGAAAGACATGACCAACCCTGCGGAAAAATTCGAATACATCTTCCCGAAGAAAGCCAAGCTGCGTTCCTACAGCCCAGCCGTTCGTGGCCACTCTGGGCAAATCCGCAAGGCGGCAGAGATGCTCCTGGCGGCCAAGCGCCCAATGCTTTATTCCGGTGGTGGCGTGATTCTGGGCGGCGGTTCCGCGCCGCTGACCGAACTGGCAAAGATGCTCAATCTGCCGGTAACCAACACCCTGATGGGCCTCGGCGCATTTCCGGGTACGGACCGTCAGTTCGTTGGTATGCTCGGCATGCACGGCAGCTACACTGCCAACGTCGCCATGCACCACGCGGACGTGATCCTGGCAGTAGGCGCACGTTTCGATGACCGAGTGATCAACGGCGCGAGCAAATTCTGTCCGAATGCCAAGATCATCCACATCGACATCGACCCGGCGTCCATCTCCAAGACCATCAAGGCCGATGTGCCGATCGTAGGTCCAGTGGAAAGTGTCTTGACCGAAATGGTCGCAGCGCTCAAGGACATCGGCGAGACACCGAACAAGGAAGCTGTTGCCAGCTGGTGGAAGCAGATTGACGAATGGCGCGGTGACCGCGGCCTGTTCCCTTACGACAAGGGTGACGGCAGCATCATCAAGCCACAAACCGTGATCGAGACCCTGTGCGAAGTGACCAAAGGCGACGCCTTCGTGACCTCCGACGTGGGCCAGCACCAGATGTTCGCCGCGCAGTACTACAAGTTCGACAAGCCCAACCGCTGGATCAACTCCGGTGGCTTGGGCACGATGGGCTTTGGTTTCCCTGCGGCCATGGGTGTGAAACTGAGCTTCCCGGAAAACGACGTTGCATGCGTCACCGGTGAGGGCAGCATCCAGATGAACATTCAGGAACTGTCGACCTGTCTGCAGTACGGCCTTCCGGTGAAGATCGTCTGCTTGAACAACGGTGTGCTGGGCATGGTTCGTCAGTGGCAGGACATGAGCTACAACAGTCGTCACTCCCATTCCTATATGGAGTCGCTGCCGGATTTCGTGAAGTTGGTTGAAGCGTATGGCCACGTCGGCATTCGCATCACCGACTTGAAGGATCTGAAGCCGAAAATGGAAGAGGCGTTCGCCATGAAGGACCGCCTGGTGTTCATAGATATTAAGGTGGATACCAGCGAGCATGTCTACCCGATGCAGATCAAAGACGGCTCTATGCGCGATATGTGGCTGAACAAGACGGAGCGTACTTAATCATGCGGCACATTATCTCCCTGCTTCTGGAGAACGAACCCGGCGCTCTGTCTCGTGTTGTCGGCCTGTTTTCGCAACGCAACTACAACATCGAAAGCCTGACCGTGGCACCGACCGAAGACCCGACACTGTCGCGGCTGACGTTGACTACCGTAGGCCACGATGAGGTGATCGAGCAGATCACCAAGAACCTCAACAAGCTGATCGAAGTGGTCAAGCTGGTCGACCTGTCGGAAAGTGCCCACATCGAGCGCGAGCTGATGTTGGTCAAGGTCAAGGCTACGGGTGCCCAACGTGCCGAGATCAAGCGCACTACCGACATTTATCGCGGGCAAATCGTCGATGTGAGCGCGAGTGTTTATACCGTGCAATTGACCGGTACAAGCGACAAGCTGGACAGCTTCATCCAGTCGATCGGGACGGCCTCGATTCTGGAAACCGTACGCAGTGGTGTCACCGGGATTGCCCGTGGCGACAAAGTACTCAGCATCTAACCCAAATTAGTGAATGGCCTTAAGGCCTGGATATATAGAGGAACCTCATGAAAGTTTATTACGATAAAGATTGTGACCTGTCGATCATCCAGGGCAAGAAAGTCGCCATCATCGGCTACGGTTCCCAAGGCCACGCGCAAGCTTGCAACCTGAAAGATTCCGGTGTTGACGTGACTGTTGGCCTGCGTAAAGGCTCGGCCACTGTTGCCAAGGCTGAAGCCCACGGCCTGAAAGTGACTGACGTTGCCTCTGCTGTTGCTGCTGCCGACCTGGTCATGATCCTGACCCCGGACGAATTCCAGTCCGCGCTGTACAAAAACGAAATCGAGCCGAACATCAAGAAGGGCGCAACCCTGGCCTTCTCCCACGGTTTCGCGATTCATTACAACCAAGTCGTGCCACGCGCTGACCTCGACGTGATCATGATCGCGCCGAAAGCTCCGGGCCACACCGTGCGTTCAGAGTTCGTCAAAGGCGGCGGCATTCCTGACCTGATCGCGATCTACCAAGACGCTTCGGGCAATGCCAAGAACGTTGCACTGTCCTACGCTGCCGGCGTTGGTGGCGGTCGTACCGGCATCATCGAAACTACTTTCAAGGACGAGACTGAAACCGACCTGTTCGGCGAACAAGCCGTTCTGTGCGGTGGTACCGTTGAGTTGGTCAAGGCCGGTTTTGAAACCCTGGTTGAAGCTGGCTACGCGCCGGAAATGGCCTACTTCGAATGCCTGCACGAACTGAAGCTGATCGTTGACCTCATGTACGAAGGCGGTATCGCCAACATGAACTACTCGATCTCCAACAACGCCGAATACGGCGAGTACGTGACTGGCCCGGAAGTGATCAACGCCGAGTCCCGTCAGGCCATGCGCAACGCCCTGAAACGCATTCAGGACGGCGAATACGCCAAAATGTTCATCAGCGAAGGCGCTACCGGCTACCCTTCGATGACCGCCAAGCGTCGTAACAACGCCGCTCACGGTATCGAAATCATCGGCGAGCAACTGCGCTCCATGATGCCGTGGATCGGTGCCAACAAGATCGTCGACAAAGCCAAAAACTAAGTCGTACGTATCAAAGGAAAACGCGGCTTAGGCCGCGTTTTTTCGTTTGAGGGGCGGGTTCTGGTATAAAGCTGCATCGTATGCGGGCGAACACTCGCCGCAAGTATTTGTCGAATTTTTTCACACCGTTGCAAGGTAAAGTCCATGAGCGAACGTCCCGAAGAGCCAAGCCAGGCTTCTGACGCCGAAAGCCTGCTACCGATCGATGAGCATGTCGAAGAAGGGCATGACGCTGAAGGCCGCAAGGTCCGGCACCGTGGCATCTATCTGCTGCCCAATCTGTTCACCACGGCGAACCTGTTTGCCGGGTTCTATTCCATCATCAACTCGATGAGTGCTCAAAGCGCACTTGCGGCAGGTGACGCGGCGAGTGCCAGCAAGTACTTCGGTTTTGCTGCCATCGCCATCTTCGTGGCTATGGTGCTCGACGGTCTTGATGGGCGCGTGGCGCGGATGACCAATACTCAAAGTGCCTTCGGTGCCGAATATGATTCGCTGTCGGACATGGTTGCCTTCGGTGTCGCGCCTGCGCTGCTCGCGTTTGCCTGGGCCTTGGGGGATATGGGCAAGGTTGGTTGGATGGTGGCCTTCATCTATGTTGCAGGCGCCGCGTTGCGCCTGGCGCGCTTCAATACCCAAGTGGGGACTGCCGATAAGCGTTACTTCATTGGTCTGGCCAGCCCTGCTGCTGCGGGCGTGGTAGCGGGTATCGTCTGGGCGTTCAGTGACTACGGCATCCAAGGCTCGAAGATGTCGTTCCTGGTGGCCTTGATGGTTGCGGCCGCCGGCATGCTGATGGTCAGTAACATCAAGTACAACAGCTTCAAGGAGCTGGACCTTAAGGGGCGCGTGCCTTTCGTGGCCATCCTTGCGGTGGTGCTGGTGTTCGCTGTGGTTTTCAGTGATCCGCCGCGTATTCTGCTGCTGGTGTTCCTGGTTTATGCCGCTTCCGGGCCGATTCAGTATCTGCTGCATCTGCGTCGGGACAAAACGTTGCCTTAATGTAATTTCCCCCATACTCCGCAGTCTATTGGTGCATCAGTTCTCCAATGCTGCGGAGTTGCCATGTTAATCAAATTGCCTAAAGCGTCCGATTGTCATGAATCGGATGTCACCCCTGAATCCTTCTATCTGTCTCGTCGTAGCTTGCTCGGTGGCGCGCTGGCTGGTGTTGCTGCCAGCAGCTTGCCGCGCTGGGTCAGTGCTGACGATACGGCGCGGTATGCGGATGTCGAGCCAGGCAAGGCTCCAGGCTGGTTTGCTGAAAAACTGCCGGGTACGAAATGGCAGGCGGTAACCGTCAAGGGCGAAGCCATTACTCCATTCAAAGACGCGACCCACTACAACAACTTTTATGAGTTTGGCACGGACAAGGGGGATCCTGCGGCGAATGCAGGTTCTCTCAAGACCGAACCTTGGAGCGTGGTGATCGATGGCGAGGTCGCAAAGCCGGGGCGTTATGCCCTGGAAGACTTCATGAAGCCATATCAGTTGGAAGAACGGATCTATCGTTTGCGCTGTGTTGAGGCCTGGTCGATGGTCATCCCGTGGATCGGCTTTCCTATATCTGCCTTGCTCAAGCAGGTTGAGCCAACCTCCAAGGCCAAGTACATCCGCTTTGAAACCCTCAAGGATCCCAAGAGTATGCCCGGTCAGCGCTCAAGTTTTGGGTTGATCGATTGGCCTTACGTAGAGGGGTTGCGTCTGGATGAAGCGATGAATCCTCTGGCGATTCTTGCCGTGGGTATGTATGGCCGTGAGTTGCCCAATCAGAACGGTGCACCATTGCGACTGGTCGTGCCTTGGAAGTATGGCTTCAAGAGCGTGAAGTCCATCGTGCGGATCAGTCTTGTGAGTGAGCAGCCCAAGACCACATGGCAGAGTATTGCCGCGGATGAGTATGGGTTCTACGCGAATGTGAACCCTATGGTCGATCATCCACGCTGGACCCAAGCGCGGGAGCGACGCTTGCCGAGTGGCTTGTTCAGTCCGAACGTGCGCGAGACGCAGATGTTTAACGGCTACTCCGATGAAGTCGCCTCTCTTTATACGGGCCTTGATTTGCGGAAGAACTACTGATGCGGTACCCCATCTGGCGTCTCTGTGTCTTTATGGCGACGATGGTGTGGCCGTTGCTCTGGTTGTTCGAGGCCTGGAGTTCCGCCCTGGGGCCTGACCTTGGAAAAGTGCTGGTTGATCGCCTGGGGCTGGGAACACTGATTCTGTTGCTGCTCACGCTGGGCATGACTCCTCTGCAAAAGTTGAGCGGTTGGGCGGGGTGGATCGCTGTGCGCCGGCAATTGGGATTGTGGTGCTTTGCTTATGTGGTGCTGCACCTTGCTGCTTATTGCGCGTTTATCCTTGGATTTGATTGGTCGCAGCTAGGAGTTGAGTTGCGCAAGCGGCCTTACATTATTGTTGGGGCGTTAGGTTTCCTGGGCTTGTTGGTGCTGGCGGTGACGTCCAATCGCTATAGCCAGCGCAGGCTGGGTGTACGTTGGAAAAAATTACATCGCCTGGTCTATGGAATTCTGGGGCTGGGTTTATTGCATATGCTCTGGATTGTTCGTGCGGATCTGAAGGAGTGGGTTGTCTATGCGTCTATAGGTGCGCTGCTCTTGGCTGTGCGAATTCCGCCAGTGGCGCGCCGGATCCCGCGCCTTATTGCAAAAAAAGCAACTTCTGCAACAAAAACGTAATTAACCCTTGACGGCAGATTCTGGAAGTCTATAATTCGCCCCACTTCCGGCGCAGTCGAAACGGAAAACTCCTTGGTAAACAAAGAGTTATGCGAGATTCGACAGCGACCTGCTTCAGTTCATCGAAGCCCAGAAGGAGTTGGTAGGGCAGTGTAGTTTGGCTCTATTAACGTTTCGATCCTCTCGGTCGAAAGCGGAGAAAAAGAGGTGTTGACAGCAGCGTGTAACGCTGTAGAATTCGCCTCCCGCTAACGAGAGATCGGAAGCGCAAGTGGTTGAAGTTGTTGAGGAAAACCTCGAAAACTTCTGAAAATAATCACTTGACAGTAAATGAGGCTGCTGTAGAATGCGCGCCTCGGTTGAGACGAAAGATCTTAACCAACCGCTCTTTAACAACTGAATCAAGCAATTCGTGTGGGTGCTTGTGGAGTTAGGCTGATAGTCAACAAGATTATCAGCATCACAAGTTACTCCGCGAGAAATCAAAGATGTAACCAACGATTGCTGAGCCAAGTTTAGGGTTTCTTAAAAACCCAAAGATGTTTGAACTGAAGAGTTTGATCATGGCTCAGATTGAACGCTGGCGGCAGGCCTAACACATGCAAGTCGAGCGGTAGAGAGAAGCTTGCTTCTCTTGAGAGCGGCGGACGGGTGAGTAATGCCTAGGAATCTGCCTGGTAGTGGGGGATAACGTTCGGAAACGGACGCTAATACCGCATACGTCCTACGGGAGAAAGCAGGGGACCTTCGGGCCTTGCGCTATCAGATGAGCCTAGGTCGGATTAGCTAGTTGGTGAGGTAATGGCTCACCAAGGCGACGATCCGTAACTGGTCTGAGAGGATGATCAGTCACACTGGAACTGAGACACGGTCCAGACTCCTACGGGAGGCAGCAGTGGGGAATATTGGACAATGGGCGAAAGCCTGATCCAGCCATGCCGCGTGTGTGAAGAAGGTCTTCGGATTGTAAAGCACTTTAAGTTGGGAGGAAGGGCAGTTACCTAATACGTGATTGTTTTGACGTTACCGACAGAATAAGCACCGGCTAACTCTGTGCCAGCAGCCGCGGTAATACAGAGGGTGCAAGCGTTAATCGGAATTACTGGGCGTAAAGCGCGCGTAGGTGGTTTGTTAAGTTGGATGTGAAATCCCCGGGCTCAACCTGGGAACTGCATTCAAAACTGACTGACTAGAGTATGGTAGAGGGTGGTGGAATTTCCTGTGTAGCGGTGAAATGCGTAGATATAGGAAGGAACACCAGTGGCGAAGGCGACCACCTGGACTGATACTGACACTGAGGTGCGAAAGCGTGGGGAGCAAACAGGATTAGATACCCTGGTAGTCCACGCCGTAAACGATGTCAACTAGCCGTTGGGAGCCTTGAGCTCTTAGTGGCGCAGCTAACGCATTAAGTTGACCGCCTGGGGAGTACGGCCGCAAGGTTAAAACTCAAATGAATTGACGGGGGCCCGCACAAGCGGTGGAGCATGTGGTTTAATTCGAAGCAACGCGAAGAACCTTACCAGGCCTTGACATCCAATGAACTTTCTAGAGATAGATTGGTGCCTTCGGGAACATTGAGACAGGTGCTGCATGGCTGTCGTCAGCTCGTGTCGTGAGATGTTGGGTTAAGTCCCGTAACGAGCGCAACCCTTGTCCTTAGTTACCAGCACGTAATGGTGGGCACTCTAAGGAGACTGCCGGTGACAAACCGGAGGAAGGTGGGGATGACGTCAAGTCATCATGGCCCTTACGGCCTGGGCTACACACGTGCTACAATGGTCGGTACAGAGGGTTGCCAAGCCGCGAGGTGGAGCTAATCCCAGAAAACCGATCGTAGTCCGGATCGCAGTCTGCAACTCGACTGCGTGAAGTCGGAATCGCTAGTAATCGCGAATCAGAATGTCGCGGTGAATACGTTCCCGGGCCTTGTACACACCGCCCGTCACACCATGGGAGTGGGTTGCACCAGAAGTAGCTAGTCTAACCCTCGGGAGGACGGTTACCACGGTGTGATTCATGACTGGGGTGAAGTCGTAACAAGGTAGCCGTAGGGGAACCTGCGGCTGGATCACCTCCTTAATCGACGACATCAGCTGCTCCATAAGTTCCCACACGAATTGCTTGATTCATTGAAGAAGACGATAAGAAGCAGCCCGAAATTGGGTCTGTAGCTCAGTTGGTTAGAGCGCACCCCTGATAAGGGTGAGGTCGGCAGTTCGAATCTGCCCAGACCCACCAATTTTGTGTGGGAAACGCCTGTAGAAATACGGGGCCATAGCTCAGCTGGGAGAGCGCCTGCCTTGCACGCAGGAGGTCAACGGTTCGATCCCGTTTGGCTCCACCACTACTGCTTCTAGAAGTTGAAAGCTTAGAAATGAGCATTCCATCAATGTGATGGTGAATGTTGATTTCTAGTCTTTGATTAGATCGTTCTTTAAAAATTTGGGTATGTGATAGAAAGATAGACTGAACGTTACTTTCACTGGTAACGGATCAGGCTAAGGTAAAATTTGTGAGTAATTGCGAATTTTCGGCGAATGTCGTCTTCACAGTATAACCAGATTGCTTGGGGTTATATGGTCAAGTGAAGAAGCGCATACGGTGGATGCCTTGGCAGTCAGAGGCGATGAAAGACGTGGTAGCCTGCGAAAAGCTTCGGGGAGTCGGCAAACAGACTTTGATCCGGAGATGTCTGAATGGGGGAACCCAGCCATCATAAGATGGTTACCTTACACTGAATACATAGGTGTAAGGAGCGAACCAGGGGAACTGAAACATCTAAGTACCCTGAGGAAAAGAAATCAACCGAGATTCCCTTAGTAGTGGCGAGCGAACGGGGACTAGCCCTTAAGTGGCTTTGAGATTAGCGGAACGCTCTGGAAAGTGCGGCCATAGTGGGTGATAGCCCTGTACGCGAAAATCTCTTAGTCATGAAATCGAGTAGGACGGAGCACGAGAAACTTTGTCTGAATATGGGGGGACCATCCTCCAAGGCTAAATACTACTGACTGACCGATAGTGAACTAGTACCGTGAGGGAAAGGCGAAAAGAACCCCGGAGAGGGGAGTGAAATAGATCCTGAAACCGTATGCGTACAAGCAGTGGGAGCAGACTTTGTTCTGTGACTGCGTACCTTTTGTATAATGGGTCAGCGACTTATTTTCAGTGGCGAGCTTAACCGAATAGGGGAGGCGTAGCGAAAGCGAGTCTTAATAGGGCGTCTAGTCGCTGGGAATAGACCCGAAACCGGGCGATCTATCCATGGGCAGGTTGAAGGTTGGGTAACACTAACTGGAGGACCGAACCGACTACCGTTGAAAAGTTAGCGGATGACCTGTGGATCGGAGTGAAAGGCTAATCAAGCTCGGAGATAGCTGGTTCTCCTCGAAAGCTATTTAGGTAGCGCCTCATGTATCACTGTAGGGGGTAGAGCACTGTTTCGGCTAGGGGGTCATCCCGACTTACCAAACCGATGCAAACTCCGAATACCTACAAGTGCCGAGCATGGGAGACACACGGCGGGTGCTAACGTCCGTCGTGAAAAGGGAAACAACCCAGACCGTCAGCTAAGGTCCCAAAGTTATGGTTAAGTGGGAAACGATGTGGGAAGGCTTAGACAGCTAGGAGGTTGGCTTAGAAGCAGCCACCCTTTAAAGAAAGCGTAATAGCTCACTAGTCGAGTCGGCCTGCGCGGAAGATGTAACGGGGCTCAAACCATACACCGAAGCTACGGGTATCACGTAAGTGATGCGGTAGAGGAGCGTTCTGTAAGCCTGTGAAGGTGAGTTGAGAAGCTTGCTGGAGGTATCAGAAGTGCGAATGCTGACATGAGTAACGATAATGGGTGTGAAAAACACCCACGCCGAAAGACCAAGGTTTCCTGCGCAACGTTAATCGACGCAGGGTTAGTCGGTCCCTAAGGCGAGGCTGAAAAGCGTAGTCGATGGAAAACAGGTTAATATTCCTGTACTTCTGGTTATTGCGATGGAGGGACGGAGAAGGCTAGGCCAGCTTGGCGTTGGTTGTCCAAGTTTAAGGTGGTAGGCTGAGATCTTAGGTAAATCCGGGATCTTAAGGCCGAGAGCTGATGACGAGTTGTCTTTTAGATGACGAAGTGGTTGATGCCATGCTTCCAAGAAAAGCTTCTAAGCTTCAGGTAACCAGGAACCGTACCCCAAACCGACACAGGTGGTTGGGTAGAGAATACCAAGGCGCTTGAGAGAACTCGGGTGAAGGAACTAGGCAAAATGGCACCGTAACTTCGGGAGAAGGTGCGCCGGTGAGGGTGAAGGACTTGCTCCGTAAGCCCATGCCGGTCGAAGATACCAGGCCGCTGCGACTGTTTATTAAAAACACAGCACTCTGCAAACACGAAAGTGGACGTATAGGGTGTGACGCCTGCCCGGTGCCGGAAGGTTAATTGATGGGGTTAGCTAACGCGAAGCTCTTGATCGAAGCCCCGGTAAACGGCGGCCGTAACTATAACGGTCCTAAGGTAGCGAAATTCCTTGTCGGGTAAGTTCCGACCTGCACGAATGGCGTAACGATGGCGGCGCTGTCTCCACCCGAGACTCAGTGAAATTGAAATCGCTGTGAAGATGCAGTGTATCCGCGGCTAGACGGAAAGACCCCGTGAACCTTTACTATAGCTTTGCACTGGACTTTGAATTTGCTTGTGTAGGATAGGTGGGAGGCTTTGAAGCGTGGACGCCAGTTCGCGTGGAGCCAACCTTGAAATACCACCCTGGCAACTTTGAGGTTCTAACTCAGGTCCGTTATCCGGATCGAGGACAGTGTATGGTGGGTAGTTTGACTGGGGCGGTCTCCTCCTAAAGAGTAACGGAGGAGTACGAAGGTGCGCTCAGACCGGTCGGAAATCGGTCGTAGAGTATAAAGGCAAAAGCGCGCTTGACTGCGAGACAGACACGTCGAGCAGGTACGAAAGTAGGTCTTAGTGATCCGGTGGTTCTGTATGGAAGGGCCATCGCTCAACGGATAAAAGGTACTCCGGGGATAACAGGCTGATACCGCCCAAGAGTTCATATCGACGGCGGTGTTTGGCACCTCGATGTCGGCTCATCACATCCTGGGGCTGAAGCCGGTCCCAAGGGTATGGCTGTTCGCCATTTAAAGTGGTACGCGAGCTGGGTTTAGAACGTCGTGAGACAGTTCGGTCCCTATCTGCCGTGGACGTTTGAGATTTGAGAGGGGCTGCTCCTAGTACGAGAGGACCGGAGTGGACGAACCTCTGGTGTTCCGGTTGTCACGCCAGTGGCATTGCCGGGTAGCTATGTTCGGAATAGATAACCGCTGAAAGCATCTAAGCGGGAAACTAGCCTCAAGATGAGATCTCACTGGGACCTTGAGTCCCCTGAAGGGCCGTCGAAGACTACGACGTTGATAGGTTGGGTGTGTAAGCGCTGTGAGGCGTTGAGCTAACCAATACTAATTGCCCGTGAGGCTTGACCATATAACACCCAAGCAATTTGCTTGCTTCGAGCTGAAAAGCGAAAGAGCACCAGATTGCGGTGTGTGAAGACGAAACGAACCGAAAGTTCGAATCTCACAAAACACCAAAGCTATCACATACCCAATTTGCTGAAGCGAGGCCATGAGGTCACGAGTCAGTACCCGAATTTCTTGACGACCATAGAGCATTGGAACCACCTGATCCCATCCCGAACTCAGTAGTGAAACGATGCATCGCCGATGGTAGTGTGGGGTTTCCCCATGTGAGAGTAGGTCATCGTCAAGATTAAATTCCAGAACCCCTGTTTGCTTATGCAGACAGGGGTTTTGTTTTGGGCGCTCGGAAAGTACGAAGAGGCTCATCGCGGCGGCCTTCAATGCTAAAGTCCATGCCTCGATTTTGCTTTTCCCAAGGAAGCCGTTATGCCGGATGCGACGTCCCTCAATGCAGGATTCATGGTGGTTCACGGCAACCGCCTTGACGAGCTTCGCAGCCTGGTAGTCAGCTGGATGCGTCGTTATCCATTGGCGCCTCTGGAAAACGAAATCGCTTTGGTACAGAGCAACGGCATCGCCCAATGGCTCAAGCTGGCCTTGGCTGAAGACCCGCAAGATGACGACATGGGCGGCTGTGGAATCGCCGCTGCTATTGATGTGCAGCTACCAGGCAGCTTCATGTGGCAGCTTTACCGTATGGTGCTGGGCCGCGACGAAATTCCGCCCAAGTCCCTACTCGATAAAGCGCCACTGACCTGGCGTCTGATGCGGCTGCTCCCCGAGCTCATCGATCAGCCGCACTTCGAGCCTCTGCAGCGCTTTCTGACTCACGATACCGATCTACGCAAACGCTACCAACTTGCTGAACGCCTGGCCGATTTGTTCGATCAGTATCAAGTCTATCGCGCCGACTGGCTGGAGGACTGGGCCGCAGGCCGGCACCAGTTACGCAACGGTCGAGGCGAATTCAAGCCTCTGGACCCGGCTAACTGCTGGCAGGCTGAACTATGGCGCGCGCTGCTACTGGATGTCGGCGAAGAGGGCATGGCGCAAAGCCGAGCAGGCGTTCACCAACGCTTTATCGAACGTATCAATGGTCTTGAAAACGCGCCGCCAGGATTGCCATCCCGAGTCATCGTTTTCGGGATTTCCTCGTTACCCGCGCAGGCGCTGGAAGCCCTCGCCGGTCTGGCGCGGTTCAGCCAGGTCCTGCTGTGCGTGCACAACCCCTGTCGCCACCATTGGTCTGACATCGTCGCCGACAAAGACTTGCTGCGTAACGAATACAAACGCCAAGCGCGCAAGGCGGGCATGCCGATGACCATCGACCCTCAGACCCTGCACCAGCACGCTCATCCGCTGTTGGCCGCCTGGGGCAAACAGGGCCGTGACTACATCAGCCTGCTGGATAGTTACGATGATCCCAACAGCTATCGTGCCGCATTTCGTGACGGCCGCATCGACCTGTTCAGTGACAGCGAGCCCACTACACTGCTCAACCAGTTGCAGGACGACATCCTCGAACTGCGCCCACTCGACGAAACGCGCGCGCTTTGGCCTGCTGTCGATCTGCAACATGACACCTCAATTCGCTTCCACATTGCCCACAGCGCCCAACGTGAAGTGGAGATCCTGCACGACCAACTGCTCGAACGCTTCAGTGCCGATCCTGCACTACGTCCTCGCGATATCATCGTCATGGTCCCCGACGTTGACAGCTACGCACCGCACATTCGCGCCGTGTTCGGCCAGTTGGAAAGATCCGATCCACGTTTCATCCCCTTCACGCTCACCGACCAAGGCCAACGCGGCCGCGATCCGTTGCTGATTGCCGTCGAACACTTGCTGAAACTCCCTGATAGCCGCTTCCCCGTCAGTGAAATCCTGGACCTGCTCGATGTCCCTGCCTTGCGTGAACGCTTTGCCATCAAGGAGCGCGACTTACCCACGCTGCACCGTTGGATCGAAGGTGCCGGCATTCGTTGGGGCCTCAACGCCGAGCAACGTGCCGGTCTGGGGCTGCCAAAAGCGCTGGAGCAAAACAGTTGGCGATTTGGTCTGCGCCGCATGTTGCTCGGGTACGCTGTCGGCACGGGTGCCGCTTGCGACGGTATTGAGCCTTACGATGAAATCGGCGGCCTCGATGCGGCCTTGATCGGTCCTCTGGTTGCCTTGCTCGACGCATTGAATGACGCCCATCAGGCGCTGTCCCAACCGGCCGTGCCGCAAGAATGGGGCGAACGTCTGCAACGCCTGTTGCAGTTGTTTTTCCTGGCGAGCAGCGAACACGACGACTATTTACTAGGGCAACTGGAGCAACTCAGGGAAACCTGGCTGGAAACCTGTGAGTCCGTTGGTCTGCAGGATGAGTTACCGCTGACCGTAGTCCGTGAGGCCTGGCTGGCCGGTCTGGACCAAGGGCGCTTGTCGCAACGCTTCCTAGCCGGTGCTGTCAATTTCTGCACCCTGATGCCCATGCGTGCGATCCCATTCAAGCTGGTTTGCCTGCTCGGTATGAACGACGGTGATTACCCGCGCGCGCAACCACCGCTGGATTTCGACTTGATGGGCAGCGACTACCGCCCCGGCGACCGCTCGCGCCGCGAAGACGACCGCTACCTGCTGCTCGAAGCCGTGCTCTCAGCCCGTGACCAGCTCTATATCAGCTGGGTGGGCCGTAGCATCCGCGACAACAGCGAGCGCCCCGCCTCGGTATTGATCGGCCAGTTGCGCGACCATCTCGCCAGCGGTTGGCATAACGCCGATGCCGATGAACCGCTGATGGACGCCATGACCCAGGAGCACCCGCTCCAACCCTTCAGTGCCCGCTACTTCCACGAGGGCGACCCGCTGTTCAGCTACGCCCGCGAATGGCAACTGCTGCATGAAGCAACAGACGCCATTCCAAAAGAAGACGAACTGCCCCCCCATCAACAGGAAGACCCCCTGAGCCTCGGCCAGTTGCAGGACTTCCTGCGCAACCCGGTCAAACACTTCTTCAGCCAACGTCTGAAAGTTTTCTTTGAAGCCGCCGAAGTACCGCTGGCCGATGAAGAGCCCTTCGTCCTCGACGCGCTACAACGCTACAGCTTGAGCGATAGCCTGCTGAATGCGGCGCTGAGCCAGCCCGATCATCTCGACCAGGCGTTGAACGCCCAGGCCCTGCGCCTGCAAGGCAGTGGCTTGCTACCCATGGTCGGTTTCGGCGAGTGCCTGCGAAATGAACTGATCGAGCCATTGCCCGACTTGCTGCAACGCTATCAACAACTTCTGGCGCTGTGGCCGACCCCACATACCGCTGCCGAACCGATCAGTTTTGAGCATCAAGGCATTGAGCTGGAAGGCTGGATCAGCGGCTTGCATCGGCGCAGCGATGGGGGATTGTTAAGCGTTACCACCATTCCCAATGGAATCGGCTCGATCAAGACCCGCAAGTGGCATCGCCTGATTCGTCCCTGGGTCAATCATGTGGTCGCCTGTGCCTGTGGCTTGCCCCTGAGCACTGGATTGGTGGCCAGTGATGACACGTTGTTGCTGGCACCGTTGGATCAATCCACCGCTCGGGAAATCCTCGGCAACCTGTTACTGGCCTGGTACAGCGGGATGAGAAAGCCGCTCCCCGTGGCCGTCAAAACCGCCTTCGCCTGGCTCGCTCAGACCGATCCCGCCAAAGCCCAGGCAGCCGCGAGCAAAGCCTATGACGGTGACGCTCAAAACACCGAGGGTGAACGCCGCGAAACGCCGGCACTCACGCGGCAATTTCCCGATTATGCCGCTCTGGTCGCCAGCGAAGAATTCGAAGGCTGGTGCGAAACCCTGTATCGCCCGCTGATCAACGCCCCATGGCGATCGCTCACCGGTGAGGAGGCCAGCGCATGAGCAGCAAACCCTTGGCCCTGGCTTTCCCGTTAAAAGGCAGTCAACTGATCGAAGCCAGTGCCGGCACCGGCAAGACCTTCACCATCTCGGCCTTGTACCTGCGCCTGGTACTGGGCCACGGTGGCGAAGCGTCCGGCTTTGGCCGCGAATTGTTGCCCCCGCAAATCCTGGTAGTGACCTTCACCGATGCGGCCACCAAGGAATTGCGCGAACGCATCCGCATCCGCCTGGCCGAAGCCGCGCGCTTCTTTCGCAACGAAATCCAACAGCCGGACGCCCTGATTGCCGAACTGCGCGATCAATACCCGCCCGGGCAATGGCCGGCGTGCGCCAATCGGCTGGATATCGCGGCGCAGTGGATGGATGAGGCTGCCGTCTCCACCATCCATAGTTGGTGCCAGCGCATGCTGCGTGAGCACGCGTTCGACAGCGGCAGCCTGTTCACCCAGACCCTGGAAACCGACCACAGCGACTTGCTCGGCGAAGTGCTTCGCGATTATTGGCGCTTGTTCTGTTACCCCATGCACGACGACGCGCTCGACTGGGTGCGCAACAACTGGGGTGGCCCGGCGGCGTTGATGCCTCGGGTACGCGCGCTGTTCGGCAGTGAGCGGCCGACTGATGAGCTTCGCGAGCCGGCCGAACTGATCAACGCCTGCCTGCAGGAACGCCGCGAAGCCCTGGTTGCACTCAAGGCACCTTGGCAGCAGTGGGCTGCCGAACTTCGTGATATCTGCTTGCAGGCCGTGGCGGCCAAAGCTGTCGATGGTCGCAAGATGCAAGCCCGCTACTTTGAACCCTGGTTTGAAAAAATCAGTGCCTGGGCCGCGGATGAAACCCTTGAACAACTGGACATCGGTACCGGCTTCACCCGCTTGACTCCCGACGGCATGGCCGAAGCCTGGAAAGGCGCGCCGCCGCAGCACCCAGGCATCGACGCCATGGCCGGCCTCAAGGCCGCCCTCGATGCGCTGCCAACCCCCGACGCCGCCGTGTTGCAACACGCCGCCGGTTGGGTGGGCAAACGGTTCGAAGAAGAAAAACGCCGTCGCGCCGAAATGGGCTTTGACGACATGCTGATTCGCCTCAACGCCGCCCTGCAAGCCGACGGTGGCGAGCGTCTGGCCAGCGTGATCCGCGAGCAATTCCCGGTGGCGCTGATCGACGAATTCCAGGACACCGACCCGGTGCAGTACAGTATCTTCGACAGCATCTACCGCATCGAAGAGAACCATCTCGACAGTGGCCTGTTCCTGATCGGCGACCCCAAGCAGGCGATCTATGCCTTTCGCGGTGCCGACATCTACACCTACCTGCGCGCCCGTCAATCCACCACTGGTCGCCACCACACCCTGGGCACCAACTTCCGTTCCAGCCACACCATGGTCGAGGCCGTGAACCATGTGTTCCAGCGTGCGGAAACAGGCCGCGGCGCATTTTTGTTCCGTGAATCGAATGGCGATAACCCGGTGCCGTTCCTCCCGGTGTTGTCCCAGGGCCGCAAGGAGCAATTACAGGTCGATGGCCAGACGCTGCCGGCCATGAACCTGTGGCACCTGCCGACCGACCAGCCGATTTCCAATGCGGTTTACCGTCAGCAACTGGCCGCTGCCTGCGCCACGCAAATCGTCGCGTTGCTCAACGGCGGGCAGCAAGGCAGCGCCGGTTTCCTGCACCCGGATGACGGCTTCAGAGGTGTACTCCCGTCAGACATCGCCATCCTGGTACGCGACGGCAAGGAAGCCCAGGCCGTGCGCGCGCAACTGTCTGAACGTGGTGTTCGCAGCGTGTATTTGTCTGACAAGGACTCCGTCTTCGCGGCCCAGGAAGCCCACGACCTGCTGGCCTGGCTCAAAGCCTGCGCCGAGCCGGATGTCGAGCGCCCGCTGCGCGCCGCCCTGGCCTGCGTCACCTTGAACCTGTCACTGCCCGAACTTGAGCGTCTGAATCAGGACGAACTGGCGTGGGAAGCGCGCGTCATGCAGTTCCGTGGCTACCGTGCGATCTGGCGCACCCAAGGCGTGCTGCCGATGCTGCGGCGCCTGCTGCATGATTTCAAACTGCCGCAAACCCTGATCGCCCGCAGCGACGGCGAACGGGTGCTGACCAACCTGCTGCACCTCAGTGAACTGCTGCAACACGCGGCTTCGGAACTGGACGGGGAACAGGCGTTGATCCGCCACCTGGCCGAACACCTGGCGCTTTCGGGACAGGCCGGAGAAGAGCAGATCCTACGTCTGGAAAGTGATGAGCAGTTGGTCAAGGTCGTGACCATCCACAAGTCCAAGGGCCTGGAATACGACCTGGTGTTCCTGCCCTTCATCTGCTCGGCCAAGCCGGTGGACGGCAGTCGATTGCCGCTTCATTACCACGATGAACTCGGGAAAGCCCACGTCAGCCTGCGCCCCACCGCCGAGCTGATCGCCAGGGCCGACGACGAACGCCTGGCTGAAGACCTGCGTCTGTTCTACGTGGCCCTGACCCGCGCCAAGCACGCCTGCTGGCTCGGCATCGCCGACCTCAAGCGCGGCAACAGCAGCAGTTCGGTGCTGCACCTGTCTGCGCTGGGCTATCTGCTCGGCGCCGGTACCGCGTTGGCTGAGTCTGCCGGCCTGGCGCGTTGGTTGCTGGATGTGCAGGAAGGCTGTGCCGCTATCCGCTATGCCCTCGTCCCCGACGCACAGGACATCCTGTTCCATCCACCACGCAATGAAGCCACGCTGCTCGCGCCCTTACTGCCCAAGCGCAAGGCCGCCGAAAACTGGTGGATTGCGTCCTACAGCGCCTTGCGCATCGGCGACAGCATGAGTGCCGCCACGCTCGAAGCGCCGGAAAGCCCACAAGCCCAGAAGCTGTTCGATGACGAACGCCTGGCCCCCGATGCCCCGCGTGAAGTGGCGGCGTCTGGCGGTGATATTCATCGTTTCCCACGCGGTCCGAATCCGGGGACCTTTCTCCATGGCCTGCTGGAGTGGGCTGGCGAGGACGGTTTCAACGTGTCGCCGGAGGCGATCGAAAAGGCCGTCGGTGCGCGCTGCAACCGACGCAACTGGGAAGGCTGGATCGTCACCCTCAGCGGATGGCTCGGCCACCTGTTGCAACTGCCGCTGCCGCTGGATAACGACCAGGTCAGCCTCAGCGGCCTGCAGCAGTACCAGATCGAAATGGAGTTCTGGTTCGCCAGCCACAAAGTCGACGTGCTCGCCCTCGACAAACTGGTGTGCCAGTACACCCACAACGGCGTGTCCCGCGTCGCTGCCGAACCGGTGTTGCTCAACGGCATGTTCAAGGGGTTTATCGACCTGACGTTCGAGCACGACGGTCGCTATTACGTGGCCGACTACAAATCCAACTGGCTCGGCCCCGACGATTCGGCCTACACCCAGGACGCCATGGAACAGTCGATTCTCGAGCATCGGTACGACCTGCAATACGTCCTTTACCTGCTGGCCCTGCATCGCCAGCTCAAGGCGCGTCTGCCGGACTACGATTACGACCGCCACGTGGGCGGGGCGCTGTACCTGTTCCTGCGCGGTACCCAAGCCGCCAGCCAGGGCGCGTATTTCACCCGCCCGCCACGGGAGCTGATCGAAGGCCTGGACCTGCTGTTCCAGGGCAAGCCCATCCCGCCCAAGGTTGAGCCCGCCTGGGAACAAGGAGTGTTGTTATGAGCTTGTCGCCGTTACCGCTGGAGGCGCTGGCCCCCCTGAGTCAAGCCGCCGACCTGTTGCAACTGTTGGAACGTTGGGTCGAGCGCGGCTGGCTGCGCGCGCTGGACAAAGCCTTCGTCGGCTTCCTCCACGAACTCGACTCGCAGGCCGACCCCCTGGTACTGCTGGCGGCGGCATTGACCAGCCATCAGTTGGGCCACGGTCATGTGTGTCTGGACCTGTTCGAAACCCTGAAAGCGCCGGACTTCGCCCTGTCCTTGCCGCCAGAAGGCGACGCGCAAACGGGTGCCATGCTGCTGCCATCGCAACTGCTCGACGGTCTCGACGGTGCGCACTGGTGCCATGCCCTGGCCGCCAGCCGCCTGGTCGCGCTGGCTGTCGATGGCAGTGAGTCGGCCCAGAGCCGCCCGTTGGTATTGGCCGGCAAGCGCCTGTATTTGCGCCGCTACTGGACCTACGAACGGCGCATCGACAGCGCCTTGCGCCTGCGGCTTGCGACTCGGGAAACCGTCGCGGCCGATTTACCCCAACGCCTCGATGGCTTGTTCGATCAACCCGCGCCGGACGGCGTGATCGACTGGCAAAAACTTGCCTGTGCCCTGGCCACTCGCGGTGCATTCAGCATCGTCACAGGCGGCCCCGGCACCGGCAAGACCACCACCGTGGTGCGCCTGCTCGCGCTGTTGCAGGCGCCCGCCGTGGAAGTCGGCAGCCCCTTGCGCATTCGCCTGGCGGCGCCCACCGGTAAAGCCGCCGCGCGCCTGACCGAATCCATCAGCCAGCAAGTGTTGTCGCTGAAAGTGCCGGAAAGCGTGAAGGAAAAAATCCCGACCCAGGTCACCACCGTGCACCGCCTGCTGGGCAGCCGCCCGGGTACCCGCCATTTCCGTCACCATGTGGGCAACCCGTTGCCCTTGGATGTGCTGGTGGTGGATGAAGCGTCGATGATCGACCTGGAAATGATGGCCAACCTGCTGGACGCTTTGCCGCCCAACGCGCGGTTGGTGTTGTTGGGCGACAAGGATCAGTTGGCTTCGGTGGAGGCCGGCGCCGTTCTCGGCGATTTGTGCCGCGACGCCGAGGCCGGCTGGTACAGCGCCGATACCCGCCAGTGGCTGCAAGCGGTCAGTGGCGAGGACTTGAGCGCCAGCGGCTTGCAGGAAGATGTCGACGGCAGCCATCCCCTGGCGCAACAAGTGGTGATGCTGCGCTACTCGCGCCGTTTCGGCGAAGGCAGCGGCATTGGCCAGCTGGCGCGTTGGGTCAACCAGCAAAACGCCGAAGAGGCCCGCAAGTTGCTCGCCGCTCGCAGTCACAAGGATCTGTTCTGCGTCAGCCTCAAGGGCGAGCATGACCATGCCCTGGAGCGCCTGGTGCTGGACGGACAGGGCGATGGCGCCCAGGGTTATCGCTATTACCTCAACCTGCTGCACAGCGCGCGCCCGGCCCTCGATACCCCCGCGAAAACCCCGCCTGGACCCACTGGGCGCAACAGCTGCTGCAAGCCTTCGATGCTTTCCAACTGCTCTGCGCGGTGCGCAAAGGCCCTTGGGGTGTAGAAGGCCTGAACCTGCGCATCACCGCCGCCTTGCGCAAAGTGCGGCTGATCGAGGGCGACGAGCAATGGTATGAAGGTCGTCCGGTGCTGATGACGCGCAACGATTACGGCCTGGGTTTGATGAACGGCGACATCGGCATCGCTCTCAAACTGCCCGAAAGCGATGGCGGGCCCCAGGTGCTGCGCGTCGCCTTCCCACGCAACGATGGGCAGGGTGGCGTGCGTTTTGTACTGCCCAGTCGTCTGAATGATGTGGAAACCGTGTACGCCATGACCGTGCACAAGTCCCAGGGCTCCGAATTCACCCATACCGCGTTGATCCTGCCGGATGCGCTCAACCCGGTGCTGACCAAAGAGCTGATCTACACCGGCATTACCCGAGCCAAGCGTTGGTTCAGCCTGATCGAGCCCCGTGGCGGCGTGTTTGAAGAAGCCGTGCGGCGCAAGGTCAAGCGCTTGAGCGGGTTGATGCTGGAGTTGGGGCGCGAGGCCGAAAAAACTGACTGACAGGTCATGCAATATTTCGGATTCAGTTGTATGACTTTTCTGAAAAAAATGACGGTCAGCGCCAAGACCCCCCTTCGCGGGGGCTCTGCGGCTGTGCTATCTTTGCGGCATCACCGTGCAATCATCTGAGAGAAATCGCTGCATGAATGTGGCTGTCTCGCCGACAGGGCGCTGTTTGAGCTGGAGACGCCTGCTACGGGTGGCGGTTCTTTGCCTGCTCGCGCCTGGCGCATTTGCCCAGGCCCCCAGTCCTGCCGACTCCCGTGCCCAGGCGGTCACCCAAGTGGTGCTCGGTATTCTCAGTTATGCGCGTTGGCCGGTGGAGCCTGCGCAACTGCGGCTGTGCATTGTCGGGCCGACCCAATACACCGACGACCTGGTCAAAGGCACCACCCAGGCCACTGGCCGGCCGGTGGTGGTGCAGCGGTTGCTGGCCGATCATTCCGATATCGTCAACGCCTGTGACGCTGTCTACATCGGCAACCTCACCGATGAAGAACGCAGCCGCTTGTTCGCTTCGTTGGTCGGCCACCCGGTGCTCAGCATCAGCGAAGGCGGCGACCAATGCACCGTGGGCAGTCTGTTCTGCCTGCGGGTGAGTGATGAGCAGGTATCGTTCGAGGTCAACCTCGATTCGGTGGCGCGCAGCGGCGTGCGCATTCATCCCAGCGTGTTGCAGCTGTCTCGCCGCCGGGCGCCCGTGCCATGAAGGTCGGTCATGTGCGCCCGACCCTGCGCTCGGTCATCGGTCGTGGGCATCTGATCCTGGCACTGGTGGCGGTGACCCTGGCCAGTGTGTCCCTGACCCTGCTCGGCGTGTTGGCGCTGCGGGTCTATGCCGAACACAACCTGCACTTGATCGCTCGCTCCATCAACTACACCGTGGAAGCGGCGGTGGTGTTCAACGACCGCGCCGCAGCCACCGAATCCTTGAGCCTCATTGCATCCACCGAGGAAGTGGCCCGGGCCGAAGTGTTCGATGCCAACGGCAAGCTGCTGGCGCAATGGATACGCCCGGATACCGGCATGCTGTCGCGGGTCGAACTTGAGCTGGCGCACACCTTGCTCGAACAACCGATCAGCCAGCCGATCCTCCATCAAGGGCGCAACATCGGCAGCATCCAGTTGACCGGTCACGGCGGCAGCCTGTTGCGCTTCCTGCTCAGCGGGCTGGCCGGAATCCTGATCTGCACCGCCCTTAGCGCATGGGTGGCCCTGCACCTGGCGCGGCGCCTGTTGAGTGGCATTACCGGGCCGCTGCAAAGCCTCGCCGACGTGGCCCACGCGGCCCGCAGCGAGCGTGACTTCGATCGGCGGGTGCCACCGGCGCGTATCGCCGAACTCGATAGCCTGGGCAGCGACTTCAATGCCTTGCTCGGCGAGATGGAAGCCTGGCAGAGCCACTTGCAAAGCGAAAACGAAACCCTCGCGCACCAGGCCTACCACGACAGCCTGACCGGCTTGCCCAACCGGGCTTTCTTCGAAGGTCGTTTGATTCGTGCGTTACGCAGCGCCGCCAAGGCCAACGAGCGGGTGGCGGTGCTGTTTCTCGACAGCGACCGTTTCAAAGACATCAACGACAACTTCGGGCATGCCGCCGGCGATGCGGTGCTGGTGGCCGTCGCCGACCGCGTGCGCGCGCAACTGCGGGAAGATGACTTGGTGGCGCGACTGGGCGGCGATGAGTTCGCCATCCTGCTGGCACCGTTGCACAAGATTGAAGACGCCCAGCGTATCGCCGACAAGATCATCGCCAGCATGGACTTGCCGATCGCCGTGCCCGGTGACGCGCAGGTATTCACTTCGCTCAGTATCGGCATCGCCCTTTACCCCGATCACGGCGCCACCCCCGGCGACTTGCTCAATGCTGCCGACGCGGCGATGTACCAGGCCAAGCGCCTGGCCTCGGGCGGCCAGCAAACGGCGGAACCGGACCCGCCCATTGTCAACGTTCACCACAGGAGCTGATCCCTTGTTCTCGATTACACGCGTTTTGTTCATGTCTTTGCTGGTGGCCTTCCTGGCCCTCGGGGGCTGTCAGACGGCCCCACCCAAAGGCCTGACCCCGGCGCAGGTCGCCGTGCTCAAGCAGCAGGGCTTTGAACTGACCGACGAAGGTTGGGCGTTCGGCCTGTCCGGCAAAGTGCTGTTTGGCAGCGACGTCGAAAGCCTCAACCCTCCCAGCACCGCCATCGTCCAGCGCATCGGCAAGGCCTTGCTCGGCGTGGGCATCGAGCGTGTACGCGTCGATGGTCATACCGACACGTCCGGCAAGGAAACCTACAACCAAATGCTGTCCCTGCGCCGGGCTAAAAGCGTGGCGACCGTGCTGAACAGTGTGGGAATGAAAGAAGAAAACATCCAACTGCGCGGCCTGGGCAGCAGCCAGCCGGTGGCATCCAACGACACTGCGGCGGGACGCACTGAGAATCGGCGGGTGTCGATTGTGGTGACGTCGGACTGAGTAGAGTCAGCCAGTCCCGGTTTGGAATGTGATCAATTGTGGGAGGGAGGTTTCTCCCTTCCACAGTTGGGCTGCGCCGTGTTGGAGAGGGTGTTCGCTTAACGGCTCGGCGTCATTGCCTGCGTCAAATCATCCACCACTGCCTTGCCCATCTCGCACAGATAATGCGCTGCCCAGGCATATTGCTCGCCACGCACATCCATGGCGGCTTCCATCGAGAGTTTCTTGGCGTAGTAAAGCAGGGTGGAGGCGTGCTCCAGCGCTTCGTTGAGTGGCATGCCGGCGTTGACCCGGAACAACGGTTTTTCGTTTTCGCCGTAATCGCCGAAGGTGACGACGCCGAGGGTGGTGAGGGGGGGATCGGGGACGACTTTAGTCATGGTGTTTCCTTAGGTTCGGAAGTAGAAACCGCCACGGCATGTCGCTAAACATGGAGAGGTGGCAGCTGTACGCGGGTTAGCGAACCGGTAACCTAGGAACCCGGTAGACCCCGAAGGTCTCCCGCGCACAGCCGCCATAACACGATAAGGCAGGCAAAAAATGCCGGCCAAATTAGTTGAGGAAGTCGTACCTACGTTTCTCGGGTCGCTAAACCCAATCGCTGTTTTGCAGCGACCCGAGGAGGCTAGACACTCAAATCTTGCGGCGCAATAGGCCGGAGATTCTCTAGGAATCGTCCTGCAATTTAAAGGGAATCGTCGTTGATGGCCCTTTAATCCGCAAACCGCATCTCCCGCGTCTCCCCCATCAACAACCCCCGATTCTGCTCCGTCACTTCGCGGATGTAGTCCCACAACAACGTAATCCGCTTCAACTTGCGCAAGTCCTCCCGGCAATACATCCAGAACTACAAGGGCGTAAGGGTCCAGCCAATGAATACGGGACCCTATGGCCATGAACGCCGCCTCGAACGCTTCACCTGTCACAAGTCGTGTAACAAAAATTACCCTACCACTCAGGCCGACCACGAGGCTCGCAAAGCCCTACCACTACAGGCGCAACGGCATTTACTATCTGCGCCTTCGCGAAACTGGCAGCCTTACCCGCACTGTGTCTGTTTCACTCAAGACCACTGACAGAAAGGTTGCTATGCAAGCTTCACAACACCTCGCAGAGACCATCAGGGCGTTTCATCTGGATAAGCCTGAGGCGACATGGCATGAGCTACGAGAACACTTGATATGGGTCGCTCATTGAGGAGAGGGATTATTGGCAATAGCCATCCCCTTCAATAAGGACCACTCCACGGCACCTGACCACTCCGAGATTCCTCATTGAGATGCTTTACGAGTTGGGAACGGTCTTGCGACCATGACTCCCATCCCCACAAAGGACACCCTACAGAAAGTCATCTATCACAAGCGCTTTCTGGGTCGCAAAAATGGACTCATATATCGCTTCATCCAGGTCGCCACGAGCTAAGCATGCTGCCGCACTGTAAGCGCGAGCTTTGCAAAAGAAGGACTGGTGCTGATTATCCCCGCGATCAAGAAGCTCTAAATACTGCTCATCCATTTCGGAGCAGAGGTCGTTGAGTGAATTCCAATCTCCTTTTAATAGGGCGTCTTGAATAGTTGGCGAGTTCAGTCCTGTCTCACTTGCAATCCATAAGACGACCCGAGTGGTCACCTTCGTTTTGTTGTCTTGGCTAAGAGCATCCAATGCATTTTGGATTGCTGGGTGACCGGACGTTAGGCGTGAAGGCATGATTGAAGTCTCATTCAAAGTTTTTCGTAGATGACTTCAAATTCAGCTCCAAGCTCTTTCTGGATTACGGCGAGCAAAGAGTTGGCGGCATCATCAAACCGTTTGTACTCACTGGCCTCCCAAGGACCGGGATCTGGTGGGTAATCCCAATTCAACGCGGTGTCGTGCCAGCCTGTCATTTCGCTGAGGCGCGCGCGGGTTGTTGTGCTGAGTGGTAGCTTGTCTTCAACGGGGCCTACTGAAAGTCGAGCAAGGGTAGCCTCGTTCCCACACCACAATGCACCGCCACCCCACTCAAACATCAAACGTATGCGTAGTCGCTCGCCCATTGCGCTCTCTTGGGTTGTCATGAAAGGCTGGGATGTTAGCGTAGATTTTATGGAGTTGATCATTTACAGCCGCTTCGGGCGTTCATCCTCCTAAACAATGGAAATCTGACAGAAATTTCCGAGGTATTACCTCATGGATTCATTCCCGTGCAGATCCCCCGTGCCACCCTCGCTGCTGAGTCTTGTCGGGTGCCCGCATGGGACCCTAATCGTGCCCCTACGCGTCTCTGAAAGTCGGCTTCGAGGTGTCATAACTCGCGTATCAACCCTGTCACAAATCGTTGCCAAGCGCCTGCCGACCCCGTTACGATGAGATCCCCTTACGCCCTGTAGACACTCAGTCTGCAAACAGTAGGACCTGCGTCTCGCCCAACAAAAACGGGCGGTTCAGCTCCGTGACCTCGCGAATGTAATCCCACAACAAGGTAATCCGCTTGAGCTTGCGCAGATCCTCCCGGCAATACATCCAAAACTGCCGCGTAATCTCAATCTGCTCGCCCAGCACCGGCAACAACCGTGGGTCCTGCGCCGCCAAAAAGCACGGCAGGATCGCCATCGAGCGCCCTTGCTGCGCCGCTACGTATTGCGCGATCACGCTGGTGCTGCGCAGGCTGGCGCTGGCGCCGGGTACGACGTTGGCCAGGTAGAGCAACTCCGAGCTGAAGGCCAGGTCGTCCACATAGCTGATGAAGGGATGCTCGGCCAAGTCCGCCGGGCGGTGGATGGGCGGGTGTTGGTCGAGGTAGTCCTGGGTCGCGTATAGCTGCAGTTTGTAGTCGCACAGTTTGCAGCACACATACGGCCCGTGTTCCGGGCGTTCCAGGGCGATGACGATGTCGGCTTCGCGCTTGGACAGGCTGATGAAGTGGGGCAGGGGCAGGATGTCGACCGAGATCGCCGGGTAGGTGTCGACGAAATGGCTCAGTTGCGGGGTGACGAAGAAGCTACCGAAGCCTTCGGTGCAGCCCATGCGCACGTGGCCGGACAGCGCCACGCCGGAGCCGGAGACTTGCTCGCAAGCCATGTGCAAGGTGCTTTCGATGGATTCGGCGTAGCCCAGCAGGCGCTGGCCCTCGGGGGTGAGGACGAAGCCGTTGGTCCGGGATTTTTCGAACAGCAAGGTGCCGAGCGAGACTTCCAGTGAGCTGATGCGTCGTGACACCGTGGTGTAGTCCACCGCCAGGCGCTTGGCGGCGACGCTGGCCTTGCGAGTGCGGGCCACTTCGAGGAAAAACTTCAGGTCGTCCCAGTTCAGGGAACCCAGCGATGTGATGTTTTTTTGCATATTGGACCGGCTTTTATGTGCGTTCTTATTGGAGATTTGCACATCTATACTCCAAAAACAGTCCGAACGCCTCATCTTCAAGGCGATTCAACGCCTTGGTTCTCTGCATATAAATAAGAATTGGAGACCACATGAACGCATCTGCCGATATTTCCGTGCAACAGGTCAAGTTGCTGATCAACGGTGAATGGGTCGAGTCAAAGACCACCCACTGGCAAGACATCGTCAACCCGGCCACCCAGCAAGTGCTGGCCAAAGTCCCGTTTGCCACGGCCGATGAAGTCAACGCCGCCATCGATGCCGCCCATCGCGCCTTCCAGACCTGGAAGCTGACGCCCATCGGCGCACGCATGCGCATCATGCTCAAGCTGCAAGCCCTGATTCGTGAACATTCCAAGCGCATCGCCGTGGTCCTCAGCGCCGAGCAAGGGAAGACGATTGCCGATGCCGAGGGCGATATTTTCCGTGGCCTGGAAGTGGTGGAGCACGCCTGTTCCATCGGCACCCTGCAAATGGGTGAATTCGCTGAAAACGTTGCCGGTGGTGTCGACACCTACACCCTGCGCCAACCCATCGGCGTGTGCGCCGGGATTACCCCGTTCAACTTCCCGGCGATGATTCCGCTGTGGATGTTCCCGATGGCGATTGCCTGCGGGAACACGTTCGTCCTCAAGCCGTCCGAGCAGGACCCGCTGTCGACCATGCTGCTGGTGGAGCTGGCGCTGGAAGCCGGTGTGCCGGCCGGCGTGCTCAACGTGGTACATGGCGGCAAGGACGTGGTGGACGCGCTGTGCACCCATAAAGACATCAAGGCGGTGTCCTTTGTCGGCTCGACTGCCGTGGGCACTCACGTGTATGACTTGGCCGGCAAACACGGCAAGCGCGTGCAGTCGATGATGGGCGCCAAGAACCATGCGGTGGTGCTGCCGGATGCCAATCGCGAACACACCCTCAATGCCCTGGTCGGTGCCGGTTTCGGCGCGGCGGGCCAGCGTTGCATGGCCACGTCGGTGGTGGTGCTGGTGGGCGCATCCAAGCAATGGCTGCCGGATCTGAAGGCGCTGGCGCAGAAGCTCAAGGTCAATGCCGGCAGCGAAGCCGGTACGGATGTGGGCCCGGTGATTTCCAAGCGCGCCAAGGCACGCATCTTGGAACTGATCGAAAGCGGCGTGAAAGAGGGCGCCAAGCTCGAGCTGGACGGGCGTGACATCCAGGTGCCGGGCTTCGAGCAAGGTAACTTTGTCGGCCCGACCCTGTTCTCGGGCGTGACCACCGATATGCAGATTTATACCCAGGAAATCTTCGGCCCGGTGCTGGTGGTGCTGGAAGTCGACACCCTCGATGAGGCGATCGCGCTGGTCAACGCCAACCCGTTCGGCAACGGCACCGGCCTGTTCACCCAGAGCGGGGCGGCGGCGCGTAAGTTCCAGAGCGAAATCGATGTGGGCCAGGTCGGCATCAACATCCCGATCCCAGTGCCGGTGCCGTTCTTCAGCTTCACCGGTTCGCGCGGTTCCAAGCTCGGCGACCTTGGCCCGTATGGCAAGCAAGTGGTGCAGTTCTACACCCAGACCAAAACCGTGACCAGCCGCTGGTTCGATGACGACACGGTCAACGATGGCGTGAACACCACCATCAACCTGCGCTGATTCGGGAGACGACCATGAAAATTGCATTTATCGGCTTGGGCAACATGGGCGCACCCATGGCCCGCAACCTGATCAAGGCCGGCCATGGGCTGAACCTGTTCGACCTGAACCAGACTGTGCTCAAGGAGCTGGCCGAACTGGGCGGCCATATCAGCGACTCGCCGCGTGACGCGGCCACTGGCGCCGAGCTGGTGATTACCATGCTGCCGGCCGCCGCCCATGTGCGCAGCGTCTGGCTGGGGGAAGACGGCGTTTTGGCCGGGATCGGCCAAGGCGTGCCAGCGGTGGATTGCAGCACCATCGACCCGCAGACCATCCGCGATGTCGCGGCTGCGGCGGCCAAGCAAGGTGTGGCCGTCGCCGATGCACCGGTCTCCGGCGGCACTGGCGGCGCGCAAGCCGGGACGCTGACCTTTATGGTCGGCGCCACGGCGCAACTGTTCGCCACCCTGCAACCGGTGCTGGCGCAGATGGGTCGCAACATTGTGCACTGCGGTGACGTCGGCACGGGGCAGATCGCCAAGATCTGCAACAACCTGTTGCTCGGCATCAGCATGGTCGGCGTCAGTGAAGCCATGGCCCTGGGCGATGCGCTGGGTATCGACACCCAGGTGCTGGCCGGGATCATCAACAGCTCTACCGGGCGTTGCTGGAGTTCCGACACGTACAACCCGTGGCCGGGCGTGATCGAAACCGCGCCGTCTTCCCGAGGGTACACCGGTGGCTTCGGTGCCGACCTGATGCTCAAGGATCTGGGGCTGGCCACCGAAGCCGCTCGCCAAGCGAAGCAGCCGGTGATCCTCGGCGCTGTAGCCCAGCAGTTGTATCAATCGATGAGCCAGCGCGGGGAAGGGGGTAAGGACTTCTCGGCGATCATCAACAGCTACCGCAAGCCCAAATAAACATCGCCTGTGGCGAGGGAGCTTGTTCCCTCGCCACGATTCATCTTTGCGACTCAGGCAAACACAAAATACTTACGCACTGTCTCGACCACTTCCCACGTCCCCTTCATCCCCGGCTCCACCACGAAGATATCCCCCGCGCGCAAATGGATCGGCTCCAGGCCTTCCGGGGTGATCACGCAGTAGCCTTCCTGGAAATGGCAGTATTCCCACTTCACGTATTCCACGTACCACTTGCCGGGTGTGCAGATCCAGGTGCCCATGATCTTGCTGCCGTCTTCGCTGGTGTAGGCGTTGAGGTTGACGGTGTGCGGGTCGCCTTCGAGCTTTTCCCATTTGCAGGCATCCAGGACCGGCAGGGGATGGGTGTCGCGCAGTACGGTGATGGGCTTGGACATGATGACTCCGAGGCAAGTGAACGAGAGTCGAACCCTATAGCCTCGCAAGCAGCATCAATGGTCTGAACTCGACACTGGGATGCCCAGAAGCGCAGTGCACTGCTGGTCATCTCCTACACGGGGCTTACCGCTTTCGACTTGCTGACGCGAAAACGGTAGGCGATGTAGATCACCCCCACCCAGACCGGCATCGCAAACACCGAATTGCGAATCCCCGGAATCGCCAGCATCACGCTGATGATCATCAGCATGAACGCCAGGCACAGGTAGTTGCTGAACGGGAACCAGAAGGTCTTGAACGACGGCACCACGCCTTGCTCGCCCATGGCCTTGCGGAACTTGAGGTGGGTGATGCTGATCAGCGCCCAGTTGATCATCAGCGAGGCGACCACCAGTGCAAACAGCAGCTCCAGGGCACTCTTCGGCGCGACGTAGTTGACCACCACGCACAGCAGCGTCACCAGCGCCGAAATCCCCAGGGCCCGCAGCGGCACGCCCTGCTTGTTGAGTTTCATCAGCGCTTTGGGTGCGTCGCCTTGCTCGGCCAGGCCGAACAGCATGCGGCTGTTGCAGTACACGCCGCTGTTGTACACCGACAGCGCTGCGGTCAGCACCACGAAGTTGAGGATGTGCGCGGCGGTGTCGTTACCGATCAGCGAGAAGATCTGCACGAACGGGCTGCCGCTGTAGGCGTCGCCCGAGGCGCCGAGGGTTTGCAGCAGTTGATCCCACGGGTACAGCGACAGCAGCACGGTCAGCGCACCCACGTAGAAAATCAGGATGCGATACACCACTTGGTTGATCGCCTTCGGGATCACTTTGCGTGGCTCGGCGGCTTCGGCCGCGGTGATACCCACCAACTCAAGGCCACCGAAGGAGAACATGATGAACGCCATGGACATCAACAGCCCCATGCCGCCGTTGGGGAAGAACCCGCCGTGGCTCCACAGGTTGCTGATCGACGCTTGCGGGCCGCCGGCGCCGCTGAACAGCAGGTAGCAGCCGAGCACGATCATGCCGACAATCGCCACCACCTTGATGATCGCGAACCAGAACTCGGTCTCACCGAAGAACTTCACGTTCAGGGTGTTGATCAGGTTCACGGCGATAAAGAACACCAGCGCGCTGACCCAGGTCGGGATCTCTGGCCACCAGAACTGGATGTATTTGCCCACGGCCGTCAGTTCGGCCATGCCCACCAGCACGTAGAGCACCCAGTAGTTCCAGCCGGAGAGGAAACCCGCGTAGCTGCCCCAGTATTTGTGGGCGAAGTGGCTGAAGGAGCCGGCCACGGGTTCTTCGACGATCATCTCGCCGAGCTGGCGCATCATCAGGAACGCGATGAAACCGGCAATCGCGTAGCCGAGGATCATCGACGGCCCCGCCGACTTGAGCACGCCGGCCGAGCCGAGGAACAGCCCCGTACCGATCGCCCCACCCAAGGCAATCAGCTGAATATGCCGGTTTTTCAGGCCACGCTTGAGACCTGCCGGGTTAACCATGTCATCCGCCATTAACGTTACCTTCTACTTGTTTTCTCGGGGGGGATTGCGCGCCGCATCCGCCCCTCAGAAGTGCTGAGGGCGCAGATATTACTCTGCGTGAACTCTTCGTAATACAGCTGAACGCACATCAAGTGCCTGATCTGCCAGGTATTGCCGAGGGGGAATCTTGCCTCCGGACCATTCAGAGCAGCTCTTCAACCAACTGCAGGCAATGACTGAGCCCCGGCGATTGGTCGTTCACCCGCCGGCTGAGAATGATTGGCGAGGTCGCGGTAGCTTCCACAATCGGCGTGTAGCCGATATCCGCGCGGTGCAGCACCTGCACCGAGGCCGGCACCAGCGTCACCCCCATGCCAGCCCCGACCAGGCCGATAGCGGTCTGCAATTCGTTGGTCCACTGCGCCACCTTGAGGCTCAGGCCGTGGGTGTCGAACAGCGCGATCACATGGTCGGCATAGCTGGGGCGCGGGTTGCCGGGGTAGAGCACAAACGGCTCGGCGGCCAGTTGCGCGAGGGTGGCGGGCGCGTCGAGCAATGGGTGGCCACTGGGCAGCACTGCCACCAGCCGATCCTCCACCAGCACGCGCTGGACGATGGCCGGGTCATCGATGCGAATCCGACCGAAACCGACATCGATGCGCCCGGCCTTAAGCGCTTCGACCTGCTGCAAAGTGGTCATCTCCGACAGGCCCAACTCCAGCTCCAGCGCCTCATGGGTGCGCAGCCGCCGGATCAACTCCGGCAGCACACCATAAAGGGTCGAGGGCGCAAAGCCGATGCCCAGCCAGGTCTTCTCGCCCTGGCCGATACGCCGGGTGGTGTCGCAGACCTTGCCCAGTTGCTCCAACAGCACATTGGCGTGTTCATAGAAAAAGCGACCGGCCTCGGTCAGCCGTAACGGGCGGCCGCGCTCCAGCAGCGTCACGCCCAGCTCGTCCTCCAATTGCTGGATCTGCCGGCTCAATGGGGGCTGGGCGATGTGCAGGTGTTCGGCGGCGCGGGTGAAGTTGAGGGTCTCTCCCAGCACCTGGAAGTAACGCAGATGACGCAGTTCCATGGCGGCTCCTTTCATACCTGTAGGGTATTGTTTGAGACCAATTCTATATTGGAAGCCAGGGAAAATACGGTCCAAAATCGATGTAAATCTATAAAGAACCCAGCGGGTATTGTTATGCCGATTTGCGCCATCGAGTCGATCGACACCGTCATCGTCGATCTCCCCACCATCCGCCCGCACAAGCTGGCCATGCATACGATGCAGAACCAGACCCTGGTGATCATCCGCTTGCGGTGCGCCGACGGTATCGAAGGCGTCGGTGAAGCCACCACCATCGGTGGCCTGAGTTATGGCAACGAAAGCCCTGACAGCATCAAGGTCAATATCGACCGCCACTTCGCTCCGCTGCTGATCGGCCAAGACGCGAGCAATATCAACGCGGCCATGTTGCGCCTGGAGCGCAGCATTCGCGGCAATACCTTTGCCAAGTCTGGCATTGAAAGCGCCCTGCTCGACGCCCTCGGCAAACGCTTGAACCTGCCGGTCAGCGAACTGCTAGGCGGCCGTGTGCGCGATGCCTTGCCGGTGGCCTGGACCCTGGCCAGCGGCAACACCGAACAGGACATCAGCGAGGCTGAGAAGATGCTCGACCTGCGCCGCCACCGTATCTTCAAATTGAAGATCGGTGCGCGGGATGTCAGCCATGACCTGGCCCATGTGATCGCGATCAAGAAGGCCCTGGGCGATCGCGCCAGTGTGCGCGTCGACGTCAACCAGGCCTGGGACGAGGCCGTGGCCCTGCGCGCCTGCAAGGTGCTGGGAGACAACGGGATCGACCTCATCGAACAACCCATCTCGCGCAACAACCGTGGCGGCATGGCCCGGCTCAACCTGTCGAGCCCGGCGCCAATCATGGCCGATGAATCCATCGAATGTGTCGAAGACGCCTTCAACCTGGCCCGCGAAGGGGCAGCCTCGGTATTCGCCCTCAAGATCGCCAAGAACGGCGGGCCGCGTGCGGTATTGCGCACCGCCGCGATTGCCGAGGCGGCTGGCATTGGCCTGTACGGGGGCACCATGCTCGAAGGCGGCATCGGCACCCTGGCGTCGGCCCATGCGTTCCTGACGCTGAATAAGCTGGCGTGGGGCACCGAACTGTTCGGTCCACTGTTGCTCACCGAAGACATCCTCACCGAGCAGCCGCTGTACCGCGACTTCCAACTGCATGTCTCTCCCTTACCGGGTCTGGGCCTGACCATTGATGAAGAGCGCCTGGCGTTCTTCCGTCGCGACAAGCACTAGGAGGCGCCTGCTATGTTGTTCCACGTAAAAATGACCGTGAACCTGCCCGTCGACATGAATCCCGAACGCGCAGCCGCCCTCAAGGCCGATGAGAAGGCTTTGGCGCAACGGCTGCAACAGCAGGGCAAATGGCGCCACCTGTGGCGCATCGCTGGGCTCTATGCCAACTACAGCGTGTTTGATGTCGACAGCGTGCAGGAACTGCACGACCTACTGATGCAACTACCGCTTTACCCCTACATGGCCATCGAAGTGAATGCCTTGTGTCGGCACCCTTCGTCGGTCCATGAGGATGACCGCTAAACCTGTTCCGTCCCTAATAAATACAAAATGAGGATTGCGCCATGTCCATCCGACTGTCCCAGACTGCCCATGCCCAACGGTTTCTCGAAGAAGCCAGCGGTAACCTTAACGACGACGGCAACCCGCGCACCAAGGCACTGATTTACCGGGTCCTGCGAGACACGGTGAACATCATCGAAGACCTGGATGTGACCCCGGAAGAGTTCTGGGCGGCAATCAACTATCTCAACGAGTTGGGTAAACACCAGGAAGCCGGTCTGCTCGCTGCCGGGCTCGGCCTGGAGCATTACCTGGACATGCTGATGGACGCCGCCGACGAGCAAGCCGGTAAAACCGGCGGCACGCCACGCACCATCGAAGGCCCGCTGTATGTGGCCGGTGCGCCGCTGTCGAAATACGAGGCACGGCTGGATGATGGCCAGGACCCTGGTGTGCCGCTGTTCATGCGTGGGCAGGTGCGCGACACAGATGGCAAACCGTTGGCAGGGGCGATCGTCGATGTTTGGCAGGCCAATACCGGCGGGACTTATTCCTGGTTTGATAACACGCAATCGGAATTCAACCTGCGCCGGCGTATCGAGACCGATGCCCAGGGCAACTACCGTTTTCGCAGCATCGTGCCGTCGGGCTATGGCTGCCCGCCAACGGGGCCGACCCAACAGTTGCTCAATCAACTGGGACGCCATGGGCAGCGGCCGGCGCATATCCACTTCTTTATTTCGGCGCCGGGGTATCGTCACCTCACCACTCAGATCAACCTGTCGGGTGACCCGTACTTGCATGATGATTTTGCCTACGCGACGCGGGATGAATTGATCGCCGAGATTCGTTTCAGTGACGACCAGGCGCTGGCGCAGGAGTGGGGTGTACAAGGGCGGTTCGCGCAGATTGATTTCGACTTTGAGTTGCAGTCTGCCGCAGCGCCAGTAGAGCAAAAGCGCATGCAACGGGTGCGCGCGCTGGAGGATTGATCGGCGCGGTCGAAAAATGTGGGCGCAAGCTCGCGAAAAACTCGAGAGCGCCGCGTTAAACCAGATGACCCGCGCTATCGTTGACGATTTTCGCGAGCAAGCGCGCTCCTACACTGGGGCGGTGAGGGCGGAGAGCAAGGCTGTGGTATACGCCGGCAATGGCTCGAACGCGCGTGCGCACAACAGCAGGTGCCGGCAGGCCCAGTCCTCGCGCAAGGGTTGGGCCTTGACCTGCGCCGCCGATGGCCAGCGGTCCAGTGCCGCCTGGGGCACGATGCCCAGGCCCGCGCCCCGGGCGACCATGCGCATCACCCCGTCAAAACCTTCGGCACGAATGCGCGTCTGCAAGCGAAAGCCCGCGTGCAGCGCCTGTTCGTCCAGGTACACCGCCAGCGCGCTGTGGGCGGCCAGGCTGACGTAGTCGTGTTGCAGGCTGTCGATAAAGCTCACGGTGCCGGTCGCCAGGGGATGGTCCAGCGGCATGATCAGCACCAGCGGGTCGTCGCGAAAGGGCAGGGTCTGTAAGCCGTGGGTGTCCACTGCGTCGGAGATGATCCCCAGCTCTGCCGTGCCCTGGCGCAAGGCCTGGGTGATGCGCAGGCTGGGCAATTCCTGCAGGTCGATGTCGAGGTTGGGGTGCTCGCGCAGAAAATCCGCCAGCAGTTCCGGCAGGTATTCGCTGAGGGCGGTGGTGTTGCACAACAGGCGTACCTGGCCTTTGACGCCGTTGGCGTATTCGGCCAGGTCCTGTTGCAGGTGCTCGGCTTGTTGCAACATCAGGCGCGCATGCCGGGCCAGGGCCTTGCCCGCAGGTGTAGGGGTGACGCCACGCCGACCGCGTTCGAGGCATTCAACCCCCAGCGCGGCCTCCATCGCGCGGATGCGCGCGCTGGCGGCGGCCAGGGATAAATGGCTGCGCGCCGCGCCGGCGGTGATGTTGCCGGTGTCGAGGACGTGCAGATAGAGGCGCAGGTCGATCAGGTCAAAGTGCATGGCTGGAGAGTTCCTTTGGCTGGACTGGCGCTATCGCGAGCAAGCTCGCTCCTGCAGGGGCCTGGGTGGATTTTGTAGGAGCGAGCTTGCTCGCGATGAGGCCCTAAGCCTCACGCAAAACAAGAGTCTGCCTCAGTATATGGCGCATTTTCGAGTCCCTCCGAAAGCGCCAGAATCGCCCCATGAATACCTTCCTCGCGTTCTACCAAAACCTCGGCCCTGCCTTGACCCTGCTGGTGATCGGCACCTTCCTGCTGGCCGGCACCGTCAAAGGCGTGATCGGCCTTGGCTTGCCGACGGTGGCCATGGGCATGCTCGGCCTGGCTATGTTGCCGGCGCAGGCTGCGGCGTTGCTGATCATTCCGTCGACGGTCACCAACCTCTGGCAATTGGCGTTCGGCGGCCATTTGCGCGGTTTGCTCAGACGTCTGTGGCCGATGCTGCTGTTGATCTTCCTCGGCACCGGGCTGGGCACGTTATGGCTGGGCATGGACGGCGGCCAGTGGGTGGTGCATGCGCTGGGCGGCGCGTTGCTGCTTTATGCGTTGAGCGGCCTGTTGCTGCCCAGCTTTAACGTCAAGCCTCGAACCGAGCGCTGGCTGGGCCCGCTGTGTGGCGTAATCACCGGGGTCATCACCTCGGCCACCGGCGTGTTTGTGATTCCTGCGGTGCCGTATCTGCAGGCCCTGGGTTTGACGCGCGATCAGTTGGTGCAGGCCCTGGGGTTGTCGTTCAGCGTGTCGACCCTGGCCCTGGCCGCCGGGTTGGCCTGGCGTGGCACCCTCGGCGGTGGCGAAGTCAGTGCCTCGTTGCTGGCGCTGGTGCCCGCACTGTTGGGGATGTGGCTGGGCCAGGTGGTGCGCCGACGCATCAGCGCGGTGTTATTCAAGCGGGTATTTTTCATCGGCATGGCGTTGTTGGGTGGCCACCTGCTGATAGGTGGTTAACAATCGCGGTCTATTCGTGCGTACAGGTCAAATGTATTTTGCCGCCCTGCGGCTTATTCCCACTGATCCAAGTCGGTAGTCTGCCTCCAGATCTTTTCAACCTTCTGGATGACTCCCATGAAAAAAGTGCTTCTGCTCAACGGCGCCAAGAAATTCGCCCACTCCGACGGCCGCTACAACACTACTTTGCATGACGCTGCCTTGGCCCTGCTGGACCGTGGCGGAATCGACGTCAAAGTCACGCACATCGACGCAGGCTACGACGTGGCCGAAGAAGTGGCCAAATTCCTCTGGGCCGATGTGATCATCTACCAGATGCCCGGCTGGTGGATGGGCACGCCGTGGATCGTCAAGAAGTACATCGACGAAGTGTTCACCGAAGGCCATGGCAGCCTGTACGCCAGCGATGGCCGCACCCGCTCCGACGCGTCGCAGAAGTACGGCAGCGGCGGCCTGATCCAGGGCAAGCAGTACATGCTGTCGCTGACTTGGAACGCACCGCAGCAAGCCTTCGACGACCCTACGGATTTCTTTGAAGCCAAAGGCGTTGACGCGGTGTATTTCCCGTTCCACAAGGCCAATCAGTTCCTCGGCATGACTGCCTTGCCGACCTTCCTGTGTGTGGACGTGATGAAGCGCCCGGCCATCGAGGCCGACGTGGCGCGCTACGAGCAGCATCTGGCGCAGGTGTTCAACCTCTCGGTGTAAGCTGCGCTGAACCGAGAACGAGGACAGCCCGTGAAAGCCCGATCCGATGAGCTACAGATCTTTGTCAGCGTGATTGAGTGCGGCTCGATTTCGGCGGCGGCGGAGCAGGTCGGGCAGACCCCGTCGGCGGTCAGCCGCACTTTGTCGCGCCTGGAGGCCAAGCTCGACACCACGCTGATCAACCGCACCACGCGACGCATGGATTTGACCGAGGAGGGCAAGTATTTCTTCGAGCGCTCCAAGCTGATCCTGGCGCAGATGGATGAGCTGGAAGAGCACCTGTCGTCGCGCCAGCAAAAACCGGCCGGGCGCCTGCGCATCAACGCGGCCGTGCCGTTCATGTTGCATGGGATCGTGCCGTACATCGCCGAGTTTCGCAGGCTCTACCCGGATATCCAGCTGGAGCTGAACAGCGATGACCTGATCATCGATCTGCTGGAGCAGAGTACCGATATTGCCATCCGCATCGGTGCCCTGGCGGACTCCACCCTGCATGCGCGTTCTCTCGGCTGCACGCCGCTGCATATCCTCGCCAGCCCCGCTTACCTCCAGCGCCACGGCACACCGACCAGCGTCGCCGAGCTGGCCGAGCACACCTTGCTCGGGTTCAGCCAGACCGAAACCCTCAACCACTGGCCGCTGCGCCATGTGGAAGGCGACCGCTGGCTGATCGAGCCCGGCATTGCCGCGTCCAGTGGCGAAACCTTGCGCCAGCTGGCACTGGAGGGGCAGGGTATTTGCTGCCTGTCGAACTTCATGACCATCGACGACATCAACACCGGGCGCCTGGTGCCGGTGTTGGAAGCGTTCAACACGGGCTACCGCCAGCCGATCCATGCGGTGTTCTACCGCAACTCGCAATTGGCGCTGCGCATCCAGTGCTTCCTGGACTTCATTCAAGCCAAGCTGGCGCGGTATGCGTGCTGATGCGTGACCGCTGCGTAAAAGCCGGGGGATCTGGCATCCGGTTTATTGTGGCGGGTGTTTAAGATCTGGCTCCCCTCTTTCCAATTCCGTACCATTCCCCACCTTATCCCCCGCAATGCCCTGGTACCTCATGAACCTCACCCGTCTTCGCGCCGACGCCCTGGCCGGCCTCACCACGTCTTTCGCCTTGCTGCCCGAATGCATCGCCTTTGCCCTGGTGGCGCACCTCAATCCGCTGATGGGGCTCTACGGCGCCTTTATCATCTGCACCCTCACGGCGCTGTTCGGCGGGCGGCCGGGGATGGTGTCCGGTGCAGCGGGGTCGATGGCGGTGGTGATTGTCGCGCTGGTGGTGCAGCACGGCGTGGAGTACCTGCTGGCCACGGTGTTGCTGGGCGGTTTGATCATGGTCGCGTTCGGCCTGTTGCGCCTGGGCAAGCTGGTGCGCATGGTGCCGCACCCGGTGATGCTGGGGTTCGTCAACGGCCTGGCGATCATCATCGCCCTGGCGCAGTTGGAGCATTTCAAAAACGGTGACACCTGGCTCAGCGGCACGTCGCTGTATGTGATGACCGGCCTGGTGCTGGTGACCATGGCCATCGTCTACCTGCTGCCGCGCATTACCCGCGCCGTGCCGCCCGCCCTCGTGGCGATCCTCGGCGTGGGCCTGGCGGTGTATCTGCTCGGCCTGCCGACCCGCACCCTGGGCGACATGGCCCACATCGCCGGTGGCCTGCCAAGCTTTGCGCTGCCGCAGATCCCCTGGACCCTGGAAACCCTGGGCATCATCGCGCCCTATGCCTTCCTGATGGCCATGGTCGGCCTGCTGGAAACCTTGCTGACCCTGAACCTCACCGACGAAATCACTGAGACCCGTGGCTACCCCGACCGCGAAAGCGTGGCCCTGGGCGCGGCGAATATGGTCTCGGGTCTGTTCGGTGGCATGGGCGGTTGCGCGATGATCGGGCAGACCGTGATCAACCTCAGTTCCGGCGGGCGCGGGCGTCTTTCCGGGGTGTTCGCCGGGGTGATGATCCTGTTGTTCATTCTGTTTCTGTCGCCGCTGATCGAGCGGATTCCGCTGGCGGCGCTGGTGGGGGTGATGTTCGTGGTGTCCCAGCAGACCTTTGCCTGGGCGTCGCTGCGGGTGATCAACAAGGTGCCGCTCAATGATGTGCTGGTGATCATTGCGGTGACGGTGATCACGGTCTTCACCGACCTGGCCACGGCGGTGCTGTGCGGGATCGTGATCGCGGCGCTGAACTTCGCCTGGCAACAGGCGCGCGAGCTGTACGCCGATGCGCATCTGCAAGCCGATGGCAGCAAGCTTTACTGCCTGCACGGCACTTTGTTCTTCGCCTCGACCACGCCGTTTTTGAACCAGTTCGATCCGGCCAACGATCCGCCCGAAGTGACCCTCGATTGCCGTCACCTGAGCTTTGTCGACTATTCGGCGATCGCCGCGCTGATGACCCTGCGCGAGCGCTATAGCAAGGCTGGCAAGCACCTGCGGGTGCTGCATTTGTCCGAGCGCTGCAAGCAACTGCTCAAGCGCGCCAAGGCCCATCACGACTGACCGCAACCCCTTGTAGGAGTGAGCTTGCTCGCGAAAATCGTCAACGATAGCGAGGGGAACCTGACACTCTGCGGCGCCCTCAGGTTTTTCGCGAGCAAGCTCGCTCCTACAGGGGCTAGGGTTACGGGCCGACCAGGTCTTCCAGTTCCTGGGCGCGGGTCTGGGTCATGTCCAGCACGCAGCCGGAGCCATTGACCTGGTCGAGGGTGCCGCCGGTGGCGGAGCCTGCGAAGGCGCAATTGGCGTCGCGGTATTTGATCCACAGGCGCTGCACATCCTGCAGTTGCTGTTTGCGCGCGCCTTCCTGGGCGGCAAGGGCGGTCTTGTAGGCGCGGTTCAGGCGGTCGTCCTGAACCTTGGTGGCCTTGGCGTTGCAACTGACCATGTCAGCGGTCGTGTTGGCGCCGTCCATGCATTTTTTCAGCGCCGCGTTCTCGGCGGCCGAGGCGACGCCGCACAGGGCGAGCAGTACGGCGCCGGCGGTGAGGGAGGTGCGAATCATGGTCGATGTTCCTGGGCATGAGGGAGTACGCATTCTACGACTCGATGGTCGCCGCCGGGTTTCCGACATCCTCTGATCTTCATGTAAGAACACCCCCCGAATTTTCATCCACGCCTGTCGGGCATGTCCCAACGCGACAGCGCTTATCCGTGCACGAAAATGACTTTCATCCGGTTTGAAAATACGCCTCGGTAATGATTTATGAGTTTCACCACTCATTCGACGTGACCCTTTGCGAGGAGTACCGCATGGCCGCATCACCGGGCTTCGGGCTATTGGCGTACGCTGCCATCGCCATCATTGCTTTGATCGTGCTGATTGCACGTTACCGACTCAACCCGTTTATCGTCATCACCCTGGTGTCCATCGGCCTGGCGCTGATGGCCGGGATGCCGGCGGACACCATCATGGGCTCCTACGAGGCGGGCGTCGGTAAAACCCTGGGGCATATCGCCCTGGTGGTGGCGCTGGGCACCATGCTCGGCAAGATGATGGCCGAGTCCGGTGGTGCCGAGCAGGTGGCGCGTACGCTGATCGACCGTTTCGGCGAGCGCAATGCCCACTGGGCCATGGTCTGCATCGCCTTCCTGGTGGGGCTGCCGCTGTTTTTTGAGGTCGGTTTTGTGTTGCTGGTGCCGATCGCCTTTACCGTGGCGCGGCGGGTCGGGGTGTCGATCCTGATGGTCGGCCTGCCGATGGTCGCCGGGTTGTCGGTGGTGCATGCGCTGGTGCCGCCGCACCCGGCGGCGATGATGGCGGTGCTGGCGTATAACGCGTCGGTGGGGCAGACCGTGTTGTATGCGATTCTGATCGGCATCCCCACGGCGATCGTCGCCGGTCCCCTCTACGCCAAGTTCATCGTGCCGCGCATTCAGTTGCCGGCGGACAACCCGCTGGAACGCCAATTCATCGAGCGTGAACCCCGCACCCGTTTGCCGAGCTTTGCGCTGACCATGGGCACGCTGCTGTTGCCGGTGGTGCTGATGATGATCGGCGGTTGGGCCAACGTGCTTTCCACGCCGGGCAGTGGGTTCAACCAGTTCCTGCTGTTTATCGGCAACTCGGTGATCGCACTGCTGGTGGCGACCCTGATGAGCTTCTGGACCCTGGGCCTGGCCCAAGGCTTCAACCGCGAAGCGATCCTCAAGTTCACCAACGAATGCCTGGCGCCGACCGCGAGCATCACCTTGCTGGTGGGCGCGGGCGGCGGGCTGAATCGCATCCTGGTGGACGCCGGTGTCACCCATGAAATCCTTGGCCTGGCCCATGCCTTCAACCTGTCACCGCTGCTGATGGGCTGGTTGTTCGCCGCGTTGATGCGCATCGCCACCGGCTCGGCCACCGTGGCGATGACTACTGCTTCCGGCGTGGTCGCGCCGGTCGCCCTGGCCCTGGGTTATCCACACCCTGAATTGCTGGTGCTGGCCACCGGTGCGGGATCGGTGATCTTTTCCCACGTCAATGACGGCGGCTTCTGGCTGATCAAGGAATACTTCAATATGACCGTGATCCAGACCTTCAAGACCTGGACCGTGCTGGAGACCCTGATTTCGCTGGTCGCCTTCGGTCTGACCTATGGTCTGTCCCGCATCCTGTAATCCGGAGACCCCATGGACATCCTCTACCAGATCCGCGCCCGTCAGGATTCCTTCAGCGCCGGCGAAGGACGCATCGCCAGGCTGATGCTGGAGGATGTGGGGTTCGCTGCGTCGGCCAGCCTGGAGGCGTTGTCCCAGCGCGCCGAGGTCAGCACCGCCACGTTGTCGCGGTTTGCGCGCAGCGTCGGGTGCCGGGATTTGCGTGACCTGCGTCTGCAACTGGCCCAGGCCAGCGGCGTCGGCAGTCGCTTCCTGGACCCGGCAGGCAAACCCGAGCAGTCGGCGTTCCATCGCCAGATTCTGGGGGATATCGAGGCGACCTTGCGCCAGCACCTGTCGGGGTTCAAGCAGACGAGTTTCGTCGATGCGGTCAGCCTGCTGGGCAAGGCGCGGATGATCCATGCGTTCGGCATGGGCGGCCCGTCGAGCCTGTGCAGCGATGAGTTGCAGGTGCGCCTGGTGCGTCTGGGCTACTCGATTGCCGCGTGCCATGACCCGGTGATGATGCGGGTGACGGCGGCGACCCTGGGCCCCGAGCATGCGCTGATTGTGTGCTCCCTCAGCGGCCTTACCCCCGAGTTGCTGAACGTGGTGGAACTGGCGCGCAACTACGACGCGCGCGTCCTGGCCATCACCCTGGCCGATTCGCCCCTGGCCCAGTTGGCGGATGTACTGCTGCCGCTGCAGCCGGCCGAAACCAGTTTTATCTACAAACCCACGGCGGCGCGCTACGGCATGCTGCTGGCCATCGACCTGCTCGCCACCGAGCTGGCGCTGGCCATGCCGGACGACAACCAGGAACGCCTGCGCCGCATCAAACTGGCCCTGGACGACTATCGCGGCGGCCCCGACAGCCTGCCGCTTGGAGACTGACATGACGTACGACACGCTGATTCGTCAGGCGCTAATCATTGATGGCAGCAACACGCCGGGCTATGTCGCCGATGTGGGGCTGCGCGACGGGCGCATCGAGAACATCGGCGATCTATCGGCGGCTCATGGCGTGCATGAGCTGGAGGCTGGCGGTCGCGTGTTGGCGCCGGGTTTTATCGACGTGCACACCCACGATGACACCGTGGTGATACGCCAGCCGCAGATGTTGCCCAAGCTCAGCCAGGGCGTGACCACGGTGATTGTCGGCAACTGTGGGATCAGCGCAGCGCCGGTGAGCCTGCGCGGCAATCCCCCGGACCCGATGAACCTGCTGGGCAACGCGGAAGCCTTCGCCTACCCGCGCTTTATCGATTACCGCACGGCGGTGGAACATGCACACCCGGCGGTCAACGTCGCCGCGTTGATCGGCCATACGGCGCTGCGCAGCAACCATATGGACGATCTGCAGCGCACCGCCACGCCCGGTGAAATCATCGCGATGCGTGTGCAATTGCAGGAAAGCCTCGAAGCCGGCGCGCTGGGGTTATCCACTGGCCTGGCCTACGCCAGCGCGTTTGAGGCCGACACCGAGGAAGTGCTGCAATTGAGTGAAGCGCTGAGCGCTTTCGGTGCGGTGTACACCACCCATTTGCGCAGCGAATTCGAGCCGGTGCTGGAGGCACTGGACGAGGCGTTCCTGATCGGCCGGCACGCCAAGGCGCCGGTGATCATTTCCCACCTCAAATGTGCCGGTGCGGGTAATTGGGGGCGTAGTCCGCAACTGTTGGCAGCGTTGGAGCAGGCGGCGAAAACCCAGGCGGTGGGGTGCGATTGCTACCCCTATGCGGCGAGTTCCTCGACCCTGGATCTCAAGCAAGTCACCGATGCGTTTCGCATCACCATCACCTGGTCCACGCCGCACCCGCACATGGGGGGGCGGGACTTGCAGGACATCGCTGCCGAGTGGGACGTTTCGCTGATGGACGCGGCCCGTCGCCTGCAACCGGCGGGGGCGGTGTATTACGGGATGGATGAGACGGACGTGCGCCGCATCCTCGCGCATCCGCTGTCGATGGTAGGGTCGGATGGGCTGCCTGAAGATCCGTTCCCCCATCCGCGCTTGTGGGGCGCGTTTCCACGGGTGTTGGGGCATTTCAGCCGGGATGTCGGGCTGTTTCCGCTGCACACGGCGGTGCACAAGATGACCGGGTTGTCGGCGGCGCGGTTTGGCTTGTCCGAACGTGGCGAAATTCGCGAAGGGCATTGGGCCGACCTGGTGCTATTCGACCCGTTGCGGGTGCGGGATGTGGCGGACTTCAAGCAGCCGCAGCGCGCGGCCGAGGGGATTGATGGGGTGTGGGTCAACGGCGTGTTGAGCTACAGCGAGGGGCGGGCGAATGGGCGGCGGTCGGGACGATTCCTGGCGCGTAACGGGGACTTGCGTCGCGGGTTTGCACCTCTATAGTGGACGCTCTTTTACACGAAGCGGTTGCCATGCACTTAGGAAAAGTCATCCCCATCCTCAGCAGCAGTTGGCGGGCAAGGATTACCGTTATGCCAAGCCCGAGGTTGAGCAAACGTCTTGGGGGACGCGGGAGATGAGCATCAAGGACCCGTTTGGGAATCGCGTGGTGTTTGTCGAGGACGTGCAGGCCTGAGGGCAATAAAACCCTCCTGTGGCGAGGGAGCAAGCTCTCTCGCCACGATGATTGCGTTTTACACGCGGAAATGGCTGACCATCTGCTGCAACTGGCTGCCCAGTCGCGCCAGTTCCACGCTCGACTTGGCCGTCTCGTCACTGGCGGTGGCGGTCTGCTCGGACACATCGCGCACATTCACGATGCTACGGCTGATCTCTTCAGCCACGGCGCTTTGCTGCTCGGCGGCGGCCGCGATCTGCTGGTTCATCGACTGGATGTTCGACACCGTGCGGGTGATGTTCTCCAGGGACACACCGGCCTTGCGCGTCAGCTCGACGCTGCTGTCGGTGAGGCTGCGGCTGTTGTTCATCACGTTGGACACTTGCTGGGTGCCATTCTGCAAGCCGGCCACCAGGCCTTCGATCTCTTCGGTGGACTTTTGCGTACGCTGGGCCAGGCCGCGCACTTCGTCGGCGACCACGGCAAACCCTCGGCCGGCTTCACCGGCGCGTGCCGCTTCAATCGCCGCGTTGAGCGCCAGCAGGTTGGTCTGTTCGGCCACGGCCTTGATCACGTCCATCACGCTGCCGATCTTGTTGCTCTCTTGCTGCAAGTGGGCCATGGCATCGGTGGAGCGCGCCACTTCGGCGGCGAGGCGTTCGATCTGGGCGATGGCTTCGGCCACCACCTTGTCGCCTGCGCGGGCCTGGCCGTCGGCATCGGCAGCGGCCAGGGACGCTTGCTCGGCGTTGCGCGCGACTTCCTGCACGGTGGCCGTCATTTCATGCATCGCGGTGGCGACCTGGTCGGTCTCGATCTTCTGGCTGTTCACACCGGTACTGGTCTGTTCGGTCACGGCCGACAGCTCTTCGGCGGCGCTGGCGATTTGGGTGACGCCGTCGCGAATGCCGCTGATCAGTTCGCGCAGCGTGGTGCCCATGTGCTGGATGCCTTGTTGCAGCACGCCCAGCTCGTCGCGGCGGGTGACCTGGATGTTGTGGCTCAAGTCACCGGACGCAATGCGTTCCACCACGGCCAGGGTTTCCTGGATCGGGCGCGTGATCTGGCGGGTGATGACCAGTGCCGCGATGATGCCGACCAGCAGCGCCAGCAACGTACTGATCAATTGCAGGTTGCGGGCTTGGGCGCTTTCGGCGTCGCGACGATCAAGCTGGATGTCGTAGAGCTTGTCGCTGATGGTGACAATGTCGGCGCCTTGGGTGGTCATTTCGGCGCGGGCGCTCACGATGTTGGCATTGGCGGCCTTGTAGTTCTGCACGGCGCTGCGATAGTCGCCGAGGGCGGTTTCCAGGGCGGTCAAGGCGCTTTGCTGGCTGCTGCCGAATAGGGCGCTAAGGTTTTTCAGGCCATTGATGGCTTTGTCGATCTGCGCCGCCGCGCGGGCTTCGGTGTCCGCATTGACGTTACCGGTGTAGCCGCGCACTTCGTAGCGGGCGATTTGGAATTGCAGTTTGGCATCGGCCACCGCCTGGAATTGGGCAAGGTGTTCCGAACTGTCGGGCATTTGTTTCACGCTGGTTTCCAGCGCGTTGATCTGTGCGTTGGCGATGTCGGCCTTGTCGCCCATCACTTGGCGAGAAGCGTTGCCGTTACGGTAGGCCTCGCGCATTTTATTCAAGGACTGCTGGTAGGCGGTGATGATCGCTTTCTGCTCATTGAGCAGCTTGAGGTTTTCCGGGCTCTTGAAGCTGTCCAGGAGTTTCTGTTGCTGGGCAGCGAAGGCATCCAGGTTGGTCTGTACCGTCTGCGCCACGGTTTCGTCGCCGTTGGCGAGCATATATTGCAGGCGTGCGACGCGCAGTTTGGTCAGGGACGCGTTGAGCTGGGTGATGTCGCTCATCCAGTTGCTGCGGTCGATCAGGCTGCCCAGGCTGGTCCAGCCGGTCAGGGCCAGGATCGAGGTGAGGACCAGTACCAGGCCAAAGCCCAGGCCCAGTTTGAGGTTGACGCTGATGTTACCGAACCAGCTGTTCATCGAGTGCTCCGCAAAAGTGATGTCTGTCTGCTGGACGGTGTTGTTGGTTGTTTGAGCCAGCCAAGGTGTTCAGGCCATATCGGCGGTAGGGTGGGAAACTGAAACGATTAATTCGTAAGCATATGTGTGCAACTGATCGGCGGCGCCCGCTAGCCATGACGCGGGTGGCACTCATTGCGCGCTCACATTCTGTGCTAGTCTGCGGGCCCTTTTAGTTTTGGGCGGTGCGGGAAACCAGGGTTTTCAGCGCTGCCCTACAGCGGAGCCTCTTCATGTCCGAAGTTAATCTGTCCACCGACGAAACCCGCGTCAGCTACGGTATCGGCCGTCAGTTGGGCGACCAACTGCGCGACAACCCACCACCGGGTGTGAGCCTGGACGCGATCCTGGCTGGCCTGACCGACGCCTTCGCCGGCAAGCCAAGCCGTGTTGACCAGGAACAAATGGCCGCCAGCTTCAAGGTCATCCGCGAAATCATGCAAGCCGAAGCAGCTGCCAAGGCTGAAGCCGCAGCAGGCGAGGGCCTGGCGTTCCTGGCTGAAAACGCCAAGCGTGACGGCATCACCACCCTGGCTTCCGGCCTGCAATTTGAAGTGCTGACCCAAGGTGAAGGCGCCAAGCCGACCCGTGAAGACCAGGTGCGTACCCACTACCACGGCACCCTGATCGACGGCACCGTGTTCGACAGCTCCTACGAGCGTGGCCAGCCTGCAGAATTCCCGGTTGGCGGCGTGATCCCAGGCTGGACCGAAGCCCTGCAACTGATGAATGCCGGCAGCAAATGGCGTCTGTACGTGCCGAGCGAACTGGCTTACGGCGCTCAAGGCGTTGGCAGCATCCCGCCGCACAGCGTTCTGGTGTTCGACGTCGAGCTGCTCGACGTTCTGTAAGACCTGCTTCAGATCACCTGTAGGAGCGAGCTTGCTCGCGAAGGCCGTCAACGATAACGCGGGTTTCCTGGATAAACGCGGTGTCTTGGGTTTTTTCGCGAGCAAGCTCGCTCCTACAGGGGGTTGTGCGGTCGCTCATGGATGAAACTTGCCATTGAGTTCTGTCGCCGGGCGCAACGCTCGGGCATAGCAGAACAGGAACAGATTACGCGCCACCTCCTTCAGCACACCGGGTTCACTGGAACTCAGGCCATTCACGTCCAGGTCGCCCTGGTCCTGCAGTTCATTCAGCGCTTCTTCTTCCAGCACCGCACAGACTTCTCCGGTTTCCCGATGCAGGATACGCAGGTAAGGGTGTGGGCGGTCCAGCCAGGCATCTATCAAATAAGTCATGGGGCGTTCTCCTTGATGGGTTTCAATGAGAATAATTCTTATTTGTGGAATAGCAAGTGCCTATTGGCGGTTTCTGGAGTTTTGTGGGTGGGGATTGCGTTCGATCAACAGGGAGGGCAAAACGCCATCCCGCGGCGGGCGCGGGATGGGGGGATAGCATCAGACTTTGCGCACGAACTCGGACTTGAGTTTCATCGGGCCGATACCGTCGATCTTGCAGTCGATATCGTGGTCGCCGTCGCACAGGCGGATGTTCTTGACCTTGGTGCCGACCTTGACCACCAGGGATGTGCCCTTGACCTTGAGGTCCTTGATCACGGTGATGGTGTCGCCGTCCTGCAGGACATTGCCCACAGAGTCTTTCTTCACGGTTTCATCGCCGGCTGCTTCGGTCTCGCCAGTGGCGGACCACTCATGGGCGCATTCCGGGCAGATCAGCTGGGCGCCGTCTTCGTAGGTGAATTCGGAATTGCATTTCGGGCAGGGTGGCAACGTGCTCACTAAAGCTCCTTAACGGTCAGGATGGCTAAAGTCGCACATTATATAGGGAATTGTAGCGAGGCAGGGCGCGCTCTTGGATGGGTAGTACAAACTAAATGACGGAGGGAGCAAGCCCCCTCCCTCATTGGGTATTTCTAGTGCGTGCGGGCGACCGCGAACTCGCTCAGTTCAACCAGGGCGTCGCGGTATTCGCTGGCAGGAATGGCGTCCAGGCACTTGATTGCCCGCGCCACATAGTCGCGCGCCAGTTGTGCGGTGTAGTCCAGGGAACCTGACGCTTCCACGGCGGCGCGAATGCTTTCCAGGTCTTCGATCCCGCCTTTCTGGATCGCCTTGCGCACCAGGGCTTTCTGTTCTGGCGTGCCTTCGCGCATGGTGTAGATCAGCGGCAAGGTCGGTTTGCCTTCGGCCAGGTCATCGCCGACGTTCTTGCCCAGGGTTTCGGCGTCGCCGCGGTAGTCGAGCAGGTCGTCCACCAGTTGGAACGCTACGCCCAGGTGGTCACCAAAGGTGCGCAGGGCTTCGGCCTGTTCGGCGGTCGCGCCGCACAAGGCAGCAGCGCTGTGGGTGGAGGCTTCGAAGAGCATCGCGGTCTTGCCGCGAATCACTTCCATATAGGTTTCTTCGGTGGTGCTGGCATCGCGGACTTTCGACAGTTGCAGCACTTCGCCTTCGGCGATGATGCGCGTGGCCTGTGAAAGAATCTTCATCACCGGCATCGAGCCCAGCTCGACCATCATCTCGAACGAGCGCGAGTACAGGAAGTCGCCCACCAGAACGCTGGGGGCGTTGCCCCACATGGCATTGGCGGTCTCGCGGCCGCGGCGCATGCCGGACATGTCGACCACGTCGTCATGCAGCAAGGTGGCGGTGTGCAGGAACTCGATGGTGGCGGCCAGCAGGCGCAGGTCGTCGCCTTCGCGGCCCAGGGCCTTGCCACACAGCAGCACTAATAAAGGACGCAGACGTTTGCCGCCCGCCGACGTAATGTAGTCGCCGATTTTCGAGACCAGCGGCACTTTAGATGTCAGCTGCTGCTTGATGATGCCGTCGACGGCGCTAAAATCGTCCGCGACCGCGCGGTAGAAAGCTTGGGGTTGCATCAGCGACAGTCGCTCCAGAAGGGTTGCGCGGCATGCTAGGACCCTGACCCCCGGGTGTCAAGGCGCGATAGACGGCTACTTGCAACGCACCAAAGCCTTGCGTACAATCGCGCACCCTGAACTTCCTGGGCAGCACCTGCCTTACGCAATTGCATTCGGGACGTCCATCCCATGCAGCCATGCCAGCCAATACCTCTTCTTATAAAGCGCTGGGTGAGCAGGATTATCGGAGAAATACCATGTCGTACGCAGTAATTGTTACTGGTGGCAAGCAATACAAGGTCGCCCCAGGTGAATACCTGAAGATCGAAAAACTGGAAGTCGCTACCGGCGAATCCGTGACTTTTGATCGCGTTCTGTTGGTCGCCAATGGCGATGACGTGAACATTGGCGCTCCAGTGGTTGCCGGCGCTACCGTTGTGGCTGAAGTGATCTCCCAAGGTCGTCACGATAAAGTCCGCATCATCAAGTTCCGTCGTCGTAAGCACCACATGAAGCGTATGGGCCACCGCCAGTGGTACACCGAGATCAAAATCACCGGTATTCAGGCTTAATTTCAGCCTAATTCCTCACTAGGAGAATTGACTCATGGCACACAAAAAAGCTGGTGGTAGTACCCGTAACGGTCGCGACTCAGAAGCCAAACGCCTTGGCGTGAAGATGTATGGCGGCCAGGTTATCATTCCGGGCAACATCATCGTGCGTCAGCGCGGCACCCAATTCCACGCCGGTTACGGTGTTGGCATTGGTAAAGATCACACTCTCTTCGCTAAAGTCGAAGGCGTGATCAAGTTCGAAGTAAAAGGCGCCTTCGGTCGCCGTTACGTGAGCATCGTCCCGAAGACTGACGTCGTCGCGGCATAATTACGTAGTTGCTGGAAAAGCCCTGTCTCGCGACGGGGCTTTTTCGTTTGTGGAGTGAGTCTCTTGCAAAGCTGTTTGTAATGAGCTCAAGCGCTGGATTTGCGGTCGTTGATTGAGGTCGCTGCGCTCATTTTTGCAAGAGTCTTATGTCTTGGTTTCTTAAGCTCGTCCGTGCGGCGAGAGGCGTTTTGTTATGAAGTTCGTTGATGAAGTATCCATCCGAGTAAAAGCAGGCGACGGCGGTAACGGTTGCATGAGTTTCCGTCGCGAAAAATTCATCGAAAACGGTGGCCCCAACGGCGGTGACGGCGGTGACGGCGGTTCCATCTACATGATGGCCGACGAAAACCTCAATACCCTGGTCGACTACCGTTACACCCGTCACTTTGACGCCGAGCGTGGCTCCAACGGCGGCAGCACCGACTGCACCGGTAAAAAAGGCGAAGACCTGGTGCTGCGTGTACCGGTCGGCACCACGATCATCGACTCGGCCACCCAGGAAGTGATTGGCGACCTGACCAAGGCCGGCCAGAAGCTGATGGTTGTGCAGGGCGGCTGGCACGGTCTGGGTAACACCCGATTCAAGTCCAGTACCAACCGTGCGCCGCGCCAGACCACGCCGGGCAAGCCGGGCGAGCAGCGTGACCTCAAGCTGGAAATGAAAGTATTGGCTGACGTGGGCCTGCTGGGCCTGCCGAACGCCGGCAAAAGTACCTTCATCCGCTCGGTCTCGGCCGCCAAGCCGAAAGTCGCCGACTACCCGTTCACCACCCTGGTGCCAAACCTGGGCGTGGTCAGCGTCGACCGTTGGAAAAGCTTCGTGATCGCCGACATTCCCGGCCTGATCGAAGGTGCTTCCGATGGCGCCGGCCTGGGGATTCGCTTCCTCAAGCACTTGTCGCGTACCCGTTTGCTGCTGCACCTCGTCGACATGGCGCCGCTGGATGACACCAGCGCACCGGACGCCGCCGAAGTGATCGTCAACGAACTGACCAAGTTCAGCCCGTCCCTGGCTGAGCGTGATCGCTGGCTGGTGCTGAACAAGTGCGACCAGATCCTCGAAGAAGAGCACGAGGAACGCGTCAAGGAAATCGTCGATCGCCTGGAGTGGACCGGTCCGGTCTACGTGATCTCGGCTATCGCCAAAGAAGGCACCGAGCGCCTGACCCGCGACATCATGCGCTACCTGGAAGACCGCGCCGACCGCCTGGCGGCCGACCCGGTGTTCAAGGCCGAACTGGCCGAACTCGACCAGCGCATCGAAGACGAAGCCCGCGCCCAGCTGCAGGCCCTGGACGACCAGCGTGCCCTGCGCCGCAGCGGCGTGAAGTCGGTCCATGACATCGGCGACGATGATTGGGACGAAGAAGACGTGGATGACGAAGACGGTCCGGAAATCATTTACGTGCGTGACTGATCCGTTGCGATAAACTTGAACGCCGCTCCCAGGAGCGGCGTTTTGGTATCCGGGTATAACGTTATGGGCGGCGCTGGGTCGCGTGCAGCCCTCTATCTAAGGTTGAAGATGATGCGGAGCAAAGTGACAGGTGCGCAGCGCTGGGTCGTAAAGATCGGAAGTGCGCTGCTGACGGCGGATGGCAAGGGTCTGGATCGCACAGCCATGAGCGTGTGGGTCGAGCAGATGGTGGCCTTGCATGAGGCCGGTGTCGAGTTGGTGCTGGTGTCGTCCGGGGCGGTTGCCGCCGGGATGAGCCGCCTCGGCTGGACCGCGCGACCCAGCGCGATGCACGAGCTGCAAGCCGCCGCCGCCATCGGCCAGATGGGCCTGGTGCAAGCCTGGGAATCCAGCTTTGCCGAGCACGGCTGCCACACGGCGCAGATCCTGCTGACCCACGACGATCTGTCCGACCGCAAGCGCTACCTCAACGCCCGCAGCACCTTGCGCACCCTGGTGGAGCTCAAGGTCATCCCGGTGATCAACGAGAACGACACGGTGGTCACCGACGAAATCCGTTTCGGCGATAACGACACCCTGGCCGCCCTGGTGGCCAACCTGGTGGAAGCCGACCTGCTGGTGATCCTCACCGACCGCGATGGCATGTTTGACGCCGACCCGCGCAACAACCCCGATGCCCAACTGATCTACGAGGCTCGCGCCGATGACCCGGCGCTGGATGCCGTGGCCGGCAGCGTCGGCGGCGCCTTGGGCCGTGGCGGCATGCAGACCAAGCTGCGCGCCGCACGTTTGGCTGCGCGCTCTGGTGCCCACACCATCATCGTTGGTGGGCGCCTGGAGCGCGTGCTGGACCGCCTCAAGGCTGGCGAGCGCATCGGTACGCTGCTGTCGCCGGAGCGCGGCATGCTCGCGGCGCGCAAGCAGTGGCTGGCCGGGCATCTGCAAACCCGTGGCACCCTGGTACTGGACGACGGCGCCGTAGCGGCGTTGTCCCAAGGCCACAAGAGCTTGCTGCCGGTAGGGGTCAAACTGGTGCAGGGCAGCTTCCGCCGTGGCGAGATGGTCGTGTGCGTGGCGCCGGACGGTCGTGAGATCGCCCGTGGCCTGGCCAACTACAGCGCCCTCGAAGCGCAGAAAATTATTGGACAATCATCCGATGCGATTGTCGGACTCTTGGGTTATATGGCGGAGCCGGAACTGGTTCACCGTGACAACCTGATCCTGGTTTAACCAAAGGAATACACCATGCGTGTGATGAAGGGATTGCTCGGCCTGCTGTTGGCCTTGCCGCTGCTGGCCTCGGCCGAAGAGATCGGTCAGGTGTCGACGGTGTTCAAGTTCGTCGGTCCCAACGACCGTATCGTGGTCGAAGCCTTCGATGACCCCAAGGTCGACGGTGTGACCTGCTACTTGTCCCGCGCCAAGACCGGCGGCGTCAAAGGCGGCCTGGGCCTGGCCGAAGATCGTGCCGAAGCCTCGATTGCCTGCCGCCAGGTTGGACCTATCCGCCTCAAGGGCGAGCTCAAGGACGGCGACGAAGTGTTCAAGGAACGTACCTCGCTGGTGTTCAAGACCATGCAGGTGGTGCGCTTTCTCGACAAGAAGCGCAACACCTTGGTGTACCTGGTCTACAGCGACCGCCTGATCGAAGGTAGCCCGCAGAATGCGGTGACGGCGATTCCGATTTTGCCGTGGCCGACCGCTCAGTAGTCAGCAGGCGAGTTTTGTCAGCGGCGTCTATGATTGCAGACTTGCGGGTTGTAATCTCGAGCAGCTGCACTGCAAAGAACATGGGAAATCTGGAGTTCGTCATGAGTGCTTTCCACGACCTGAAACTCAAAGCGTTGGACGGACAAGAGCTGCCGCTGGCGCCCTTCAAGGGGCAAGTTGTGCTGGTGGTCAACGTGGCCTCCAAATGTGGCTTGACCCCGCAATACGCGGCGTTGGAAAACCTCTACCAGCAGTACAAGGACCAGGGGTTTACCGTGCTTGGCCTGCCTTGCAACCAGTTTGCAGGCCAGGAACCTGGCACTGAGAAAGAAATCCAGGAATTCTGCAGCCTCAATTACGGCGTGAGCTTTCCCCTGGGCAGCAAACTTGATGTGAACGGCCCTGAGCGTCACCAGCTGTACCGCTTGCTGGCGGGCGAGGGGGCCGAGTTTCCTGGGGACATCACCTGGAATTTCGAGAAATTCCTTCTGGGTAAAGACGGGCGGGTGCTGGCGCGCTTTTCGCCGCGTACGGCACCGGACGATCCGACCGTCGTCCAGGCCATCGAAAAAGCCCTGAGCTGACCCCTCACCCCTGTTGGAGCGAGCTTGCTCGCGAAAATCGTCAACGATAACGCGGGCATTCTGGATGAACGCGGTGTCATTGCGTTTTTCGCGAGCAAGCTCGCTCCTGCAGGCAGGGGCGCGGCATTTCTAGCCCTTAATCACCCTGATCAATAGTGCTACTCAGCACGCCTTGCTCCCCATATTATCGGCATCATAAACCCCGTCTTTCGTGGAGTGTTGCCATGCCTGTCCAAGCCTTGTTCAAACCGTTCCAGCTCGGAGCACTGCACTTGTCGTCCCGCGTGGTCATGGCGCCGATGACCCGTTCGTTTTCCCCCGGTGGCGTGCCCAATGCCAAGGTCATCGAGTACTACCGCCGGCGTGCCGCAGCGGGGGTGGGCCTGATCATCACCGAGGGCACCGTGGTCGATCACCCGGCCTCCAACGGCTACCCGAACGTCCCGCATTTTTACGGTGAGGCCGCGCTGGCCGGCTGGAAGAAAGTTGTCGACGCCGTGCATGCCGAAGGCGGCAAGATCGTTCCGCAGCTTTGGCACGTAGGCAGCGTGCGTCGTATCGGCACTGAGCCTGACGCCAGCGTGCCGGCCTACGGCCCGATGGAAAAACTCAAGGACGGCAACGTAGTCGTCCACGGCATGACTGCCCAGGACATCAAGGATGTCATCGCCGCCTTCGCCAAGGCCGCCAAGGACGCCCAGCGCATCGGCATGGACGGCGTGGAAATCCACGGTGCCCACGGTTATCTGGTGGACCAGTTCTTCTGGGAAGGCAGCAACCAGCGCACCGACGAATACGGTGGCAGCCTGGCCAACCGTTCGCGTTTTGCCATCGAATTGATCCAGGCCACCCGCGCCGCCGTGGGCCCGGACTTTCCGATCATCTTCCGTTTCTCCCAGTGGAAGCAGCAGGATTACACCGCGCGCCTGGTGCAAACCCCCGAGGCGCTGGGGGAATTCCTCAAGCCGCTGTCCGACGCCGGCGTGGATATTTTCCACTGCTCCACCCGCCGGTTCTGGGAGCCGGAGTTCGAAGGTTCCGACCTCAACCTGGCCGGCTGGACGCGGCAGCTCACCGGCAAGCCGACGATCACCGTAGGCAGTGTCGGCCTGGATGGTGAGTTCCTGCAATTCATGGTCAACACCGACAAGGTGGCGCAACCGGCGAGTTTGGAGAAGCTGCTGGAACGTCTGAACAACGACGAGTTTGACCTGGTCGCCGTAGGTCGTGCGCTGCTGGTCGACCCGGATTGGGCGGTGAAGGTGCGCGAAGGGCGCGAGGGCGACATCCTGCCGTTCAGTCGTGAGGCGTTGACGACCCTGGTGTAAGCGGCTTCAGGATGGGCACTGGGTGCCCGTCCTCGCACACCCCGCGCAGTTGGCGCTCGAACTGCTCGATAATCGCCGCCCAACCCTGGCGGCTGGCATGTTGGCGGGCATTGAGCCTGACTCTGCGCAAGGTTTCACGTTCCTCCAGCAGCCAGATCGCCGCATCGCAAAACGCGTCCTCATCCCCCGGCATCGCCAGCACGCCGTTGTAGCCATGTCGGATATGCTGGGTGGCGGCGGCTTGGTCATAAGCCACCACGCCGAGCCCGGAGGCCATGGCTTCCAGCACCACATTGCCGAAGGTTTCGGTCAGGCTCGGGAACAGAAACAGATCGCCTGATGCGTAATGCCGCGCCAGCTCTTCGCCGCGCTGGGTGCCGCAAAACACCGCGTCGGGCAAATCGTGCTCCAGCACTGCACGTTGCGGTCCATCGCCAACGATGATCAGCTTCAGGCGCCGCTGTGGATAACTGCTCTGCAAGGCGTCGAAGCACCGCTTGAGCAACCCGAGGTTTTTCTCCTGGGCCAGGCGCCCGACATGCAGTACCGCCAAATCGTCGTTGCCCAGGCCCCAGCGTTCGCGCAAGGCGTTATCGCGTCTGGCAGGTTGGAACAACTGGCTGTCGACCCCGCGCGACAACATCCCCAGCCGCTCGAAATGCCGGCGCTCCAGTTCCAGGCGCTGGCTGGCGCTGGGCACCAGTGTCAACGTCGAACGGTTATGAAACCAGCGCAAGTAATGCGTGACCACACGGCTCAAGAGGCTCAGGCCGTACTGGTTGGAGTACTGCTGGAAATTGGTGTGAAAGCCGCTGACCACACTGATCCCCAGGCGCCGTGCCGCACGCAGCGCCGACAGCCCCAGTGGGCCTTCGGTGGCGATATACAGTACATCGGGGCGTTGGCGCGTCCAGCGTCGCAGCAATTTGTGCATCGACGACTGGCCCCATTGCAGGCCGGGATAACCCGGCAGCGGCCAGCCACGGCACAGCAGCAAGTCAGCGTCGCTGGGCCGGGTCTGGTCGACACCCTGGCGTGGACGTACCAGCTCGACTTGATGGCCGCGCGCGCGCAAACCCTCGCACAAACGGCCAAGGGTATTGGCCACCCCGTTGATCTCTGGCGGGAAGGTTTCGGTGATCAGAGTGATGTGAAGCGAAGCTGTCGTCATGACCCACAGTGTCGCTGTGGGCCATGTCGTCATTGTGTCACCCAGATGATGGATTTATGACTTGGCCACGCTTTGCCGTGCCATCGCCTCGGCGCCCTGCTCGCGCACCCAGAACAACGTCGCCCCGGCCACCGCCGCCGGCATCATCAGCAGGTTGACCACCGGCACCAGCAGCACCAAGTAAACGATGCCGCCGAAGCTCATGCTCTGCCAGCGCTTCTGGCGCAGCCAGGCGAGCATTTCGTTCCAGCCCAGCTTGTGGTTATCCGCCGGGTAGTCGATGTATTGGATCGCCATCATCCACACCCCGAACAGCAACCACAGCGGCGCAGCGATCAGGTTGACCACTGGAATGAACGACAGGATGAACAGGCCGATGGCCCGTGGCAGGAAGTAGTCCAGCTTGCGCATTTCCCGCGCGAGGGTGCGCGGCACCATGGCCACCAGTTCGCCCCAACTGAACGCAGGGAAGTCATCGGTACCGCGTATGACCACCTCGACCTTTTCGGCAAGAAAGCCGTTGAAGGGTGCTGCGATGATATTGGCGAGCATGGTAAAGGTGAAAAACACCATCAGTACCACCAGCACCACGAACAGCGGCCACAGGATATAACTGAGGAAGCTCAACCAACCGGGCAACGTCGGCATCAGGGCGTCGACCCACAGGCTGAACTGATGGCCGGCGAAATAAATCAAGCCGACGAACAGCACCAGGTTGATCGCCAGCGGCAGCAGCACAAACATACGCAGGCCGGGGCTCAGCACCAGTTTGAGGCCTTCGCGCAGGTATTGCGGACCGGAAAGAACAGGGGCGGGCATGGAAGACTCCGAGCAGGATGACGAACGCGCCGACCTTACCGGCTTTGCCTCCAGGACGAAAGCGGCGACATCGGCGGTAACAAAGGCGTCGATTAACCGAGCCGACTGCATAGAGACCACCTATGAGCTGGATTGTTATTCCGTATTTCCTTAATCTTGCCCCCCTCTATACGCTGCACCCATTATTTTCAGGGTCTGCGAGTTAAAGCCTTCCCCAAGTGCTTCGTGGTCCCTTTTTTATTCCAGCCGCCTTGTTGTCCGGGTGGTCGATAGGAGTGAGTCATGTCTGATACCCGTCATTCGCGAGTGATTATTCTCGGTTCCGGCCCTGCCGGTTACAGCGCTGCCGTCTACGCCGCCCGAGCCAACCTCAAGCCACTGCTGATCACCGGCATGCAGGCGGGCGGTCAGTTGACCACCACCACTGAAGTCGACAACTGGCCGGGCGATGTCCACGGTCTGACTGGCCCGGCGCTCATGGAGCGGATGAAAGAACACGCCGAGCGCTTTGAGACCGAGATCGTGTTCGATCACATCAACAAAGTCGACTTCTCGAAAAAGCCTTACAGCCTGACCGGCGACAATGGCGTCTACACCTGTGACGCGCTGATCATCGCCACCGGTGCCAGTGCCCGTTATCTGGGCCTGCCGTCGGAAGAAGCGTTCATGGGCAAGGGCGTTTCCGCCTGCGCCACCTGCGACGGTTTCTTCTATCGCAACAAGCCGGTCGCCGTGGTCGGTGGCGGCAACACCGCAGTGGAAGAAGCGCTGTACCTGGCCAACATCGCCAGCACCGTGACCCTGGTTCACCGCCGCGAGACCTTCCGCGCCGAGAAGATCCTGATCGACAAGCTCAATGCCCGTGTCGCTGAAGGCAAGATCATCCTCAAGCTCAATGCCACCCTGGACGAAGTCCTGGGCGACAACATGGGCGTGACCGGTGCGCGCTTGAAGAACAACGACGGCAGCTTCGATGAGCTGAAAGTCGACGGCGTGTTCATCGCCATCGGCCACACTCCGAACACTTCGCTGTTCGAAGGCGTGCTGGATGCCAAGGACGGTTACCTGGTGGTGCAGGGCGGCCGTGAAGGCAATGCCACCGCGACCAACATCGAAGGTATCTTCGCGGCCGGCGACGTGGCCGACCACGTGTACCGCCAAGCGATCACCTCGGCCGGTGCCGGCTGCATGGCGGCGCTGGATGCCGAGCGTTACCTCGACAATCTGCAGAACGCATAGGTCTGAACCCGTTGATATGAAAAAACCGGCTGCGAGGCCGGTTTTTTTTGTGGGCAATTCAGCCCGCTCCCACATTTTGATCTGTGTTTGATCAGGATTTGCGGGTCAGCGGCTGTGCGCTGAAGTTGACGCCTGCCAGGCCGTGCTCGATCAGCGCGCGGATATTGCCATGGTCACTGCCCTCGGGCGTGGCCAGCACCGAACGGTAATGCTCGCCAAACGCCAGCAAGGCTTGTTGATCGCTCAAGCCTTCCAGCAGGGCCAGGCCCAGGGTCTTGCACGAACCTTCGTTCTGGCCGGCGGCGTTTTCCACGGTGCCGTTGGTGAAGGCTTGCGGCTGGTAGTCGTAACCGGCGGCGATGAAGGCCAGGGTGTCGGCGAAGAGATGTTCGCCGCTGTCGAGGCTGGCGCGCAGGGTGTTCAGGTCAGTCATGGGGTTTTCCTTTGGCAAACGCCGCCTGTTGTTCGGCGCTGGCTTCTTGCTGGTATTGGGTTTTCCACTCGGCGTACGGCATGCCGTACACCACTTCACGGGCGTCATCGAGGCTCAGCTCGATCTGGCGCGCGTCGGCCTCGGCCTTGTACCACTTGGACAGGCAGTTGCGGCAGAAGCCGGCCAGGTTCATCAGGTCGATGTTCTGCACATCCTTGCGGCTGTCCAGGTGTGCCACCAGTCGGCGAAAGGCCGCGGCTTCGAGTTCGAGGCGTTGTTGGTCGTTCATAAGGCTCACTGCGTATTCAGGGGCGGACGGCTGGCCGCCAGGGTAATCGAAACCGACTCTGCAAAGCGTAGCGCATGGGGCTTGTCCACTTCGACTTCGGCGTACAGCACCGATTCGTTGCTCATCACCAAGTCCAGCAGTTCCTGGGTCAAACGCTCGAGCAGGGCAAAGCGGTTGCCTTCCACATGGGCGATGATCGCCTTGGTGATGGTGCGGTAATTCAAGGCATGGTCGATATCGTTGTCGCGCACGGCGTCCTGGGCGGCGTACAGGATGGTCAGGTTGATCAACACATCCTGTTTGTTGAGGATCTCGTCCTCATTGATACCGATGTAGGTGCGCAGGCACAGGTCCTTGACCCGGATGCGCGCCATGCCTGGTTGAAGTTGTGGCATTGCTACTTGCTCCGTCCAATCAGTTGCAGGAACTCCATGCGCGTGGTGTTCGACTCGCGGAAGGCGCCGAGCATCACCGAGGTGTTCATGGTTGAATTCTGTTTTTCCACGCCGCGCATCATCATGCACATGTGCTTGGCTTCGATCACCACCGCGACGCCAGCAGCCTGGGTCACTTCCTGGATGGCATCGGCGATCTGGCGCGTGAGGTTTTCCTGGATCTGCAGGCGCCGGGCGAACATGTCGACGATACGCGCCAACTTCGACAGGCCGAGCACCTTGCCGGTCGGAATATAGGCCACGTGGGCCCTACCGATAAAGGGCAGCAAGTGATGCTCGCACAGCGAATACAGCTCGATGTCCTTGAGGATCACCATTTCATCGTTGTCGGAGGCGAACAGGGCGCCGTTGACGATTTCTTCCAGGTTCTGCTCATAGCCATGACACAGGTATTGCATGGCTTTGGCCGCGCGCTTGGGGGTATCGAGCAAGCCTTCGCGCTCGGGGTCTTCACCCAGGCCCTTGAGGATTTCGCGGTAATGGTGGGGCAGGGATAAGGTCATACAACATCCTCACAGACGGCTTACTTGATATGCCGCCCGCCGTTGACGGTCAGGGTGGTACCGGTGACATAGGGGTTGTCCAGCAGGTAACGCACGCTCTGGTAGATCACCTCGGGTCCGGGCTCAATGCCCAGTGCCGATTTGGCCAGGACTTTGGCGCGGTAGGCCGCGTCATCGCCTTCGTTGAACATCACCATCGCCGGGGCAATGCCGTTGACCTTGATGTGCGGCGCGAACTGCGCAGCGAACGACAGCGTGAGGCTGTCGAGCCCGGCCTTGGTGGCGCAATAGGCAATGTGCTGGCGGCTGCCCTTGCGCACCACGTCATCGCTGATATGCACGATATCGGCAGGTGTCGAGCGTTGCAGCAGAGGTGAACAATGCAGGTTGATCAGGTACGGCGCAAGCATGTGCACGCTGAACATGTCGATAAAAGCGCGGCTTTCGTCGCCCGGGGTTTCAGCGACCCAGGCCGAAGCGTTGTGGATGATTGCGCGCAGGCTTTGGGTGTGGGTATTCAACTGCGTGATAAACGCCAGGATGCCCGCTTGCGTGGAGAAGTCGGCGAACACGCCGATCGCACCGCGCTCGCGCAATGCCTGCACGCCGGGGCGTTCGCTGCGGTAGCTGAAAATCACCGGGTGGCCCTCGTCCAGCAGGCGCTGGGCGCAATGCAGGCCGACGCGCTGGCCGGCACCGGTGATCAGGATCGGGGCGTTTGTTGCTGTCATGGGCGGCTCGAATCGCGGGCAGGTCGAAACTATACCAGCGAGCGCCCCTGTACTCAAGCAGGCGCTTGGGTGGCTTTGCGCGGTGGCGGCGTGGGGTGCAACCAGTTCGCCAGCAGGTGCGTCGACAGCGGGATGAACCCGTAAACCATCAGGGGCGTGAGCGCCAGGGTGCTCACGAGTACGCGAGGCGCTAGCGCCAGCTCACTGAGCAGCGGCCCGAGGACGAAGTTGAACAACAGCGACACTGGGAAAAACGCCAGCCAGATCGCCACTGCCTGTTTCCAGCGCGGCGGGCGTGCGCCGACGGCGCCAAACCAGCCCTCGATACCTCGCACACGGTGTTCGGACGGGTCGGCAAACAAGTCGCTGCCACGGCCCAGCCACGCGCTGCGGGAAGCGGAAAACTCCCAGGCATGCAGGGTCTGTTCGTTGGCGAAGCGGAAAATGATCTGGAATTCATCATCGTTGGGCGGCGGCGCAAGGACGCCTGAGCCCAGGTAGCCGGGGAAATCGGTGGCCAATTGCTCGCCTTCGCGCAGCCAGGCCATCAATTCTTCATAACGGCCTTTGGCCACGCGGCGCGCAACCATCAAGGTGACGGGTGAGGTAGACATCGTGTATCTCCAAGTAATCAGGTGCGCTGGGCCGGGTAGGCGGCGCACGAACGTAGCGGCCGGGTAAGGCCGCTACGTAAAAGCAGGCAAGGATTATTCCTGTTTTGCCGAAATACACCAGCGTCTTCGGTCGGCTCGCCGTGCAGCTTGAATCGGGCGATTGAATCAGCGTTAAATGAGGTTCAAATCGAGACGGACTTTTTCTGACATCTAATGCCCGAAACTATTGCTCCTCATCACGAAACGACGCCCGACAGCGTCAGTGATTCCGCTGATCTCTTTCCGATTCGTGAAGTCGCCAGGCTGACTGGCGTCAACCCGGTGACATTGCGCGCCTGGGAGCGTCGCTATGGTCTTATCCAGCCAACCCGCACCGAAAGCGGGCATCGGTTGTACTCGAGCACCGATATCGACACCGTGCACCGTATTCTCGATTGGATCGAGCGCGGCGTCGCCGTGAGCAAAGTGGGCAAGATCCTGGCGCGTAATGATGCGCTCAGCGAGCCCGCCCAACCTTCGCGCATCGATACCGAACGCGAATGGAGCCAGTGGCAGGACCACTTGCGCCTGGCAATCAACGCTTTCGACGACCGTGAACTGGAGCGCCTCTACGGGCAGATTTTCGCCGCCTACCCCGTCGCGGTGGTATTCCAGAATGTGCTCATGCCGTTATGGCAACAATTACTGCGCCATCAGGGGCGCTTCGGCCAGGCCAGCGAGTGGCTGTTCTTCGATGCCTTCCTGCGCACCCGCATCACGCAACGATTGCAGGTGGTCAGTGCTTCGGCGGCGCCTCGGGTGCTGCTGTCGGCCATTGCCGGAGAGTGCCGGGAGCTGGAACTGCTGGTGGCGGGCTTGTTGATCGGCACTGATGACATCGCGGTGAAGGTGCTCTGTGTCGGTCAGCCTTTCGACGAGTTGACGCTTATCTGCGAGAAGACCCGGCCACGCGCGCTGGTGCTGTTTTCCAATCGCTCGCCCAGCTCCGAGCTGCCGTCGCGGCTCAAGCGCCTGGCGCTGACCCTGGATTGTCCGTTACTCCTGGCCGGCGATGCTTCGGACCTGGCAGAGCAAAGCCTGGCGGGGTCTTCCATCGGTTGTCTGGGCAATGAAGGGCGATCGATGCAGCACCGTTTGCAGTTGTTTCTGCGCGGTACCCTGGACACCTGATCTCAGGCGTGGACTTCGGGGTGTATCAAGCGATGTTGATGCAGGATGAACTGGCGCAGGCGCTCGGTTTCATCCGCATCGCTCTGATCCAGGCGGTAGGCGAACAGGCCCCGGGCGTTTTCACGCTCCAGCGTGCCACGCAGGGCGATGCGTTCGTAGCCGGAAGGGCTGAACCACAGGGAAAAGGTCTTGGGTGGCTTGATCCGGCCTCGGATTTCCACCAGCACACCCTTGAATGACACTTCATGCACCCAATAGGCGCTGGGGTTGCCTCGGACATTCTCCAGCGCAACCGGTGTTTCCAGGGCCAGGCGCCAAGGGCGAATCATCGGCCCGTCTTCGAAAATGGTCGGTACGCCCAGGCGCAGATGCACCGCATGAAATTCGTCTTCTACCAGATGCAGGGGGAACGTCAGTTGCTGGTTCTCGAACTGTGCCTGGATGGTGAGCTGATCATGGGCGGCCAAGCGGGTGAGCAAGTCGCGTATTTGCGCGCCGCCGTTGACGGTGAGGCTCGACGACGCATCCCGCAGGTTGAGCTGCGGGTTGTGTTGCATCCGCTGGATAAAATCCAGCTCATCCTGCGTCAGAAGCGCGTCGCGGTGCATGGTTTATGCTCTAGGGATAGGCATTAAAACGCCATTATCCTCTTAATGGCCGAGTTTCCTAAGCTTTGTTCGATCCGCTCGTCGCTTTGAGGGTTGCCAGCTCAGCTTTTACCTGCGCCAGTTCCGCTTCGAGCTGGGCGACGCGCTGTTGGGCTTTGACCTGAAGGGTCACATCCTTCTGCACACCCACGAAATACGTCTGCTTGTCGGCCGCGTTGTACACCGTCGACAGCGACAGCTCGTTCCAGAAGTGGCTGCCATCCTTGCGATAGTTGCGCAGGGTTTCCCGGCAGGAACCGCCATGCTCCAGGGTTTCGCGGATGGCGATCAGGGCCGGTTGGTCGCGGTCGCCCGACTGCAGGAAGCGGCAATCCTGGTAGAGAATTTCATCCGGGGTGTAGCCGGTCATCCGTTCGAATGCCGGGTTGACGTAGATCAGTGGCTTGTCCAGGCCTTCGCGCTCGGCAATAACGATGCCGTCGTTGGAGGCGTTGATCACCATTTGCATCAGTTGAGCGTTGATCATTGAGCGCTCCTTGGCGTGTGGTTGAGTCTGGCAGTTTATGACAGGTCTTGAATGTTGCACGGCGTGGGCCGAAATATTTGCGACAGCTGCTAATATCCCACGCTTTCGCTCAACCACAGGATCAGATTGATGAAAGTCGCCATCCTTTCCGGCTCGGTGTACGGCACGGCTGAAGAAGTCGCCCGTCACGCCACTGACATCCTTAATGCGGCCGGTTTTGAAGCCTGGCATAACCCGCGTGCCACCCTCGCCGATGTGCAGGCCTTTGCCCCCGAAGCGTTCCTGGCGGTGACCTCCACCACCGGCATGGGGGAGTTGCCCGACAATCTCCAGCCGTTGTATTCGACGATTCGCGACCAACTGCCCGCCGCCTGGCGCGGCCTGCCCGGTGCTGTGATCGGCTTGGGTGACGCCAGTTACGGCGACACCTTTTGTGCCGGCGGCGAGCAAATGCGCGAGCTGTTCGCCGAGCTGGGCGTGCGCGAGGTGCTGCCGATGTTGCGCCTGGACGCCAGCGAAAGTGTCACGCCGGAAACCGACGCCGAGCCCTGGCTGGCCGAACTTGTCACTGCACTGCGTGTTTGAGCGGAAACTCGCGCAGTAACGCCAGCCAGGCCTGGGCGGCTTTCGACAGGTAGGCGCCCTCACGCCAGATAAAGGCAATATCCCAGCGCAGGAAATCGGGCGCCTTCAGCGTAAGGCGCACCACCCCCGGTCGCACCAGCCCGCGGGCGACCACGCTGGGCAACAGCACTACGCCTTGGCCGGCGGCGACCAGCGCCGCGAGAAAATCCGCCTGACCGCTGCGGCCGGCTTCCTTCGGCGTAAACCCCAACCGCTGACACGCCTGCATCAAGCGGTCGTTCAAGACAAAGCTGCGCTGATACATCAGGAACGGCGTGTCCGCCAATTCTTCCAGGCGCACCTGGGCGCTCTGTGCCAAGGGATGGTTCATCGGCAGCAAGGCGTCCAGCGGTTCATCGCAGAAGGCTTGCCAGGCGAATGCCGGGTCGCTGGGTTTCAAGCTGCCGCCCACTTCCAGCTCGCCGCTCAAAATCGCCTGCTCGATACTGCGACTGCCGCCCTCCAGCAACTGGATGGTGACATTCGGATAGCGCCGGCGGTACTCGGCGAACAGGTCGGCAAACAGCGTATCGCCGCCCAACTGCGGCAAGCCCAGGCGCAACTCGCCGCGGGTCAGGTGCTGCATATCATCCAGCTCACTGAGCAACTCGTTCTGCAGGCGCAGCATGGCTTCGGCGCGTTGCAGGACAACCTGGCCGGCGGCCGTCAGGCGGATCTGCGAGCCGATGCGGTCGAGCAACGGCGTGCCCAGGCTGTGTTCCAGCTGTGCGACCTGTTTGCTCACCGCGGACTGGCTGATGTGCAGGGTTTTCCCGGCCTGGGTAAAGCCGCCGCGGTGGATGACTTCGACAAAACTGCGCAACTGTTTGAATTCCATGGGCATGATTCCAGTTTGGAATAGTTGGCAGTCTAACAATTCGCTGTGGGGATGGAAGCGGCCTCTCTAAAATGGAGGCCTACGAGGACCCAAAGCCCATGAAACGTTTAAGCTTCAAACACATCGGCCGTCTGCTGACTGAATTGCTCGTGCTGCTGGCCATCTACCTGCTCGGTACTCAATTGGTGGCCTGGTTGGCGTGGCCCATCCCCGGTGGCGTGATGGGCCTTGGCCTGTTGCTGGCGACCTTCGCCACCGGCCTGGTCAAGCCGGCGGCCCTGCAACTGGGGGCGGGTGTGCTGATGGCGGAGATGTTGTTGTTCTTTATTCCGGCATTGATGAGCCTGTTGGACTACGGCGGCCTGGTGCGCAATGACGGTTGGCGCATTCTGCTGGTGATCGGCTTTAGCACCCTGGCGGTCATGCTGGTGACGGCCTTCACCGTGGAAATGGTGTGTCGCTGGAAGGTGCGCCATGAAGCTTGAACTGATGCCGGTGTTCTGGCTTGCCCTGACCCTGGGCGCGTATTTCTTCAGTCGCTGGATCTACCGTCGGACCGGGCGCTACCTGTTGTCGCCGCTGATCCTGGTGCCTGCGCTGCTGCTCGCGGTGGCCGTGCCGATGCACACCGCCTATGCCGAATACGCCAGCGACACCCACTGGCTGATGCTGGTGCTGGGCCCGGTGACGGTGGCGTTCGCGGTGCCGATCTGGCAGCAACGACGTTTGCTGGCGCAGTATTGGTCGGCCTTGCTGCTGGGGATGCTGGCCGGCAGCGCGGCGTCCATCGCCACCTCGTTCGGTTTGGCCAAGGCGCTGGCGCTGGACAGTGCGGTGACGATGTCGCTGGTGCCGCGTTCGATCACCACGCCGTTCGCTATGCCGATGTCGTCGGATCTGGGCGGCGTGCCGGAATTGACTGCCGTGTTCGTGATGTTCACCGGCGTGTTCGGTGCGCTGCTCGGCGGTGTGCTGCTCAAGTGGTTGCCGTTGCGCACGCCGCTGGCCCGTGGCGCGTTGTTCGGCGTGGGCGCCCACGGCGCAGGTGTCAGCCGGGCCCATGAAGTGGGCGGCGAAGAGGGCTCCGTCGCGGGCCTGGTGATGGTGTTGACGGGCTTGCTCAATCTGTTCGCCGCGCCTTTGCTGGCGGCACTTCTCTGACGCGACTTGAACAAACTTCAACTATTCTCATGACTGACTCGTTCAGTCATCAAGCTGGCTGCCAAGGCAACTACCCCAGCCATGAGGTCTGACTAGACTGGCCCATCACAGAAGAAAAACAATAAAAAATGCGCCAAGGAGGTCATTACCGTGAGCTCAGCCCCTGCTGCATCGTCACCGACTGTCAAAGGCCAGGTCAGCGCCGCTGAATGGCAAACCCGTGTCGACCTCGCTGCCTGCTATCGCCTGGTCGCGCTGAATGGCTGGGACGATCTGATCTTCACCCACATCTCGGCCAAGGTGCCGGGCACCGATGATTTCCTGATCAACCCATACGGGCTGATGTTCCATGAGATCACCGCCTCGAGCCTGGTCAAGGTCGACCAGGCCGGCAACAAGCGGATGGACAGCCCCTACGAGATCAACCCGGCGGGCTACACCATCCACAGCGCCATCCATGAAGTTCGTCATGACGTGACGTGCGTGCTGCACACCCACACCGCCGCCGGTGTCGCGGTGGCGGCGCAGAAGCAGGGCGTGCTGCCGATCAGCCAGCAGTCGATATTCGTGTTGTCGAGCCTGGCCTATCACGCCTACGAAGGCGTGGCGTTGAACCACGAAGAGAAGGCCCGCTTGCAGGCCGACCTTGGCGACAAAAACTTCCTGATGCTGCACAACCACGGTCTGCTGACCTGCGGCGGCACCATCGCCGATACCTTCCTGATGATGTTCACGTTCCAGCGTGCCTGCGAGATCCAAGTGCTGGCGCAAAGCGGCGGGGTTGAATTGATCGCCATCGACGCGCCGATTCTTGCCGGGGCCAAGGCGATGGTGGCGGCGGTCACCAAAAGCGCACAAGGTATGGGCGGTGCGTTGGCCTGGCCGGCGTTGCTGCGCAAGCTGGACAGTCAAGACCCTGGGTATAAAAGTTGATGCCGCTCGCCGAGATCCCGCTCAGAGCCTGGCGCAAGCACGCGCGGGAATTCGTCTTTCGCGGCCGCGCCATCCGCTATTGGGTGGCGGGGCAGGGCGAACCGCTGTTGCTGATCCACGGCTTCCCCACCGCCAGCTGGGACTGGCATTACCTGTGGCAACCCTTGGCCCAACGCAACCTGGTGATTGCCTGCGACATGCTCGGCTTTGGCGATTCGGCCAAACCGCTGGACCACGCCTATTGCCTGCTGGAGCAGGCGGACCTGCAACAGGCCCTGTTGGAACACCTGCGGGTGACGCAGCCGGTTCACGTCTTGGCTCACGACTACGGTGACAGCGTGGCCCAGGAACTGTTGGCGCGGCATTATGAAGGCCGGTTCGAGATGGCCAGCTGTGTGTTTCTCAACGGTGGGCTGTTTCCCGAAACCCATCGCACGGCGCTGGTGCAAAAACTGCTGCTCAGCCCCCTGGGCTGGATGATTGGTCGCGCGTTCGGACGCAATGCCTTGGCCGACAACTTCAGCCTGATTTTCGGCCCCGACACCCGCCCCAGCGAAAGCGCCCTGGACGATTTCTGGAGCCTGATCAGCTGCAATGAGGGCCCGCGCATCCTGCATAAATTGATCGCCTATATTCCCCAGCGTCGGCGCCTGCGTGAACGCTGGGTGAGCGCGATGCAGCGCGGCGAAGTGCCGCTGCGGGTAATCGACGGCGAGATCGACCCGATCTCCGGCGCGCACATGGTCGAGCGTTACCAGCAATTGGTGCCTCACGCCGACACGGTGCTGCTGGCCAATATCGGCCACTATCCGCAGATCGAGGCACCGGTGCAGGTGCTCAAGCACTACCTGGCCTTTCGTGAGCAGGTCAGTCATTCGATCGCGCGCGTGGCCTATTCCTAACCGCGAATTCTGTAGGAGCGAGCTTGCTCGCGAAGATCGCCAACGATAACGCGGGGAACCTGATGCCGCGCGGTGCTCCTGGGTTTTTCGCGAGCAAGCTCGCTCCTACGGGACTGTGGGCAATCATCCCCTGGCCTTATCGGGCACTATTCAGCCGCAGCCGTATTTATTGTGACCCGCGACGCCTTGCCGGACACTCGACCCATTCCCCTTGTCGCCATTGGAGTTCGGTATGAGTCAGTCAGTGCAGTTTCAAGATAAGGTCGTGATCGTCACCGGTGCCGGCGGCGGATTGGGGCGGGCCCATGCGCTGCTGTTCGCCCGACACGGGGCCAAGGTTCTGGTCAACGATCTGGGCGGTTCCACCCAAGGCGAGGGCGCCAATGCCTCGGCCGCCGACCGGGTGGTGGCCGAGATCCGTGCCGCGGGCGGTATCGCCGAGGCCAACCATGACTCTGTCACCGACGGTGACAAAATCGTGCACAACGCCCTCGACGTCTTCGGTCGCGTCGATGTGGTGGTGAACAACGCCGGCATCCTGCGCGACAAGACCTTCCACAAAATGGAGGACAGCGACTGGGACCTGGTTTACCGGGTGCACGTCGAAGGTGCCTACAAAGTCACCCGCGCCGCCTGGCCCCATCTGCGTGAGCAAAGCTACGGTCGGGTGATCTTCACCGCGTCCACCTCGGGCATCTACGGCAACTTCGGCCAGTCCAACTACGGCATGGCCAAGCTCGGCCTGTATGGCCTGACCCGCACCCTGGCCCTGGAAGGGCGCAAGAACAACATCCTGGTCAACGCCATCGCCCCCACTGGCGGCACGCGCATGACCGAAGGCCTGATTCCACCACAAGTATTCGAACGCCTCAAACCCGAACTGGTCAGCCCGCTGGTGGTGTACCTGGGCAGCGAGGCGTGCCAGGAAACCTCGGGGTTGTTCGAGGTGGGCGGTGGCTGGATCGGCAAAACCCGCTGGGAACGCAGCCTGGGCGTGGGTTTCGACCCCGAGGCGGGGTTCTCGCCCGAGGACGTGGCGGCGCACTGGCAGCAGATCTGCGACTTCGAGGGCGCCGTCCATCCCAAGGACAATATCGAGGCCTTGAAGGAGATGATGGCCAACTTGCAGAAATACAGCCTGTGATCGTTGTCTGAAAAGACCCAATCCAACGGGGCGCTCATGGCGCCCCGTTTTATTTCAGGCAAAAAAAAGCCGCTACAAGAGCAGCGGCTGAAGTAAGACGTTAGATTAAGGAGCTACAAATCAACGTCAGTGAACACTGGTAACAGATTGAAAACGTTCATCAATCCATTCAAATCTGGCTTGCCTTCCTGTTGCGGAAGTGGGCGGTTTGCCCTGAAAGCGAGGCCAGAATAGTCGCTTGTAACAAAATGAGTAATAGCACTTCAGGACAAGGACTGTTACGGATAGCGCAACAGTTCTGCGGTGCGCCATCCATTGCCCTGATAAGCCACCATCCACCCCGTCCATGGGCCTGTTCAGGCCCCGGCCAGAGCGGCCTGTCATCCTTTCGAGCGACAACACGAATCCCTCCTTGGTGCGCTTATCGCTCCTGATGCGCGGCAGTAGGGTGGGGCCTTCTGTCACTCACCGGGGAAGACGCATGACAAGAACAACAATGCGCGCCATCTTCAGGCCACAGGCGCTGGCCGCTGCGGTTGCGTTGGGGTGCTGTGCCCAGGCACAGGCTGTTTCATTCAACATTGGCGAGATCGAAGGGCAATTCGATTCCTCGCTGTCGGTGGGCGCGAGCTGGGGCATGCGCGATGCCGATAAAAGCCTCGTGGGCACCGTCAATGGCGGCACCGGCCAGGCGTCCACCGGCGATGACGGGCGCTTGAACTTCAAGAAGGGCGAAACGTTCTCGAAGATCTTCAAGGGCATTCATGACCTGGAACTGAAGTACGGCGACACCGGTGTGTTCGTGCGTGGCAAGTATTGGTATGACTTCGAACTCAAGGACGAAGACCGCGAGTTCAAACAGATCAGTGATCACAACCGCAAGGAAGGCGCCAAGTCCAGCGGCGCGCAGATCCTCGATGCCTTCGTCTACCACAACTATTCCCTGGGCGACCTGCCGGGCACCGTGCGCGCCGGTAAGCAGGTGGTCAGCTGGGGCGAAAGCACCTTCATCGGCAACTCCATCAACAGCATCAACCCGATTGACGTGTCGGCGTTCCGCCGTCCGGGCGCCGAGATCAAGGAAGGCCTGATTCCGGTCAACATGCTGTTCGCGTCCCAGAGCCTGACCAATCAACTGACCGTGGAAGGCTTCTACCAGTTGGAGTGGGACCAGACCGTGTTGGACAACTGCGGCACCTTCTTCGGCGGTGACGTGGCGGCGGATGGTTGCACCAATAACTACACGGTGGGCAGCCCGGCGATTGCGCCGTTGCAACCGATCGCGGCCGCGCGCGGCCAAGGCTTTGTGGTGACCCGCGAAGGCGTGGTGGTGCAACGTGCTGGCGATCGCGATGCACGGGATTCCGGCCAGTTCGGCGCAGCCTTGCGCTGGTTGGGCGACGACACCGAGTACGGCCTGTACTTCATGAACTACCACAGCCGTACCCCGATGGTGGGCACGATCACCGCCAACACTAACCTCGCCACCATCGGCGGGATTGCCGCGGCCGCCCCCGCCGGCTTCGGTTCGGCCCTGGCCCAGAGCACCATGCTCGGCCGTGGCCAGTACTATCTGGATTACCCGGAAGACATCCGCCTGTATGGCGCAAGCTTCTCCACCACCTTGCCCACCGGCACGGCGTGGACCGGGGAAATCAGCTATCGCCCCAATGCCCCGGTACAACTCAACACCACCGACCTGACCCTGGCGCTGATCAACCCGATTGCCGGCAACGCAGCCTCGCCGATCAGTTCCTCTTTCGGCGCCGACAACAAAGGCTACCGCCGCAAGGAAATCACCCAGATCCAAAGCACCATGACCCAGTTCTTCGACCAGGTGCTGGGCGCCGAACGCCTGACCCTGGTGGGCGAAGCGGCCATCGTGCATGTCGGCGGCCTGGAAGATAAATCCAAGCTGCGTTACGGCCGCGACTCGGTGTATGGCGCCTACGGTTTCCAAGGCGACACCGATGGCTTCGTCACCTCCACCTCGTGGGGCTACCGCGCGCGGGCGATCCTGGACTACAACAACGTGTTCGCCGGGATCAACCTCAAGCCCAACCTGTCCTGGTCCCACGACGTCGCCGGCTACGGCCCCAACGGCCTGTTCAACAAAGGCGCCAAGGCCATCAGCGTCGGCGTCGATGCGGACTACCGCAACACCTACACCGCCAGCCTCAGCTACACCGACTTTTTTGGCGGCGATTACAACACCCTGACCGACCGCGACTTCCTCGCCCTCAGCTTTGGCGTGAACTTCTGATTTGGCTTAAAGAAGGACAACAATCCATGCGTAAGACAATTGCAGTGCTGGCCCTGAGTCTATTGGCCACCCACGTGATGGCGGCGGTGTCGCCGGAAGAGGCGGCCAAGCTGGGCACCACCCTGACGCCGATCGGCGCGGAAAAGGCCGGCAACGCCGATGGCTCGATTCCGGCCTGGACCGGCGGCATTCCGAAAAACGCCGGTGCGGTGGACAGCAAAGGCTTCCTCGCCGACCCGTTCGCCAACGAAAAACCGCTGTTCGTGATCACCGCGGCCACCGTCGACAAGTACAAGGACAAACTTTCCGAAGGCCAGGTGGCGATGTTCAAGCGTTACCCCGAGACCTACAAGATCCCGGTGTACCCGACCCACCGCACGGTCAATCTGCCGCCGGAGATCTACGAGTCGATCAAGCGCAGCGCGCTGAACGTCAAGCCGATCAACGATGGCAATGGCCTGGAGGGTTTCACCGGCAACCGTTACTACGCGTTCCCGATCCCCAAGAATGGCGTGGAGGTGCTGTGGAACCACATCACCCGCTACCACGGCGGCAACCTGCGGCGCATCATCACCCAGGCCACACCGCAGACCAACGGCAGCTACACGCCGATCCGCTTCGAGGAAGAAGTGGCCGTGCCGCAGTTGATCCCGGACATGGACCCGGCCAAGGCGGCCAACGTGCTGAGTTTCTTCAAGCAGTCGGTTACCGCGCCGGCGCGTCTGGCGGGCGGCGTACTGCTGGTGCATGAAACCCTCGACCAAGTGAAGGAACCGCGCCTGGCATGGATCTACAACGCCGGCCAGCGCCGCGTACGCCGTGCGCCGCAAGTGGCCTACGACGGGCCGGGCACGGCGTCCGACGGTCTGCGCACCTCGGACAACTTCGACATGTTCTCCGGCGCGCCCGACCGCTACGACTGGAAACTGGTGGGCAAGAAGGAGATGTACATCCCCTACAACAGCTACAAGCTCGACTCACCGTCGCTCAAGTACGACGACATCATCAAGGCCGGGCATATCAACCAAGACCTGACCCGCTATGAGCTGCACCGGGTGTGGGAAGTGATCGGCACCGTCAAGCCGAACGAGCGGCATATCTACGCCAAGCGCCACATGTACATCGACGAAGACAGCTGGCAAGTGGCGCTGGTGGATCACTACGATGGCCGTGGCCAGTTGTGGCGGGTCGCCGAGGGCCATGCGCAGTTCTACTACGATCACCAGACCCCTGCGTATACCGTGGAAACCCTCTACGACATCATTGCCGGGCGCTACATCGCCCTGGGGATGAAGAACGAGGAGAAGAGCAGCTTTGTGTTCGGCTTTGCGGCGAAGGCGGCGGATTACACCCCGGCGGCATTGAGAGCCACGGGGGTGCGCTGATCTCCCTGTGAGATGTCGGAGGGGGCTTGCTGTCGATAGCGGTGGTTTAGTTCAGGCAGGTGTCGACTGTCCCATCGCTATCGGGAGCAAGCCCCCTCGCACACTTGACCCAGTGATCTGGCCGGTCATGACTGCTTAGCCATGAGATCCAGGCCGGCTTCGCCAGTGAGGCCTCCCCCCAAGGCAGAGCAAACCCAATGTGGGGGGCTTGCTCCCGATAGCGGTTTTTCAATCAGAGATAAACTGACTGACACCCCACCATCGCAAGCAAGCCCTCTCACATTGGGTTTTATGCATGCCTGTCAATCACCCCGCTGAATACTTCTTCAACAACCGCCGGCCACAGGACTAGGGTAGGCGTCAGGTTGCAAAACAATAAGAACGCAGGATGCAGCAATGACCGCCATGACACGCTGCCTGGACCGTCCTGGATTCATGCCCCGGCTGTCCGCTCATCATCTGTTGCGCCCGCGCCTGGCCGAGCCGTTGCTGGCGGCGCAGGCCCGGGTCAGGTTGCTGTGCGCCCCCGGCGGTAGTGGCAAGAGCGCGTTGCTCGGCGAGTGCGCCTTGCAGGCCCCCAGCGGTTGCCAGGTGTATTGGTTGCCGCTCAACGGCGTGGCCCTCAGCCCTCTCGACCTGTGCCAGCGCCTGGCGCAAAACCTCGGCCTGCCCTTTACCGATGAAGCCACGCTGCTGCTGGACCTTGGTCGCTGGCAAACCCCGGCCTGGGTATTCCTCGACGATTTCTGCCGATTGCCCGCGCCCGACACCGACGCGTTGCTCGACCGCCTGCTGACCGCCGCCAGCCCGAATTTGACTTGGTGGCTCGGCGCGCGCCGCCGCCCGGCCTGCAACTGGCCACGCTTGCTGCTCGACGATGAACTGCTCGAGTGTGGCGCCGAACTGGCGTTCAGCCCGGCGGAAATCCAGCACCTGCTCAGCCAGGCGCCCGGCCAGTCCGTCGACAGCGTGCTGCAGTTCAGCGCCGGTTGGTGTGCCGGGGTGCGCATCGCTTTGCTCGGCGATGGTCATCCCGACAAGACCTTGCTCGACTATCTGCAACACGAACTGTTTAGCACGTTGCCGCCGGAACTGGCCGATGCCTGGCGGGTACTGGCGCATTTGCCGCGTTTCAATGCCGGGCTGTGCGAACACTTGTTCGGCCATGGCGACGGCGATCAATACCTGCGCGACCTGCAAGCCCTCGGCGCGTTTATCCAGCCGTGGGAAGACACCGACTGGCTGCAGGTTTTTCCGCCCCTGGCCCAACTGCTGCGCGATGAACCCTGGTCGGCCAAGCGCTCCTGGCATCGACGCGCCTGCCAGTGGTTCACCGCCGAACATGACTGGCAGGCCGCCTTCGAGCAGGCACTGTTGGCCGAAGAATATGAAGTGGCGGTGAGCCTGTTGCAGCACTTCAGTTTCGAGGACCTGTTCCGCCAGCAGAACGCCGCGCTGTTGCTGCGCCTGCACGAACAGCATGGCGATGAATGGATGCTCTGCTCGGCGCAATTGGTGGGCCTGGTGACGGCGGCGCTGCTGTTCGCCGGGCGCTTCGACCAGGCCGCGCAATGCATCGACCAATTGGCCCGATTTACCCCGCAACCGACGGCGGCGCAGCAGCGGCATCTGCTGGCGCGTTGGCAAGCGCAGTGGGGCTGGTTGCTGCACTTGGGCGGTGATGCCGAGGGTTCCCGGGTGCATTTTCTCGAAGCGCTGCAAGCCTTGCCCGACAGCGCCTGGACCTCACGCTTGATGTGCCTGTCGGGGCTGACCCAGCAAGCCTTGCTGCGCGGTGAGCTGGACGTGGCCCAGGGCTTGAACCGCGAAGCGTTGTGCCTGGCGCGGGCCCATGGGTCGTTGCTGCTCGAGGCCTTGCTCGAACTCGATCACGCCCAATTGCTGGAACAGCGCGGCGCACCTTATCGAGCGCAAAGCCTGCTGGAAAATGTCCAGGCGATGCTGCTCAAGCAACGGCTCAAGACCGGGCCCCTGGTGGGACGCATCGCCCTGCGCCGTGGGCATCTGGCGTTGCGCCAGGGCCAGGACGCCCTGGCCACCGAGTGCTTCGAAACCGGCCTGACGCTGTGCCTGCCCAGCCAGGACAAGCGCGTGCTTTACGGGTTTCTCGGCCTGGCCCTGCTGGCCGCCAACCGTGGCGATTACGCCCAGGCGTTTTTCCAGCTGCGCGAGGCCGAGCGGCTGATGCAGCAACGCCAGGTGCCGGACACGGTGTACCGCGCGGTCTTGCTGCTGGTCAGCGGGCACTTCTGGTTGCAGCAGGGCCGCGCCGAATTGACCGTGGAAGCGCTGCGCCGCGTCCTCCGGCATTTTCGCGGGCCCCAGGCCAAACAAGCGCCGCCGGCCACCCTGGAGCTGATCCCGCGTCTCGAATACCTGTTGGTGCTGGCGGAAGTCAAACTGGGCTGTGCCGATCAACCGCTGGCACGGCTCAGCGCCCTGCTGGAAACCACCCACCAGCGCGGCATGCTCTGCCTGGAAACCGAGCTGCACCTGGCGCTGGGCGAAGTCGCCTGGCACCTGGGCGATGCGGCCCTCGCGCGTCGCTCGCTGCACGCGGGAATGGAGCTGGCGGCGCGCTGCCAGGTACAGCAGGCGGTGCGCGAACTGCGTTTGCGGGCGCCGGGGTTATTGAGCGAGTTGGGCATGGAGCCGCAAGTGTCCGCACCGGGCACGGTGGACAATCCCCTGAGCCAGCGCGAACTGGAAGTGCTGCAGTTGATCGCCCTGGGCAGCTCCAACCTGGAAATCGCCGAGCGCCTGTTCATCTCGCTGCACACCGTCAAGACTCACGCGCGGCGCATCCACAGCAAGCTGGGCGTGGAGCGGCGTACCCAAGCGGTGGCCAAGGCGAAAATGCTCGGGCTGATGGCTTAAGTGCAGAACGCCTGGCGGTATTCGCCGGGCGTGGCGCCCATGGCCTGGCGGAAGCGCCGGGTGAAGTGGCTGGCGCTGGAAAAACCGCACATCCAGGCAATCTCGCCCAGGGGCAGGGCGCCGCTGCGCAGCAAGGCCTGTGCGCGGGTCAGGCGTCGCGCCAACAGGTATTGATGGGGCGGCAGGCCGAAGCTCTGGCGGAACATCCGCGCAAAATGGTATTCGGACAGCGTGCACATCCCGGCCAGTTGCCCGAGGCTGATCGGCTCTTCCAGGTGCTGGTCGATGTACTCCACCAACAGCCGCCGCTGGTACGCCGCCAGCCCGCCTTTGAGGCGCAGGCCGTCGCGGGCGCCCACTTGGCTGAGCAAGGTGTGGCTGAGCATTTCATGGGCCAGGCTGCTGGTCAGCAAACGTTCGGCAGGCTCGTGCCAATTGAGGGCGATCAACTGGTGGAAGCGCCGGGCCTGGCTTGCGTCCTCCAGAAAGGTGCTTTCGTGCAGTTGCAAGGCGCGCGGCTCGCGGTCGAGCAGGGTGACGCAGCCCAGGGCAAACTGTTCCTGGCTGAAATACACATGGGCCAAGCGGATTTCGCCGTTGATCACCCACCCCGACCGGTGCTCGGCGGGCAGGATGCACAGCTTGTCTGGGCCGCCCTTGGTGCCCGGTTGATCGCGCCGAAACGTCCCGGTGCCGCCGCCGATGTAGCAGGACAAGGTGTGATGGCTGGGGGCCTGGTAATCCTGCGAGTCGTGATGGTTACTCCACAGGGCTGCGGACAGGCCGTCACCGAGCTCGGCGCAGGCTTCCAGGCGTGCGTGGGGCGAGCGGCTAAGGGCTTGAAAGACATGCAGGGATTGCAGCTCAGACATGGTTCGTACTCTCCGACGTCTTGCATCCTACTCCCGACGGCTGGCGCTGTGATCCCGTCGCCCGACAAAAGCGCAAGATTGTGCAAGAGCACGACACAGGCCGAAGGCGACACTGTGGCTCAATCGATGGAGCCCGCTATGAACCTTTTCCTGTATTCACTCACCGTGCTGATCTGGGGCACCACCTGGATCGCGCTCAAATGGCAACTGGGCGTCGTGGCGATTCCCGTCTCGATTGTCTATCGCTTCGCCCTGGCGGCGCTGGTGTTGTTTGCGCTGTTGCTGGTCAGTCGCAGGCTGCAGGTGATGAACCGGCGCGGCCATCTCATCTGCCTGGCCCAAGGGTTGTGCCTGTTTTGCGTGAACTTCATGTGCTTTCTCACGGCCAGCCAATGGATCCCCAGCGGGCTGGTGGCGGTGGTGTTTTCCACTGCCACCTTGTGGAACGCGCTGAACGCCCGGGTGTTTTTCGGCCAGCGGGTGGCACGCAATGTCCTGATGGGCGGTGGCCTGGGTTTGCTGGGGTTGGGCTTGCTGTTCTGGCCGGAGCTGGCGGGACACACCGCCAGCCCGCAGACCTTGCTCGGCCTGGGCCTGGCGTTGCTCGGGACGATGTGTTTTTCGGCCGGCAACATGCTGTCGAGCCTGCAGCAAAAGGCCGGGCTCCGGCCGTTGACCACCAACGCGTGGGGCATGGCCTATGGTTCGGCGATGCTGGCGACCTATTGTGCGGTGCGCGGTATTCCCTTTGAGATGGACTGGAGCGCGCGGTATATCGGCGCGCTGGGGTACCTGGTGATTCCAGGCTCGGTGATCGGCTTCACCGCTTACCTCACGCTGGTGGGGCGCATGGGGCCGGAGCGGGCGGCTTATTGCACGGTGCTGTTTCCGGTGGTGGCGCTGAATGTGTCGGCGTTTGCCGAGGGCTACCAGTGGACCGCGCCGGCGTTGGCCGGGTTGGTGCTGGTGATGCTGGGGAATGTGCTGGTATTTCGTAAGCCCAAGCCGGCTCAGCCGGTGAAGCCTGTCTTCAAGGCCGAGCACATCTAATGTGGGAGGGTGACCAGGCTTATTTGAGTCCTAACCGCTTGGCCATTCGGCCCAGGTTGGCGCGGTCCAGGCCCAGTTCGCGGGCGGCGCCGGCCCAGTTGTGCTGGTGGCGTTCCAGGCAGGCGTTGATCACTTGGCGCTGATAGTCCTCGGTGGCCTGGCGCAGGTCGCCGGTGATGATGGGGGGCGCGTCTGCCGGCGCTTCAATCGGCGGCGCGCTGACGGCGGGCAGGTCCAGGTCCTGGGCGCTCAGGCTGAGAATCTTCGGACGTTCGCGACAGTTACCCAGGGCTTTTAGCGCGCTGCGTCCGATCAAATGTTCCAGCTCCCGCACATTGCCCGGCCAGTTATACGCCAGCAGCGCGGCCTGGGCGTCGCTGGTCAGGCGCAGGCTGCCCAGGCCCATGCGTGAACGGTTCTGCTCGAGGAAGAAACCGGCCAGCAGCAACACATCGCGTCCGCGCTCGCGCAGCGCCGGTACTTGCAGCGGATAGACACTCAGGCGGTGATAGAAGTCGGCACGGTAACGGCCGTTGCGCACCTCGTCAGCCAGGTCGCGGTTGGTGGCGGCGATCAGGCGCACGTCCACCTGGTGTTCCTTGTCCGAGCCCAGGCGTTGCAACTGGCCGCTTTGCAGGACGCGCAGCAGCTTGGCCTGCACCGTCAACGACAACTCGCCGACTTCATCCAAGAACAACGTGCCGCCATTGGCCAGCTCGAACTTGCCCCGGCGTTCGTTCAGCGCGCCGGTAAAGGCGCCGCGCACATGGCCGAACAACTCGCTTTCCACCAGGGTTTCCGGCAGGGCGGCGCAGTTGAGGCTGATCAGCGGTTTGTCCGCGCGGGACGATGCGGCATGGATCGCCTGGGCCACCAGCTCTTTGCCGACCCCGGTTTCGCCGGTGATCAACACGGTGAGGTCGCTGCCGCCCACCAGGCTGATCTCTTCCACCAGGCGCTTGTGGGGCTTGCTCTGGCCGATCATCTCTTTGTGCTGCTGGCCGCTGGCCTGACGGTAGATCTCGGCGCGCTGGTGCTCGTCTTCGGCGCGCAACGCCAGGCGCTCGATGCGTTCGGCCACATTGACCGTGGCGGCGGCGAGGCTGGCGAAGGCTTGCAGGGCATCCAGTTCGACCCGTTCGAAGCGTTCGGTGTCGAGGGCGTCGAGGGTCAGCAGGCCCCAGGGTTTGTCATCGACAAACAGCGGGCAGCCCATGCAGTCATGAATCTCCAGGTGCCCATGCACGCCCTCCACCAAGCCGTCATAGGGATCGGGCAATTCACTGTCACTGTCGAAACGCGTCGGGTTGGGGCTGCTGAGCAGCACGGCGAAG